>NZ_JBRECM010000002.1:0-994515 GCF_052906305.1 Paenibacillus sp. SER-28 | reverse complement strand
GTAGTGTCTGGTCGTCCAGCGGATATTACGGGGATCGAAAATATGGTGGGCTTGTTCATTAACACCATTCCAATACGTATCCGCAGTGGGGCTGAGGACACCTTTGCTGACATGATCAGAACGAATCAGCAGCAGGCGCTGACTTCTCAAGATTATGAAACGTATCCGCTATATGAAATTCAAGCCTTGAGCGAGCAAAAGCAAGATCTGATCAACCACATTATCGTGTTTGAAAACTATCCGGTGGAGGAGCAGGTCGAGCAACTTGGCGAAGGTGCAGAGTCGGATTTTGAAATTCGCAATGCCGGCATGATTGAACAAACCAACTATGATTTCAATCTGGTCGTTATGCCGCAGGAAGCGATGAAAATCCGATTTGAATACAATGCGAAGTTATATGATCGGGAAGCCGTTGATCGGACTCAGGGCCATCTGATACAGCTGTTGGAGCAGGTGGTGGCGAAGCCGGACATTCGAGTGCATGAGCTGGATATGGTAAGTGAGCAGGAGCGCGAGCAAATTCTCAGCGTATGGGGAAATACAGCTGCTGAGTATCCAAGCGAGCAAACGATTCATGGCTTGTTCGAGACACAAACGGCGCAGACACCGGAACAGCCAGCGTTGTTCTTCGAAGGAGAGCAGTTGACCTATCGCGAGCTGAATGCACGTGCGAATCGTCTGGCGCGCACCTTGCGCAGTCAAGGCGTGAAGAAGGATCGACTGGTGGGTCTGATGACCGAGCGTTCGGTAGACTTGATCGTGGGCATCTTAGGCATTTTAAAAGCCGGGGGTGCATATGTCCCCATCGATCCGACGTATCCAGAGGAGCGTATCCGCTATATGCTGGACGACTCGGGTGCGAAGCTGTTATTAACGCAAAACCATCTGGTGGATAAAGTGGCTTTCCATGGTAACGTGCTGGTGCTGAATGGGGCACAGGGCGTGTATCACGAGGATGCTTCCAATCTGGAGTCGTTGTCTGGTCCAAACGATCTGGCGTATGTCATTTATACGTCGGGTACGACGGGGCAACCGAAGGGCGTTATGGTGGAGCATCGTAATGTCGTACGTTTGGTGAAAAATACAAACTACGCGCAATTAGATGCCGACACGCGCATTTTACAGACAGGGGCTGTTGTTTTCGACGCATCCACCTTCGAAATTTGGGGGGCGCTATTGAATGGTGGACAGCTGGTGCTAGTGAGCCAGGATGTCATTTTGGACGCCCCCAAGCTTAAGGAGGCTGTGCGTAGCCACGGCATTACCACGATGTTTCTGACTACACCGCTCTTTAACCAGCTGTCCCAGCAGGATCTGGCGCTGTTCGAGGGGGTACGGGAGCTGCTGGTCGGCGGTGATGTGATGTCCGTACCACATATGAACCGGGTGCTGGAGGCTCATCCATCCTTGCGGATCAGTAACATCTATGGCCCGACCGAAAATACGACCTTTTCCACAGTGCATGCGATCACTGGTATGCAATCGGAATCGGTGCCAATTGGCAGACCGATCCATAATTCGACAGCGTATGTCGTGGACCGTTCGATGCGGCTTCAGCCCGTCGGGGTATGGGGTGAGCTGATCGTCGGCGGTGACGGGGTGGCACGTGGATACCGCAACCGTCCGGACCTGACGTCCGAAAAGTTCATCGACAGCCCGTTCCGCAGCGGAGAACGCTGCTATCGCACAGGCGACCTGGTACGCTTGAATGTGGACGGGACGCTGGAATATAAGGGACGGATCGACGCACAGGTGAAAATTCGGGGCTACCGGATCGAACTGGGCGAGGTAGAAACGCAGCTGTTGAAGCTGGAAGCGGTGCAAGAAGCTGTGGTCATCGCGCGTGAAGATGAGCAAGGGCAGAAGCAGCTCTGCGCTTATGTGGTCGCCGATGGGGAAGTTGTGGCAAGTGAACTGCGCAGCGCTTTGAGCCAGAAGCTACCGGGTTACATGGTCCCTTCCTATCTGGTACAGCTGGAGCAGATGCCGTTAACTCCGAATGGCAAAATCGACCGCAAGGCACTGCCAGCACCGGAAGGCAGCCTGCAAAGCGGAGCTGATTATGTTGCACCGCGGACATGGGTGGAAGTGAAGCTGGCGCAAATTTGGCAGGATGTGCTGGGTCTGGCGCAGGTCGGTGTGAAGGAAAACTTCTTTGAGATTGGCGGACACTCGCTGCGGGCGACGACGCTGGCCTCGAAAATTCACAAGGAGCTGAACAAGCCGCTTCCACTACGCAGTATTTTTGAATCACCAACCATTGAACAATTGGCAGTCGTACTAGAACATCTCGATCAAGTAACATATGCGTCCATTCCGGTAACGGAAGAACGCAACTTCTACCCATTATCTTCGGCGCAAAAACGACTGTATGTGCTGCATCAGTTCGACCCGAATGATGTGAACTACAACATGCCGTCGGTGCTGCAAGTGAGCGGACCGCTGAATGTGAAACGGGTAGAAGACGCGTTCCGTCAACTAATCGCCCGTCATGCGACCTTGCGTACCCGCTTTGCACTGGTGGACAGTGAGCCAATGCAATGGATTGAGGACACCGTGCCGTTTGAGGTGGAATATACAAAGGTACAGGCAGAAGATACAACCACGGATACGGACACGATGGTCAGCCAGGAAGCACAAGAATGGGTGCGGCAGTTTGTACGTCCGTTCGATCTGCAAGCCGCTCCGCTGCTGCGGGTAGGCTTGGTAGATTTGGGTGTACAAGGAACCGAGCAGGAATCGCAGCATTTGCTCATGCTCGATATGCACCATATCGTCTCGGATGGTGTGTCCATGGGGGTACTGACCGATGAATTTGTCCGCTTGTACGACGGTGAAGAGCTTTCGCCATTGCGTATACAGTACAAGGATTATGCGGTATGGCAGCAAAGCGAAGCCCATCAAGAGTGGATGCAACGTCAGGAAGCGTACTGGCTCGACACCTTCCGGGGTGAACTGCCTGTACTGGATCTACCTACAGACTTTGCCCGTCCGTCGATACGAAGTACGGCAGGCGATACGGTGGTATTCGAACTGGAACGTGAAGTCAGCGAACGGCTGAAAGAACTGGCGGCAAACACAGGCTCCACGCTGTATATGGTGCTGCTGGCAGCGTACACCGCGCTCTTACACCAATACAGCGGGCAAGAGGACATCGTAGTCGGCACACCGATAGCTGGACGACCGCATGCGGATCTGGAGCCGATGATTGGGATGTTCGTCGGAACGTTGGCATTGCGGAACTATCCGACAGCAGAGCAAAGCTTCCGAAGCTACGTGGAGGATGTGAAGACGCGTGCCCTGCAAGCTTACGAGCACCAGGACTATCCGTTTGAGGAGCTGGTGGAAAAGCTGAACGTGAAACGGGATATGAGCCGCCATCCACTGTTTGATACGATGTTTACCCTGCAAACGACTGAGGAAGGCGAGCTGCAGCTGGCGGACCTGAGCTTCCGTCCATACGGCTTAGAACAAACGCCAGTCAAGTTTGATTTGATGATGGAGGCCAGTGAGGAAGAAGCAGGTATCCAGTTCGGATTGCAGTATGCAACCGCGTTGTATCAACGGGAAACCGTGGAACGGATGACACGCCACTTTATTCGTTTGGCCGAAGCGGTGGCGGCGAACCCGGATGCGAAGCTGGGTGAGTTGGAACTGATTACGGCGGAAGAAACCGTGCAGATTCTGGAGGTATTTAATGACCCGAACGCACATAGTGTGCGTTGTGTTGAACACAGACAGGTGCAAGGCCGTTCGCTCAGCGAACGCTTTGAAGAGCAAGCGAAGCGCAACCCTGAGCGGATAGCAGTTGTGTCTAGAGCCACCACGCTGACCTACACTGAGCTGAATGAGCGTGCGAACCAATTGGCTCGTGTGTTACGAGCGGAAGGGATCGAAGCAGATCAACCGGTTGGCGTATTGCTGGAACGTTCTGCGGATATTCTGGTGAGCATTCTGGGGGTACTTAAGGCCGGAGGCGCGTATGTGCCGATGGATACGGTGTATCCACAGGAGCGCATCGACTACATGCTGCAAGACAGTGGGGCCAAGGTCGTGATTACAAGTAGAGTCGCCAACCTGTCGCTCAGCTTGCCATCCACAGTTCGAGCTGTAGTCTTGGATGACGAGGACGTTCAAGCTCAACTGGGAGCACAGGATGCGAGCAACCTAATCCCTGTCGCCCGCCAGCATAACCTGGCCTATATGATTTACACGTCAGGTACCACCGGCCAGCCGAAAGGGGTCATGATCGAGCAGGGCAGTGTTAGCAATCTGGTAGATGCTTTATTGGAGCGAGTATACAGCCGTTATGAACAGCCGCTTCATGTCGCATGGCTGTCGGCATTTGTATTTGACGCTTCAGTGAAGCAAATCTTTGCCAGCTTGCTGTTAGGCCACACCCTGCACGTGGTGTCCCGTGACGTCAGTCTGAGCGGAGAGCATTTGATCACCTACTACCGCACGCACCGGATTGATCTGTCGGACGGCACACCTGCGCATCTGCATATTTTGAACGAAAGCGTCAATGTGACGGAAGCGCCGGAAGTGAAGCATTACCTGATCGGTGGCGAAGCATTATCCGTGCAGCTGGTAAATGTGTTCCTGCACAAGTGGTCCGGGTATCGTCCGGTGATTACCAACGTGTACGGTCCGACCGAAACCACGGTAGATGCGACTGCTTATACGATTGAAGATGTGGAAGCCCTGAACGCACTGCTGGAAAAAGGGGAGCATACGGTATCCATCGGAACGCCGATAGCGAACCAGTCCGTGTACATCTTGAACAGCCAGCAACAGCTGGTACCGATCGGGATCGCAGGTGAGCTTTATATCGGAGGTGCAGGTGTCGGACGAGGATACCTGCACCTGCCGGAGCTGACGGCAGAGAAGTTCGTCCCGAATCCGTTCGCAGATGCGGCAGCAGCCGATCAAGCGGACAGCACTCATACAAACCGGATGTACCGGACGGGCGACCTGGCACGGTGGTTGCCAGACGGCAGCATTGAGTATTTGGGCCGGATCGACCATCAGGTGAAAATCCGGGGTTACCGGATCGAGCTGGGCGAGGTGGAAGCACAGCTGCTGACCGTGGATGGCATTCAGAAAGCCGTGGTCACAGCATGGGAAAACGAAGACGGACACAAGGACCTGTGTGCCTACATCATAGCTTCAGAGTCCCTGAGTTTGCCGGAGCTGCGCAATGCACTGCAGCCGAAGCTGCCGGATTACATGATCCCGACGTATGTGGTACAACTGGATCGTTTCCCGCTGACACCGAACGGGAAAATCGACCGCAAGGCGTTGCCGGCGCCGGAAGCACGTCTCGAAGGAGGCCTGGAGTACGTTGCACCGCGGACGCCGCTGGAAGCCAAACTAGCCCAAATCTGGCAGGATGTCTTGAAACTGTCCAGCGTAGGAGTCACCGACTCATTCTTTGACGTGGGTGGGCACTCCCTGCGGGCAACGACGCTGGTGGCCAAAATCCATCAGGAACTGGACAGTCGGATTACGCTGCGAGAGGTGTTCCAACACTTTACGATTGAGCAGCAAGCCCAGCTCATCGCAACGCACGGGACAGACACCTATACGGTGATCCCTGCGGCGGCGCAACAGGCGTACTACCCGGTTTCCTCGGCTCAAAAACGACTGTACATTTTGAGCCATCTGGAAGGTGGGGATCTCAGCTACAATATGCCGGGTGTATTAACTGTGGAGGGACCGCTTCAGGCCGATCGGCTAGAGGATGCGTTCCGTCAGTTAATAGCCCGCCATGAAACGCTGCGGACTTCCTTTGAAATGGTGGAAGGCGAGGTCGTTCAGCGGGTTTACGATCAAGTGGAGTTTGCAGTAGAGCGCCTGCAGGCCAGGGGGTCCGAAGCCGAAGCCTATATCGAGTCCTTTGTACGCAGCTTTGATCTTCGCCAGGCACCACTGCTGCGTGTCCGTCTCATTCAAACTGAACCAGAGCGCCATCTCCTGATGTACGACATGCACCATATTATTTCAGACGGTGTATCGTCTAACAATATCGTGCAGGAGCTGGTACAACTGTACGAGGGACAGGAATTGGAGCCGTTGCAAATTCAGTACAAAGACTACGCCGTGTGGCAGCAGCAGGAGATGCAGCGTGAATCATACCAACGCCGGGAACACTTCTGGCTGGAGCATTTAGCCGGAGAATTGCCGGTACTGGATTTGCCAATTGCTTATCCTAGACCTGCTGTTCGCAGCTTCGAGGGTGCGATGTATGAATTTACAGTGGACGCAAATGTATCCGAGCAACTGCACCGAATTGCGGCACAGACCGGAAGCACGCTGTACATGGTGCTATTAAGCGCCTACACCGTTCTGCTGTCCAAATACAGCGGTCAGGACGATTTGATCATCGGTACGCCGGTAGCAGGCCGCTTGTTGCCTGAACTGGAGCCACTGATCGGAATGTTCGTCAATACGCTAGCCATCCGGCATCAGCCGAAGGGCAACCAAACGTTCCACAACTACTTGCTAGAAGCCAGAGATCGTACGCTGCAAGCCTTCGAGCATCAGGATTATCCACTGGAAGAGTTGGTGGAAAAGCTGGATGTAGCACGGGATGCAAGCCGTAACCCATTATTCGACACTATGTTTGTACTGGAAAATATGGAGTCACAAGAAGCGAAGCTTGAAATGCTGTCCTTCAGTCCGTATGTTCAGGAGCATCGTATTTCCAAATTCGATTTGACCTTGTCTATGAGTGATGAAGATGGGGAGATCAAGGGTTCGTTTGAATATTGCACGAAGCTATTTGGGGCCGACGCTATTGAAAGATTAACCAGAGATTTGATAGCGATCCTGTCCCAGATTGGGATCAATCCAGATTTGCTATTAAGCGATATTCAGGTGAACTCGGACGAGCAACCGGAAGGCTTCTCGCCGGATTCCATCGACTTTGTTTTCTAAATCCGTTTTCTAAATGCAATGAATTCATTTTGCGTGTGCAGAGGGCGGCGGCTTGTCCGCCTGCCCTTGCCTGCAAAGTATTCTTTTTCTGACACAACGCTCATGTACGTAACAACGCACCATTCCAACTGGGGTAACAGACCCCATGAAGCAGGAGGGATGCCATTGAAAGCCTTATTTGAGAAGGGAAAAAATTACTGGAGTCATAAACTGGAATCTGAGGATCATATCATCTGCCTGCCATACACCAACCAGGTGTCCAGGGATACAGCTGCAACGAGTATACGTTTGAAACCAAGGTAGAGGGCCATACGACTCCATATCGTAGAAGGTTGGACGTATCATAAACTCATGAAGAAGTTTGGGATCGCAGATCGAATTGATTACAAGAATGGATCAGAATAATATGACATCATGGTTACCTAAAGTAAACATCCCGACAAAATAGATACTCCAATGCAATATTCAGTCACCCATCGGGATACGGGTGGTGCTTTCCATATGCCAATAGTTAACAGCCGAAGGGCACTGCGGTTGGTACGTCATGTCAGAACGAGGAGATTGATTCAAAAAAATTGGTTGGCAGACTTGAGCTTTGAGTTAATAAAAAAATGTCGGAGGACAAAAGCATGTTGCATTAGGAGCCGCCTAAATGACGGCTTTTTTGTTTTAAGAAATCAAGTTCCTTGCTCCGAGCCAAGGACAAGAACTTGATTATTCCATTGCCGATTAGATATCTACCTATTTAATGCTCACTATACCAACCATCCAGTTGTCGCAGGAGCAGACGACCTCATTCTGGAGCGGTTGAAGCGAGGTTCGTTGACTGTCAAATAAGAAGCCCTTAGTGAGCTTTTTTTAGACAATTCTTTAATAAATAAACCAATTTATAAATTTATACTGTGCAGCTTTGAAAAAGCTCAATAAACTTCTGAGCTGCTGCAGAAAGGGGCAAGTCTTTTTTGATAGCAATACTTAAAAACCTTTTAGGTATGATTTCTTGGATGGGCACTATGAATAGCTGTTGTTGATCCAAATCGCTGCGAACAAAATCCTCGATTACACACGATATGCCCAAACCTTTTTTAGCAAACTCAATTAACAGTTCCATGGTACTCAGTTCTACTTTAGGTATTACTTTTAAGCCATATGAAGTGAAAAAGTTGTCAATATATTTTCTTGTATTAAGTCCTTTCTGCATGAGAATGATCGGGTGATTTACTACTAGTTCTTTTAAGAATATTGGTTTATCACATATTTCTTTAAATCTCTCACCTACTACAAAACAATCTTGTATTTCTATTTTTCCAATCACCGTTAGAGAATCTCTGCTTCCGTTCAGATTGATGATTCCTATGTCAACTTCGCCTGACTCTAGCTGCTTAATTGTAGAATGAGTAGATTGATCTTTGATATAAATCTCGATATTAGGGTAAGCCAAGGAGAATGTCTCTAGGTATTGCATCAAGAAGTTACTACAAGCTGTTGTGCTTACGGCTATTCTTAGTTGGCCAGCATCTAAATTCCTTAATTCCAAAAATTTTCTTTCAGCCGCCTGTAATAACTCATAGCTTTGTTCTACATATTGAAATAATATCTCTCCTTCCGTAGTAAGGGACACTCCTTGTGCTCTTCTATGGAACAATTGTCCACCTAGCTTATTTTCAAGTAGTTTTATGGACTGACTAACTGCCGATTGTGATGTAAACAGTTCCTTTGCCGCATTAGACATACTTCCAGCTTTTACTGTGATATAGAAGATCTTATAGAGTTCATAATTAATATCCATATAAGTATTTAGTATACCTCCTATATTTATTATTAATTTTACTTATTATACTGCGTGAATTATACTCGGGTTGTCAATGATTAATCGATAAATTGAGAAGGTGACCAATCTAGTATTCCCATATTTAAGTTATATTATTGACTCATCTGTAGGGGATATTCAATCTTCAGAATTTGAGAGGGGATAATACTGTGAGGCGGGATTACTTTTGCAATGGACACACTTGAAACCGTTCTTTTGGTATTTTCTTTTCTCGTGGTTCTAAAATCGGATAAACGATTTATTGAAGCACTTCGTTCAATTTCAGATTGGCTAATTGATCAAAGTAAGAGAAAGGGGAAAATACATGGCTATCATATTCATAATTTTCGCATTATTGGCAGGAATGGCCTTGCCTACACAATTTAGTGTTAATGCGCAGCTAAGGACGGTGGTGGGATCACCTATTGTTGCTTCGGCCATTTCTTTTACAGTAGGTGCCATCTCATTAATAATCATATCTTTTTTTGTAAAAGGATCGTTGTTCAAAAAAGAATGGTTTGAAGCTCCCTGGTGGATGTGGACAGGAGGACTACTGGGTGCTTTCTATGTATTGGCGACAACCATTCTCATGCCCAGAATAGGAGTAGCAGCTACGGTTGGATACGTTTTAGCTGGGCAAATAATCGTGTCGGTGATCATTGATCATTTTGGATTAATTGGTGCTAGTATGCACACTTTGAATATTCCTCGATTATTGGGAGCTCTTTTGGTTATTGCAGGAGTCTTTATCGTACAAAAATTTTAAATACATTTGGGGGAAACGTACATGAGCAAAATAAGAAAAGACTTTCTGTGGGGAGGAGCTATTGCTGCTAATCAAGTAGAAGGTGCACATCGCAGGGATGGAAGAGGGCTAAGTACCGCTGATATTCAGCCGTTTATTCCAGGAGCTGATCCTATTGATCTACATTTTAATGACATGGATTCAGAAACATACGAAAAATACAAACATGGGACATACTATTTCCCTAAGCGCCAAGGAGTACATTTCTACGAACGATACCGTGAGTATATCGATGCGTTAGCAGACATGCATGTAAAAACATTGCGGTTGTCTATTTCTTGGAGCAGGATTTTTCCGAATGGAGATGATACCGTTCCAAACGAGCAGGGTTTGGCCTTCTATGATCGATTATTTGAGTACATGAAAGAAAAAAATATTGAGCCAATCGTCACGATTTTCCATTATGAAATGCCTTTAAATTTGGTTGAGCAATATGGCGGTTGGACAAACCCGAAACTGATTGATTTCTTCGTGAAGTATGGGCAAACCGTCCTGCAAAGATATCACCAAATCGTTAAATATTGGATCATTATCAATCAAATTAACCTTGTCCACAAAGAGGCATTTGCCTCCCTTGGCATACTGAAAGATAAAGTTGATCATTACGAGCAGTCTAAGTTTCAAGCGGTTCATCACCAATTCGTTGCTTCTGCAAAGATTACTGAGTTTGGCCACAAGCTAAATCCATCCCTTCAAATGGGAATGATGTTGGCCGATACATTAACCGCCCCTTATTCATGTGAACCTGCAGATGTCGAACTGAATTTCAAACGGAATCGAATGCAATATTTCTACAGCGATGTTCTGATTCGAGGCGAGTATCCAGAATATGCATCGACGTATTTCGAAGACCATGACATCCAGCTGGAAATTACGGAATCGGAGAAAGAGTTGCTTCGGAACAATACAGCCGATTTCCTTGCAGTCTCTTATTACTGGTCAAATACTGTTAAAGCTAGTGAGAATACGATGGACCCTAATTCTACCGTCAAAAATCCCCATTTGAAAGCGAATCGCTGGGGCTGGTCTATAAATGCTTCAGGATTATATCTCTGCATGTCTAAATATTGGGACAGGTATCATGTTCCCATGATAGTGGCTGAAAATGGTCTTGGATTTAAAGATATTTTAACAGCGGACAATAAAGTTCATGACGATTATCGCATCGAATACCACCAGGAGCATATTGCAGCACTGAAAGAGGCAATACATGAAGGGGCAGATGTCTTTGCCTATTGTACCTGGGCCCCTTTCGACATCATCAGTGCAGGTACTGCTGAAATGAGCAAAAGATATGGCTTTATTTATGTGGACTATGATGATGAAGGTAATGGAAATGGGCAATTCCATTATAAAGATAGTTTTTACTGGTATAAGCAAGTTATTGATACAAACGGCGAAGATCTTCATAGAACCACCAACGATTAGGATGAGAATCACTAAATGATTAAGGCACCCCCGGATCATTTTGTATCGTTTTAGTAATACGGTATGTGGAAAATGATCCGGGCATTTATAATAGGGGGACAACTATGAGTTATCAAAAATTGGCAAAGGATATTCTGGATGGCGTAGGAGGAAAAGAGAATGTAAATGCGGTGTGGCATTGTGCCACTAGATTGAGATTTAAATTAAATGATGTGAGTACTGCAGATACCAAAAAGATTGAAAACACAGATGGGGTCATTACCGTCGTTAATAGTGCCGGACAGTATCAGGTGGTTGTTGGTAATTCCGTTGCTCAAGTCTATGATGCACTAACATCATTACCTGGAATGGCATTACATGCTTCTAGCAACAATGAAAGCGCTTCAGAAAAAATAACTGGGAAATTTAATCCTGTCAGTCAGTTGATGGATTTTGTTTCGGCCGTATTTACGCCATTTCTGGGAGCCTTGGCTGGATCCGGAATTTTGAAAGGCATTCTAGCTTTATTTACAACAATGAACTGGATATCGACCGACAGTGGTGCGTATAAAATATGGAATGCAGCAAGTGATGCCATTTTCTATTTTTTGCCGATTTTCTTGGCATTTACTGCGGCCAAGAAGCTTAAAGTCAACCCATTCGTAGCCGTTTCGTTAGCTGGTGCACTCATTCATCCATCTTTAGTAGAGATCGTATCCAATTCACAAACGATTGATTTCTTTGGCATACCGATCATACCAATTACGTATACAGCGTCTGTGTTTCCCATTCTGTTGTCGATTTGGGGCCTCTCTTACTTGGAACCTTTGTTGAACAAATTCTTTCCGGAATCAATTCGTAATATGCTAACCCCTCTGGTTTCTCTAGTGATTATGTTGCCTCTAACTTTGGCTGTTATCGGTCCTCTAGGCACAAAGATCAGTGACCTGTTCGCCATGGTATTGTTAGCAATCTTTGGTTTCTCCCCATTACTTGCTGGGTTGGTTTTAGGAGCGTTCCATCAGTCGATTGTCATTTTCGGAGTCCATTGGGCGCTGATTACGCTGATGATAAACAATGTCGCTAATCAAGGATACGACCAATGGTTGCCGATTGTATGTGCAGCCGTACTTTCTCAAGCAGGTGCTGCTCTAGGCGTATTTTTGAAAACCAAGGATGCCAAAATCAAAGGCCTATCGGGTTCTGCAGCAATCACAGCCATTTTTGGTATCACTGAACCGGCAATTTACGGCGTAACCCTTAAATTAAAGCGTCCATTCTACTGTGCAATGATCGCTGCTGGTATTGGAGGCGCTGTTATTGGATCGTTTGAAGTACATGCATCCACATTTACATTTCCTAGCTTGTTGGCTATTCCAACTTATTTAGGCCAAGGTTTCATTGGAGAAGTCATCGGATTAATTATTGCATTCTTTGGAGCCGTCATTTTAACTTATTTCTTCGGTGTTTCGAATAAGAGTGTGACGAATTTGAGTGATCAAGCAAATCCAAACGAGGTTGTGGTACCTGTGAATGGCCAAATTGTTCCTTTAAGCAGTGTAAGCGATGAGGTGTTTGCTTCTGAAGCGATGGGTAAAGGAGCAGGGATTGTTCCAATTAGCGGAATTGTTACAGCTCCGGTAAACGGAACGGTAAGCAGCGTGTACAAAACCGGGCATGCGATTGGCATTGTATCTGATTCCGGTATAGAACTTTTGATTCATATCGGTATTAATACTGTGAAATTAAAGGGACAACACTTTAAACCATTGGTTAAGGAAAATGATAGAATTGGCATTGATGACAAATTAGTTGAGTTTGACTTGGAGCAAATTAAGGCTGCGGGTTATGATCCTACGGTAATGGTTATTGTTACGAATTCATTTAATTATGATCAAGTGCATGTGAATCTGGAGGATCCAAATTCAAAACAGTTATTACATGTGATTCCTGCAAAACCTAGCGTTTCATCTTCAAATTTGGTTTAACACAGGACAGCATGAATTTGATCATGGAAGTAAATTGAAAAAAACGTATAACAGCCAGCTATAGCTATTATAGCTGGCTTTTTTTAGTGGATAGTTTTGTTGTTAACGAAGAAAAGGATTAAGATATTACGAATGCTTGGATAGTTCAGCAAAGTATTGGACAATAAGGTCTCGAAATAGCCTTATCGACTTCGAGAGGTAATGAGTCTGCTTCTAGGACAATGTAATTCAAAGCCTCTGGAACACGTTCAGCACCAATTGCAAATGTGAACCACATCTGTTGTTCCTCCAACACTCATAACGAAAAATTTTACAGCAAACGTGCTTAGTAGTCTTCTCTTCGAAAAGCTATTAGCCGAATGGGCAACAGAATGTTTCTGTAGACTGAAGGTCCTTTAGTATGAATTCCAAGTGTTCTCTAGCTGATTGATTCAATGGTTGTAAGGGCAAAGGAAGACTGGGACTTGAGATCAAGCCACTTATTTCTGCTGCTGCTGAAACAACACGAAGGCTACCATATTGATGAAATAACGTCCAAATAGGTTCAAGTAGCGCCGAGAGTCGTTCCGCTTCATCAGCAAAACCGTCCTGGGCCAAACGGGTCATTTTTAGGCACGCCTTTGGAAACAAACCACCGAGAACCGAGTACCATGCTTCACAGCCTGCATTCAAGCCAGTGACTGCAAATGAATCTCCACTTACTCCTATAGTTACATGGGGAGGAATGGTCGTGCGTAGTTTTCTAATGCGTGCCTTGGCTGCTTCAGGATCAGAAGGTACTCCAGGAATCTTGATAGAACGAACGTTAGGTAGCTCAGCAATCCGACCGTGCAACTCATCACTAAAATGGAAATGCGAGGTACTCGGATTATCATATACACAAAGTGGAATGGAGAGTGAACTGGTTACCTGTTCATAGAGTAAAAATACTTCTTCATTCGTTAGTGTTTGATAGGAGACAGGGGCTAGCAACACTGCGCTTGCTCCTGCTCTTTGTGCATCTTCCGCTAATCGAAGTACTTCAGAAGTACGAATCGCACTTATACTTGTCATCACGGGAATCCCCTCAGCTGAACGGACAGCAAGTCGAAGCACACGTAAACGTTCTTCTCGATTATAATATGCATAATTTCCAGTTGAACCCAATGCACCAATTGAGTCGACACCAGCTGCAACTAATCATTGAATCAGTGTCACAAATGCTTTTTCGTTAATACCTGTCTCGTTAACTGGGGTGAGTGGAAAAGCAGATAATCCACATAACATAAAGCTACACTCCTTTAATAATTGACCTTCAAAATACAAACACATTATAAAAATGAATTAGACACAATTAAAGTACCAATGGAGTGACAAATAACAGTACCAATTCTTCTAGACAAACTTAAGTACAAAGTACATTTCTGTATCAAAATCAACGTTATGATAGTACATCTTTTAACAGACCAAGTTAGTTGAACAACATAAAAAGCATTCTATATAGAATGCTCAGGCTGTCGAGAAACCCCCTGTTTTTTGCAGGGGGTTTAAAACTGTCTTAGTGGTCTAAAAACTAGGGTCCTCAGATCGTTTTAAATCGATTTTTGTTTTAAAAGATGCGTCTCCCCATATAAAAATAGAAGTGTCGAAAAGTCCTCTGGACTTTCTCGACACTCTGAGCATTCTATATAGAATGCTTTTTATCTTTCTCATGATTTGGTGATGTATCAGAGTGTGTTAATATGCGGTCAAGTACTTTTTCAGTAAGTGGCATAAAGTAATTGAGTATTAGCCCCCCTAAACAAACGGTTAACAAAGTTCCAATGCCAATGGGTCCATTTAAAATGACTGCTATGATCAAGAATATAAGGTAGATGAATGTTCTCGAAAAAAATAGATTTGTTCCAGTAAATTCTTGTATGATCAATGTTAATCGGTCAACTGGAATTGGTGCAAAATTTGTCTGTAAATATGTTGCAGTTCCTAATCCTACAACAACTAAACCAATTCCAAAACAAACAACTTTGCTGTACCATAGTTCAGGTGTTATCAAATTGTGTAATAATAAAAGCCACATATCAATTCCAATACCCGTTATAAATGCCGTTAACAACCCCAAAACTTCTGGTCTTTGTCTTTTTAAAAGCGAATTACAACATATCAATATTATAGCTATTATGATTTCCCAACTTCCCACAGTAAGCCCCACATTTATGGACAGTCCTACCAAAAGTGCATCAAAAGGTGAAGTCCCAAGGTCTGATTGTATAGTGAACGAAATTCCAAGGGATAATATAAAAATTCCTAATACGAAAAAAACATATCTCACTTTACTCGACCTCTTTAACATAATTTTATGTTGCAAATGCAATAAAAATAAGGTAAATTCAATATATATCATTTTTATTGCATTTGCAATAAAATAGGTGCGAAGGAGTTAACTATGAAGGAAGTACTTCGTGAAATTGGAATGATCGCAAGGGCATTAGATTCTATAAGTAATATAGAATTTAAAGAATATGACCTTACAAAAGGGCAGTATTTGTACCTTGTGCGAATATGTGAAAACCCAGGAATCATTCAAGAAAAGTTAGCTGAGATGATAAAAGTAGATCGAACAACTGCATCTCGTGCTATAAAAAAACTTGTAATTAATGGCTTTATTGAAAAGAAAGAAGATAACCATAACCAAAAAATTAAAAAACTCTTTCCAACAGATAAAGGGAACAATGTTTATCCTTTTATAAAAAGAGAAAATGATTATTCCAATAACGTTGCATTAGAGGGATTTTCGGAAAGAGAAGTAGAAACCATTTTCAATCTTCTTCAAAGAGTGAGAGAAAATATAGGGGAAGACTGGGAATTTGTAAAAAAGGGGAACAAAAGAAATTATTGATTTACATGAAGGAGCGATACATTAAGTGACTGTAAAAATAATAAAGTGCAGACGTGAAGATTTACAAATACTCCAAGAAATAAGTATTGAAACATTCAACGATACTTTTAAAGATCAGAATTCACCTGAAAATATGAAAGCCTATCTAGAAAGAGCATTTAATTTTCAACAGTTGGAGGATGAATTGTCCAACGTCTCTTCAGAAATCTTTTTCATCTATTTCAATGAAGAACTTGCTGGATATTTAAAGGTAAATATGAATGACGCCCAATCTGAAAAAATGGGTGATGAGTCGCTCGAAATTGAGAGGATTTATATAAAAAACAAATCTCAAAAACATGGGCTTGGTAAATATCTGCTAAATAAAGCTATGGAAATTGCGGTGGAGCATAATAAAAAGAAAATCTGGCTCGGCGTATGGGAAAAAAATGAAAACGCCATTGCTTTTTATAAGAAAATGGGATTTGTTCAAACTGGCGCACACTCTTTTTATATGGGTGATGAAGAACAAATTGATTTCATAATGACCAAAACAATGATATCAGTTTAGGATGATATAAGAATTCTTATTATTTTTATATTGTAATTTATTCACTAATATGTATAATATTAACTATAATTGAATTCATAAATGTTTTCTAGGGTTCCGCGATGTAATATCGGCTGGTCCGAGAGAAAACTCACAGTCGTCGTACTGTGCCACGGAGGGATAAAAGCCTGGGAGAAAAACTGCTATATGCAGTATTCTCTCAGGTTTTTTTATTGCTGCTATAAATCCATACTACATTTGCAGCATTATCAAAAAGGAGGAAGTACAAAATGAACAAGACATGGTTATCTGTTGTAGTTGCGGCATTATTCGAAGTTGGATGGGTCATCGGCCTGAAACATGCCAGCGGCTGGATAGAGTGGGGGGGCACTTTAGTTGCCATTTTAGTAAGTTTCATACTCATGATTATGGCTTCTCGTACGCTTCCGGTAGGTACGGTGTATGCAGTATTTGTCGGGTTGGGAACGGCCGGCACTGTATTAGCAGAAATTTTGTTGTTTGGTGCTGAGGTACAGGGATCTAAATTGTTGCTAATTGGGGTGCTTCTGCTCGGAGTTGTAGGGCTCAAAATACAGAGCAAAGAGAAGAAACAAGGAAAAGAGGTGGACTGACGTATGAACTGGGTATTTCTAATTTTGGCAGGCGTATTTGAGATGACGGGAGTTCTCATGATTAATAAGCTCCATAAAGATCGGAATTTCCTGTCTGCTTTTTACCTGCTTGCAGGCTTTGGATTGAGCTTCTTATTTCTATCCCTGGCCATGGAAACACTACCAATGGGAACGGCCTACGCTGTCTGGACCGGTATTGGAGCTTCTGGCGGAGCCATATTGGGCATGATCTTTTACAGTGAACCGCGTAATACCGCGAGAATTCTGTTCATCGCGATGGTACTCGGTTCAGCAGTTGGCCTAAAGCTGGTAAGCTGAATAATGATGGAATTGGAAAAATTAAAGAAAACAGATAGAAAAGACCAGCATGCAGACAAAGTAGCGATAAGAAATTTTGTCTGTATGTTTTTTGCATTTGCTTACCTTTCTATACTCTGATCTTTAGGATCGTCGCGTTGTGTTTTCAGTTTTAGAAAATGAAGAGTCAATTGAAGTTTCAGGCGAATATCACCATCGCTTAGATCAATCTCAAAAAGCTCATGTATCCTGTTGATTCGATAGAACAAAGTATTTCTATGAATAAAAAGTGTTTTAGCAGCAATATTTGGAGTGTCCACATATTGAAGATAGGCTTCAAGGGTAGGCAGCAAACTTGTTTTGTGGGCATTGTCATAAACAATTAACTTTTGGAAAAACGGATGGCAGAAGTCAGCGAGATCGTTCTGTTCCGATATGATCTTTCCAATGTGCTCGCAGAGATAGTCCTCATACATATACACTGGCTTGTTAGAATTAAGTTGGAAACCAATCTCAATGGCAGTTAGGCATTGCTTATAATATTTTCGCAAAAAAGTTACATGACTAAAGCAGTCACTTAGCGAAGCAGTTAGTCCGTTTACTTGGAGAAATTCCAGAATTCGTTTGTCTTCAGCAATGATTTTACAGGATGAATCAACAAGGGAAATGAGAAATACAATACGTCCCTGATATACGATCCAACGGCTATCCGGCAGTAATTGGATCATATGCTATGCAACCAGCTGAACTTTCCCGTCAAAAAACCGTTCTTCAAGTCTGTCAAGGTCATCACTCTCAGGTAAGGTGTAAGCGTCCATTCCAGATGAGTCAGTCGCATTGCGATAATATTAGCATCATTGAACTCGCCTGTAAGCAGTTCGGAAAGCAAAAAACTATGCATCATTCCTGGATTGCAATTATAAAAGTTGTTCTTTTGCAATTCTACCGAAACCAGCTCACAAAGAAATTGTACGAGTTCAAAATCAATATCTGTAAATTGCGATCCAGCTCCATAACACTGACCTGCGCGAATTCTATAACATGTACGTACACAAAAGCTGTTATCCAACAGTCGTTGGTCTCGGGATCACGTGAATAATAAGGAATAAGAGCCATACGGGTCAGTTCGTACAGATTGGATTTCTTCATGCTCTCAATATTACTGTCAAGAATATAGCCCAAATTTCGCTGCTGTTCGATATCAGGTCGGCTGGGGATAGGGGCTTGACACATAGCGAGTAACTTATAGCCTGCGTCGACAATGATTACCGGATTACCAAAGATGCGGGAGGCCTCGTTTGTCAAGTTCGTCCACCCTTATGGCTGCAGGAATGGTTCCTTGTATCGCTGCGCGTGAGGAGATGGTAAACAATAGTCATGATGGAGTGGGCGACGCCACGGCCGCTCGGTTTCTGCCTTTTCAGCCTCGGTACTGAACACCCGGGTAATTGTCGGATCTGCATACGGAATGGGCAACTTCAATGAGTGCCGAACAAAGGTATTTGTTGCCTTTGCGAGAGTCTTGGAGGATATTCGTTTACCACTTTCGTTCTGCCTTGGAACTAGACCTATCCACAAACAGAGATGAGTGTCGGAGGGGAAACGCGCACCAATGTCGGTCCCGACTTCGTGCAGAATTTGTTCCACGGTGCGTGTTGCGATCCCCGGGATCGTATCTAGCCTTCTTCAGCGTTCTTCGGGCGAATGCAGCCAGCTTTTCCGTATCTTCTTCACCCTCGATCAGGGAATTCATCATGTCGCTGCTGCTCCCCCCATGATGTCGGAGACAACGGCAGCTAGTTTAATGTTGGCTCCTTCCAGCACTTTTTGGCCCGGTTGTGTTCGCGGGACCGTCTCTGAATCAGGCTGCAACGGTAACGAACTAATTCGCGCAGTTCTCTTAGGTTCCGGTCTGGGATGTAACTGGGTTTCAGCAGACCGTGGCGGAGCAGATTACAAATCCATTCTGCATCTTTTACGTCCGTTTTCCTGCCGGGAACCCTTTGATGTGCTGGGCGTTAACGACGAGGAACTGAATTTCTTCAGCTTCAAGCAAATTCACGATCGGTTTCCGGAACACGCCAGTACTTTCCATGCTACATGAGTGCTCAATGTTGCTTGATCCAGTCGATCAAATCAAGCAGGAAAACCGTGTAGGTATGAAACGTCTTAATCGCTTTCCTTCGGGAGTTACGACACATGCGGTAATGGACTTCTTGTGAACATCCAAACCGCAAGCTCGCCCGATCAGGACATCCATAACATTCACCTGGCTACGGCAATTAAAGAACTGGCGCAACAACCAGCAAAGGGTTACTCTACCCAGCGTGCTTCTATGTTTCGGTTAGAAAAGAATCATTAAGAGGCAGGCATTAGAAAAAGTTTTTAAACATATTATAGGTAATATCCGTTCAAATATGTTGGGGAGGATATCATAAAACCTATGTTACCTATGGAAGAATATTTCGGTAAGTTAGAACTCGTTTATTCATTTTATGGGGCTATGCCTACAGGCGTTAGTGTATCAGAAACCGGGCGTATCTTCATTTGCTTTCCGAAATGGGGAGATGACGTTAGATTTACGGTAGCGGAAATTGTTGAGGGTCGGTTGCAGCCTTATCCTAATTTAGAAACGAATTTGGTAAATCCTTTGAATATCACTATGTCCTTCATCAGTGTCCAAAGTGTAATTGCTGATGGAAGGGGAACCCTGTGGGTACTGGATACAGCTGCACCAAATTTTTCTGAGCCTATTAAAGGAGGGGCAAAATTAGTCGCTGTAGATTTAAAAACAAATACAATAAGAAAAGTATACACGTTTGCAGAAGATGCAATCTTGCCGACAACGTATCTGAATGATGTCCGATTTGATTTTCGTGTTGGTAAATCAGGTTACGCATATATAACGGATTCTTCTTCCAAAGGTCCAGGCGCTATTATAGTCGTAGATTTAGAAAATGGAAATGCGTTTAGACGGTTAAATGGAGCAAATTCAACTTCACCCGATCCGTATTTTTTACCGAAAGTGGAAGGTAAAATTTTGATGAATCGAAACACAGATGGTTCGACATCTCCCTTTCGATTGGCCTCTGATGGTATAGCGATTTCCCCTGATGGAAAAATTATATTTTTTTGTCCATTAACCAGTCGTCATCTATACTCGATCTCAACAGAAGCCCTAAGAGACAGAACGATACCGGATTTCAACTTACGTTATCATGTGCAGTATTGGGGAGAAAAAGGTGCGTCTGATGGATTGATAACCGATGCAAAAGGAAACGTTTACGCTGGTGACTATGAAAACGATAGTATTCGAAAGATATTTCCGAATGGAATAATGGAAACCATCGCACATGATCCGAGAATTTTATGGCCGGATACTTTTTCTATTGGTCCAGATCAATACTTATATGTTATTGTGAACCAATTACATCGGCAGGCAAGATTTCATTATGGAAAAGACCTGCGACAAAAACCTTATAGTTTACTTCGTATAAAAATTGATGAATTACCTGCTCCCACCTTTTAATAAATATTCACTTTACAAAGTTGACTTTATTTGAATAGAAAATGCATTTCATAACCAATGCATGCTGCCACACAATTAGTAGCGGCATGTATTATTAATTTGAGCAATTCCAGGGAAGCTCTACATATTCTTATGTATACTTAAATTAGAACGTTTACGTTTTTTGAGAAATTGGAAATCAAATAGTTTTAATCGGTATGCTAGCTGCTGTTATTTTTGATCTTAAGCACTACACTACATTGTAGACTATCGGTACTCTGTTAAGAGCTAACAGGCAGTTTAGTCCAACGAGTAATCCTAATTCCGAAAAAAACATAATGGATAATGGAGCTGCAAACTGGCGACGGTAACTCAACTGGTGTTAGTCTCTTTAATCCAGCTTAGGTTCTTCGATTATATAAATCAAACCGGTGAATCGGTGGATAGCCTTTAAGCCAATGATATGCGTAGCTTCTTGTGGAACCGCAGATAAGAGTCAAGCAGATGATTAGGCACGTCAGGAAAAATTTAAAAATCTTGATATAGTGGTATAATGATTTATTGAACAGAATTTATCGTTACCAGGAGGAAAAGTCGATGGATAGCCAACAAATTCTCATCCGAAACAACGTCAAAGTAAGGGGCTTTGGTTCCAAGACTCTTATATTCGTCCATGGCTTTGGCTGTGACCAGAACATGTGGCGCTTTGTCGCACCAGCTTTCGAAGAGAAGTACAAGCTGGTATTGTTTGACTTTGTAGGTTCGGGAAAGTCCGATATGCAGGCCTATAATCCTTATATTTATCATGATCTGAACGGGTATGCCCAGGATATCTTAGACATTTGTTCAGCGCTCGAATTGAAGAATGCCATTCTAGTGGGTCATTCCGTCGGTGCTACTATCGGTATGCTGGCCTCTATTCAAAGATCGGAATACTTTGATCGGCTTGTACTGATTGGTCCTTCTGCACGATATTTGAACGATTTACCTGATTACATCGGCGGGTTTGAACGGGAAGATCTGATGGATTTATTGGACTTGATGGATCAAAACTTTCAAGGTTGGGCGAGCTATCTGGCTCCTGTCATTATGGGGAATACAGACCGACCGGAATTATCTCAAGATCTTGAGTTAAGTTTTTGCGCGACCGATCCTAAGGTAGCCCGTCGTTTTGCGGAAGCAACGTTTCTCTCTGATTACCGTAAGGAACTCGGCAAGGTAGTGGTGCCTTCGTTGATTTTGCAATGCTCCGATGATGTAATCGTTCCGATGGAAGCTGGAGCCTATATCCACCAGCAGATGAAGGAGAGCGAGTTCCGACTGATGGATGCAACCGGTCATTGTCCACACGTAAGCCATCCGGATGAAACCATTAGACTCATCAGCGAATATCTTGCCTCAATCGATTCAATACAGGAAAGCGAGTTGCACACATAATATGGACGAACGGTTGGATCATGCCCCCTGCGGTTATTTGTCGATGGATCAAAATCTGACAATACGCATCGTCAATGCAACGCTGTGCCGCTTGTTAGAATATGAAAAACAAGGGGTAAACGGTATCAGTTTTGAATCCCTGCTAAATCGGTCCAGCCAAATTTTCTTTCAGGTTTATTTTTTACCGTTGATTCGGCTTAATCATCACGTAGATGAGATATATTTAATGATGAAAACGGGTAGCGGCGGAACACTTCCCGTTCTTTTAAATGCTGTGATTCGAGAGCAGGGAGACGAATTGGTGTACGATTGTGTCTTAATTCCCATGCTGCGTAGGAAGGAATACGAGCAACAGATTGAAAAAGCTGAGAAAGCCTATCGGAAGGCGGAAGAGGAGCTACTAAAGATTGAGCAGGAGCTTGATAAAAAAAAGGAAGAACTTTCATCTTTACCTAATCCCAAGATATAGTTCAATGCTTCTTTGAGTAGTTATACTCTAAAAGCCCGAATCACCCCGGCTTTTTATTTTTGGCTCTGTTAAACTATAGTATTGATAATGTCTATTGGAACCTCCCAGCTATCAGACTTACCTTTATTGACTACCGATAGGCAATTAAAAGAACAGGGAATTTGAACGAGGACCTATACGAACTCGCAAGTGATTTTTTTCAAGCGAATGAACACCCCTTTCGGTAAACAGATGTTGTCGTTATTGATATCAACATTATTAGGTATTCGAAGATTTCCGAATCATTTTGGGAGAATCACTCGCTGCCAAAACTAAGGAAATTTCAAGTATTATTGATCACTTGAACGATGGTGTGTAAATGTTGACCTAGCTGCGGATCTTATGGTTGGTTTTAAACCACCAGCAAGTGATTTGGATGGCTCCATTAAGCAAGGAATTGAAATAGTTGTGAATGGTATGTGAAAACCTGAATAAGTCTTGTAGAAATTCTACAAGACTTATTTCATTGACATCTCCGATATGATACTGTCACCTCGCTCCAGTCTACGTGTGTCTCCCAATTCAGGACTGAATGAGATCGTTAATAATAAGCGGTCTGACCTTGTTACATAGTTTATATGATCTTCTTTTTTGACATGATCTCCACTTTGGGATAAAAAGATTTCACGTAAACAAGGTTTTGAATTTCAAGTTGTAAGTTACGTTCCCTTCTTCCTGATTTAGTTTCCAAGTTTAAGTTATAAGTGGGTGCCGTTTTTGAGAAAAGTTATAAGCGATGGCATACCCTTGTCACCTTTTTGACACAATTGCTTTACGTATTATATTTACGCACATTCATCTTTCGAAGATCGTTGAGAGAGTTGATGTCCTGCTTTCGATGATTGTATTTATTGGAATCGGAGTCAAAACGGCTGGCTTTATGTTTGGTGCCGTCATTGGGCTCCAAACGATAACCCCCTTTAGATATAAGCCTGCTTTACTGTTGCTAAGCATCATCATATACGCTCTTACGTTTCTCTCCTCTAGGTTAACCGAATTTTTGTGGTTCGGTCTTCATGTAGCTGCTGTAGTCACGAGCATACAGGTTGTAAAAGATAATGAATGCAAGCATTTAAAATGGATGTTGAAAATAGTACGACACCCGTACTGAAATTTTAGTACGATATCGTACTATTTTCGAGGAAAAGGGAGGTGCAAAATGGGAATTATAAAAGAAGGAAGAGCTGTTTTTTTATCAGCATCAATAGATGCATTGCTGGCTAGAATAGTTTCGAGAAAACACAGGGAATCTGAGGTTAATACTTTAACAGCAACACATGCAAGAATTTTGTTTTACCTTTTGGAGGAAAGACGAAGTACCTATACATGAAATCTCAAGGATTACCAATCTTCAGAAGTCAACTTTAACAAGTATATTAACTAAGTTAGAAAAAGCAGGACATATCAGTTTTATACCTTGCCCAACAGACAGACGGAAAACAATAATTAAAGTAGTGAATAGAAACGAAAATTTAGTGGAATTGAATAAAAAGATTATTGATGAAGTCGGAGATTTTTTCTACAAGGGATTTAATGAGGATGAAATAGCATTGTATCAAAGTTTCTTAATAAGAAGTTTAGATAACTTGATAGAATGCGAGAAAGCAAAAAAGTGAGAATCATTTGAAAGGCCTTAAGGCATAGCTTTGAACCAGATTCTCGCTAATTCAGATTAAATGTTTCCAACCGCCGTCGGGATTAGATTCAAATTCAAGCCGGAAGGTGTAACCGAAGCAACTCCTGTCTTGGTGTATGTTCATGGTGGAGGATGGAGTATAGGGGACTATCAGGGTGATGATGCTCCTAAAGATGCAAAAAAACAAAACTGCCGCACCACAAATGACGGATAGAGCTACAGATCAAGTGGCTAGAGATTCAGCATACCAAGTTTTCAAAAAAGTATTAGAGGGTAAAATAACCTTTGTTTCAATAGATGATTATCGAGTGGTGAAGCAATTTTTCCGGCTCCAATCTATGATGTAAAGGGCAGTATCAGATATTTGCGTGCGCATGCCAAGGAATACGGTATCGATCCAGAAAAAATTGCAATAGCAGGAAATTCTGCAGGTGGACATCTAGCTACCGAACTCGCTGTTACTAGTGATATAAAAGAGTTCGAAGGTGATGTTGGGGGCAATCTTCAGTATTCGAGCAAAGTAATGGCAGCAGTAGATTTTTACGGTCCAACAGATATGTTTACCATGGGACCTGAAATGGATTCAACCTTGCTATCTCCTGAGGAGGCAGCCGAGACACAAGACTCTTCACGAGCAGCTGAAGCCAAACTTCTTGGATTTGATAAGAAGGGCAAGGTGTGGCAGTCCTGAGAGATATTCGAGATAAAAAGCAAACAGATTCTCCTAATTGCGAAAAATTCAAGTTAGCAGAAATGGCTAGTCCTATAAATTAAGTATCTTCAGATGATCCACCAATGTTTATTGCACATGGAGGAAGTGACAGTTTAGTATCTATTCAACAAAGTTTGAGACTTAGAGACGCTCTTAACCATGCAAGGGTAGAAAATATTTTTATGTCTAACTCTAAAGCTCCCCATGGTGGTCAGGGTGAAGATGTTAATAATGCAGCTATAACTTGGGTAACAAAAAAACTGCTTAATAAATGAGCTATTCTGAATATTCATGTTAAAAAAGAGAACCCTCTTTATGAACTGACCCCTATCAAGTAAACAGTAATAAAAAAAGCAATATTTAAGCAACCTGAGTCCGATATTCATACGGTCTTAGGTTGTTTAATTTTATGCAGAGAATATTAGTTTTTTATGGATAGACGTTAATTAGATAACATGTTCCACTTTTTCACCTGTTCGAAAAGTGTAGCGTTTAAAACACTCTGATTTGAAAATGGCTAAAGAAATTTCAAGTCATTTCTACAGCTGATCTAATAGGCGATAATCTCGTTGTTATACAGGTCTTTGATGGCAGATAGGTTTTATGTCCATTAAATATTAAATAGCGTAATAAGGATTTTTCTTACGTATGACAGCTTAACTCCTCATCTCGTTCATCAAGCGTATTCTCGATCCATACTTTGACCCGTCGATAATCGTAGATTCCTTTTACCTCTTTACAGCATCCGCTATCTTCATTTTGATCTGTTCATCCTCGAGCTGCGTGGAAGAAGTAAATTGATTCGTTTTCACCACTTATGTGTGTGAGTATGAATCCTCTATATAGTACAAGAATAACAATAATTTAAATCAAAATTCATAAGGGTGAATTAAAGATTCATAAAAATGAAACGGCAATATTTTCTTTATCACACACTTAGTCTCTACCATTCTTTGCAGAAATTGATAGTTTGTTGTTATATGAAATAATTTTCACTCCAATAGAACTATTTCAATTTTTTTCCTTAATGTCGATATAATTGAGGATTCGCCAAAAAGCCTTTTCATATAGGAAGATGGGATCAACTCGCTAAACAAAAAAATAATGTACGTTGCGATTGATGGTATCAGTCAACCAGCCGATCCTTAGGGAAGGAGGTAGTGTACTAGAAAAATGGATTATGTTATGCACAAAAAAAGGGGGCTAAAACAGAGTATAAATACTTGAGATCGTGGGATTAGGTTCTTTGATAACTTCTTGTTTCCCACATAACAGACCTTATCTTGCGATAACAGACAGCAAGATATAAACATTAGGAGGATAACCAATATGAATTCATTTAAAAAAACGAAGAGCTTGATCAGCACTCTGACCGGGGCAGCGTTATTATTCTCGCTACCAATGACGGCAGGCGCAGAGAGCAGTATCAACTATTTTGCCCATGCATCCGAAGAACCGGTTACCGTGTCTGAAGCTGTGTATGAAGCAGGATCAGGCGTTCTGAACGGGGGGGTGGCCGAGTTTCAAAAATCGACGGTCACTGAGGAGCATCAGGTTAGGAAGACACTCGTTAATCCCAACGCCTCGCCTGAAGCCAAATCGTTGATGAGCTATCTGGTCGATCAATACGGCAAGAGTATACTATCCGGTCAGCAGAACAGTTCTAACATTAGCTGGATGCAGGACGCGATTGGTAAAAAGCCAGCCATTGTCGGATTCGACCTGATGGATTATTCACCGTCTCGAGTCGAGTACGGCGCTTCCTCCTCCGAGATCGAGAATGCGATCGATTGGCACAGCCAAGGCGGTATTGTCACCGTCGTATGGCATTGGAACGCGCCGAAGGGTTTAATTGACCAGCCCGGTAAAGAGTGGTACAAGGGATTCTTCGGGGATTCCACCACTTTCGACGTTGATTACGCGTTGGATCACCCGGAATCCGAGGATTATAAACTTATTTTGCGGGATATCGATGCCATTGCGGCACAGCTTCAAAAGTTAAAAGATGCGAAAATCCCCGTGCTCTTCCGGCCGTTGCATGAAGCGGAAGGAGGATGGTTCTGGTGGGGCGCGAAAGGTCCGGAGCCGTCAAAGAAACTTTACCACCTGGTGTATGACCGCTTAACGAACGTGCATGGTCTGAACAATTTGATTTGGGTCTGGAACTCTAGCGCACCGGAGTGGTACCCGGGACACGATGTTGTAGACATCGTGAGTACGGATCATTATCCGTCTGCGGGCGACTATAGTCCGGTCACTGACAAGTATGATGCACTCGTCTCGCTTGTGAACAACCAGAAGCTGGTCGCATTAACCGAGAACGGCGCGATCCCGGATCCGGATTTACTCTCCAGTGACGGAACGAACTGGAGCTGGTTCACTACCTGGACGGGAGAGTTCCTGACCGATGGCGTAAACAACAGCCGGGAGCATTTGAACAAAGTGTTTAACCATCCAAACGTGATCACGCTCGATGAGCTACCGGATGTAGATCATTACGGCCAAAACAATTAACGGTGTGTCGTAAGTGCACAATGAACAACCAAGGCCTCTTTTGCGGATACGGGTTACCTGATCTCCGACAAGATCATACCGACGCAGGGCAGTTTTACCTTGACGGTAATAAATAAGAGAAGTCTTTGTGAAAGATAAAGAGGGGAATTGGACAGAAGACTCCGTTAGGATTGAGGAGTACAAGTATTTAGACTCTATGCCAATGAACCTGCAAAGATTAAATGAAATTTAAAAAAACGCTTATGCTGAAGTGATGCACTGGTATTATCCCCTTTTAGTAGACAAGAGAAAAAAGACATCTGGTAAGATGGATTTAATCTTGTTGAACGGAGGGGATTTTTTCATGGCCAAAAAGGGACAACCCTTTCGGCAGTCTCCTTGGAGTTAAAGATGGAGGCAGAACAACAGGTACGCGAGTATATTTCATTTTATAACCAAAGTAGATTTCAGAAAAAATTAAACAACTGTTCCCCGGCTGAATACCGAGAAGCGGTTCCTGCTGAAACATATCTTTTTAGTCCTTTCTACTTGACAGTGGGATGACCAATTTTCAGGCTTTTATCATTACAATATCGAAGTACTTCTTTAACAGGTATTCTTTAACTGTCGGTCTCTGGTTGATTAGTGTTCTTCTTCAGCTTACCGAAACGAATCCGGTCCACCAGATAATATAAGACTGGAGTCACTCCTGTAAATATCTTTAGAAATATACTAAACAGCCAAAAGATAATCAGCAGCGGATCTCCAAATTTTCCAAGAAAACCCCCGCATGAATATAACGAATCAATTAATAATGTCGGATAGGTTAGATTTGCTGTTAGTTCTGAACTAAATAACAATAAGCACCCTAGCAGGACAGCAAGTATAACCACAACAGCTGTAGCCGTAGCCCCCATTAGGGATTTCATTAACTTATCAGTCCCTACAAAATACGGAAATAGGTACACGATAAAAGTCCATTTCGCTGAACAGGGCCACGACGATCATTGTACCATTCCATATTCCAGCTGTAACCAATGCAATGGCCATGTCTATATTCATCTCTTTCGAGGCGAATAGGGGGAATGCCAGAACTGAGATTTCATGAAGCACTGGCATAGACCGTTAACGTCAAAAGTTTTAATTGATAAAATTCTAACGAAAAGTGATTCCGTTTGTAGAACATTACTGTAAATAAGATGATTGTTGCACAATACCAAACGGGATAAAGATTAACTATTTCTTTTATAGAGAGGCCGATTTTACGAATACCTGTATATTTTTCTTTTTCTAAGGCTATGTTAAATTCTAATGTTGATTTTTGAATATAAGAAAACCGCCTTGATGAAAAGGCGGTTTATTGAGCTATCGTATCCGTTTGTTTAACTTTTGTATCGCATCAAATAGTGAGTAAAGAAGATTTTTTTTTCAATCACAGCTTTTATTGTTGAAACACTTTGTTCGATTGATTGATTTGTTGTGTCAATAATATTGGATTCATAGTGCTCCAAATTGTTAAATTGCTCCCACATTTTCTCTACCAACTCAATGTTGGCATCTTCGTCCAATTTGGAACGATTGATTGCTCGTTTCATTGTTACTTCTTTAGTCGCTCTTAAGATAATGTAATGTACTTCATAATTATCTTGTACGGCTTTTAACCACGGTTCTAAGAACCAAGGACCAACAATTCCATCTATAATCACATCGAACCCACCACGTGCAAAACGTTTTGCAGCTTCCAAGAAGGCTTCAATAACAATTAAGTTTTGTTCTTGTGATTCCGGTAAAAATGGAGGGATTGCCCCCTTATGAATGTAGTGATAGAAATCATCAGTGTGCATATGTACCGACTTTGATAAATTAGACTCTTTAGCAACAATTGATGCCGTTGTGCTTTTACCAGTTCCTGGTGAACCAGTAATTATAATAATTCTGCCTTGTTTCATAAATATTCTCCTTAATTAAATGTAGGCTTAAAACAACACCCTTCAATCAACTAACCTGCCACTTTTCTTCAAGCGGCTATGATAGCTGTTTACGTTTAGGATATGGTACACGCCTTTGACACGTTGTTTTCCTTCGGACTTGAATCGGTAATGAGCCAAGCCCTTTGGATTCGCATAGGAGCTGAATGCCTGCCAGGAATCCGTGCAAAGCACGTTTTGCTCCGATAGATGACCGCCAATCGCCTCATCTTATTTCGTTGTCCGAATGCGACCACGCCCAAGAACGCCAGAGTAAGTCATTTTCTGACGGGCACGGGCAACGAGGACACACACTTGGTCCTTGCTTATGCCACGATATTTAGCTTTTCCGCCTCGATACGTGGCTTGCGTTCGGTGATGTTCCTCTTGCCCTTTTCCGATTACAGAAAGTATGTCTCGTCCATTTCAACGATAGCTTCTGGCTTTAGAAGCGATTTGCTGATGTGCATCTTCCAAATCATAAAACCAGGAGAGATTTGTAAGGTCAATCATAACAAACGGAGTTTGGCGAAAAGGGATCAGCGATGTTAACGCGAATAAAACGGCCTCTTTTGAATGGTCCAGCATGAAGGTCGTCTTTTTCTTGTCCTCCGATACCATTACTCAGATGTCATTTCATTACCTGATAAGACATCTCATGCAGCTAGAGGCAAAAAGATTATTATGATTCGAGTAGATAATACGATCATACCAATTATCCAACAATGGTGCTCACCTTGATCTTTCGATCTCGTTATCCGTTTCACGTATCGACTTTATAACAAGTTCAGAGAAAGCTTTCACTGTTGGAGATAGCCACTTTTTCTTTTTAATCAGCATATGGGAGTATATCGGATCGAACTTTTCGGAATGACTTACAATTTTAAGTTTTCCACTATCCACGTCTTCTTTAACTGTAATATAAGGCAAAAAAGAAAATCCAAGCCCACTCATAACGGTTTGTTTAATCGCCTCTATACTCCATAACTCCATGGTTTGAAATGGATGAATATCATGCTTTACAAGATATCTTTCAAACATGGTCCGATAACTACAGCCTTCTTCATTCGTTATAAAAAAATGGTTGGTGTTCTCTCGCTTATATTCATCGAAATGGTCTGGGCCGTCATTGCTGCACACCAGGACAATGTTCTCCTGGGCCACATTCATGTACCCCGAACGGGTAAGGGGACTTCATCTCAATTATATTCCTAGAAGCTACAAGCCACCCCTCACTCCGAATACACCATCTGTTAGCGAAGAAGAGCAAGCTTACTTTGACATCGTAGCTAGTGGTTGGACCGAGAAGGTGCTTATAGCGCCCTTCATAGAACGAAGCCGGAAACACTGGCTTTTGCACTAAGTGATTCCCCAACCGGTCTTGCCAGCTGGATGGTAGAAAAATTTCAAGGTTGGAGTGACTGTGACGGAGATATGGAAAGGTCTTTTTCACTTGATCATATCCTCACCAACATATCGATTTACTGGTTTACCAATTCGATTGCTTCTTCCATACGAATATATACTGAAGGTACCCAAATGCCACTGCACTTCACCGAAGGCCAGCGTGTTACTGTTCCAACAGGGGTTACCTTATTTCCCAAGGAGCTACCCACGCCTCCTCGAAGCTGGGTAGAACGCGTCTATAATATTACGTACTGGGAGAAAGCGAATAAAGGCGGTCATTTCGCCGCTATGGAAAATCCTAAATTGTTTGCCGAACATCTAAATCATTTTTTTCATTCATTAAGCATCTGATAGTCTCTATCCTTGAGAGGGCTATGAACCACCAGTACAACTGGTTACCGTCTTCAGAATGCAACTCTTCAGGTGCTTCCAAAGAGCAGGTAGAAGCGATAACCCGTTAATACTTGATGGTTGTTGGTCATTAAATATACGGAGGAATGTACGCACATAGAAGCTATCATTGGTGCAACTTGTTGTTTAAAAATTTAGTCCAGAGCAATATCCGACTCTCTCTTGGATATACTTTTTAATGAAGCAACCTTAGCACGGTGCAATACCGAACTGAGGTTGCTTTAGTTAACTAAGACATACTGCCGTTTACTTCAGATAGGTTCCCGTTTCTCCAATTCCACCTCTGCCATTCAATACATATACCCTTGCATTTCCTTTGCCGGAGCATGTCAGGGTAATCTTGCCATCAGTAACGGTTTTGGAATCACCGGTCACCGCATCCACATAGGTTCCGTTCGGAATTCCGGTAAACGTGGCGTTTCCTGAAATCGTGACCAATGCAAAGCTGTCAATGCCTTTGGCACTGTCGGTATATCTTCTCTTAAACGCCAGATTGCCCGATACATTCTCTGTGGAATACTGGCCTTTTTGCAAGGCGGGTACAGCTCTTCTGATTAAATTAAGCTGTCTGATATGTTTCGCCAGAGGATGATTGAGCGATTCCGCAAGCGTGCCAGTAGCATTCGTGTATTTGCCGTAATCTTGTACCGTAACATTGCCTTCCATGTGATCGCCGAAATATGCCCGTCCTGTTTTGCTTAGCGGTGCGTTTGGACCTGTATCAATGGTTGCCCCTTTTTGAAACTCGATTTCGGAGCCATAGAAGATAGCGGGTATTCCGCGGAAGGTGAACATCAGATCGAGATTCTCGGCCCAAGTGTCCTGTGTGCCCGCAAATCTTTGATTTTCCGGAGCCTGGTCGGGCGCATAGTCATGCGAGTCGACATAGGTTACATTCCAGGTAGCATCATTATAGTATTGATCGCCACCTTTCATACTGAATGCTTCCTGTGCAGTCTTGAATGCCCAATGCATTGGAAAATCAATCACATCCATGCCCGATTTCATCGAATAGTCAGGCGTATGATAGGTATTTCCGTTTAAGAAAGCATTGTTCGAGGTTGGCTGTCCTGCTGTAGTAGAGTTGTCCGCCCACTCTTGTTCAACTGACGCTTTATTGGAGGCGTAGTCATTCTTTCCATCGCCCGGATACGATTTTGAGCTTTTCCAAGTATAGAATGGCGTCGAGATCGCTGGAATTCCACTATTCCAGACATCTCTGTAACGAGTGGCTACTTCTCCAAAAATATAGAAATCCGAACCGCCTCTTGTCTTCCAGGCAGGAATATAGTATTTATTGAAAATATACCGGCTCACATGCTTCACCGTATCGACACGGAAAGCGTCAACACCCATGTCTATATAGTGATTGTAGGTATCAATTAAATATTTGTTAACTGCAGGGTTTTCCGTGTTCAAATCCACGCAATCGCCCGCTATCTGACCGGTTTGAACAGTATAGGATTCCCAGGAGAGACTTTTCTCTGTATGGTAAATGTTATTGTTCGTCCCCTCTGACTTCATTAAGGCGAGCCTTGCCTGATACTGCTGATCGGGTGTCATGGAATCATAGTTTGGCGGCAACTTATCCGTAGTCTTCACCAAGTTGTTAGCGGTATCGGGATTAGCTGGATCTTTCTTGAACATGGGATACAGATTCTCTTCACCGAAATTACCCGTATGATTGACGACGATGTCCTGAATAACCTTCAGCCCTTTGGCATGGGCCGCATTAATCAAATCCTGGTAAGAAGCTCCCGCCGATTCATACCGTGGGTCTACTTTGGCAAAATTTAAAGCATGGTAACCATGGTAATCATAACCGCTGGCATTTTGCACAACAGGTGTAATCCAGATGGCGCTGAATCCGAGGGCTTTGATATAATCGAGCTTTTGAATCAACCCCTTAAAGTCCCCTCTCCAAGCCGGGTCCGAATCTGGATTGCGCGCCTTTCCATCATCCCATGCGTGCACGTTATTGCTCGAATCACCGTCATAGAACCGGGAAGTAATCACGAAGTAAATAGTATCTTCCCGAAAATCCCCCTTAGTTCCAATATTATAAACAAAGCTCTGTTTGGTTTGATTACCAGCACCGTCTATAACGAGAAATTTTAATGTCGTGGTCTTGGAGATAAGAATAGACGGTCCAGTCAATCCGGCCAGCGCGTTGCCGAGGATATAGACTTTTGAGCTTGTGGTTGGTTCTGTACCATCCTCCGTATAGTATGCCTTGGTCGTTGCCGCCTTGTTATCTTTCAGGTTAAAGGATACAGTCACTGAGGAATCGGAATGCCCTGCAGGCAAATTCGCTGTGATTGTCGGAGCTTGCAGATCTGCATTTAGGTCAATCACATAAGCGAAAGAGGATGCATTTCCAGTTTGACCGATTGAGTTGACACCGAAGGCCTTAATGGTCAAAGAGGAAGCAACTTGGATTGGAGAGGTATACAAGGTCGAGGATGTCGTAGGTGTCGAACCGTCTATCGTATAGTAAATCTTATCGTCACTGTTGGTGCTGGAAAGCGTCACCGTTTGGGACGAATCATAAGTTTTGGGTACAGGAGAGGCGGAAATCGCCGGAATTTTAGGCATTTCCGGGCTGGCATCATACCATGTGTTATCTGTGTAATACCAGCCCTCTTTCACACTGCGGGACAAGTCGGCCGTCTGTTTGCCGCTACTGTCATTGAAGATGAGACTTGAGCCTGTCGCCTCGGCAATGGTGTAGCTGTACCAGTCGTTTCCATCCGGCTTCATCAGGATTCCCGGCCACGCCCCGCTTATCGGAACGGTTGTCGGATTCAGATTCCAGTAATGGATTCGAATCGCTGAATTCCAGCTTGAAGGTTTCTTAAAGTGAACCGTTAACCCAGTTTGAGTTGATTTAGGTGTTGTGGTAGGTGCATACGTTGCGGTTACGGTAGACGTGATAGAAGCGGTTGTCGATGGAAAGGCAGTTGCTGTGGAATTCGTGTAGGTGGATGTATAATCGGTGTTACTGGCCGAAGCTACGCCGGGTAAACCGAAGAAGTTGAAGCAAAGTGATAAAATAATCAACCAAGAAATAAAACTCCTAGTTTTTTTCCTTAGCAAGTTAACAACCTCCTGATAATATTTAGTGGGGGAGATAATGCAATCGGTTGCATTAAAAGTAAAAAAAAAGAAAGACATTTATTTTGATAAAATGGATTCATTTATCGCCTCCTCCACGGTATATATGGAAAATAATCATTGTACGCGCTTACAAAATAAACTATGAGAAAAGCCCATTAACACAGGGCTCTATATCAATGATTTTTTCCTTTTATGATTATATCATCCATACTTTTACTGGTCAATGCATTGCTAGGGACATATTTTTAAGGTTTTAAGAGTTTATATTTTAGTACTGAAAAGGGAATGATTTTTTCAACGTAATACTTATGTCTGACTTTCTTTTGCTGGATTTACGTTTTTCTTTCATTTCTTCATGATATTGTTTCGGCTCACTTTTACTTCTGTTTTTAAGGTCTTTGATGGCTTTGGCTAAAAACAGTGAAAAGATGGATTTCAGAAAAAAGCATATGTTTAAACGAAGAAAGTGGAGTGAACGGATCAAGGAGCAGGTGGGGAAGCCGTTAGGAATTTATCTTTAATATAAGCATTGACAAATTTTTGAATAAGTGAAATCATGTCTCTAATTACAATTATGTGCAAACGATTGCCCCTTTAAAAGCTTATACATTTTGCTTTTTTAGCCTCTTTTATTTACTCCTAATCTCCCAAGAGAGGTTGGTCGTAAAATAAAATCAAAAAGGAGAGTTTAGTATGAGGAGGAGGGCAAGCCCCATCTTGAGACGAACCTGGAGTATCGTTCTCTTTGTCGCATTGTTGTTGCAAACGATTGGCTTTAATCCCGAAGCACAGGCGAATGCCAATGTTCGGCAGTTAGACGGTTCGGATGCGAAGCTATCGGCTGTCGCAAACTACGGACTCCCGGAAAGGACGAAGGATGGTATTATTTTTCATGAGTGGAACCTTTAATACGCTGTAGCTAGATTGCAGCAACGTGCAATCTTGATTTTTTTACAAACAGGAAAAATTGACTGTATTTTCAAAAAAAAACGAAAATCATTTGAAATTCGTACTTAACCAGCCTGAGAAAGTTTTTTATATTATTTTGTGCTGCTATCCTTCCACTGAGAAAGCTATGACAGAATCAGGATTTTGAGGCTTCTTTAAGGATGTTATTACATAAAAGCGGATCTTAATACAATCTTAATGCTGTAGGCAAATTCGTAATACGGTACTGATTTTGCTCATGATATACTAAGGATTGAGAGAGATATAATAGAGGGTGGGCACAGGATGGCATTATGGCAACGCTGAGATAAAAATAGAAAAAACATCATCTCAAACAAAGTTTATTCAAACACATATCGGAGTTGGTTACCGTTTGGCTTCAGGTTGGAGATGATGGCTAGGTAACAATACCATTATGTAATTAGAGATCATGCTCTTATGGAGCATGGTCTCTTTATTTTTCATCTGCCATCTATATCTTAAGATGATCTTTATACCTATATGAAAACCCTAATCCTAAACTAATGGTGAAAATGTTACGCTGAACTCAGAAGTAAGGAGGATAAGGAGGTTTAGCATGTGAGATGGGCACTACCTTGTTTGTCTGTTTCATCGGCTAAGCTGTCAACTGAGTGATAGGGAAAGAGGCATGGGGAATGAATGAAATTTTAACAATTGCGGGTCTGATCTCAATTGTGCTGCCGGTGCTGTATTCCGTAAAAAAAAAATATGATTTTATCGATTTGCAGAAGATGACACGGAAGGATATCTATGAGAATTATGATGTCTATAAAGCAGCTCAGAAGTTTGCTCTCGGTACACCCGTCGATGAGATCAGAGAAATCCTGACAAACAGCTATGAGTTAGACGAAAACCCGGTTAAAGGGACAATGCTTTTGGCACTTTCTCATCGGAACGATACCGATGGTGGATATCTTGCCTTTATCAAGGCTGTAAATCGGGTGCTGGGACAAGAGGTTTACAGCTAAACCTCAGAAAGAAGGAAAAATATGAATCGTCAGGCCGCGTTACTGGTATTTGCTCCAATCTGGCCGGAGAACACTTTTATTGAAATCGATATTAAGGAAAAACAATTGCCGCCAAAGGAATTCAGCAAGTATATATATTTGAAGAATAACGGAGGGAGCCTTTTTTGTATGCAGAAAATCTAAGTAGAATGACAGACACTGGCAAAACAAGAACAGGTAGAGCGGAAAACAGAAGAAAACACGTAAAGACAAGAAAAAAACCTTGGTTGGGATCTTGAACGATGTCGCTTCTTTTTTTGGTTCGTGATGAACGGAAGGACTACAATAAGCAATTAAACACGACAAATCGATGTCTGCAAAGAGGAAGAGAGAATAAGCTCTATGAATTCCATGAAAGCGTTTGACATATTTGAATATCAATCTATAATTATGAACAGAATTGGACCTCACAGAGATGGAAGTATCCTGATTTTTTCAATATGAAACGGATTGAGATGTCACCAATTTTCAAATAGGTCGCTGCCTATGAGGAACACGATAATTGATAGAGCTGTTGTTCATAAACAGCAAGCTCCATAACCAGGGGCTTGCTGTTTCATTTACCTAAGGAGAATGGGTCGGAATGACACTTAAAAAAAGAATCTTTCTATTGTTTTTTCTCAGCGCGTTTATCCCCTTTATTAGTATATTTGTAATTTCTTACTATACCATTGATTCCATTTTTGCGAATAAAATCAATGATGGAATTCGGAGCAATCTACAGCAGGTAACTTCATCACTGGAGAATTCAATTAACAACCTGAATCATGTCACTCAGCAATTGTCATATAGCGGTACATTAGGCAAGAAACTGGATGAAGTCTTGAAGCCTTCCTCCAATATATTTGAATTGATTGAGGCTAGAGATGAATTAAAGAATGAGTTAAATGTTGTAACGTTTACTAATCCGAATATAGGTCTGACCTTATACTATTTCCAGAAAGAAGGCACTACACAGTTCGCTAACTTTCCCATCAAAGATCGTTTTTCCCCCGAGTCTTTGCCTGTGCTATTCAAATCATATGGCATTGCGTACTATGGTCCCCATATCAGTATGAACCGATTTGATGATCTGCTCGTTTTATCTGCTATGCGAAAGGTACAACTGCCTCAAAGGGACGATGTATATATTTACGTCGAATCCGGCTTTCGTCTTACACAGGATATACTGAATTACAATCAATACAAAGGAGCTTTATCGCATTTGATCCTGAATGGTGAGGGCAACATTGTTTACAGTGAAATTCCAGAAACGATGAAGGTCGGGGAGAATTTCTCCAGCTTATCGAAAGGTACTGCAAAAGATGGAATATCCCTTGATTACCATTGGTTTAAGGAGGACTCCTCTCAGAATTGGAGCGTCATATCAGTAATTTCGCAGGCTAAGTATCAACAGGAGAAAAATCAGTGGTTGCTTCAAATATTACTAGTCGCTTTATTTTTTCTCGGCTTTACCGTATTTCTTGCTTGGCTTCTGTGGAAGATGGTCTACAAACCACTCGGTCTGTTTCATTCGGAAATTAACGGAATGTCTCAGAATCCACAAAAGGCAGGCAGCCAGACCCGCACTCAAATTCCCGAGTTCGATTTTCTGTTGGGGGAATTCTCAAATATGCAGCATCAAATCGGTGACCTGTTCAAGGAAGTGCAGCAGAAAGAGAAGATCCGTGCAGATTTGGAAGTGGAAAAATTGTTATATCAGATCAATCCTCACTTTTTGATGAATACGCTGGATACTGTGCACTGGCTGGCCGTTATGAACGGACAAGGGGAGATTGACAAGTTGGTGCAATCCTTGAACAAGCTGTTGTATTACAATTTGGGTAAATTAGGGCAAGTATCCACGATGGAAGAGGAAATTGATGCGCTAAGACAGTACCTAATCCTGCAACAAATTCGATATGACTTTGAATTTGACGTGCGTATTTCAGCGGATGATCAAGTGCTACAAATACCTGTGCCTCGTTTTATTCTGCAACCGTTGGTTGAAAATTCACTTTATCATGGACTGAGTGACGAAGGTTTTATTCAAATTGAAGTTACACTCGCCAAGACGCTGAATATTTTAATACAGGATAATGGAGCAGGTATGACTGAGGAAGCGATTCAAAGACTTCTGAACAATCGTATAGCTGAACATAAAAAAGTAGGGATGGGCATCGGACTCAATTATGTCCACCGCATGTTGAGGGCACAGTACGGAGATCAAGCACAACTGGTGATCGAAAGTGAATTGGGTACAGGGACAAGTATACTGCTCATACTTCCTATCAAAGGAGAAGATGTCTGAGGATGATTAAGGTGTTGATTGTGGATGACGATAAACTGGTACGAAAAGGAATAAGCTCCGCAATGCCGTGGAACGAGTTCAATATGGAGGTTGTAGGAGAAGCAAGTAACGGGTTGAAAGCACTGGATTTTCTGAAATCCCAACCGGTCGATCTGATGTTGACGGATCTCGCGATGCCGGTGATGTCAGGTATTGAACTGATGCGAGCTGCAAGACAGCTCTATCCAGAACTACATATTGTCGTATTAACACTGCATCAAGATTTCGATTATATCCAGGAAGCGCTCAGGCTGGGAGCCATCGATTATATAGCCAAAGTTCAGCTAGAGAAAGAGCAATTCGAACACGTGCTGCATCGAATACATACCCGGATTGACGAGCTGGCGAATACAAGACGAAAGCTGCCGCTGCTAAGTGAGACCAATGTCCTTTATCGCCATGTGTATGCACTTGTTTCACTGGATCGCAAGTCAGGACAGAACTGGCCGATTGAACTGACATCCAATGTAGATGAGATCCGTTGGGAGGTTGAACGGAACAGCTGGATGTGGACGGCACCCATGGACGTAGAGGATCAGCTGTTCCATAAACTGAAGGAATACCTGGATCAAGTTCCCCAAGGCGCCTTGCTGGTTCTGTCCGATGTACAAGAGCGAACATGGTCGCAAATCCAAAACTGGATTATGAACTATACAGAAACGTCCTTATTTTATGCATACAATCCTTGTGATCCTGTCATTTCCGTTTCGATGAATGTGGAGGACTCATTTCCAATAGAACCGCAGGATGAAGACATGGATCGTATTAAGCAAAGTTGGTTCCTATCACCATGGACCCACAACGACAGTTACTACAACCAACTGATTGAACAGTTCAAATCACTAAGACTGCATAAAGGCCAGCTGATGGGTTTGCTATACTCTATAGTTATGGAATGGAATCACCTTTTTGCTCAGACCACGCTGGGTAGAATCTCAATGATCCATTCTTTTCAATCCTGGTACGAGGTAGAAGATTGGATCAAGCAGACCTCTGTGGGCATTCGTAAGGCAGATGAACAGACTTCGTATTCACAAGAAATTGTAGACGCCGTGAAAAAAGCGATTATGATCATGCAAAATGATTTGGACCAAGCTTTTACAGCTTCAGGTCTGTCCCAACAACTGAACATCAGCCGAAGCTATTTCAGTCAATGCTTCAAGGATTTGATGGGGAAAACCTTTAATGAGTACTCCCGATTTATACGAATAGAGAAGTCTAAAGAGTATTTATTGAATACAACCAACACGATTTTCTGGATTGCGGAGCGAGTGGGTTATACGGATGAAAAATATTTCAGCCGAATTTTTCGCGAATTGACAGGTCTGCTGCCAAGCGAATATCGACAGCTCGGCAGAGGGGATAAATAGCGTATTCTCCCAGATGAGTCAATAATCCGGGCGAAAGAAGGGAAAGCGATGATTAAGAAGATGGCTGCATGTGTTCTTGTCGTCAGCTTAATTGCAGTGACAGTAAATTTCAGCAGCCCATACTTCCGGGAATCACCAATGGGACCAACGAAAACAATCTCGGACACTGTTGCCAATCCATTGGGGAAATATGAACATCCCGTTTCCATCCGGCTGGGATATGTGGTAGACCCAACAGGCGCGGATCTATCCAGAGGAGAAACACTTGAGAAGAATATGTGGAAAACGATGATTAAACAAAACCTTAACATTGATGTCCAGGTATTATGGCAGGTGTCGAAGGAAAATCTGGGTCAGAAAATCGATCTGGCTATCGCCAACAATGATCTGCCGGATGCCATGATTGTAAATCAGGTGCAGCTGAACGAGATGATCAAGGCTGGAGAAATTGAAGATCTAACCGAGGCATACAATAGCAGCGTATCACCGGAAATAAAAAAAATTATCGATAGCACAAACGGATTAGCTATGGAACAAGTGACCTTCGATGGCAAGATGATGGCTGTTCCTTCTGTGACAGCGGAAGACTTCAGCATGCTCTGGATTCGACAGGATTGGCTGGATCGTCTTGGACTGAAGCCGCCGAAAACGGTAGATGATCTGGAAGCTATCGCCAAGGCCTTTGTGGAGAATGACCCGGATGGAAACAGTAAGCGGGATACGATTGGCCTTGCTTCAAGCACTGGACTGTATAACGATTTCAACAACAGTGCTTTTGCTTTTGATCTAACGCCGATCTTCGCAGCATATGGATCTTTCCCGGGATATTGGCTGAGCAAAGATGGAAAACCTGTATACGGTTCGGTTCTACCGGAAACGAAGGACGCCTTGGTAAAGCTGCGTGAAATGTACGCCAAAGGCCTTCTCGATCCAGAAATGGGCATCCGCAAAGAAGCGGAGGAAACGGTCATTAACGGTCAGGCGGGGATGTTCTTTCAAGGTTTCTATGCTGGGTACTGGCCCCTTCCGAGCGCTTGGCAGAACGAGCCGAAGGCGAACTGGCAAGCATACGCACTCCCGCTGGATGCAAACGGAGCATACCCTGTGAAGGTGGATAATCCGTCAAGTTCATTCTTGGTGGTACGAAAAGGATATGCTCATCCCGAAGCGATCATTAAAATTAACAATCTGTACCTTCGTGATGAGTTCAAGTACGGTACGCGTTTTATGCTGAGCCGCAATTTCTTTGCTCCGGCAGATGAGGCACGATATGAATCGAAGGCCGCGCAGGATATTCTGATGGGAACCAAAACACCCGCCGATTTCAAGGGCAAGTCTGAATACAAATTACTGGAAAACTTGGTTTCGACGATAAAACAAACCAAATTGAAGCCTTATGATCAACATGGTATTTCCTATTGGAATAAACACAGCGACAGCTTTATGCGGAGTTATTCGCTTCTTGTAGGCGGAAGAAATTTCTTCGATCCAAACATCCATAAAGTTCGAAGCCGTACCTATATACGAACTCCAACGATGGAGAAGGCTTGGGGTGAACTATCGAAACTGGAACATGATACATTTTTGAAAATTATTTTAGGCGCTGAACCAATCGATTCATTTGATCAATTTGTCGAGGAATGGAAGGAACAAGGGGGCGATCAAGTGACTGTGGAGGTGACCGCAGCCCATAATCATCGCTGAAGACCATCATGAATGTGATACGATAAATTCTACACGACACTTTTATAAATCCATTAATCAAGCCGACAGATTCCTGTTTCAGGAGCTGCCGTTTTTTTTGTTCTTCACTTTGATTAGTAAGTAAGGATAGACAAATGTATGTCGGTAGGTAGGATAAATGCTTACAAGCCAACTATGGCTTCATGATCCAGAATGAAACCGTATACATTTCTCTATCCAAACAGACGTTCAATCCCTATCTCGATTTGTCTTCTCCGAGTCTTATAATGAAAGCGCAAACAAAAACGATAGAGAAATATTCAGAACGAAGGGGAATCGAATGTGATGAGAACTAAATGGTTCATAAAAAGAAACATGTTGACGAGACGTCTGGCCGTGCTGTCGATGTCTGCCCTGATGATTTCAACCCTTGCAGCCTGTGGGGGTTCCTCCAACCCTCCCACTGCGGAGGAAGCGGGCAAGTATGAGGCAACACCGGGAGACCCATTCAGTGCCTATAAAGACGAAATAACCGTAACGATGGGTCGTGTGACTACAGCCAACCCGAAACTGCCGGCTGGAGATACGTATGAGAACAACGCGTATACTCGGCTGGTCAAAGAAACGTTTAACGCTCAGATTAAAGACCAATTTGAAGCCAACGGAGAAGATTACAGCCGTCAGGTTTCTCTCGCCATCGCCTCTGGGGAACTGCCTGACATGATGCGTGTCGATTCCAAGGATGAACTCAAAGAACTGGTTGATAATGATCTGATTGAAGATATGACGGAAATTTACAAACAGTATGCCACAGATAACATCAAGAACATTTACGAATCTTATGAGGGCCGTGCATTAGATAATGCGACGATAGATGGACGTTTAATGGGACTTCCGGCTACTTCCCTAGATTCCGCGCCAACCATGGTCTGGGTTCGTCAGGATTGGCTGGATTTACTGGGTATCCAACTTGACGCAGACGGAGACGGGGCCATCAAGCTGGATGATGTGGAGAAAACGGCCGAGGAATTCCTGAAAAGAGATCCTGGCCAATCCGGGAAACCGGTAGGTATTCCCTTTGTGAACACCCTGAATACAAGTGACTATAATGGTTCCGCCTATACCATGCTGGGAGTTGCCTCCACCAAGGGTGCATTCCCTCAATACTGGATGAAGGGAAAGGATGGCAGCATTGTTTATGGCTCGACAACAAAGGAAACCAAGCAGATGTTAGGCGTCATGGCAGATTGGTTCAAGAGAGGCATCATCGACCCGCAATTTGGAACACGCACATTTGATGATATTACGGCACTGTACACCAACGGCCAAAGCGGTATTGCTTTTGGACCATGGCATATTCCCGACTGGGGTTTGAGCAGTGTGAAGCAGATGGATAAGAATGCGAAATTCACGGCTTACACTTTGGAGGATGCAGACGGAAAGGTACACGTGGCACACGCCAATCCAGCCAATCAGTTTATCGTTGTGAGAAAAGGATATGAACACCCGGAACTCGCCGTTAAAATAGTAAACCTTTTCTACGATAAACTGGCAAATGATAAAAATGTGGAAACATCTATGCCAGAAGCCGCCAAGTATCAAGAGAACGGCGTAGACGGTTCTACCAGACCTTTTAATATTGAAGTCAACTCGGCTACCTCGCTGCTGGATGATTACTCTGACGTTGTTCGCGGGATTAAAGGGGAGATTAGTCTGGATCAGGTCCGGACAACCGAATCAAAGAACAATATTGAAAGTATCCAAACCTACTTGAGCGATATGGATACGGATAACGTAACAGCCTGGTCGAAATATCACTCGCGTATCAACGGAGTGGGACTCATCGACAAACTGACACAGGAAAACAAATTCGTTTGGATGACACCCGCTTTCTCTGGAACTACACCAAGCATGAAACAGACATGGGCTAATCTGACCAAGATGGAGCAGGAATCTTTCATCAAAATCGTGACTGGTGCAGAATCTCTGGATTACTTCGATACTTTCGTTAGCAATTGGAAGAAACAAGGCGGTGACCAGGTAATTCAGGAAATTGAAGACGAGGCCGCATCCGATAAATAAATAATCATGAACTGCTAGAAGGGCTGCGATACGCAGCCTTTCTTTAGGAAAGGGGTCCATCCATGAAACAGGGAAATGATAAAGCAAAAGGTCGGTTGGGCACAGGTGCCATGTATCATCTGATGATGCTTCCGGGAATTTTATTTTTGCTGGTATTCAGCTATGTTCCGATGGTCGGTGTCATTACGGCGTTTCAGGATTATATACCAGCCAAGGGGATGTTTGGCTCCGAATTTGTAGGGCTGAAGCATTTTATTTATATGTTTAAGCTGCCGGACATCGCACAGGTTTTTAGTAATACGTTGGTGATTGCCATTGTCAAGATTCTATTGGGAACCATGATGGCTATCATTTTTTCCATTTTGTTAAATGAGATCCGCATCAAATTCGTTAAAAAATCTGTTCAGACAATTGTTTATCTGCCACACTTTCTATCCTGGGTAGTTCTAGCGTCCGTGGTTGTTAACATGTTCAGTTTGGATGGAATTGTGAATCAAATTTTGGCTTTCTTCGGTCTGGAGAATATTAATTTTCTCGGCAGCAACACCTGGTTCCAGCCGCTGATTATTGGGACAGACGTGTGGAAGGAGTTCGGTTACAGTTCCATCGTCTATTTGGCTGCAATTACTTCGATTGATCCGGGTCTGTACGAAGCGGCAGGAATGGATGGAGCCAGCTGGTGGAGAAAAGTATGGCATATTACGTTGCCAGGTATGCTGCCTATTATCCTGCTCATGGGAGTGATGAGTCTGACCAATATTTTGAGTGCCGGCTTCGATCAAATTTATAATCTGTATAATCCGGTTGTCTATGAGTCGGGAGATATTCTAGATACTTATGTATATCGGATTGGACTCGTTGGGCGACAGTATAGCTTCGGTACGGCTGTTGGCCTGTTCAAGTCAGTGATCGGTATTGTTTTGCTATTGTCCGCCAACCATTTGGCCAAAAAATACACCGACCGAAAAATATTCTAAGGAGGCACTGCCTATGTCATATTCTGTAAGTCTAAAAGATCGAATTAGCCGGTTTGTCATCAATGCCATCGTCATATTGCTGGCATTGATCTGCCTTCTTCCGTTATGGAATATCGTTGCGATTTCATTTAGCAGCAGCGAGGCCGTGTCAGCTAATGCTGTAGGTCTCGTACCGGTCAATTTTACAACAGCAGCGTATACGAAAATTATTGATGATGCTCAGTTCTGGCGTTCCTTTGGCATTTCTGTTCTACGTGTTGTGCTCACACTTCTTCTCAACATGATTCTTATTATTTTAATGGCATACCCGCTCTCAAGTCGAAAAGGGAATTTAGGGGCAGAAACGTTTATATGAATGTCATGATTTTTGCCATGCTGTTCAGCGGCGGGATGATCCCGAGTTATCTACTGATTAAAAACCTCGATATGCTTAATACAATTTGGTCGCTTGTTCTACCGGGAGCTGTCCCTATATTTAGTGTCATCCTTGTCATGAACTTCTTCTCTGCTGTACCTAAGGCGCTAGAAGAAGCAGCATTCATCGATGGGGCGAATCCGCTCCAGGTCCTGTTCAAAGTGTATGTTCCCGTGTCCATCCCTGCGCTGGCGACGGTAGCACTATTCAGTATCGTGGGAACGTGGAATGATTTCTTCAGCGGTTTGATCTATATGACCCAAGTCAGCAATTATCCGCTAATGACTTATATTCAGTCTCTTAACGTGGATATTGCGGAACTTCTTCAATCCGGCACCAACTCAGCACAACTCAGCAACCTGACTGAAATTTCAAACAAAAATCTAAATGCGGCCAAAATCGTAGTCGCTGTCATCCCGCTGCTGCTGATTTATCCGCTACTTCAAAAATATTTTGTGACTGGAATTGTTGTAGGATCGGTAAAAGAGTAATTGTATGCTGTGACTTGATTGAGATAAAAACACCTATTCGTGTATTGGAAGGGTTGTAATGAACAATGAAAAATAAAAATTGGTGGAAAGAAATCGTTGTATACCAGATATATCCACGTAGTTTTCAAGATATCGGCGATTTGAAAGGAATTGTTTCCCGTCTAGACTATTTGCAGCAACTCGATGTCGGAGCAATTTGGCTATCACCAGTTTGATGATTTTGGTTATGATATTTCGGACTATCGGGATATCGATTCGATGTTCGGGTCTTTGGATGATATGATGAGCATCCCTGGTTTCAAGAAGCAAAAAAAGTAAAGAAAATCCGTACCATGACTATTATGTCTGGAGAGATGGCATTGGAGAAATGCCACCAAACGACTTGGGTTCCATATTTGGTGGTTCAGCTTGGGAATGGGTACCCGAGATAGGACAATATTATTTACATCTTTTTTCTGTAAAACAGCCGGATCTCAACTGGGAAAACCTAAAAGTCCGACAAGAGATTTACGAAATGATCAATTGGTGGATAAGCAAGGGTGCAGGCGGTTTTCGGCTTGACGTAATAGACTTAATCGGAAAAGAACCAGATTTGAAAATTACCAGCAACGGGCCGAATCTGCATAAGTATATCAGGGAACTCAGCAAGGAGACGTTTCAAAAAGCTGGAGATCTGCTGACGGTTGGAGAAACATGGGGCGCTACGCCAGAGAGCGCCAAATTGTATTGCAACCCGGACGGCAGTGAGTTTTCAATGGTATTTCAATTTGAACATATTAGATTAACAAGGCTTGAGCTACGAAAATCTTGTTCATTATGGTATAAATGGATAATTTAAGGGAGTTGGCGAAGTGATTACTGATATATCATTGAGCAAACGAGAAACGTTAGTTGAAAATAGCATGGAGCAGTTTGCCGGTTGGTAGCTGCTCCATTTTTGATAAACTAACGGGCAGTTATCTTCAATCAGTATAGACTCTATTTAAACCTATTATTTAACCCTCTATAGACTTCTCTCCAATAAGGCTCCAACTTGTTCAGCCATGATTTGTGGCGGATACGGCATTTCATTTCTAATCCACCATTCTATTACCCCTACATAAGCGGTACCAGCATATTGCAACATAACGTCTTCATTTAAATCCACATTTCTTCCACTTTCTCTATCAATCTCACCTCTGAATCCTCCCATAACATAATCAAGAAGACGAGTTCTAAAAGAGGGGGCTCCTTTACTGGCTAACATAGTCGAAAAAAATAAATAATTTTTCTCAAAATACTCAAAAAAGGGTACAAGTCCATTGCTCCAATCCAGCTTACATGCCCATTCATCCATTTCGCCTAACTCATTCATGTGTGATTCGATCAGTTTATCCAACAAATCATATTTGTCCTGATAATGGAGATAAATCGTACCACGGTTTACGTTTGCCTGGTCTGCAATGTCTTGAATGGTAATGTCATCGAAGTTTTTTACAGCCATCAGTTCAATAACGGCTTTTTTCAAGGATTCTTGCGTTTTTAGAATTCTCCGATCCACTTTTATCATTTAGTCTTTTCCCCCTGACCAACTCAAAATAATGAACACTTTTCGTGATGTTGTTGTTATTTCAACAAATTGCGCTTTTTTAACCATTGAACTTAGGCTTCTTTTTTATAATAATAGACGTGAGTTGATAAAACAACAAGTTTTGTTTATCCGCTCTCTGTAGTTCACTAATATTACCTAAAAGGAGAACTTAAATTTAGAAAGGAGGGATGTTCACTTGGTAATTAATAAAAAATGTGAATAATCATTACTAATTTCTAAAAAAGGACTAACAGATAAAATTGTATTCACTGGAGGTTATATATGATTAATGCTAATGCACGTGCTGTGTTCGGTCCGGAAGGTCCGTTCATACTAACTACAATTGAGCGCAGAAATCTTAAGCCGCATGATGTTCTCATTGAGATCAAGTATGCGGGGATTTGCCACTCTGACATCCATACCGCCCGTGGGGATTGGGGGCCAGTCCAATACCCTATCGTTCCAGGACATGAGATCGCCGGTGTTGTCGCCCAGGTTGGCTCGGAAGTCACAAAGTATACTGTTGGTGACCGAGTAGGAGTTGGCTGCATGGTTGATTCCTGTCGAGAGTGCGAGAGTTGCCGTAGAGGAGAGGAGCAATATTGTCTTAATGGACATACGGGTACCTACGCAGCTATCGACAGATATGGACAATATACACAAGGGGGTTATTCCACACACATCGTCGTAACGGAAGATTTCGTGGTTCGAATTCCTGACGGCATTGATCTTGATGTCGCCGCTCCGCTTTTATGTGCTGGGATCACAACGTACTCTCCGCTGCGCCATTGGGGTGCTGCCTCCGGCAAGAAGGTAGCAGTTGTTGGACTTGGCGGACTCGGACACATGGCTGTGAAGCTCGCTCATGCTATGGAAGCAGAAGTAACGGTTTTATCTCAAACCTTGAAGAAAAAAGAAGATGGTTTGAAACTAGGAGCGGACCATTATTATGCCACCAGCGATGCGGAGACATTTAAGAAGCTGGCCGGCACGTTTGATCTCATCGTGAATACGGTGAGCGCGAAAATTGATTTGAATGCCTACCTATCACTGCTGGCAGTGGACGGTACCTTGGTTAATGTCGGTGCGCCGCCGGAGGCATTGCCTGTTCAAGTATTCTCTCTTATCCCGCATCGTCGGTCGTTTGCTGGATCGGCAATCGGCGGTATTCGGGAAACACAGGAAATGCTTGATTTCTGCGCTGAACACCACATTACGCCTGAGATCGAGGTTATCTCCGCTAATCAGATTGATGAGGCATGGGAACGCGTACTTGCTTCGGATATCCGGTATCGATTTGTCATCGACATCAGCACGATGGGGAACGAATAGGGATTCATTGCAGCAAAAAAATATCAAGGGCACGCCGGGTGGTGTGCCCTTGAGTTGGATAAGGAAAAGACAGATCTTCCGAAATTCATCTAAGACCCTTTGTATATCGGAGGGGTATACTGTCACAGGGTAATAAAACGACAAAACCTAAAGCAAATGCGTTGGCTTAAAGAATGTGCATTTAATCAATCATAGGAGTTAAAGGAATGAAATATAAGACCCAAAAAAATTCTCTCGGTTTTGCTCTAATATTGGCCACATTCTCGGCGCTGGGGCCGTTTACCGTCGATATGTATCTTGCATCACTTCCGCAAATCGCTGTTTTTTTTGGAACAAGTGCAACTGCCGTTCAAGCGAGTTTAACCACTAGCCTGTTAGGATTAGGGTTAGGGCAGTTGATAATGGGGCCTTTAAGCGACATTTATGGAAGACGCCGGCCTTTGTTGATTTCCATGATATTATTTATCCTTTCCTCGATTGGATGCGCTTTTGCACCAAGCATAGAATGGTTTATATTTTTAAGATTTATTCAAGGGGTTGCTGCGTCCGCCGGACTCGTTATTTCGCGCGCTATTGTTCGAGATCGGTTTAGTGGGATTGAAATGACTAAGTTTATATCGTTGCTAACGATGATAAGCAATGTCGCTCCGTTAATTTCCCCTACGGCCGGAAGTACGGTCATGTCATACAGCTCTTGGTTAGGTGTATTTATATTTTTAGGGGTGCTAGGTATAGGATTAACTGGGATAACCATATGGGGGTTAAAGGAAAGCTTACCAGTACAGCAACGTGCTCCAAGCAGTCTCCGTTCGTTGATGAAAAATTATAACATCTTGTTCCAAAAGAGGTCTTTTATGGGATATGCTCTAGTAAATGGCATATTGTTCGCAGGTGTTTTTGCCTATGTTGCAGGTACCCCATTTATTTATCAAAACATATACGGCGTGTCGCCGCAACTGTTTTCGATCCTGTTTGCGTTGAATGGCCTTGCTATTATCTTGGGATCTCAATTCGTCAAGCTGCTTGCAGGCCGGGTAACGGAAAGTCGACTATTTTTGATCGGATTAATACTGTCTTTTATATCTTCCGCTGCGGTCTTATTTATAGTACTAGTACATGGAGCATTATCAGCTATGTTTATTTCGATCTTCTTATTCGCCTTATCCATTGGGATCATTGGACCCATCTCTTTTACATTAGCAATGGAGTCGCAAGGGCATATTGCAGGGAGCGCTTCTGCCGTGCTCGGCACCTTACAATTCGCGTTAGGTGCCGTTACGTCTCCGCTTGTGGGAATTGCAGGCGAAAATTCCGCTATACCTTTTGGAATTATTATTTTTTCTACCAGTTTATTATCTATAATTACCTATATCATTCTGGTTAAAGGGATAAAAAAATTATCCGTTTGATGCACTCCATATCAAAGGAGTATTGGCGCTCACTCTATGTGTGCACCTACTAAGAGCATAACTCCCATTGGTACTAGGCGACAGTCAAGGATCCACCGCGTGAAACCAACACCTAATGTACATCAATAAAGGCGCTCATTGGACTATTTTTAAGGAAAAGAAAGGGAGGAAGCATGAAATGGATTATACGAAACTTGGAAATAGAGGGAAATGTACGAATCGAATTGAAAAGAATCAAGTGACGTATAAAAAGCTATTTGGCGATGGAGTGCCAGTGGCATACGCTACCGATCCTGATTTTCAGGACATCCTGAGCCGCTTCATTTTTGGGGAAGTTTTTTATCAAGGTGAATTGGACGATAAACAACGTGAGCTTATCACCCTGGTGGTGCTTGCAACGAACCAAACGTTGCCACAGCTCAAGGCCCATACTCAGGCTGCACTGAACGTTGGGCTGACACCGGTAGAAATCAAAGAGGCCATTTACCAATGTGCGCCTTATTTAGGATTCCCCAAAACGCTAAATGCCATCGCGGAGATTAATGAAGTTTTCAAGGCCCAAAATATAGTGTTACCTCTCGAAAGCCAAAAGCAGGTTGAAGAAGAGAATCGGTTAGATAAAGGGCTTGCAGTGCAGGTAGAGATTTTTGGCGATATCATTGAAAAAAATAGGGATAATGCTCCATCCAATCAAAAGCATATACAGGACTATCTTTCTGCCTTCTGTTTTGGCGACTTCTATACTCGTGGAGGTCTTGATCTGAAGACACGGGAGCTGCTGACCCTCTGTATCTTAAGCAGCCTGGGCGGTTGTGAAAGTCAAGTCAAGGCACATGTGTGGGGCAATCTGAATGTGGGCAATGACAAGGATATGATGATCACTGCCATCACTCACTGCCTTCCATATATGGGTTTTCCGAGAACATTAAACGCTTTAAGTTGCTTAAATGAAATCATTCCGGAATAGCTAGAGAGAATTTAGTGAAGAAACCGATTTCTCTACCCCTAGTTTTTTTGATGACCCTTACCCTCATGGCTTGTGGCGGTAATACCAATGGAGGAAAAACTGTGGCCAATCAAACAACTAATATAAAAATAAAATTGATATTTAACAACGAGGAAGTAATGGTAAGCATGTACGAAAATCCGACCAGCCAAGATTTTTTACAGCGACTTCCAATGACTATAACCTTCGAGGATTATGCTGGAACCGAAAAAATCAGCAGGCTAGAGAAAAGATTGTCCATTGAAGCTGCGCCGTCAGGCATCGATCCTTCCGTTGGAGATTTTACTTATTATTCTCCTTGGGGCAATTTGGCTATATTTTATCAAGACTTTGGTTATTCAAGTGGACTTGTAAAGCTAGGTCATATTGAGGTCGGAGTTGAAAAGCTTGTAAAAATGAACGGCAGTTTCACGATGACGATTGAGCAAGCCCAATAGCATTAATGATTCCTGAAAAGTAAGAAGTCGATAGCATCGCGTTGGATAATAATAAAAATATAAGAAAGTAGGGATAAAAAATGAAGAATGAGCACTTAAGCAATAGCACACTCTTCCCATTGGGTCAAAAAGTCGAAAAAAATTTTATCGGTGACGCATACTTACAAATGGTGTTTACCGATCCAGCACCACTCAATACAGCAATCGGGAATGTAACCTTTGCTCCCGGTGCCCGCAATAATTGGCACTCTCATCATGCTGGGCAAGTGTTGTTGGTTACTGGCGGTGAAGGGTGGTATCAAGAAGATGGAAAGCCAGCCCAATTACTCAAAACAGGCGATGTGGTAAACATTCCACCAAACGTAAAACATTGGCATGGTGCTACGAAGGACAGCTGGTTTGTTCACTTAGCTCTTACACCAGGACAAACAGATTGGTTAGAACCCGTAATGGATGAAGATTATACTAAACTATAATAAATGAATTAACACACAGACACGGCAGCCATCAATGCTGCCGTTTTTATTGAAGCTTCTCATAAACCTGAAACCCTCTGTTTCTAGTCTGCGGAGATTCATCAAACGAATATGAGGTCAGGGAATATTTGAAGCTAGTACTGAGCGATTGGAGACAGTATTATGCAAACGATCGATCAACAAATACTTACTGGAGAACGAGCACTTTTCAAATGGAAGTATCCCTTATGGTATTGCAATAATATTCGTATTAGTAGCAGCACTTTCCTTGAAATGGCCCGATCAGGAATATGGTATACACATCAAATTGCCATCAGTGACAGCGTAATAGAGGCACCAAAGGTATTTCGGCGTTCGAGCGGGATCCGACTGACAAATGTCGATCTATCCAACGCCCAAGAAACCTTATGGAATTGCGCAGATATTCACTTGAATCATATGACCGCAAAAGGCGATTATTTTGGAATGAATAGCGCAAATATCATCATCGACGATTTCACATTGGCAGGGAACTACGCATTCGACGGAGCAAAGAATATGGAGATTCGCAATGCAAAGCTTATTTCAAAGGACGCTTTCTGGAATTGTGAGAATATCACCGTTTATGATTCATTGATCATCGGAGAATATTTAGGCTGGAATTCGAAGAACATCACGTTTATCAACTGCACCATCGAAAGCAATCAGGGAATGTGCTACATGGACCGTCAAAGATTGGACGATTGATTCAATAACGGTTACCGGACACTCCTCCACGAAACGAATGGAAAATCTGCTTTAGAGATGCGTAAAAAATTCGTTTAGTTAGCGATCGAGAAGTTATATATGATGATCAAACTGAAATCGATTTGACCTCTTTGGCGGCCACAATGCGTTCATCGTTATTAAGCGTTTTGAGCCATAAGTGAAATATAAATGATTAAACCCCAGGGATCTTATCCATCTGGAAGATGCCCTGAGGTTTTTTGTTAATGAGCAGGTAGGCCTTGTCTGTAGTAATACGAAGCGGTCTCAAAATCTTTTTGGTGATAATAAGCTTCAGCTATAAGGATATACAATTCGTTTATTTTTTTGTGCGCTTGCTTTTGTTGATATATGGTGCGAGCTAAAAAGAAGTGATCCAGAGCTTGTGCTAGATTTCCATAGCGGGAGTTGATTTGTCCTATTAAAATATTGAGCTGGGCTTTTAAATCCAGATTCATATTTACATGCAAAAAATTATCACAGATCCTTTGTGAAGAAGGCAGAATTATTAATATTTCCTCTGTAGCGGCTTTACGAGAGGAAGCTTCGGCCCTCATTATGGTGCTTCCAAGGCCGGATTGATTGGATTAACCAAATCCTCAGCCCGTGAGCTGGTAAAATACAATATTAGTGTGAATGTGATCGCGCCGGGCCGGATCGCCTCGGAAATGACAGGTTCATTAAATGACGCTGTGATGGAAGGGATTATCGGGAATACGCCGCTGGGTCGCCTGGGTAAAAAATCCGAGGTTGGGGAGCTTGTGCCCCAACTTGCCAATCCGAAAATTGGTTATCTCACGGGACAAACCATTGTCATGGATGGAGGACGCTATATGCAATAATCATATTCGCTTTTTGTTGTATACTACCAGTTTCTACATGTAAAGCATGCCGCCCAAAAGCGGTAACACAGCCCCATCTTCTTCTACGAAATCACACATGAGATTCATTCCATTATGGTACGTTCATATATTAGTCCATATAAAATGGCAAAAATCTCGGGATGTAAACACTTAAATGGATACATTTATCCATACTCCACAAGATAATAATTCAACCAAGTATATTCACAAGACGGACACAGTGATTTGAAAGGAATTACACAAAAACTTGATTACTTAAACGAGGGCAAACCCCATTCGGGGTGGATTTGGAGGTCAACTGCCTCTGGCTTATGCCCCTAATCCGTCTCCAAGTTACCATAAATATGATGTAACTGATTACTATCAGGTATACCCGCTGTGTGGGAGTCTAAATGATTTTCGCACCTTGATGGAAGAAGCGGACCGAAAGGGAGTAAGATGTCATGGACCTTGTTATCAATCATTCAAGCCGCGAATATCCATGGTTCAAGGAGGCAGTAGCAACCTACAAAACAAATACCACTGTATATGGATGATATTACAGATTTGAATGAAAAGGGCTCGTAGGGTCAGATGTTTTTTCACGTTTAACCATGTTAAAATAATAGAATAATTGGAGATTTGGCATGAAGAGAAGGCAGGTTGAATCAATGAAACCAAAACTTAACGATGTTGCACAATTAGCTGGAGTTTCACCGACTACGGTTTCTCGCGTACTTAATAATCGTGGCTATATCAGTCAAGAAACGAAGGATCAAGTTCATAAAGCGATGCAGGAACTGAATTATTTACCAAATGATGTGGCTCGGTCATTATTTAGTAAACGAACAAATCTAATTGGATTAATCATTCCAACTACAAGCAACCCATTTTTCGGAGAGCTGACTTTTCATATAGAGAATATTTCTGCGTCATTAGGCTATAAGCTGTTGCTTTGTAACAGTTTGAATCAGCTGGATAAAGAAGAATCTTATGTGGATATGCTTATGCGAAATCAAGTTGACGGTATTATCGTTGGTACACACAACCGAGGTATCGTAAATTACGAACAGAAGAATATTGCCGTCATTGCGATCGATCACTTTCTATCCGATTCAATCCCAGTTGTAGGATCGGATAATTATTTGGGTGGAAAACTGGCGTCAGAACTGCTTATTGAAAAGGGGTGCAAGCATATCTTACACATCAATGGCCCTGTTGAATTGGAAACACCGGCAAGCTTGAGAAGAAAAGCATATGAAGATGTGATGGAGCAGTATGGTCGAAAGGCAATTACCTATGAAGTACATGATCCCTTCCACCAACAGAATCACGATGAACCGATTAAACGCTTGCTCGATGAACATCCTGAAGTAGATGGATTGTTTGCGAGTAATGACTTGGTGGCTGCGTCTTTTATTGCTAAAGCAAGAAGTAGAGGAAAACGTGTTCCTGAAGATATTCGCGTAATTGGATATGACGGAACAGAAACAACCCGCAATCTTCTCCCAGAATTAACGACAATTCAGCAACCAATACAGGAGATCGCGAGATCTTCCATAGAGTTACTTATTAAAGAAATTGAAGGTGGATTCAGTGATGTCCCGCGAGAAACCTATCTACCAGTGAAACTTATTGAAGCTAGTACAGCTTAATACAATTTCCATAGTTTCAGCATTGTGATATAAGGTGGAGCTATCCTTATTAGAGTAATTGAAATCAAAGAGGAGAGCTCTTTTCCTTTTAGAAATATGTCAAGCGGTTGACATATGAAAGCGGTTGACATATAATCGATCTGTAAATACGGAAGTGCTTTCATTTACATTAAATGTTTAACTTAGAGGAGCGTTCGATATGAGAAAGTCAAAGAGCTTGTACTGGAAACTAAGTGCCTATTTCTTCTTTTTCTTCTTTACTTGGTCAGCAAGTTACTCATTGTTCTCCATCTGGCTAGGGCAAGAAATCAGTCTGAATGGTGCTGAAACAGGTGTTATCTTTACTGTAAACGCTATCTTTGCGCTATGTATGCAACCGCTTTATGGCTATATATCAGATAAAATTGGATTGAAGAAGCATATTTTATTTCTAATCAGTTCTTTACTCTTATTTGTTGGTCCTTTCTATATCTATATCTATGGGCCGTTACTTCAATACAATGTATTTCTCGGCGCCATTGTAGGTGGATTATACTTGGGTATTTCTTTTTTGGCAGGAATCGGAGCCATCGAATCTTATGTCGAGAAAGTCAGCCGAAAATATGGCTTTGAATACGGAAAATCTCGTATGTGGGGCTCGCTAGGTTGGGCAGCAGCAACATTTTTCGCTGGTCAGCTCTTCAATATCAACCCTAACATTAACTTCTGGATTGCATCCGTATCTGCTGTCATTCTGTTTATCATTATGATGACAATTAAAGTTGAAATGACAGATTCCGAGATGGAGCGAGCAGAATCTGTTAACTTTAAGCAAATCGTCCATTTGTTTGCAAATAAGCATTTATGGTTCTTCATTTTATATGTTCTTGGTGTTACCTGTGTTTACAATGTGTATGACCAGCAGTTCCCGAATTACTTTTCATCGACGTTCTCAACGGTTGCTTTAGGCAATCAAGTTTACGGTTACTTAAATTCCCTACAAGTATTCTTGGAAGCAGGCATGATGTTCTTAGCGCCTTTCATTGTCAACAAAATTGGAGCAAAAAAAGGTCTGATATTGGCAGGGTTCTTGATGGCGTTCCGGATCATGGGTTCAGGCTTAGTTATTGGACCTTATGGTATCTCAGCTATGAAATTGATTCACGCATTGGAACTGCCAATCATGCTGATCTCCGTATTTAAGTACTTGGCTGCTAATTTCGATACGCGTCTGTCTTCGATCCTATATCTGGTGGGATACCAGTTTATGAGTCAGGTAGGAGCTTCGATCTTCTCGCCAATCGCGGGTATGTCTTATGACATTAGAGGCTTTGCAAATACGTACGTGATTATGGGTGTTTTCGTATTTGCCTTTACAACAATCTCAATCTTTACCTTAAAGAAAGAACCGAAAAAGCTGAATCCCAAGCCTAACAAGCTTTTTGAAACAGCATAGGAGGAAGACAGATGAACACATATAATAACAATACGAAGCAAGCTGAGGAAGCATTGAAACAGGCAGAAGCGAAAATGAACAAGCGGTACCGATTAGGTTATCATATTATGGCACCAGCAAACTGGATTAACGACCCAAATGGATTAATTCAATTTAAAGGTGAATATCACGCCTTCTATCAGCATCATCCTTATGATGAGAACTGGGGTCCAATGCATTGGGGTCACGTGAAGAGTAAAGACCTTGTACATTGGGAGCATTGTCCGATTGCATTAGTACCTGGAGATGCGTGTGATCTTGATGGCTGCTTCTCAGGAAGCGCAGTAGATAATAACGGCGAACTGACATTGATCTATACTGGCCATCACTATATTGATCAACCAAACAATATCTTTTTCCAAAATCAAAATGTGGCAGTAAGCACAGATGGTATTCATTTTACAAAACTAAGGCAGAATCCCGTAATCGCTGAACCTCCGATAGATAGCTCCCAGCATTTCCGTGATCCGAAGGTATGGAAGCATGAGGATACATGGTACATGATCCTAGGTAACAGCACGAAAGAAGATCTGCCGCGTGTTATTCTATATACATCTCCTGACCTTAGAACTTGGACCTATCATGGTGTGCTTCTGCAGGGAGATAAGAATATGGGCTTCATGTGGGAGTGCCCTGATTTCTTTGAACTGAACGGTAAGCATATATTTATGTTCTCCCCACAAGGTATTGATGCGCAGGGAGATAAGTACAATAACTTGTTCCAGACGGGATATTATGTTGGCGATTATAATTATGATAGTAATGAATATAAGCATGGAGAGTTCATCGAGTTGGATAATGGTCATGACTTCTATGCGGTTCAAACTTTTCTAGATGATCAAGGTCGCCGCATTGCGATTGGTTGGATGGATATGTGGGAATCGGATATGCCGACGAAAGCAGACGGCTGGTGTGGAGCAATGACGATCCCACGTTTAGTTACGTTGGGTGACAATAATAAAGTACTGATGAACCCAGTAGAAGAAATGAAGTTACTTCGTCAAAGTGAACATATTTTGTGTCAATATGGCGCCATTTCTGGAAGTTACTTTAAGGAAGTTGAAGCCGACCTGCTTGAACTTAAGGTATTGTTCGACCTCACGAAGTCAAGTGCAGACATGGTAGGCTTGAAGTTTCGTGGAACAGGTCTAGAAGAAGCGCTTATCACATATTCTATTCCGGAGCAGAAACTTATGCTTAATTGTTCTAAATCAGGTAAGAAGACAGATGGAGTACGTCAAACAGCCTTCAATGCTGGGGGGCAGCTGACATTGCATGTATATCTGGATCGCTCATCCATTGAAATGTTTGCGAATGAAGGACAAGCTACGATGACAAGTCGCATCTATCCGAGTGAGAAATTGCTAGGCATAGAAATCATAACGGAGGGTGGAGAGGCTCTAGTAAATGAATTGACCTATTGGAAATTGAAAGATATATGGCAAGCTGAATAACTCAATGAAAAGATTGCAGTTCATATTATGTAAAAGAAAAGTAAGATTTTATCTCGCTAAATTACTTAAGATAATCGGATTAAAGACGACACTGCAGAAAATATGTAGTGTCGTTTTTTTAAGGCGATAGAATTAATATTTTTTAAAGGCAAATGAGTGGATATTTAGTCTTGAATGAAGGAGCATAAAATTGTAAAAATCAGAGGTGAATAATAAAATAAACATGAGCATCTTAGTCACCCTTTATCAAAATAGGGTGACTAAGGTGTCAAATAAAGTTGTGAGTTCTGAAGCAAGGGCGTTCATGGATTAATGAGCGTCCTTTTTTCGTTTCTGGTTGCAACCTAGGCTTGGTTTAAGGGAGGGTTCCAGATAGGGAAGAAATCGGACCGTCTGCAGGAGGATCGGACGTGTTGCAGCTGCCGCGGCCAGACCAAGAGCTTGGTTCCTTTGCCGGAAAGAACAAGGACTTGTGAACAATTGTAGATACATTTAGTTTACAAAATAAAGAAGGACGATTAGATAAAATTAAATAAAAGTTGCCATTTTCGAGTGATTTAATATATTTTTGTGCAAATGTAAAATCAACAAGCTCATTCATCCAAAAATATTTGGAATGAAGTAAAAAAAAATTGACAAATGCACGCTATTGGATTATTTTGGTTCATAAGAGATGCATTTTTCAGGTACACTAAGCAGTTATTTGCACGCATTCCAATTTAGTTGCCAAGCTAGTTGAATCACTTCTATTAAGATCCTAAATAACCTAAAAGGAGGGTGAGTAACATTAAAGAAATACATTTATCTAGTGAGATGAGTAGCAGAAAAGGAACCAGTGAATATTTTTTATAAAAATAAATACAGTCCCAATTACACTATTAGCCGAAGGAAAATTAGATGAATGATCCCAACGGCATGGGTTACCATGAAGGAGAGTACCACCTGTTCTACCAACATACCCCTTATGATACACAGGCAAGGTAATCCTGTTTTGTTCCCAACGAAAATGCTAGACTTTCGTGATCCGAAGGTGTTTTGGTATGACGAATCGTCAATGTGGGTAATGGTTCTTGCCGTAAGAGACCATGTAAAATTTTTATACGTATTCCAATCTTAAGGCATGGTTTTTGCAAGCGATTTCAGCTCTGATATTCCGGGTATCCATCGAGGATATTTTTGAATGTTCTGAGGCATTTAAAATCCAAGTGGATGAAGATCCCAATATCACTAAGTGGATTCTTATGCTAAGTGTCGGGGATAGAAATGGTGTGAATCCAAACGATTCAGAACCAACGGCAGGCGGCCGTGACCTGGGATGGCATTCCGAACGAGGACGTACGAAAGATTTGGGTCGGCTGGATGAACAATTGGCGTTATGCTTCCACTCTTCCTTCAGAAGAATGGCGTGGTCACATGTCAATCCCCCGAGAGATACTAGCTTAGGACGTATTCGGAGGGAATTTGCTTAATCCAAACACCCATAAGTGAATTAAGTCAGCTAAGAGCTGTTCCCGTTGATTCGAAAGGCTGTGCTACATAACCTGAACGGCTATGTCAGCTCTAGTGTCATACTGGATCACATTGTTGATTATATTGTGCTGCCAGGACTCGTCCAGTTAAGCTCGAGTTGCTGACCGCTACTTTCAATTCCATTAGAAAAGAGGGTAAGGAATGAAAGATAAATCTAAATTCGCAATATGTCTTCTGATGGCAACGGGGTTAGCTCTGACTTCAATGGGCGTTTTTACATCTAATCCGGCTACGGGTTGGGCTGTGTTCGCTGATCAGGAAGCAAGTAAACAGGCAAAGGAGGAGCTTTCTATTTTTGAAAACGCTATCAAATCAAACACCAATTTGACAGGCTGGCAAGTGAAAGGGAAAGGGTTATTAGAGTATACTTCAGAAGGAATCTTGCTGACTTCGCAGCCTAAAGAAAATGTAACGGCCATCTCCGAGACGGTGTCCGATGATTTTATCTATGAAGCTGATGTCAAGATCAGGGATACGAAGGCAGTCTCAACGTTGTTGTTCCGTTCTAATGAGGATGGCTTTAGCTCGTACATGCTCCAAATCATTCCAGGTACAGGTCTGATTCGGTTAAGAGATGCAAGGAATGGAGATGGGAAATTAAAGGAGGAGCGTAAAGTTTCTGTTGAAGCGGGTCAGATCTATCATCTCAAAGTGAAGGCAGTGGGTTCCTCGCTAAAAGTATATTGGGGCAATCAATATAAACCTTTGATTGATGTTCAGGACATTACGTATCGAAGCGGAAAGCTAGGACTTCATGTATGGGATGGATCCGCCTTGTTTTCGAACATCGTGGTGAGCGATCTGAAGGGTAATTTGGGTACAGTGGTTGCAAGTAAGGGAAAATGGCAGCCTGATATCAGCGGCAAAAGAGGGACGATAGCACATGAGAGCAAGGCACAGCAAATCTATAACAAACAGGCGGCTGATATTGTGTATGAAGGGAATATTACCCTTCTTCCTGATTCTGTTGCGGCTCTCGCATTTCGTTCCTCCGCCGATGGAGCTGATGGATATGAAGCTACTCTTACGAAGGAAGGAGATCAGGTCCGTGTAAGTTTGACGAATACGAAAGGAACAGTAATTGCAAGTTCACTGCGTACTTATCCGAGTCAGATGGGAGCCAAACATCATGTGGAGATCAAGGCAAAGGGAAATCGAATTCAGGTCTTCCTGGACGGATACACTACGGCCGCGATTGACGTGAAAGATTCAACCTACACGAATGGAAATACCGGAATCGTCGTCAAACAGGGGACGGCTTACTTCCAGGATACTTATGTGACGGAATCGAGCCAATATTATAACGAAATATATCGTCCTCAGTATCACTACACGCCAATACGTGGTTCAGCAAGTGATCCGAATGGACTTGTCTACTTCGAAGGGGAATATCATCTCTTCCATCAGGATGGAGGCACATGGGCGCATGCTGTCAGTAAAGATTTGCTGAACTGGAAGCGGCTTCCGATTGCACTTCCGTGGAATGATCACGGACATGTCTGGTCTGGATCGGCTGTTGCGGATATGACGAATGCATCCGGTTTATTCGGGGATTCAGGAGGCAAGGGCCTTATTGCATATTATACTTCCTATAATCCGGATGGCCCGAATGGGAACCAGCGTATAGGTATGGCATACAGCAAGGACCAAGGTCGCACTTGGGAATATTCGAAGGACCGTCCGATCGTGATCGAGAACCCAGGTAAGAGCGGAGAAGACCCTGGGGGTTGGGATTTCCGCGATCCGAAAGTGATCTATGATGACGAGAATAACCGATGGGTTATGGTTGTGTCCGGAGGAGATCATATTCGTTTCTATACGTCAACGAATTTACTTGACTGGACATTGACAGATAATTGGGGATACGGGGATTACGTCCGCGGAGGTGTATGGGAATGCCCTGATTTGTTCCAGCTTCCGGTAGACGGAACGTCACAGAAGAAGTGGGTTATGATGATCAGTACGGGAGCGAATCCAAAAACAGGTGGATCAGATGCCGAGTATTTTATCGGTCATTTAACAGCCAATGGTAAATTCGTGAATGATAATCCGGCGGGTAAGGTGCTAAGAACAGATTTTGGTAAAGAATTTTACGCTTCGATGTCTTTTGCTAACATGCCTGATCATCGCAGAGTGATGATGGCGTGGATGACGAATTGGGACTATCCGTTCGCTTTCCCAACGACGAATTGGAAAGGTGAACTAACCATTCCGAGAGAAGTATCATTGGTAACGACCGAAGATGGAATTCGGATGGCACAAAGCCCAATTAAAGAATTGGAATCATTGCGTAAACCGTTGTACTTTGCTTCTAACAAAGGGGTGAGTCCTTCTTCCGGGAACCTGCTAAAAGGCATTATTTCAGGTGCTTACGAAATTGAAGCTGAAATTGAAATCCCTGAAGCCAGCACAGTGACCGAGTTCGGCTTTAACCTTCGTGAGGGTGCAAATCAGAAGACGGTTGTGGGTTATACCGCAAGCGAGAGTAAAATGTTTGTGGACCGAACTGCATCTGGAGTAACGGACTTTTCCAGCCTTTTCAATAAAAAACATGAAGCGCCGATGCAAATGGAGAATAATCGGGTCAAGATGCGTATTCTTGTGGATGAGTCTTCCGTTGAAGCCTTTGGTAACGGCGGCAAAGTCGTCTTTTCAGATGTTATATTTCCGAATCCAGCCAGTAGAGCGATGAGTTTTTACGTGAAAGGCGGGAATGTGAACGTTGTTTCCTTGAAAGTGCATCAACTTCAATCCGTCTGGAATGAGGACATTAATTCAAAAGCTCAGATAAAGATGGATACGAGGGTTCGGGAACTGGGTATAGGGGGGTCGGGCACACTGCAGGCAATGGTCGAGTACAGACCAGGTTTTGGCGTTCAACCGCTTAAGTGGGAGTCCAGCAATAAAGAAGTAATAGCCATAGACGTGGTAGACAATTCACAGGCGGTTATTGAGGCGAAAAAAGAAGGGGAGTCCACGATCACCGTATCTACTCCGAATGGTAAAGCATCCGCTAGTGTGCTCGTTAAAGTCACAGGTGGTGAGTTCCGGACAAACCTGAGTGGATGGACCAAAGATCTGTCTGCTGCTTCATGGTTAGTTAGCGAGAATGGGATTCGTGGTAATTATTTCAGCGATGCGAATTATATCGCTAAAGAGAAGGCTGGGAATTTTACGTATGAAGCAGACATGATGCTTGGTGAAACAGGAGGAGCAGGTTCTATTTTGTTCAGGGCTAGCGAGGATGGGCGCAGTGGTTACTATCTGAATCTAGACCCTAACATGAAGGCGATCCGTCTGTTCTATAAAATTAATGGAGGATTTGAAGAACGGCAGGTTCTTGCGAAAGTACCGACTTTCATTCAGCCATGTCAAACTTATAAGGTGAAAATAGAAGCGAATGGACCGCATATTGTAGTTTATGTGGATAGACAAAAAGTCATAGATGTAATGGATGGTACTTTTGCAGAAGGCCACTTTGGACTTCATGTATTTGGCGGCTACGCATCTTATCAAAACGTCAATGTGAGCAACGATGAACCTGCAAACATCATCATGTCAGCCTTGTAAATGCCGCAGCACAGAAATCGATTTATACAGTAAACCTTGTCAATGGGGAGCCCGTTGTCCTGCAGGATGCAGTGTTTCTTATGTTGCCTGCATCATCATCAAGGCTGGAGTGAAGAGTCATTCTCTGACTTATACGGTTGCCATCCTGGCAGGAGAGACAATCTAATATTCCGCCGTGAAAAGCATGAGGTGGAAGTCATTGTGGATAACAACATGAATCTGACCGTGTATGGGTTCTATCAGAAGCAGGGATATGATGAAGAAAAGTCAGTTGCGGTTGCGACATTTATTGAAGTTTGTTTCTCAGGAGCAGGCATGATGGTGGGCGGACATATCCACAGAGGTATTACTTGCTTTACGGGAGAGATTGCCTTTTTACCATTTGGCATGTCTCATGATGAGCTGTACCGCCAGTTGCATGATCGGGCAACTTTTCATTCTTTGTCTGGTCGTGCCGTAACCAGCTTGATTGCAATAATGAACCCGGAGACTATTGCCCTGACGCGGAGCTTGGTAGACTCCGGTGATGTGGATATCATTCGTCAGGAATCCCTGAAGTATATTCCAGAGATGCATATGCCAAAGCTGAGGCTGCTCGAACATCCGGATGAGGATTAGCGCAATACCTACATTTCCGTTCGAACAAATGCCAATGAAAAGGAAGAAGGACGCCCAAAACGTTGCGGGCGCTCCGGGCGTTCTGACAAAATAAGCTCAAAATAAATTTGAAATTCTCTGCTCAAATAAGGTGCAATTTCGTATTATTATTTTATCGCATTTCCTTGGACAGACTCCATAGAGTTCAGACTTAACTTAAGGCTACTGTTCCTTGGCATAATTCAACCCTAAATGATGAGCTTGGTTAAGCAGCATCTCATAGTGCTTGGGATTGGAGTCTAAAGTCTCGTATAAAAATTCAACCTTTTCAGGGGTAAAGGACTGTTCCGCAGCTGACCAGTCAGGTTCATCTACTCCCTTTAAAACAGGGTCAAAGCCAATCCCATGTAAATCCAATATCTCGTAATCGTGGCCAGCCTCGGCAAGACCTTGTACGAAACGATCGGCAACCTTAGAGGTCAGGGAGTTTTTATCGGGTGCGAAACAACGCTTAATACTCTCATACTTGTATTCTTCACTACCTTTCTCAACAGCTAACTTGTAGCCATGATCAATGGCTGATGCTATTATAACAGTACTAAAATAATCTGGAAGTACGTACTTTCAAGTTCTATAGGATGATACAGGTCCCTTAGGAACATGGAAGTGCCCTAGATAGATGCCCTAGAAACTTACCTGAATAATGGACTGAAGTGAATGAATGTTATGTAGGAAAAACACAGCCTTTTAACGGAGGAATAAGAGATGACTGAAAAGAGGGAAAATAGCGTTCAAAAGAAGTATAAAGTTGGAGTGGAGGCGGCATTAGAAGTAATGGGGGGAAATGGAAGCCTTTAATCATCTATCATTTGATGACAGGACAGAAACGGACGTCTGAGCTTCGCCGGTTAATCCCCGGCATTACGCAAAAAGTGCTGACCACTCAACTAAGAGGCCTGGAAAAGAATGAGATTGTTGCACGAAAGGTTTATAAAGAGATCCCACCCAAAGTGCAGTATGAGCTAACTTCCTACGGCTGGGGATTAAAGCCCGCGCTAGACCATTTATGCTATTGGGGAGAGGATCACCTGGAAAAGGTTCATGGCGACAAATCCAAGGTTTTGGAAGAGTTTTAGGTCTGTACAAAGTAAACAAAGGTGCTCAAAAGTATGATGTTCAGTTATACATGAACTAGCTTGGAATGTTACTAAAATAGAGATGATTAAAATGAATAGCAATATAGTAGGAGTGTGTAAAATGAATCTAAAAGAAAAGTTGATATTGATAAAAGCAAATGACTACCAAGCACCTTCCGATACATTCCAATTGATACAAGAGATGATGAATAACATCGGTTCTTTAGATGCCCAATTACGTGATGAGCTAATTTATACAACCTTATCCAATTGGATTCCTGGTAATGCTCTAACTGTAAACGAATTGGAACAACTCCTACCCGTTGTTTTGGATAAAAACCATTTGCTTTTCAGGCTTGATGAAATAAATACAGACTCTGTCTTCACTAGATCTTTCTCTATGCTAGTTATACCGCTTCTCCTTATGAGGCACAGGGAGTCACCATTTCTCTCAAGTGAGCATATTCATCAGATCAAAGAGAAAGTATTTTGTAATATACATAAGGAGCGAGATTACCGTGGGTATGATGAAGAAAAAGGATGGGCTCATGCCATAGCTCATGCAGCAGATGCTTTGGACGATCTGGCCCAATGTTCCGAACTGGACAAAAAAGACCTCTTAACCATACTCGATTTGGTTTATGAAAAGATGACCATATCAGATCGAGTTTACTCCGATGGGGAAGATGAAAGAATGGTGAAATCCGTAATTAGTGTTTTAAATAGAAAAATACTTAGTCAGACCTATGTAGAGAAATGGATCCAAAGTTTTGGTGACGTGGAGAAAAATCCAGAATTTCTTCATGCCTTTAAGCAAAAAAATAATATAAAGAACTTCTTGAAAAGTTTGTACTTTCGAGTTAAATTTCACAAAGTAGATGCCGAACTTTGTCCAACTATCGAGCATACATTATATAAAGTAGAACAAGTATACTATTCCTAGTTAAGAATAAAGTGGGGAACGCCCCCTCACTTGTTCGTCTCACTTCAAGTTCAGTAAAAACAGTAGCCCCCAGAGGACACTTCATCTCCATATTTTTCACAGTTGATTCGATTGGTGGTTCAGATAAATCTCCATTGTTCAAGACGTGAAGTTATTCTGTCATCGAAGAACTCATTTTTTATATGCGGCAATTATTAGACGATTGGGACGCATTATTTTAAATTTAAACGGAGCAGTTTGCTGTCAGCAGCTGCTCCGTTTTACATTAAGCTAACGGGCAGTTTAGTTCAACAAGTAATCTTAATTCCGAAAAAACATATTAAACAGTATTTTACTAATCTCATGAATTTGATTTGTAACAAATCTAGAGATTAAGATAATTAACGCAACACGATGGTATCATAAGAATAGGTTGCCGTAATATCGGCTGCCTGTTGAGCTAACGGACAGGATGGGTTAATAACATATCGAATTTTTTAAGAGTGGAAGGGTATACGAGGTGAGCGTTGCTTAACTGAAGCATGAAGTAGAGGTAATCAAAAAGGAGATACCCAGATGGAAACAAATCGAATTATTCGTTTAGCAATCGAAGAATCTATACAGTTCCTTGAATCTACTCCCCATTTGGGGATGACTCACGGCGAGTGCAGCCGTCGAAAATGGGATGGAGCTTGGTGGCATATGGCTGCTCTTTATGAAATGGGAGAGGTGAAACTAATTCCCGAGTCTGCTATTGTCGGAGCAAAATATTTACTCGAAACTCAGGTCTGGCCGACCTTCATCATATCCGCCGATGACCATCCAACAAGTGAAAGTGATAAGATGAAGATGGATTGCTGCCATTGTGAACTTGCCGTATACTATATGATTCTAATGGCGTATGGCTGTGATTTGGACAAGGAACTGCCTTGGATTCGCGAATGGCTCTTAAAGCATCAGTTACCTGATGGCGGGCTGAACTGCGACCCTGAAGCTTATACTCATTCTAAAAAGAGCTCTATTGTTTCAACACTTCCTCCGCTTGAAGCTATCTTATGGCATACAGACCGTGAATTTACTGAACAGGAAGTCGTTTTCTTAGATGAAGGCGCACGTTATTTAATTGAGCATCGTCTTGTATGTTCTAAACAAAATAGAAGCGTCATCGATATGGAATGGCTGAAGCCTTGCTTTCCGAGGTTTTTTGAATATGATATATTACGCGGCATGTCCTTCTTGGCAGAATGGTCCCGACGTAGGAACAAAACGCTGCCGGTCGGGCTGCTTATTGAAGGATTGGAACGATTGAACATCTTCAAGGAAATAGGAGGATTGCGAATCGGTAGACAAGTCTTTGATCCACGAGGCCCGTGGAGTGGGCAACCCTTTCCCTTGTTAGAAGCAGTGGCTGGCATTGGTGACGTTTCGCCTTATCTAACCAGACAGTTGGATCGAGTTATCGAACGATTGGGACCGGAGTATACCTATGCATAAAGACTTCCTTTAGAAGGGAGCTCATGATGGAAGAGGAAGTGACCAGGATGAGGAAAGGCTTAGAGGGGAAAGTTGCAAATTTCACATATGTAAAAGATTGTCTAAACACTGATTGAAACCGTAAAACGGGAAGCAAAAGAAGAGGTCTTTGTTGAGGCAACTCAATAAACTAAACCATGAGGCTGCCGTGGATTGAATGGCAGCCTTGTTACGCTAACGGGCAGGATAACGAGAAGGAAGGAATTAACTAAAATATGTCGAATACGATTGATTAAGATTATGAAAGGGGGATTTACTATGTGGTTTTACAGTTACAGAAAACCAATAAGAATCCGTCACCTCCCTCAATATTAAAAAAATTGAGGAGGATTACAATGAAAATAAATGATGAATATTTGAAGGAACAATTAAAGCATGTATATTGGTTAAATGGTGGTTGTTGTGCAGAGAAGTCCACAATGATAAAGAAATTTGTTAAAGAGTTAGGATTTCAAACACTGAAAGATAACGTGATGAAGTACAGACCATTCACCAATCCAGTTGAATACCCTGCCCTACAGTATCCTCATTCGGGTTTAGATTGGGATAAATGGTTCAATAAACCCAATGATGAACATGTTCATTGGCTTTTTCAAATTGTCGAAGAGATGATGGAAAGACTTAAATATAAATGTTTTCTTTGGATTCAAAATTTCGGTAATAAGCTTGTTTGGAAACTTCATCAGATTAAGGTTTTTCGCCGTATTCCTTACCGAATTCCTCCATCTTCTCAAGGATCGGTAGTAATTTGATTCCCTTGCCTGTTAATGAATACTCTACTCGCGGAGGAACTTCCGGATAAACATTACGTTTAATAACTCCATCGTTCTCCAACTCTTTAAGCTGCTTTGTGAGAGAGCCTTGTGATAAACCTCCAAGAAATTTTTTTATATCCGTATAACGGCGTGTTTCTCCTTTTAAATACCATAATATAAAATATTTCCAACGTCCTGAAAGAACATTTTGGGTAAATGCTATCGCGTACATATCCCTTTTTTCATCCATAAATTCTTTATCAAATCCTTCATTACAGACCCTCATTGATATCACTCCTAATCTTAAGGTACAAAAAGTTGTACTATGTTCATTTATATTGCCCTCTTTGCAAATGAACATAATGACTTTATGATTGTGTCAACAAACCAAAACAATTAATTTTAATTAACCTAAAATGCGAAAGGATAATGTTCTTGTTTTCGTTTTATAGTTTAATAGGGTAACTAAGATTGCGTTTTTATATTTAGTAAGCTAAATAAATATAACACAGAAAGGAGTTACTGATAAGTGAATACAGGAAATAGACTACAGCTTTCGATTTTAGACTTCGTTCATGTCTATAACGGAAGTGATGCTAAGAAAAGTCTCCAAAACATTAGGACTTCTGCAGCTGATGGCTGGACCATGTGGGCCTTACTAAGGTCCAGAGAATTATTGGGGTAAATGATTTTCCAGAGCAATTAGATAACCTGCTTTCCTTTTTTGACTGTAACTTTAAAGAACCTCATGAAAGGGAGATCATTCAACAATGGAAGGAAGAAAGTTAAAAATAGGAGGGATTATTGATGGCGTTGGTTGGAATCACACGGGATGGAGACACCCCGCTATTCCAGCAGATGCCAGTGAAAATATTGATTACTACGTTCAAAAAGCCAGGCAACTTGAACAGGGAAGGTTCGACCTCATCTTTTTAGCAGACGTAAGTCATATTGGACCTGGCATGATACCACACTATCTAAGCATGTTTGAGGGCGTATCTATTTTGTCTGCATTGAGTATGGTGACTCATTCCATTGGCTTGACCGCAACAATAGCTACTTCATATGCTGATCCATTTACTGTTGCTAGACAAATAGCCTCACTCGACAAGATTAGCAAGGGCCGAGCAGGATGGAATGCGATCACCTCTAATCCGGGAGGGTTAGCCAATTACAGTCGGTCCCATTTAAGGAAAGCAGATCTTTATCCCATGAAAAAGGAGTTTTTAGAGATTGTTGAAGGCCTCTGGGATTCGTATGAAGACGATGCCTTTATACGTGACAAGAAAAGCGGAGTATTCTATGACCCTGGTAAGATGCATCCGCTGCATTATACCGGGAATTACTTTTCAGTGGAGGGACCATTAAATATCAGTCGATCCCGGCAAGGCAGACCGGTCGTCTTTCAAGCCGGAACTTCCATGGAATTCATGGATATAGCTGCACAGCATGCCGAAGTCATCATGGCTCCTGGAGATCAGTTTGAATATCTTAAGAGATTCACTACTGAACTTAAAAGAAAAGTGCAAAATCAAGGGCGTTCACCAAACGATCTACTGATTATGCCTTCACATAGCCCCATCGTTGGGGAAACGGAAAAAGAAGCCTTAGAAAAGCTAAGGGAAATCGAATCATGGATGCCTAAAGGTTATAGATTGCCAAAGCCTCAATTGATGGGAGCTGCGGAGAATGTTGCAGAAAAAATAGAACATTGGTATCAAGAAGGCGTCATGGATGTCTTGCTGATTAGACAAGATTATCCAGCAGGATTTGAGGACTTTATTAAATTGGTTGTACCCATATTGCAAGATAAAGGCATATTTCGAAAGGAATATGAGGAGGATACACTTCGGGGGAATTTAGGGCTACCTTACCCTGAAAATAGGTATAAGAAGTAATAATAAAAAAATCAATTAAACAAGAGGCGAAATCATTGATGAAAAACCGAATTACAGAACTACTGGGAATAGAGTATCCTATTATTTCAGCTGCGATGACATGGGTCACTTCTGCGGAATTTGTTGCAGCAGTTTCCAATGCAGGTGGAATGGGTGTGTTGGGGCCAAATGCTGGCCAAACGGAAAAAGCAACAAGTGCAGAGGATATGGCAGATCGACTAACGAAGGAAATTCGCAAGGTTAAAGCATTAACGAATAAACCATTTGCAGTAAACTACATTTTCCCAATGGGAGGGGCTACAGAAGACCCCTTTACTAATGCAGTTTTTGATGTATTGGTTAAAGAAAATGTCAAAAACGTTATTGCCATTGGACAACATGTGGTCGATCGTGAACTGAAACGACTTAAAAAACATGACATTAAGGTCGTTTACAGAGACTTAAGTCCGACTGTAGAAAAGCTTCTAGAAGCTGAGAAAACAGGAGTGGATGCCCTTATCGTTACAGGTTATGAGGCTGGTGGTCATATGAGTGATTATAAAATTAGTACGCTTTCCCTTGTTCCACAAATCACTTCACTTGTAAAAATCCCTGTTATTGCTGCTGGAGGAATTATAGATGGTCGGGGAGCGAAAGCAGCACTATCTATGGGTGCAGAAGGTGTATATATGGGAACAAGGTTTATAGTGACCAAAGAAAATCCAGCTAGTATGGAAACAAAGAAAGCCATCATTAAGGTAAAAAGTGAAGAGTTTATTGAATTTAAATCAGGTACAGGACATTTGAGAACCATTCCTACAGAAGCGGGCAAAAAAGCGTTAGAACTCATTAATCAAGGAAAGCCTGCAGAAGCATACAAATATTATGGAGAAGGGTTCAAAATAGGAATGTTAGATGGCGATCTGGTTAATGGGACCGTTAGTGTATCCGAATCAGCTGGTGGTATTCAGCAAATTCTAACGTGTCAAGAAGTGATTGATGAAATTGTTAAAACCATCGGATGAAGATCTCAAAAATTTTTTTCCTACAGTTTGCCACTGATCAAATTCGGATAAATCTAATTCAACCAGGACCTATACAAACAAACATTGTGACTAAAGCTCTAAGTGAAAAGGCAATTGAAGAACGGGCACAACAAGTTCCCATCAAAAGATTAGGTCAGTCTCAAGAGGTAGCGAACCTTGCTTTGTTTCTTGCGAGTGATGAAGCCTCTTATATTACGGGTGCTCATCATGAATTGATGGAGGATTGTCTGTAATGTAACGCAATTTTGTATTGAGTTAGTATATGAGGCCACCTATAACTAAGACCTCATTGCTATTTTTGCTAACACTTTTATTTATGATAATAACATTTAAGGGTATTATTCATATGAATAATACCCTTAAATTACTTCATAATCATACGTCCATTCGTTCTTATACAAATCAACCACTGACACAAGAACAACGAGAAGAAATCTTTAAGGCAGCTAATCAAACATCATCATTCAGTCTTTTGCAGGCCGTTTCTATTATTAGAATTACAGATCCAGATCTTCGAAGAATGGTGATGCAACTTTCGGTTAATCAACCTTATATTGAAGAAGCCGCAGAGTTCTGGATTTTTTGTTCAGATTTCCACCGGAATCATCAAATCGCACCTGAAGTTGACCTTGAATATATAGAATTTCTTTTAATCGGTTCATTTGATGCCGGGCTTATGGCGCAAAATGCTTTAACCGCAGCAGAATCTATTGGACTTGGTGGCGTTTTTATTGGTGGTGTGAGAAGTAACATTAATGAATTATCTGAAATTTTGAATTTACCGAAGTATGTGATTCCTTTGGTGGGACTATGTATTGGTAGTCCATCTGGAAATAAACCTGAACTCAAGCCAAGGTTGCCTAAATCCATGGTTTTACATGAAAACCAGTATCAAACACTCGATAAACTGAAATTAGCAACTTATGATAAGACCATGTTGAAGTATTATGAAAATCGACCTGTAAAAGCCCCCTTTCTCAGCGAAAAAAGTAAAAGGATGGAGTGACCACATCCATGATCATCTGCAAAGAAGTATTCAGCCACAAATGATGGACTATCTCCACAAACAGGGATATGCCAAAAAATGAAGCAGGGAAGAAACTTTTTTGACCAGAAGGAAGTTCATCATAAATTAATTTGACACATCAAATTCGTCGTGATATAGTTAGCCCGCTAAATAACATTCGAGTCGAGGGATGATGAATTAATGACAGATCAAGTGGATTGTGATATTCGTCAGTCGTTAGATCGAATCTCCTCCCAAATGCGTCGAAATTATAGTGAATCTCTCAGGGAACTTAACCTTTATGTAGGGCAAGATAATTTGCTGTATCGTCTGTGGTTGGGTGATGGGGTAACACAAATGCAACTATGTGAACACTTAAAATGCGAACCGCCTACGGTAACGAACATGGTTAAATCATTGGAGCAGAACGGATTTATATATCGTAAACGTGATGAACAAGATGCAAGGATAATGCGCATTTTCCTAACGGACAAAGGCAAAGAATTAGAGACACCGGTTGAGATCAAATGGAGACAACAGCAGGAAAAACTACTTCAATCCATTTCTACGGAAGATCGGCTGATATTAAGACAATTAATGCAACAAATGGAGAATAATCTATCATGAGTTCTCCATCTTTTTTAATATATTTGCAAGCTAAACATTGCTGATTTAATAACACAACGAGAAAGGGTGCATTATTATTGGCTGCATCCCTATGTGTAATCATCCGAAGAAGGGGTAGTACTTAGCGTCGCTGTCACAAGGGCAAAGTAGAAGGATAAATATGTTAAATATAAGTTCTGGGAATTTCGCTATGATTGGAGAAATACAAGCGTCTCAAACGTATGGAATAAACCTACATTTATCTTGTTGGGTAATGTGCAAAGACAGAGCTAGGTTGCCGACATTGATCGGCAGCCTAGTCTTAGTTGGAGATTGAACTATCGTTTCCCGTTAGCGCAAATACATTACATTAATTCACCGTCTTAATCTCCAGGCCGTGACCGTGACATTTAAAGTTATAGTTAGGGTTTTTCATAACCTCTTCTTTCTGAAGTTCATACATGGCAATTTTATAGTTTATTTCTTCCATGTGTTTAAAACTTTCGTCAATTTTCTTCTGAAGTTCCAATTTATGCTGTATCAACATCTCCTCTCTTTGCAAAAAGGTACTATTTCCCAATTCATAAAGTTCCTTGTAATCCTTGATTTTTGAAAGAGGCATTCCTGTCTCTTTGAGACAACGAATAAAAGAAATCCAATCTATTTGTTGTTGGTTATAAACTCTACGGCCTTTTTCGTCACGAGATATATTTGGTAATATCCCCTGCTCTTCATAAAACCTAAGTGTTTTTGCAGATACATTTAAATTCTCCACTACGTATGTCATTGAATACAACATCTACTTGTCCCACCTTTAGTTACAGTTACTGTAACTAAATATATATCATAAAGAGAATGAAAGCACAACAATTCTATATGTAATCATATAAAAATAAATCCTTGACCTACTGTAACGGTAACCAATTACACTGAAACAGAAAATAAAATATGATAGCGAGGTTAAAGAAATGAATCAAAAATATAGTAGGTTATTTGAATCCTTCACATTCAGAAGTGGAATAACAATGAAGAATAGAATTGTTATGGCACCTATGACAACCTGGTCAAGCAATGACGATCTTACCATTTCGGATGACGAAGTAAAGTATTACAAACAAAGAGTGAATGGAGTAGGACTCGTCATTACAGGGTGTACTCATGTTACACCGAATGGACAGGGTTTTACGAATGAATTCGCCGGGTACAATGATGAATTTACTCCAAGTTTACGAAAATTAGCTGAGGCAGCGAAAAGTGGAGGCTCTCCTGTGATCCTACAGATTTTTCATGCTGGCAATAAAGCTTTGCCCGAATTGGATGCAGTTAGTGCGCGTGCATTGCAACCCGAAATTACTAATTTAGGTTCAACTCCAGAAACAAGAGAACTATCACATGAGGAGATTTTGTCGATTGTACGTGCTTTTGGAGACACAACAAGACGAGCGATAGAAGCCGGATTTGATGGCGTCGAAATTCATGGGGCACATGGATTTTTAATTCAAAACTTCTGGTCGCCAGCAACGAATCAACGGACGGACCAATGGGGAGGATCACTTGAAAATCGCTTGCGTTTTCCATTGGCGATTATTAACGAAATCAAAAATGTCATTGAAAAGCATGCTACAAAACCATTCATTTTAGGATACCGATTTTCACCTGAAGAATCCTCCAAAGTGGACGGATTACGTATGAAAGACACGTATGAATTAATCGATATTCTTGTTGAACAGAATTTGGATTATATACATGCTTCATTAGATAATGTGTCTTCAAAGCCAGTAGATAGTCAAGATGAAAAAACACGGCTTGAATTAATTCTTGAAAGAGCAAACGGTAAGGTACCTGTGATGGCTGCTGGTTCCATAATAACACCGGATGATGCTCTTAAAGCTGTGGAATTAGGATTGCCGCTAGTTGCCATTGGGCATGCGTTAATTATGAATCCTACTTGGGTTGAAATGGTCGCAAATGGACGAGAAGCCGAGGTAGATTCTAAGTTGAACGTTTCAAAACTCGACCAGCTTAATATTCCAGAAAAACTCTGGAATGTAATTCAAGCAATGCCCGGTTGGTTTAATATTGGGAAATAAAAAGTAGTCCTAAAGGCTACTCAGATTGACGAGAAACCCACGTCTTTTATGAGACTTCGGGTTTCTTTTGCTAATTCTAAGGTGCTCCGTCCATCCGTAGTTCGGTAGGGCAATTCTTACTGTTGCGGACACACATACTGCGAATGTTTCGATCTTGAAGGGGTACCGCCAGCAAAACGCAGATTTACAACGCTAAGGAATTCTGAGTACAAAAATAGCCGGTTTTCACACGTTAAGGGTGTAACCGGCTTTTATGCTATCCTTGGTTCAGCGGACGTAATGATTCTAAGATACTAGGCGTTGCATCAGCCATTTTTGTTAAGCCTATATTGGTACCCATAGCCATGAGCGATGCCAGAACAATCGGTTTTTCTTCGGATTTAGGTTGACGATTGGTTGAAGCATGAATGAATTGCTCGTCAAACCCAGTCCAACTTGCTACTTCTAAAAGTAGGTCTGTTAGCTTTACCCGTGGCAACATGCCGTAGAGAGCAGCGCTATATTGTTTCGCCTCTTCTGGAACATCTTTTTCAAGCCGATTAATATGTAGTCTACCTTTTTCAACGTTTACTCCATCAAGCGCATCGATGTTGTCACCAATCCACTGTAATCGACGGAAGCTACCATACGTGCCAACAGAGGAAGAACTTAAGCGTTATTACGAAGTAGTCTGGAAGTCGAAAAATTTCCAGGACATGTTGATTGTCAAGACACTCATATCATTTTTCACAGAAAATATGTAAATGGATATTGCATTGATGTAAACCGGAAGAGCTCGAGAGAAGAACCGGTCTCTAAAAGGAGATTTTATTTTTTTGAAGAAGAAATAATAGATGTGATTATCTATTTTACACTGCGGTGGCGGTCATTTTGATCGCCGTTTCTAATACAATAAAAGCTACAGTTCGCATCAACCTTAATCTGAAATAATTAAGTTCTAATTTTATAGAGTTGCCTACATGTTTGTGTCGCTTCGAAAAGTACATTGTGTAAGTTTGTAAAAAAATAGAATAAAAAGCGAATAGGTGTGATTGAATCAGGTGGCACGAAATTCATATGTGGGGTAGGCAATGAAAAAAGTCAGAAAAAAAGCGCTTCAAAAAATAATTGAAACGTTTCCAACTTAGTGCTATTATAATTCCCATAAGAGAGATGGGGGGGTTAAATGCCAAGTATTAGAGATGTAGCTAAGATAGCTGGTGTTGCTGTGGGCACGGTGTCCCGAGTTATTAATAACTCGGGCTCTGTAAAACCAGATACACGAAGGAAAGTGGAGAAAGCTATACAAGAACTCAATTATTTTCCTAATGAAGTCGCTCGAAATTTTAAGATGAGGAAATCCAAGATGGTAGCCTTGCTACTTCCAAGTATCTGGAATCCTTTTTTTTCTGAACTGGCTTATTACATTGAGGATGAGTTGGATCGGGAAGGCTTTAAGCTCATGCTATGTAATAGCGGTGGTAAGCCCGAAAAGGAACTGTATTATCTAGATATGCTACGGCAAAATAAAGTGGCTGGTATTGTCGGCATTACTTACAATGATATAGAAAATAGCGTAAGCAATGACATTCCGATTCTAAGTATTGATAGGCATTTCAACAAAAAAATCACTTGTGTAACCTCCGATAATTATGAGGGAGGCCGTCTAGCTTTGAGGGAACTTGTTAAAGCAGGGGCCCAGAAACTGGCTTTTATGGGAAGTGTAACTTCCGTTTTTAGTGAAACCATGAATCGAAGAAAAGGTTTCATTGATGAGGCGAAAAAATTAGGTGTAGACTATGTTGTATACGAGAAACCAGATCCTATTGTGGATGACGAAGCCTATTTTGGCGAATTTCTATCTAAGCATCAGGATGTGGACGGCATTTTCACTATTACCGATATGTTTGCCGCCAAATATATAGAAAGAGCAGGTAGGCAGGGGATTCGTATTCCAGAGGATGTAAAGGTCATCGGTTACGACGGCATTCAGGATCATCGTTATTTTCATCCGATATTGTCTACAATCAGGCAACCAGTGGAGGAGATGGCACGTTTGACAATCAGACTACTGTATCAAAAGATCGATGGTATAACTTTAGATCAGCAAGTGTATCGTCTCCCCGTTATCTTCAGACAAGGCGAAACTACATGATTTTAATTGTAAAGATATTAGCTCGTAAAGTCGGATCACAGTCTGGATATGCAAACTTGACTTTTCTTTTAGAAAATTGGAAACGTTTCATTTTACAATCAGACTACTCTGTTAAAAGATCGAAGGAATAAGTTGAATCAGCAAATGTATCATCTCCCGTTATCTTAGGCAAGTTTTTTTACATTGGAAAAACTTCAACTCATTCGGTGGATTTATGGTATGGATCACCGACTGACGTTTTTCTTATAATAAATTGGAAACGTTTCAAAAATGAAAATATCCTTTTACAAGAAAGGGAGTGTAATGGTGAATTCAAGAACTAGTGAGTTGGATCATTCCACGATCAAGCCAAATCGCAAAATATGGAACCAGGTCAAACGTGACTATGAACTGTATCTGTTTTTGCTGCCAATCATTATTATTTATCTCGTATTTAAGTACTATCCGATGTATGGAATACAAATTGCTTTTAAGGATTTTTCACCAAGTCGGGGGATCTGGGGAAGCGAGTGGGTAGGCTTTAAGCACTTTATTGATTTTTTCGATTCCTATAACTTCTGGACGATTATGACGAATACACTTACACTCAGTGTTCTATCGCTTGTGTTTAGCTTCCCTGCTCCGATTATTATAGCGATTATGTTGAATCAGATGCTGGCCAAAAGATACAAGAAAATTGTACAAACTGTAATTTACGCACCACACTTTATTTCTACCGTAGTGCTCGTCGGTATGCTTAATGTTTTTCTATCTCCAAACAGCGGAATCGTGAATCACATCATCACCTTGTTCGGAGGAGACCCCATTATGTTTTTGGCCGACGAAGGTTGGTTCCGTCCTTTGTATATTTTATCAGGGGTTTGGCAAGAGACAGGTTTTGCTACCATCATTTACCTTGCTGCACTGGCAGGGGTCAATCCAGAATTGCATGAAGCCGCGATTATGGATGGAGCAAGCAAATGGAAGCGCGTAATGCATGTGGATATTCCAAGCATTTTGCCGACGATCGTCATCTTATTGATTCTCGCACTCGGTAACATTATGGGCATCGGTTTTGAAAAGGCTTTCCTTATGCAGAACGATTTGAATTATGCCACTTCCAATATCATTCCGACCTATGTTTATGAAATCGGGATTCAAAAGGCACAATACAGCTTTTCTACGGCAATTGGACTGTTTAATTCAGTGGTAAATATTATCCTGATAATCACCGTCAACCGGATCGCCAAGAAGTTGACTGAAACCAGCCTGTGGTAAGGGGGAGTTCATTTTGAATCAATTATTAAAGAGAAAAAGCAAGGGAGACATGTGGTTTGACATCGTCAACTACTTCATGTTGACCATAGTTATGCTGCTTGTATTATTCCCGTTGTATTTTGTGCTGATTGCTTCACTTAGTGACCCCAATCTCATCTACTCAGGAGAAGTATGGTTTTTTCCAAAGGGTTTTACGCTGGATGGATACGGGCGGATATTCAGTGATTCATCTATATGGATTGGTTATGCCAACTCGATTTTATATGCGGGTCTAGGAACATTAATCGGAGTAGCCGTGACCGTATGTGCAGCTTACCCGTTAGCTCGTAAAGGACTGGCGGGAAAATCGGCGATTATGTGGTTTTTACTGATCTCCATGTTTTTTAGTGGAGGGCTGATCCCAACCTATTTGCTGATCAAAGATCTTCACATGCTGAATACGATCTGGGCACTTGTTATTCCTGGAGCGGGAGGTGTGTTCAATGTCATTATCGTAAGGACTTTTTTTCAGTCGACCATCCCAGATGAAATGTGGGAGGCAGCTTCAATCGATGGTTGTTCCAATACCAGATTTTTTTGGAGCATTGTATTGCCTTTGTCTAAGTCCGTTATAGCCGTAATGGTACTATATCATGTTGTCGGCTTCTGGAATGGTTTCTTTGACGCTTTGATCTACTTGAACGACGAAAACAAGTATCCGTTGCAACTGGTTCTGCGCAACATTCTTGTCCAGAATCAGGCCAACTCGGGCATGATGATAGACGTGGAATCTTACGCAGCGAAGATGCGCGTTACAGAGCTTATCAAATATGGTGTCATCATGGTATCCAGTCTACCGTTGCTGATTTTGTATCCTTTCCTGCAAAAATACTTTGTTAAAGGCGTGATGATCGGCTCGATCAAAGGCTAACATTGTCATGGTGCCTGAAAGGGGTGATGTGCAACAGAAACGATAAGTCCATCATCCAGACAACTATATAAGAAGAGCAACGAAATTTTCAGCTTGTGGAATGATCTAACAGGAGGTTGTGTACGATGAAATCGTTATTCAAAAGTGCTGGGCTTCTAGTGCTGGCCGGAGTGTTTGCGCTTAGCGGATGTTCGGGAGGCGGCGAGTCAAAAAATCAGGCGGTAAACCCGGATCAGGATGCGAATTTTAATAAAACCGGCCTTCCGATTGTTAAAGAAGCGGTGACATTAAAGATGGTATCCCCGAAAGCTGCTTTAGCGCCGGATTACTCGAAAATGGAAATTTTTAAGCGGCTGGAAAAACAAACAAACGTAAAGATTGACTGGGAAAACATTCCAGACGCTGACTTTGCAGAGAAGAAAAATTTGTTGTTGGCCAGCGGAGATTTGCCAGACGCATTTTACGGAGCCGGATTCACAGATTACGATCTAATCAATTATGGTAAAGACGGAACCATTATTCCGCTGGAGGATTTAATTGATAAATATGCGCCTAATTTGAGAGCGCTTCTCGATCGTCGGTCTGACATTAAACTAGCCATCACAGCACCAGACGGTCACATCTATGGGCTGCCGTCGTGGGAAGAGAATAAGCTCGATACCAACCCCTTCTTTCACGTCATCAATAAAAATTGGCTCGATAAGCTGGGCCTGAAAGTACCTCAGACGCTGGATGAATACACTCAGACTTTGATTGCCTTTAAAACGAAGGATCCGAACGGCAATGGCAAGGCTGATGAAATCCCATTAAGCTTTATGCATATGCAGTGGTGTAGTGACATTGCCGGCATATTCGGAGCTTTCGGTCTTCCGGATAATTTGGAACATCGGATCGTCCGCGAAGGTAAAGTGATCTTTACCGCTTCGCAACCTCAATATAAGGAAGCATTAAAATATATTCATGATAACTGGTATAAACAGGGGCTGATTGACCCTGAATCGTTCACCCAGGACGCCGCTCAGTATTTAGCAAAAGGCAAAACACCAGATGAAACGCTCGGCTCCTACGTTTGGTGGGAAGTCGAAGAAGTTGTCGGACCGGAGCGTAGTAAGGATTATGCTCTGCTGCCCCCGCTTAAAGGCCCAAATGGAGATCAAATGATTGGTCGCAACAACGGCGGAGGACCGGGACGAGGTAGCTTCGTGATTACAAAGGAGAACCGTTATCCGGCAATGACGATGCGTTGGATCGATCAACAGTATGACCCTTACATGGCGGCTCAAATTCACTGGGGTCCGTTGGATGTCGTATTCAAGAAGGACGAAAAAGGAAAATTGGTGAACCTGCCGCTTCCCAAAGGAGTCTCCGCAGGTGAATTCCGTCAAAAAGTGGCTCCAGGCACAGGAAATCCGGGCGTCATTACTTTCGATGACTTCGGAAAAGTTGTTGATATGGAACCCCGAGCTCAGAAGCGTGCTGAGTATTTGGAAAAATATTACACTCCATATATGAAAAAGGAAAACTATCCGAGCATCTTCTTTGAACCGGATGAACTAGATAAAATTAATCGGATCGAGCCAGAACTTATTAAATATGTAAATACCCAAAGAGGCAAGTTCATCGTCGATGGCGAGGTAGATGAAAAGTGGGACAGCTATGTGAAGACACTCGAGAAGATGGGGCTGAACGAATTAATGGAGATCTATCAAAAAGGGTTGGACCGATATAATGCAAATTTAAAAAATAAATAATCAAACGATAGGTGGGGAGAAAACTGTGCTTGATGTAATAACCATTGGGGAAGTATTGATAGACTTTACGCCATCAGGTCGTACCGCGAGAGGCAACGAGCAGTTTGAATGTAATCCTGGAGGGGCTCCGGCTAACGTAGCAGCTGCTCTATCCCGTTTAGGAACTAGAGCGACATTGATTAGCAAAGTTGGGGATGATCAATTCGGTTCCTTGCTGCACGATACATTGATGAACGTCGGCATCGACGTGTCTTGGCTTTCGTTTACAGATGAAGCCAATACAACGCTGGCATTTGTCCATCTGGATGACAACGGAGACCGATCGTTCAGCTTCTACCGGAAACCAGGAGCGGATACATACTTGCGCACGCAGGATGTCCCGTTCGATAGGATTGAAAACTGCCATGCACTGCACTTTGGTTCTTTGTCGATGACCCATGAGCCGGCCCGTACGGCAACAAGAGCGGCAGTTGTGAAGGCTAAAGAGGCAGGAGTCCTGCTTTCATTCGATCCAAATATCCGGTTTGCTTTATGGGAGAGCAAAGAGGAAGCGAAACAGAATATCCTTTGGGGCATGAAGTATGCCGACATCCTGAAAATATCGGAAGATGAGCTCCACTTTATAACGGGTAAAACTGATGTGGAAAAAGGCTCGCTAGAGCTGCAACAGCAATTCGGCATCGCCGGGATCTTCGTAACTTTAGCGGAAAAAGGCTGCTATTACCGATTAGCGGGTCATGACGGATATGTGCCGGGTTTTCAAGTAGAGGCCATTGATACGACAGGAGCCGGCGACGCTTTTCTGGGCTGCTTGTTATATAAGATACTGAAAGCCGGTGTTTCTTTGAATCAGCTGACCAAACAGCAAATCATCGGTATGCTAACTTTTGCTAATGCCGGCGGTGCATTAGTAACCACACGGAAAGGGGCTCTTCAATCTATGCCGACGACAGATGAAATTACCCAGATAATCGAGACAAATAAACAGCACGATGATGATAGATTTAGGCCGGGTTTTCATTTTTCACCTCACTCCCATTGGTTGAATGATCCGAACGGATTAGTCTATTACGAGGGAGTCTATCATCTGTTTTATCAGCACCATCCTTATAGCAATGAATGGGGACCGATGCACTGGGGTCATGCCGTAAGCCAAGACCTGGTTCATTGGGAGCATATGCCTATCGCTCTGTTCCCGGATGAGCATGGCGCTATTTTCTCCGGTTGCTGTGTGGTTGACTGGAATAATAGCAGCGGACTGTTCGATGGTTCCCATGGATTGATCGCACTCTTCACTCATGCAGACATCTGTCCGGAGACCGGACAACCTCGCCAGCGGCAAAGCCTGGCTTACAGCAGTGATAAAGGCCGAACTTGGCACAAATATGAGGGGAACCCAATACTCGACGAGCATGATCTGGTCGACTTCCGGGACCCCAAGGTGTTCTGGCATTCGCCAAGTGAATCCTGGATTATGGCTCTTGTCGCGGGAGACCACGTTCGGTTTTATCGTTCGGACAATTTGCGTGAATGGTCGTTGTCAGGCGAATTCGGAAAGATTGATGGCTCGCATGACGGAGTTTGGGAATGCCCTGATCTCTTTGAATTGCTGGTTGATGGCAGCGGACATTCCAAATGGGTACTTATCATAAGCATCGGAGATAATCCCAACTGTCCGGAAGGCTCACGCACGCAATACTTTATCGGAGAGTTCGACGGAAATACGTTCATCAATGACAATCCGGCCGATCATATCCTATGGCTGGATTATGGCCGGGACAATTATGCGGGGGTCACCTGGTCGGATATAGCTGAGCAGGACGGACGGCGTGTGATCATCGGATGGATGAGCAACTGGAAATATGCTAACCAAACGCCTACCGGGGCCTGGAGAGGCACAATGACTCTGCCTCGCGTCTTGTCATTGACCAGCCGAGACGAGGGCGTAGTTCTGACCCAAATGCCTGTTCGGGAAATAGAGCAGCTGCGGAAAGGAACGCTCTGCTGGAATGAGGTTAAGGTTACGCCAGAGGCGCCGTTTACACAAAAAATGAATGATGTTCTGCTTGAGATTGAAGCGGATATCGACATTCGTTCCGGGGATGAGGTTCATATCAAAATGAAGTCCTCTGGGCAAAGTGAGACTATTATCGGATATGACCCTGTGCGCCAATGGCTATTCATCGACCGTTCGAAATCGGGCCTGACTGACTTCCACCCGTCGTTTGCGTGCAAGCACGGTGCTAGAATGGTTCCGGAGAATGGAAAGATCAAGCTGCATATCTGGCTGGATCGCAACGCGGTTGAAGTGTACGCGAATGAGGGTTTAGTTGCACTGACGGATCAAATATTCCCTGATGCTCCGATGGATCGTATTGAGATAAGTACGAAATCAGGGGAAGTTGTACTGAACTCGTTTCATATGCATGCTCTTAACTCCATTCATATTCCCAATGGTCCAACGGAGCAGACATCAAGGAGGGTTGAGGTATGAGCCATGCAACCGATAATCGGGGATTGATCATGTATTGGGCATTCAATGAAGAAACCGGTACAAGCGCTCTGGAGAGCGTATCCCAAGTCCAGGATAATATCCAGTACGTATTTAACCAAGCGGAGTTCACTAAACCTTGCCCTCCTAGGTGGAGACAGGGGGTAATTGGAAATGGGCTTCTGTTCGATGGTTATTCGACTTACATTGCGCATTCGTTCGATGAGGGAAATCAGAACACCGAGCCAGAGTATCGATCAGTGCTAAGCATTGGAGTATGGGTAGCCCCACGCTCCTATGAATGGGGGGATGATGGCAAATTGTCCGCCATCGTGAACCGCTACAACCTGGATCGCAAGCAAGGTTATCTGCTTGGCATGTTCCGTCACGGTTCCTGGTCCTTCCAAGTCGGGCTGGAAGGAGGGGACTGGAAGGAACTTTGGTCGCCAGACGGCCATGAACTGTCCAAGAATGAATGGTCATACGTGAATGCTGTGTTCGATGGGAACCAAGGGGAAATCAAGCTGTATTTGAACGGCAGTGAAATCGCTTCAGCTGCCGTGCCTCGTGGTTCCCGCCTGGCTGAGGCGACGGACACGGATCTTCTTATCGGCAAGAATAACCATAGCAGCCTGCTGGCGGAAGTGTTCAGCCTGCACATGTTTAGCGGTATCATTGATGAACTCAAGATTTATAATCGGGCGCTGAGCGCGGAAGAAGTGGCCGCTTCTTATCGGCATGTGCTGGATACCTTTCATGAAGGTAACCGGCCTCAATTAAACTATGACGAGATCAAGCTGGACCGAACGCCACTGCTACTTGATCGGCACAGACCGCAATATCATGTTAGCCCGCCGGCCCATTGGATGAACGAACCCCATGCACCGATCTATTTTGACGGGCAATATCATTTGTTCTATCAGCATAACCCGCAGGGGCCGTTCTTTCATCAGATCCATTGGGGACATTGGGTAAGTCAGGATTTGGTGCATTGGCGTGATCTACCCGTGGCCCTGGCGCCCGAAAAGGATCAGCTCGCACCGGACGGGATCTGGTCGGGAAGCGCAACCTATGATGCTGACGGACTTCCTGTCTTGTTCTTTACGGCAGGTAATGACAGCGCTTCTCCGAATCAGAGCGTAGCGCTTGCCCGAAGCACTTATACCCTTGACGGAAACCCGGATCTGGTTCAGTGGGTCAAACATCCAGAGCCGTTGATCGTGCAGAAGAAGGGAATGGGCGCATTTGGGGATTTCCGAGATCCATTCGTATGGAAGGACGATAACGGCTGGTATGCTCTGGTCGGGTCCGGTATCGAAGGTGGAGCAGCACTGGCATTTGCGTCACAGGATATGCTGAATTGGACGTATAAAGGGCCGTTATTTAAAGCAGATATTCAGAAGTTTCCTTACCTTGGACCCATCTGGGAGCTCCCTGTGCTTCTTCCCCTTGGCAGTGACAAGCAGGGGGTGAACAAACATCTCCTGCTTGTCAGCCCTGTGGGGAAGGGAGCGGATGTCGAGGTGTTCTATTGGATCGGGCAACTTGACAAGCAAAATCTTTCGTTCATCCCTGATCAAGAAGAGCCTCAATTGATTGACCTCGGGGATTTCCATTTTACCGGACCGAGCGGAATGGTTGATCCGAAGACCGGCAGAAATATCGTCTTTACGATAGCCCAAGGCGACCGGACGTCCGAGATGGAATATAAGTCGGGCTGGGCTCATAACGGCGGCTTGCCGTTAAGCGTGTATTTGAGGGATGACGGACGTCTGGGAATAGAGCCGATTCAGGAGCTTCAATCGCTACGTGGCGCCAAGCGGCTATCGCTTCGGGACCAGTCATTGGCTGAAACTAATGTACAGCTCAGGGATGTTCATGGTGACATGCTTGAGATTCAATTGGAATTGGAGCCCGGCAGCGCCAAACAATTTGGAATCAAGGTCCGTTGTACGCCGGACGGGGAGGAAGAAACTCTGCTGTATTATGATTGGAATCAAGCGATGCTCATGGTCGACCGGTCGAAAACGACACTGCATCCGGGAGAAAAGTGCAGAGGGATTCAGGGCGGTAAGCTGGAGCTACTTGGGGAGAATCTGAAGCTTCATATTTATTTGGACCGCTCCATGGTCGAAGCCTATGCAAACGGATTGAAAAGCCTGACAACCCGGGTATATCCGAGCCGTATGGATGCTTTGGGACTCGAGATTTGGGGAGATGGAGAACCGTTTGTTAAATCCTTGGATATATGGGATATGCAGTCCATTTGGTAAGACGATTGCTTAGGCGCTCCATACGAATGGGGTCATGCAGCAAATGATCAAGTAACTTCGCTTTTCTCTAATTGGAAACGTTTCATATATTTTCTCCTTTCTTCTTGACTTTCATCTTTGTACTAGGAGAGCATTTCGAAATGAAGTATCGATGTTTGAAAGTGCAAGAAATTTCGAAGGAGGATCTAGAATGAAAAAGGTAAAAATAAGAAAATATTGGATATCGGGAATGCTTATATGGGCTATGGTGCTCCAGCTTGTTGTTCCAGGAATCTCCGCAGTAGCTGAATCTAGAACTGTTGCTGGGAACACGCTCATTCCTAAAAATGACGTAGGCTCGTCGGTTACGAATGCGGTTTATCAAATCAAGAATATTCCTAAGAATGACGTGGGATTGTCAGTTACGGATTCGGTCTATCAAATCCGGAATCCTGGATTTGAAACAGGAGATTTGACGGGATGGACCGTTGTCAAAGGCAATGCGTTCGGTCCGAATAGCGTGACAGACGAAACGACTTGGTGGGCGGAAAAAATACCGTATAACCAGGAAGGCGCTTATCATTTAAACGGCTGGAAGTATGACGAATCTGCGACAGGTGTACTTCGTTCCAGCACTTTCGAGCTGGGCGGAAGCGGCTGGATCAGCTTCAAGCTTGGCGGTGCGAAGAACCCAGACAAGGTATTTATAAATATTGTGGAAGTCGATACGGGACAAGTTATTGCCCGATACGGAAATAGCGCATTCGCCGACGTTGGCTTCCCGGATCCTGCGCAGGGCATGCGGCTTGCCAATATGGTGCAATACAAGGCGGATCTTTCCACACAATTGGGCAAGAAACTGTATGTGGAGGTCGTCGATAATGCAACCTCGGATTGGGGAATCATTTTTGCGGACGCATTCTCCGTGTACCATGAATCGGAGCCAGCTGAAGGAATGGTTGCGACGGATATCAAGCCAGATTTCAAACGCTATGAAATCGACAATCCAAGCTTTGAAACTGGAAATCTCGATGGCTGGACGGTTGAGGGAGATGCTTTTGAAGTGACCGATGAAGCTCATGCGAGCAAAGAAGGGAACTTCTATGCCAAATCCTCCGTGCAAGGTAAGGGCTCCATCACCTCTAATACTTTCACGCTTCAGGGAACCGGAACAATTAACTTCACTATTTTGGATATCCTCAAACCGGAAAACGCATATGTCGCACTTTACGATGCGAACAGCAACACGTTGCTTATGAAAACCGGGGATGTCAGCACGAACGAGAAAATCTCATGGAAAGTACAGGAACACTACAACAAGAAGCTTTATGTAAAGGTCATCGATCATTCCAATGAAGCCAGCATTGCCGTTGATGGGTTCCAAGCAAGTGGTGTGGGTACCATTTTCTACTTAAACCTTGATGAAGGTGCAGGAAAGAAAGTGTTGGAGAATGTACGCAATCTTAAGCATGATGTGAACTATGTATTTAACAACGCCAGGTATATGGCATCGAAGGATCCAAGATGGACTCCGCGTGGAATAAAAGGCGGTGCCTTGTTGTTTGATGGATACTCGAATTATATTGAGGTCAATGCAAAGGATACTGTGCCTGTAAGCGACGCGTTAACCATCGAAGCTTGGGTTGCACCGCGGAGCTATGAATGGGGAGACGGAAACAAGCTGTCTGCGATCGTAAACCAATCCGATCAGGATAAAGCGGAGGGCTTTTCTCTTGGAATGTATCGGCACGGTACATGGTCGATGCAGGTAGGAATTGGCGGCCAGTGGATTCAGGTATGGGTAAAGGATCACCCGTTGGAAAAATACAAGTGGAATTATGTGGCCGCTACTTTCAGTAAAGAAGATGGAAAAATTAAGTTATATCTAAACGGTGAGGAAGTGGCTTCCCAAGCAACCCCCGTCAACGTTCCGATCACACCATCTACCGAAAGTCTGATCATCGGGAAAAATAATAAACCTGTAGAGTTAGCAGGGGTGTTCTCCTTCAATATGTTCAGCGGGCTTTTAGATGAAGTGAAGCAGCATAATAAAGCCCTTACGAACCAGGAGATACTTGCTGGATATGAGAGCGTGAAGGCGCTTCATGGAGGTTCAATTCCGAAAATTCCGAATGCGGACATTGATGAGGATCCAAGTGTGTTTGACGGAGATCAGCACCGTCCCCAGTACCACGCGATGCCTCCGCAAAACTGGATGAATGAAGCACATGCACCGATTTACTATAACGGCAAATACCATTTATTTTATCAACATAACCCGCAAGGTCCATTCTGGCATCAAATCCACTGGGGGCATTGGGTGAGTGACGATATGGTGAACTGGGAAAATGTAAGACCTGCTCTTGCGCCCGAAGCGGGCACCCTAGATCCGGACGGCACGTGGTCAGGCAGTGCAGCGTATGATCGAAACGGCAATCCTGTTCTGTTCTATACCGCTGGCAACGACTCCTTGTCGCCGAACCAAAGAACAGGGTTGGCATCTCCGGCGGATTTGTCCGATCCCTATTTGGAAAAATGGGTGAAATATCCTAAACCGGTAACGGAGCAGAACGGAAAAGGCATCCACAACGAGTTCCGCGATCCGTTTGTATGGTACGACAAAGAGGTGGACAAGTGGTATCAGTTAGTGACATCTGGTCTTCCAGACTTCAGCAGCGGCACAGCTTTGGTGTATGTATCCGATGATATGTACAATTGGGAATATAAGGGGCCGTTATACGTTAGTGACAGAAGCCGTTATCCGGAGTTGGGTACGGTATGGGAGCTACCAGTGTTATTGCCGTTAGGCACAGATAGTACGGGCAAGAAAAAATATATTTTCATGATTAATCCCCATGAAAAGCCGGAGCATGTTCCTCCAGCGAACGATGTGCAAAGAGATGTTGAGGTCTTTTACTGGATCGGGACCTGGGACCGGGATAACTTTAAATTTATTCCTGATTCGGAGGCACCCTCCAAAATGGATGTAGGTGACGGCTATTTAACCGCAGAGAGCGGTCTGGTCACACCCGACGGAAGAACGGTCGTATTTTCCATGGTGCAAAATGTAAGAACACCGCAAGCCGAATATCAATCTGGATGGGCTCATAATTTATCTTTGCCGGTTTCCCTAAGCCTCGATAAGCATGATAAATTGCATATCGAACCGATTAAAGAACTGCAGAGCCTTCGAGGGAAAAAATGGGTTGATTTTTCGGACAAAAATTTGGAGAGCGCCAATCAATTGATCCAAAATGTCAAAGGCGACATGCTAGAGATTGTGATGGAGATTGATCCGCGTGAGGCCCAGAAATTCGGTCTCAAGGTACGCCGCTCGGAAAAAGGCCAAGAAGAGACGCTCATTTACTACGACAAGAAGAACGGGACGTTTAATGTGGATCGAACCAAGAGCAGCATTGATCCGGATGTGCGTGTGGACGGCATTCAAGGAGGATATGTAGATCTTGAAGGAGAGAACTTGAAACTCCATATCTTTCTCGATCGCTCGGTCATTGAATCCTTTGCAAATTACAAGAAGAAGCTGACAACTCGTGTCTATGTAGGCAGATACGACTCCTTAGGCTTACAGATCTGGGCCGATGGCGATATCAATATCAAATCCATGCAAGTATGGGATATGAATGCCTTAACGGGTAAACCGGCTGCTCCGGTCTATGTACCCGATAAGTGGGATAATTCTGTGTATAAGGATATTACAGAGTTGCCTAACCATGATTTTGCTACGGGCGACTTAACAGGATGGATGACGGAAGGAGACGCCTTCCAGAATGTCCATGTGACCAATACCCAGTTCTTCTGGGACAACATTTACTTCAACCCGTCGCATAAAATTCCGGGCGGCTACCATTTGTGGGGCTTCAACGAGCAAGCCGGCGGCGACAGCTTAACCGGAGCGCTAAGATCTCAAAATTTCGTCCTTGGTGGGAACGGTAAGATCAACTTCCTTATCAGCGGCGGCCGGGATATAGATCGTCTGTATGTTGCGCTGGTTCGGGCGTCGGACGGCAAAGAGTTATTTAAAGAGACAGCGACCAATTATGAAGAATATCAACGAAAGATTTGGGATGCGTCGGATTATATCGGCGAGGAGCTTTACATTAAAGTGGTTGACCACTCCAAAGGCGGGTTTGGACATATTAACGTCGATGATTTCAACGTACCTGTTCAGGTAAAGAAGAAGACCAACAACTGACCTTGTCAATACAGAACACCCGTGAGTCCTGCAGTCACTCCAGGCAAACCGAATAGTCAGAGCAGCTTGTCATTCGAAATGGCAAAGGAGAACGGCAGGTACTTGTAAAACGAAGCTGAACCAATTTTATTTGGATGGGAGATAAAAATGTATTTAATTTAATGATTCGGTGTATCAAAATGGATATTTCAAAACAAGTTGCTATTGTCAGCGGTTCAAAGCGAGGTTTAGGCAAACATCTAGCTCTTGAACTTTAGCAAGAGGAGCTAAAGTATACGCTGGTGCGAGGAACCCAGAATCAGTCGATCTGCCTGGTGCTATTCCACTACAACTCATATTACTGCTCCGAAATCTGTGGTAGCTGCAGCAGAGATCTCAGGGGATGTTACCCTTCTAATTAACAACGCTGGTTCAGCAACGGGTGCTTCTCTGCTCACAGGTGAGCTGGATGATATTCATTTGTAATTCGACACTCATGTTTCTGGTACACTTTCAATGATTCGCACGTTCGCACCAGTGATTGAGAAGAATGGAGAGGGTTCGATTCTGAATATCCTATCCGTATTATCTTGGATCAATATAGACGAAGGAGGGGGATATTCAGCTGTAAAATCTGCTCAATGGGGAGTAACAAAAGCATTACGCTTAGAATTAGTTGCTAAGAAACGTTAGGGGTGCCGGATTGCATGTAGCGTTTATGGACACGGACATGACAGCTGGCATCCATGCGCCTAAATCATCTCCAAAGGACATCTCTAGAACCGCAATCGATGGGATTGAAGCCGACCTCTACGAGATTGTTGACTGATGCTACAAGTCGGGAGGTACAGCAGGGTCTTGCCGGAGGAGTTCCTTCCCTGTACCCACATTTATTTCAATAAAAATACCCTACTCGATGCTTGTAGTGAAAGTATTGGTATTGATCGTGTGAAACTATAATAAATCAGATTTGGATTATACAGTATATTAACATATTAGGAGGAGTGAAACATGCGTTTTCTCGTTCATGTCAAAATTCAACCAGATGCACCGCAGGAAGAAATTGCGGAACAGTTGTCCGCAGAACAAGCACGGCTCGCAATTGGTGGAACAAGGGGTGATCAGTAAGAGCAAAAGCAATGGGCGGAGCAAGTGGTCTGCGTATCGGAATGCTAGAGGGTAACAAAGTGGATGGCTATATTACTGTCGGCACAGGTATTACTCCAATTAAAGAGATTAGAACTGTAAAAGCAGTGATTGATGACTTAATGCAAGATTTTAATTAATTGCCTTGTTAGACTTATCAATATGCAAAGAATAATTTTGAAATAGGATTTTTTCAGATGTTCTTGATAAGCTTTGCTTTTACCTTGGTAATAAATTGAGTTATACACTTTTTAAAAGTAAAATGAACGTATTCTTTGGCCACAACGGGCGCGATATACTGGTTTCACTTGAAGTTAGCCCCTAACATTAATTGTTAGGGGTTTTAAATAACTTCATTAGAAGAGTTGGGGACAAAGAAAGAATGCAGGACACACTAGACCATGTCTGTCGCTTTCAAAGGTTTTTTTTATTATGCTAAAATAAAGTAAGAGGGCGAACAAAAAACGCCAATAGGTACAAGTTCTTGTCTTTTAACGGTACAAGTTCTTGTCCTAAGCAAAGGACAAGAACTTGGTCCCTTTGCCCACAATGGACAAGAACATGGTACTATTGCCGATTTGACCAGGTTCGATATTTTGGGCCTAGCCCCAAAGGTTGACTTAACTTACTGTTACCCGATATGTTATGCAATTAGAAGTAGTGGCAAGGCCATTCCTTTTGAGGTGGACTAGAATGGCTGGCTGAAGGAGCAATCCTGAACATACATTTGGTCCAGATGGCGAGATTTTATGTGCTGGCTGATTAGGGGGTAGCCTTTATCCTTCATCTAATTCAGGCTTCTCCCCATATTCTTTACCGAATTCCTCCATCTTCTTTAGGACAGGCAGCAGTTTGTTTCCTTTCTCTGTCAGCGAATATTCGACCCGTGGCGGAACGTCTGGATACACATCGCGCTGAATAATTCCGTCGTCCTCCAGCTCCTTGAGTTGCTTGGTGAGCGAGCCTTGCGACAAGCCTCTCAGGAAATTTTTTATCTCGGTAAACCGGCGTCTTTCCCCTTCCAGATATCAGATAATGAAATATTTCCATCGCCCCGAAAGTACATTTTGCGTAAAGGCTATTGCGTACATATTTCTTTTTTCATCAATAAACTCTTTTTCAAATCCTTCATTACATACCCTCATGATATCGCTCCCAGTCTAAAAGTACAAAAATATGTACTACGTTCATTTAAATTGCCTTCTTTGCAAATGAAACGTATGGACTTATGATAGTGCCAAGGCTGCTAACTAGTACAAAAATTATTAGCAAGCTAATGATTATTGTAACATAACCCGGAGAGCAGACCAATTAAGCTTTACAGTATTATGCCAATAATGGTGCTAAAGAGAGGATAATAATTATGAAAAATCGTGTAACAGAAATTCTTGGTATTGAAAAGCCCATTTTACAAGGACCTATGAGTTGGATTACGAATGCTGAATTTGTTGCTGCCGTGAGTAATGCGGGTGGTTTAGGGATTCTTGGTCCGAATGCCGGTCAAGCGACAATTACAACCTCTCCAGAGGAAACCGCAGAACGTATGCGCCGCGAGATTCGTAAAACAAAGGAACTGACGGATAAACCATTTGGTACAACTTTGATTACTGATGCAGATATGAAGTTCACTTGGCCAATTTTAGAAGTTGTCATTGAAGAAGGTGTTCAAGTTATTCTTCTTAATGGTGTTGAAGGAACATTGACTGAAAAGATCATTACCCCATTAAAGGAAGCGGGCATTAAGATTGTTTATCGTCCTTTGACTCCAACGATCGAAGATGCAAAGGCTGCTCAAGCTATGGGTGTTGACGTTTATGTTGTTACTGGATTTGATGAGGGTGGAACATTGCCAACAAGTATCATTGGTACGTTTACAATAACTCCTATGATCGTTGATGTGCTTGATATTCCAGTTATCGCTGCTGGTGGAATCGGTGATGCTCGCGGTGTTGCCAGCGCCTTTGAATTGGGGGCAGAAGGTGTCTTTTTAGGAAGCCGTTTTATTCCTACTGTTGAAAACCCCGCAGCACAATCAGTAAAGCAAATGATAGTGGATTCATCTGCAGCAGATTTGTTGTTGTACCGTACTTTACCAGCTTACTATCGTTCGTTGCCTACACCGTTTGCTGAAAAATTGGTGGCTATGGATAACCAGGGCGCATCTCGTGAAGAAATTGCTAAGGTTGGGGGTAGTTCAAGTGTAATCCGTATCGGTATGCTTGAAGGTAACGGCGAAGGTGGTATTATCACTGTTGGTACTGGAATTACACCAATCAAAAAGATCCAAACTGTACAAGAAGTGGTTGATGAGTTAGCAGCTGGTATTAAGTAAAAACGGAGACCCATCCTTTGAATAATATGCTTGAATTACTTCAAAATCATACCTCTGTTCGTTCTTATGCGAATAAACCCTGACGGCGGAACAACGGGAGGCCATCTTTAAGGCAGCTAATCAAACGAATTTACCTAAATATGTGATTCCGTGGGTGGGGCTATGTATCGGTATTCCGTCGGGAGATAAGCCTGCTCTTAAGCCGCGGTTACCTCTAATCCATGGTATTATTTGAAAACCAGTATCAGCTACTCGATAAAGAGCAATTAGAGCCGTCTATGATAATATCAGACTGAAGTATTATGAAGGCCGTCCTATTAAAGCTCCGTTCACCGGTGGATACCTCAATTTCACCATGTTATAGTTAGTTCGCTAAATATACTTTACAAGTTGAGGGTAAACTATGAATGATACAGTTGATTGTGATATTCGTCAGTCGTTAGACCGGACTTCTTCCCAAATGCGTCGGGATTACAGTGAATCTTTAAGGGAACTTAACCTTTATGTTGGCCAAGAGAATTTGCTGTACCGACTATGGTTTGGGGATGGGATTACACAAATGCAAATAAGCGAACATCTGAAATGTGAGCCGCCTACGGTTACCAATATGGTTAAGTCACTGGAGCAAAACGGATTTATATACCGCAAGCGTGGTGAACATGATGCAAGGGTTATGCGAATTTTTTTAACAGACAAGGGAAAAGAGTTAGAGAAACCGATTGAAGTCAAGTGGAAGCAGCAGCAAGAAAAATTACTGAAATCAATTTTACCCGAAGAGCGCTTACTATTAAGGCGGCTTTTGAAGCAAATGGAGCGGATAGTTATGTGGAGCGGGCAAAATTAGCTGAAAAAGGTAAGTTTCAAATGATTTTCATCGCCGATACTCCAGCTTTGACGGTTAACTTAGGTCCTCAAACCCCCATGTTCCCTATGTTAGCGCTAATGGCTGTAGCCAGAGAAACAAAACATATTGGGCTTGTAGCTACCCTATCCACGTCATTCAATTACCCATATATCATTGCACGTCAGTTCAAAGCTCTGGATGTTATTAGTCATGGACGTGTAGGATGGAATACAGTCACCACATCAGAGCCATTAGCTGCAGCTAATTTTGGTGCACAGATCGCCAGTCGCAAAGAACGATATGACATGGCTCACGAATCCATCCAAATTGTTCAGGCATTGTGGGGGAGTTGGGAAACAGACGCTTGGACGTTAGATGTAAAAGGTGGGGAATTTGCCGACATGGACAAAATTCAGCCTATAAATCCTGAAGGGCAGTATTATGCATCTCGGGGTCCTTTGCCAATCCCCCCTTCTGAGCAAGGTCAGCCTGTTATTTTCCAAGCAGGCGGAGGGGAAGAAGGTTTGGAATTGGCGGGGAGGTACGCGTCTGGTGTCTATGCAAACCCTTATGATATAGAGTCTGCCCGTGAACAGAGACAAGCTCTTCGGCAAAGTGCTGCTCGTTTCGGCCGAAATCCCGATGACATCAGGATGTATGCAGGCTTTATGTTTCCCCTAGGTTCAACTGAAGAAGAAGGTTTGGAACGGCGAAGACGGCTTATGAGTTTTAATCCTGATGAGATTCCTAGCAGGGTACGTTACCTTGGATCAATGGTTGGTTTACCACTATCGGTGAACAGCGTAGATATTGATCAACCTTTAGCACCCTACCTGTTGAAAAATGCATATGCCAACCCCCGAGATCCACGTTCACACAAAGCTTTAGAGCTGCTTAAACAAGGGCTATCGATACGAGACGTACTTGCCTATGGAGTCATTAACTATCATCCGGTAGTTGCAGGGACCCCCTTACAAGTTGCTGACTTCTTGGAAGAATGGTTTTTGGCAGAGGCATGTGACGGCTTCTCGGTTGTTCCGGATATAGCCTATGATGGAGTTGCTGATTTTGTGGAACTGGTTGTCCCAATTTTGCAGGACCGCAGTTTGTTCCACAGAGAATATGGGAGTTCCCTACCAATACGGAAGTCTAAAATAAAAAATAATAATAATTTCTTACTACCCGATCAGCGACGTAAAATAACTTTTAGAATAGGGAGAAATGAAAATGAGATTTGGAATTATAGGTGCAGGACCCATCGCGTCGAATATCGCAAAAAAATTAATTGAGAATGGACATGATGTCAAAATTGCAGATGCTCGCGGGATTGAACGGCTAGAAGGAAAAGAACTTGCAGGTACACCAGTGAGTGTAGATGAAGTAATAACAAACATTGCTGTTCTAGTCATATCGATCCCTTTCAACGCACTGCCAAGCATTCGCAGCATTGTAGATAAAGTTGGGGAGGAAGTAGTCGTTGTTGACACTTCAAATTATTATCCGTATAGAGACAATAAAATTGAAGAAATTGAGAATGGGTTGGTTGAAAGTGTTTGGGTATCAAATCAGTTAGGGAGACCTATCACTAAAGCTTTCAACAATTTATTAGCCTATACGTTAGAATATAAAGGAGCTCCCGAAGGTACCAGTGGACGACTTGCCATAGCGATTGCTGGTGATAACCAGTCGCATAAACAAATAACCATGAACGTAGTAAATGAGCTCGGCTTCGACCCAGTAGATAGCGGATCTTTAAGTGATTCGTGGCGACAACAGCCAGGAACCCCTGCGTACTGCACAGAACTTACCAAAGAGGAACTAACCGAAGCATTAAAAAAAGCAAATAAAGAAAAAGCTCCATTCCAACGCGATAAAGTGATAGAGAAGCTATCGGCAGCTACTGGAGGATATTCGCACCAAGACATTGTGAACCTGAATAGAGATATATATAACTCCTGAGTTGAATTTTTTTGCCTTCAATCTTTATCCGTGTGCTTTAAAAATCTTGGCGGAGGCCTGTGCAACGAAACGGATAATGTGCAAACCAAGCAAGAGCTAATGTCCTCCGCATCTATAACAGGCAAAATAAGAATTTCAAACCGGACACGTCGGCCGGAAAGCGAAGTCATGAAGAAGGCGCATCAAGAAGGATTTTCTCCTCAATCATTGGTTTTGCGACCTTAGTTGAGTATCTAATGAATATTAAAGATCATTAGAAATACATTTATCCATGGATTATCCAAAGATTTTAAACAGATTAGGTACGTGGGTTCTTACAAAGAAGTATGAATATTAAAAACAACTCCTGGTGAGTTGTTTTTTTATGGCAGAACAGGGGCTTGGTCGATAATTAAATTTGTTTGAACGACAGGATAACATGGTGAAAAGCTTTCTCAGGAAGAGCGCGAGGAAAAGTACTGGAAGCAACTTAGGCAAACACAGTATAGAAATGTTAAGTTATAGATGCAATGGACGATATAGAAAATTATTAGGGAAAGGAACTTAAACTGAAATAAATCCATTCATTGCAGAATTATCATTTAGAAGAGTGGGATACTCAAGGGAATTTTATTAGAACAGATCAATCTGTGAAAATCAACAAATCAAAGTTTAGAAAGAACAAGGTGAGTAAATGCTTAATGAAACTGAGGGGCTAAACTGATATGTTATTCAGAAATAGGTGAATATGGTGAGGTTTCACTAGAGGATGGAAGTACTGATAAAATAAAAGTTTTAGCAATTTGTAATTATGATGATCCAAAAATTCAATCTTTTTGCCTGTGACGAAAAATTTACGTAAGCCATAAGGAGTGTAATGATTGGATATATTAACTTGGTTACAAGAATGGTATTATTTACACTGCGATGAAGATTGGGAGCATCAAGAACGAATAAAAATAACAACGCTTGATAACCCAGGATGGCATATTAAAATTAATTTAAAAGAAACAGAACTAGAAACAAAAAATTTAATGCGCTTATAATAGAGAGAAGCGATGATGACTGGATTCACTGCAATATCGAGAGCAGTTTATTTTCTGCAGAGGGCCCAGGAAATCTAGGTGAAATGCTATCTATATTCTATAGATGGGTAAAGTTAGATTAATACTCAGTATCGCAGAGAATGATAAAACAGATGTTAAGCCTTAGAACTTTTTAACCCATGCTTAGGCGGGTTTTCTTAACTGTGGAACCAAGCTAGCTCAAGATAAAGCAGAAGCCAAAAGACTTTGGGTTGAACGTGTGCTGAAAAAAACAAAATTCTCCTATTCATAGGGATATTCCGAATTACCATGCCATAATGTAAGATGAATATTAAAATTACGTAAAATAATAATTTGACGAATAAATGAGAATGAGATATATTGAAAATACGGAGGTACGTACATATAATGGATAAACAAATGAAAATGCACTATATGCAACGAATTGATGATAAACTATCTGATTTACCTTGGTACGTTACAGAATTTATCGATAGCAAAAAACGCAAGTTATCTCCAACAACACTTCTTAATTACTGTCATGATTACATTATTTTTTTCGATTGGCTTATTGCAGAGAATCTAACTTCATCAAATCGGAAAGAAATAACCTTAGAAACATTGGAGTTATTAACAATACGTGAAGTGGAAAACTTCTTGTCATTCCTGGATTATCAACTTGGAAACAAGAAACTTACGATAAATCGCAAATTGTCCTCTCTAAAATCGTTGTTTGATTACCTTCAGAATAAGGCTGAAACAAGCGACTTGAAGCCTTATATTCAACGAAATGTAATGGCCAAGATGGATTTGAATGCTATCAAAGAAAGCCAAGAAACCATTGCAAACCGTATTGAAGGAAAAATTCTAAGAAATGATGATTTCGAATTATTCAGGCAATTTGTAGCTTATGATTTTGGTGAAAAACATAAAGAAAACAAGCGTATTTTTACGTTTCATCAGTTTAATCGTGAGCGTGATACAGCAATCGTTTCGCTGATATTAGGTTCAGGGCTTAGATTGTCTGAGGTTGCAGGAATTAATATGGATGACTTAGATATGAATAAAGCTTTAGTTCGAGTGGTACGTAAAGGTGATAAAGAACAATACGTTTACTTTAGCAAACAGGCTTTAATGGATTTAGAAAGTTATCTGCAGATCAGAGAAACAAGATATTTACCAGATAAACAAGAAAACTATTTATTCATTGCAGCTCCTGTAGGTCGTAAAGGAAAAAGCCGTCGTCTGACACAACGATCAATTGAAAAGCTGATTGAAAAATATGCAACTGCCTTTGGGAAACCTTCTCTAACAGTACATTCGCTCAGGCATTCATTTGCAACGCGATATCATCTTGAAAATAACGATGTCCCAAGACTAAAGAATCAATTAGGGCATTCTTCCATTCAAACAACAATGATATATACTCACTTAACAGATGAAGAGATGCGTAATGCTGTGAATAATATGGACCGATGAAACCGTGTCGCTACGCGGTTTCTCTTGAACATCTTCACAAAATTCGTATTTTGACTAAATGTCTAGCGACGCATTCACTCATAACGAGCATTGCGATTTTCAAGATTATTTGATAAATTATACATCTCTAATTTATTTCATGATAAATAAAACTTTATAAAAGCCCCACTTCATTGATTCAACATTTTCATCATTAATTATATAAGGTAAATCTAGATCAAATGCTTTTAGATACAATACGCTCATCTCCCTCTATTCTTCCCATGGACGTGGTTGTTGATGTCTACTCATTGAATTGCCTTTTTTCCATAGACTCATAGCATTCGCTTTCTCCCAATCCTGCCTGTTACGCATTTTTGTAAAGGTTTTACAAAAAAAGGTCACCCGCTGGGAGTCCTCTTAGATGATGCTTGCCGTCAACGTCGTTTTCAATCCAAATCCGCAGTAAAGGACCTCGAAATTTTTCAGTTTCTGAGGTCCTTTTTTACTAACTCTCAATATTCAAAATCTGACTTTAAAATTCACCGAACCCCTTGATCGGTGAAAAGCACTTTCAACTCCCTGTAACTTCATCCCACAATAAAAGTCGTCCTATCCTCCTAAAATAGCGATACACATCTAATCGGCAATCGGTAAAAGTTCTTGTCCTTGGCTCGGGACACGAACTTTTACCGATAAAATAAAAAAGCCGCTAAAATAGCGACTTCAATGACACAATGTTCTTGCCCCTCGACAAGAAGCAATATCCCGAGGTCACGATGGAGCGCATGGAAAAAACCAATCCTTCTCCTAAATGGCCTTGGTAAGATGGTGGGTACGAGGAAATTATGTTCGTCGTAACTTCAGTTGGCTTGCACCGAAGACTCCAGCATCGAACGTGACGACTTCCATCTCCAGATCGCTTGTAAACTCTGATTGGTGCAGTCCAAGCTTTAGGATCGGTTCAACTGCGCTTTTTGCTCCTGCTTTAACGTTGGTGCCTGGAAGCTTACGGCAGCTTTCAACTCGATAATCACCGGCCATAGTCGACACACCGATCAGTGCGGTCATACTCAAGCAACTCCCTTGTTTGTCGATATGATCTGGAATGAATGAGTCGGCAATGACGCAAAGAGCATGATTTTTTGTACCGCTATTGAACATCCAGTCTAATATTGTTAATGCATTAGATAGAGAAAGGCTACCAGACTGCCCGACGGAAATGGGCATAACCTCATTTAGCCCTAATTCTTGTCTCAGTTTAGCACAGCCATTAACACCAGCTTCAAAGTCCGTCTGATGACAGTAACAGAGCAAGTCAATTCCTTCGGTCCAATTCCTATTCTTTTCAATTAGATCGGTTATCCGTCCCCATGGCATTTCTAATCCCACAGCGGCCTCAGCATGATGAAATGTCAAATACATAGCTCGTTCACCTTCTTGGAATACCGATGAATCGCACAACCGTAATAGCCTCCAAAGCCAACGGAAATCGTCATATACAAGTCCCCTTCTTTCAAGAAACCTGAACGGATAGCGTGATCGATATTATTTAGGATATCGGTGTTATGAATATGTCCGTCCTTGGAGAGGGTTAGATTGTAGAAGCGTTCCAGGGACACCCTCAGCACTTGAGCCAGCATACTCCATACGTGTAGCCCCAAATTGGTGCAAAAGATCACGGCGATCTGAGCAATGTGAATACCGGACTCGCTTAATGCTGCTCTTACTGCCTGTCTGACCCCTAAATAAAACGTTGAGTAATATAATTGAATACGATCTGGAGCCAGATCGTATACGAGGCCGTCGACTCTCATAACCGAAGCAAGTGTCTGCTGTCCTTGACGCTGCCCCTTCATATATAAAGCAGCACTCGCGCCGTCACCGAACACCATGAACGGATCGCTCCGTTCATAAGAATTCATGGCTCTGTCGGCAGTGATGAACAAGATTCCTTCACCTTGCTGACGCGGGGCCATGAAGTAGTTCGACGCCAGGCACAACGATAAGTGCATCGTGGAACAAGAATATTCCTCCAAAGGGATAAATGGGACTGCCTCAAGGGCGAATTCATCTGCTAGGCGATCAAAAAGATTCCGTTCACCGTTTTCATTATTCGTTACACTAGCAAACATGACCGCCGCGATCTGTACATTCATCTGCAGAGCCCGGCGCAGAATTGGCCTACACACGGTAGCAATCATCTGTTCCAATTCAAGTTCCTCTTCTATGGGCACCAGCTCAAAGCCTTTGTTCAAGTATTCCGAATCGCTCATTCGAAATTCTACGCCGTCGGCCTTCACCTGCTGAATCGCTTTCGTGACATGGATACGGGACTTCGGGAGATAGACGGAATAATCGACGATCGTCACGTGGTTCTCATACATTGTGATGAGCCCGCTTTCGGAAATGCATGATCTTGTACTGGCGTTCCCCGCTTTTCATTTCATCGTACAAGGAAGTGCCTGGCACACCCATTGTTTTCCAAATCGCAGTATCCATCTGATCTTCAGTACCAAAAGCGGCTATGCGATTCTTTAGAACTTGATCACTTGAAAGCAAAACTTCCCCCGTGATATCGCGTGATATAAGCAGCTCGAAGCCCAGTTCAAGCAAATATCGTTCACCATCGTCAAACTTCCAGGTTGGCAAATCGTCCGCATAAACGAAAGTCCCGCCCGGTTTCAGCACCCGGAAGACCTCGTCATAAAAAGACTTAATCGATGGATATAGATCAGACGCTTCCATGTTGAGGACAAAATCACAGCATGACGAACCGATAGGAAGCCTCTCGGCATCCCCAACACAAAAATAGGCATTTGGGAAACGGTTGGTCAATTGGCAAAATGCAATATTGGCTTCGGTCAGATCTAAACCAACAACGCTTCTCACACCGTAACTTCGACAGAGCTCTCGCACGCCTCCCCCCCTGCCACAGGCTACCTCCAAAATGTTCTTATCCTCGAGATATAAACCATCCAAGCACTCCTGCAGAAGCCGGATGGAGTTTCGATTGACACTTGCTGGGGCCTGATTGAACTCGGAGGCGAACCCCCAATTGATAAATGTCGAGAAACGGGAAAAGCCACTCTCGTCCAAGGACCGATTATAGTTAGTGAACATCTTCATGATATCCTTTTTGAGGACTGCAGTTTCCCCGCTTTCCTGCCCTTGCAGATCAGCCAGCATAAACGGAACACCACCATCACCGAAGAAGTAACTGACCGCGCACTCCCCGCACACCAACATCTGATCCGATGTGTTTAGCTTTGACTTGCAAATAGGACATACTAAGGCAATGCCGGTTGCCGGCCAACGAAGCATATGCATGTCATTCCTCCCTCCCTCAATTAAGTTGTCAGCCTTTAGCCGCTTGCACTGTTATAATTACGTATTGCCCGACTCCAAACGAAGCGAACGATTACAAGGAGCACAATTGGTACGATAGCGCCCCATACCGCCAAAGCAGGTGTCAGCTGATTCATCACCATCATAGGCGCAAAATTCGTAATGACGAGAAAAGGCAATAAATACACGCCGATTCGTTGGATGAAACGTGAATAGATCGGCATTGGCATATTATTGGCGTCCCAAATGGAATAGAAAATTCCCGCCAGCCCTCCCGTATTAACAAGCCAGAAGGATAACAAGGCTGGGATGAACATGAGACAGTAAGTAATGATCAACGCTGTCCCCAAGTAAAACAAAAATGAGAATAAACTCCATGCCGTTACCGGGATATTTAATGCATTCCAACTGATCACAACCATCGTTCCACCCGCGATGAAATTCGGAATTGGCATCCCAAGATCGATGTATCGAAGCGAAACCAAAAACTGTAGTGAAATTGGCTTAACCATGAGTAGATCCAACGTCCCGCTGCGTATATACTCGGATACCCTGACGAAATTAGGGAAAAAGAGCCCGGAATAAAGACCGGTCATAATCGTGTATGTGCCGACAAACATCAAGATACCATCAGGCGTGATCGATCCGATATGCAAGTCCGTCTCATAGACTACTACGACGTAAAGCAGCTTGGCAAACAAGTATGCGATTTCCACAGCAATCCCGAGTATGAAGTTCGTCCTGTATTCCATTTGAGCAATAAAGCAGTTCTTAATGAACAAAAAGTAAATCATTAGGTAGTTGCGAAGCGTTCCCAGCCATCCTCTCACCGGTCAGCCCCCCAATCCGAGATACTTCTTCATTCCGGCGCGCCATACGATCCGTGAAAAGGCAAGCAGCACGATCATCCAGAAGAACTGCATCCCGATTCCTTGTACTGCCTCGTCCATTGACAATCTGCCATTAATAACATTCGCAGGAAAATGGATCGTATACTTGAATGGCAAGTAGTCTAAAATCTTATTTATGGTCTTACCAAACACCTCAATCGGAAAAACACCACCACTTAAAATGATGACAAATAAGCCGGTCATTTCAAAAAAATAGGAGATTTCAGACAATATAAATGCAACAGCCGCGAGCGTATAAGAGATAAGAAAGTTTAACAACAAAGACATGACCATTGACACCATAAAGAGTAGAATATGTGCCAAGGGAATCCGTATACCATAAGTTCCGGTCAAGTAAACGAGTGTAAACAGCAAGATACATAGCATGGCTGAAAAAAAGAAAATCTTTTGCCCCAGCATAGTAAATAGCTTCAGAGCGAAAAAACTGACCGGTTGAACCAAATATTTATTCAACCCACCATCCTTGATCTCGGTGGCCACGTTTTGACCTATATCCGTTGTCACAATTTTCGTCACGATGGCTGCCGTTATCGTGTATAAAATCATTTGGCCATAGGTATATCCGAAAAATTCCGACGATTCCGATCTTCCATAGACCGCTGACCAAATATAATATTGGATCAGAATCGGAAAGAATGCACTGATCAAGGAAAAGAGAAAGTCAAATCGATATTCGAGTGAAGACTGAACGCCTAACTGGAACACGCGTCCGTATTTGGGAAAGGCACTCATCCGGATACCCGATCATCCCGCTGATACAAGGATACAACGACTTCCTCGATAGGAATATCTTCGATCGTAATATCTTCAATCGGGTAGTGTTCAAGCAAATCCCTGGAAGCCATGCTAATGCGCTCCTTACTTATCTCCAGCGTGGCATGAAATCCGTCCGATTGACGCACCTTCCCGTACAACTGCAGCTGTCCAGTCGCTACGTGTTGCTTAAATTTTAACTGTATGATTTTCGTGTCGTTCAAAACATCGTCGATTCGCTTCAGATCCCCGTCGAAGACGAGCCTGCCATCATTAATAATGATCGTCCGCTTGCACAGATCCTCGATGTCCTTCATGTAATGACTTGTCAAAATAATCGTTGTCCTATGCTGTTCATTGTAATACTTCAAAAACTCCCGCACCTTTTTCTGTGTAACAATATCGAGCCCGATCGTCGGCTCATCCAAGAAAAGCAGTTTCGGTTTATGAATAAGCGCTGCAAGGAGCTCCATCTTCATACGCTCACCTAGCGATAAACGCCTTACCTGAACATTCATAATGTGCTTGACGTCCAACAGTTCGATGAGTTCGTTCAGTGTTTGTTTGTAATGCCGATCGTCAACCTGATAGATATATTTGTTTAGCAAAATGGATTCCGCCGCAGGCAAGTCAACCCATAGTTGGCTCTTCTGCCCCATTACAATAGCGAACTGCTTCTTGAATTCCTTATTTCGCTCATAAGGCTTGAAGCCCAGTACAGTAAGTTCGCCGTTAGTTGGATGTAAGATGCCAGAGAGCATCTTTAGCGTCGTCGTTTTGCCTGCCCCATTAGGCCCAAGGAAAGCAACCATTTCCCCCTCTTCGATCGAAAAGGAGATATTTTTCACCGCTTCCTTCGTCAAACTTTTCCGATAAAAGAGGTTTTTAATGGAATGAAGCATTCCGACCTCTTTGGTGTAATAGGTGAAGTTTTTAGCTAACTGCACCACATGGATCGCTGTCAATTGCGCTCCTCCTTAACAATTAAATCGAACTAGAAGGTGGACGATAACGTTTACCGGCCATAATGATAAAGTAACCCGCATCGGGAACAGACCGGCATCAGTCCGCAAGCTAATACCTCTCGGTGTTTGGCAAAATTTTCCCCCTTCCAAACCTCCTTCACATCCACATCACTAATGTTGCCGACCGCCATCTCAGGAAAGAACTTGCACGGAGTGACGTTTCCGCTCGGCAATACGTCCATTCGGGTGGAGATCGCCAAGCATTCCTTCCGCTTCATCCCGGTCCTCTGCACGCCAGTGACAAAATCCTCTATCTCGTCTTGCTCCAATGCGGGCATAAATCGAACCCGGCTTCCCCATGTTTGCTCGGAGATGCGGAGAACCTCCTCCTTGAGTGCCCCCACCTTCTCGCCGGAGATATGATAAGTGAATGAATTCCAACTGCAGCTACCCTGACGGATTGGATCCAGCCAGTCAAACTCTTTGATGAAGAAATTGTCCATCTCCTGAGCAGACTCAGGTGCGATATACCACGGATATACAAAGTAGACCGAATCCACGCCCAGCTCCTCGAAAAACTTCATAAAATCAAACATTTTGGGAATCATGAGATCATTCATCGTCAAGCTGACGGATACTCTGCCCTTGAAAATGCCCTGACGCTGCAACTCCAGCAGACGTTCTATGGCACTAACCACCTTTTTGTAGGTTCCTCTGCCCCTAATCGCGTCGTTCTCAGCCTCGAATCCCTCCAGACTGGCTAGTACGACAAGTCCCTCACCGATCTTAAGCAGTGAATCTAACTTTTCCTCCAGAAGAATCGCGTTTGTACAAATCGTCGTCGTTCGCTGATCGCGTTCCAGCAGATTCGCAATCTGATCGAACTTGCTATGGTACAACGGCTCTCCGCCCCAAAGATAAACTTTCGACTTCTTCTCATGGGTGAAGGCAAGGAGCTTATCGACCAACGCGACATCAATTTCTTTACCTTGCTCCTCCTTGGACATGTCCCAGTGAAAGCCGTCCGCGTTCCACTCGTAGCAATGCTTGCAACGCAAGTTGCACCCGTTGTTCAGCTTGATCCCGATATCTTCCGGGATCTCCATCGCATAGCGACTATCGGTCGCTCGAAGCCGACTGACCCGGGACATATTCATTATTGTACGCTTCAGATCGTTAAACACACGCTCATCAAACTTCCGACTCGTTTTGGGTTGCATAATTTACACCTCCATAAGTTTTGCAATGTTCGCGGGCATGTAGTAGGTTACAATGAGCACGTTCCAATATCTCGATGTTGAACCCCTGCATCTTCCAATCCGTAAAGGACACGCCAAATCCTTGCTTAATCCAATATTCAGCATTGGCGGTTTCGTGTCTTCCAAAGGGCTCAAGAAAAACCATAGGCGTCGCAGCGGCGAACGATTCCATCAAGGAATAGCCACCCGGCTTACTGACAATGGCTGTGCAACGGCGAATTCGTTCAAACAGCAGGGGAACAGTTCCGCTGTCTAAGTAAATGGGAGTCTCTCCATGTTGGATCTGAGCAAATGGAGGAAAACCGAACTCCCCTCGTCTATTCCTCAGCCACGGACTCCACGAGGGGTCGTTCCGATAATAGCAAATGCGTGGATCAGGCTGGATATCCTCGTCAAAATAAGCCAGAACATCCAGCTCCATACCGCCTTCAAGCAGGTCTCTAACAGCCTGCGGGTAGGTCCCAATCCCCCAGCCGCCACCATGGACCACCATTCTCTCTTCTCGCTGGCGAAACGGGATCGGTGCTTCGTCCGTCATCGGAAGTTGTAATTCAAAACGCTTCTTGGTCGGTTCGTAAAACCAAATGTGGTTGTACCGCTCGCTTCGAGATCCATAGACCAAATAAGATGGCGAAAGCGTAGCATCGAGATGAAGCATGTCGACCTCGAGCCGAGTTCCAACAAACCGTTCATATTGTTCCAAAATCGGGATCCAGAACCCAGTCAACGCAATGAACGACGTCCGGCGCTCACGGGACCAATCTTCCAGCAGCAGCTGTACCTTGGTGGGATCCAGGCAATCTGAAATATCGCGAGCCAACTCCACACTCTTCCGAGCGATAGCGAAATTATCATGAAAGGCTTTACGATAAGCCGGCACTTTGTTCTTTAAGCCGTCGACATACACATTTTCGAGCACACAGACTTCGTTTGAAATGCCGGAACACTCCAGGTAAATGCCTAGCTGTACGGCGGGCATGTACACACCTAGTGAGTTACCGGATCCAAGTATAGTGACACAAGGCTTCAAATGACTATCCATACCACTTGCCTCCCTGGACTTCAAAACGTTCCTTTAGCTTGTCGATTAAACTTTTCTGCTCCTGCACATCTCGCGCGATTACAAACAGATAAAGCCTGCCCTTGATGAAACTGCCTTCGCTTAATGTCTGTGGGTAATCTGATTCCCCATAGCCAGCAAACATGCACGCCGGGGAAAGCGGAATGATGCCCTCACCGGTATGATTAGGGTATAAAACGCCGTCATCATCCAGCTGTCGCAGCCACTCCCCGTAATCAAACCGATGGCGACTGCCTACCGTTCGGAACGTAAATGTCCCGTGCTTCCCATTTTCCAGCCGTTCGCCCAGTCGATGACTGACCAGTCCCATCGATTGACGGGCGTTGATTTCTACAATCGGCACGATTGTCCCGTCCTTTAGTATCATGGAGTCAACACAAACATGGCCGAAGTACCTGTCCTTGTATAGTGAGGAAGCAAGCTTCTCAATGACATCGAAATAACCGTTCCGTATTAGCGAATGACTGTTCTCCTCCTGCATCGCTTGTGACCCCACATAAGCAAACTGTCGATTGATGATTTGCTGCAAGCCGACGATCTGGTACGACCCGCTCTCATCAATTGAAAATTGGCAGGAAAAATCATATTCCACGTCAAGGAACGGCTCGACAAGAAACGCCGTTGAGGAACCAGCTTGCTCTTGTTTGCGCAAATAGCTTACTACACGTTCCAAAGAGGATAGGTTTTTAAACAGCATATTGCCTTTTCCAGCTACGCCAAAGGGGTCTTTTAACAGGACCCCATTCGACAACCCCATAAGCTCTAGCCCTACTGCAGCCAATTCATCCGCGCTGAACACTGGCTGGCTATAGGAGCTGCCCAAAAGTCTCTTAGCAAGATCGGCGGAATACAACTTAGAATTTACTCGTTTAACGTCTTGAAGGGTGGGCAGCTTGTTCGAATAGTTGTACCTGTCGAGAAGCTCGTGAACGTAAGGTACGACTGAAAAGGGAGTCATTTCACTAAACTGCTTCAGCCGCTCGTCGGTCTCTGGAACTTCGTACAGAGCGCGAAATAGATTTGGTTCATGGCTTGGGACATTCGCACTAAGCTGTGTAAAATGAAAGCCGATGTGCGCCAAATAATCCATGTGCGCCTCATCCATCTCAAAGCGGGTCAACAGTGTGTCCTCCGGGCCGCATAAGGAAGCCAGCAATTCATCCATAGCCATTACCACCCGCGACCGTGAAGGATCAGGAATAAAAGGCAACCTGCTACTCCCTTCTTCACGCCAATAGGTTTCCGAATCAAAGGTGCTGGCAACCAACATACTACCCGACCTCTTGATTCATGCCTTTTAGGAATGCCATGAAGGCACCGATTGAGCGCAGACAAGCCAAGTCCAGGTCCTCGTAAACGATCTCCACCCCAAAAGCATCTTCAACTCCGAGAATAAACGTTATCATCTGTAGGGAATCTAACTCGACGTCGTTAATCAGGTCGCTCTCCATTGTGAGAGTTTCACGAAGCGAGTCATCCTCGAGCACAGTTGCAATGATATTTTTTAATGTTTCAAACATAAACGTCATCCTTTCAAGTTGTATTTTAGATTTTTTATTTAATTCCAAAAAAAATAAATAAAAGGTATAATAGTAATATATTTCTTATCACTGTTAAAGGGAGGGCTTGAACCCTTGAATAACCACTGTCTGTTTGTCTCCGCCCATCTGGACGATGCTATTATTTCTTGCGGCGATTATATCGATTTGCTTGTTCGTGCTGGCTATCATGTGACCATAGCAACTGTTTTCACTGGTACTGGCACAGATCTATCCCTACTTGCTCGCATCCTGCACAAAAAGTTCGGACTAAGCTCCGACGTGATGAAGGTACGGCGAGAAGAGGACATTAGTGCATGTGATCTTCTCGATGTGGACACGATTCATCTGAACATGCAGGAATGTATCTATCGTAAAGATCGCAGCGGTGCCCCCTCATATGAAAAGCTGGACGATCTGTTCCGTAGTGACTACGAGACCGAGCTGGACGTGATTTCTGAGGCAACAAAAGTTCTTTTGACACGACTCTGTCTTACAGACTACGATCATATTTATATTCCGCTTGCAATCGGAAGACATGTGGATCACGGTATCGTGCGGGTTGCGGCCGAACAGGCTGTACGAAGTATTAGTGATCTGGAAGTCTCTGCCCGTTTGATTTACTACGAAGATCTACCGTATTTAAACTATGGTCAAGATATAAAATGGGAAATTGACCTAGCTCGGAATCTACATCCAGTCTACATTTCACTTCCCAAGTGCAGTTTGAAACAGAAGACTGCGGCCATCCTGGAATACCGCTCCCAGATCCGTCTATTATGGCACTCCCGATGGGAGATGCTTAGACAAGTGATTCAACATGCGCATTCGTGCCGTCCGCCAGAGCATCAGCCTGATCCAAACTCATATTGCTTCAGACTGCATGTTGTGAGTGTGCATGATCAAGTACCGCTTGCTATAAGCGTTCCTGGTAACTTTTAATAAGATCAGCCAAGTCGCCAAGGGTTAGATGACTGCCTGCCATGTTACCTACCAGTTCGTCCGGGAGCTCTAGACCGAATTCGGTTTCGAGCTCCACGACGAATGTAATCATCTGCATAGAATTCATTTGGATCCATATCTCTTTAAGTAACGTGTTAGCGTTTATACGTTGTTTATCGTAGTCCGGTATCTTTTGATGAATAAGGTTTTGGATGCGTTCCAAACAGGGTTGTTTTCTCAACGTTAGACCTCCTCCTCTACGCCCATTGGAGTTATGTTTGACACAAGGCTCAAGTTGTAGATCATAAGTTCAATAGCCTCGCGCTCACAGGCTTGAATACGCCTAATTAACACTTCCACTTTTTTGAGGTTATCTTCGTTTTTCGTCAGTGAATATTTGATAATCAAATTTCGCGCTAATAGAGCATCGTCAGCAATCGTCTGATAGCGAACCTTGAGCTGATTACTTTCCCCTAGAACACCAGTTTGATTCATGAAGTCAATTCGTTCCAACATCAAGATCTTGTGATCATAGATCATTTGAAACGGGCGATTATCTTCCTCAATTTGTCCACTGCGTATGCGGGTTATATCCAAAATCAGCTCGTCATAAACACGAATTCCCCATACACATGGATTTGTTATATAACCCAACTCTCTGTATTTGTCGGCGGGATTTTCTCCATTTAAATAGTCCTTAAGGTGCTCAATAACATAGTTTAGATTAAAGTCATAAGCTGCTCGCTCGTTGAATTGTAACAGAGAGAGACCACCCTTCCCCGCATACAACCAATCTCCATCATCATCGATTCCCTCGTAGGCACGTCTCATTTGCTCAAATGTGATTTCGTTAAATGAGTATTTCCCCCCCATGAATGTAAAATCGGCGATATGAAATATATCCCTCTCCTCGTCATAACCAAAAATAAATGAGTCATGTGAGAAGAAAGATTCAATATCCAAAAACTGCGCTTGATCAAGAAGCAAATAAATATAATTATTCATGTCTATACAATCCATCAGAAAAGTACATATATCCTTGTTGAAATTTCGAACCAACTGACGACTTAAATGTTGGCGAAGCAGCCAAGGACAAAATTCAAAGGTAGGAGTACGGTAGAAGTCCACATAGGAACTTCCCTCATTTAAGGTGAGCTGGAGAGGAATGAAATGTGTCATTATCCACGGCTTTGCTTGCGGGTAATTGGCTAGGACGGCAAACGTATTTGCCTGCCACTGCCACGAGGTGATTGCCGGATACTGCATCGGTAATATCTTGGATCGCAATTAGACACCCCCTTGGGAGAGAATTTGATTTAGTGTCAATTAGCTAAGAACTACAGACTGACAGCACAGATAGAGTCAAACTTCCTGGACCACCGCAACGCTGTAGTCCTTATTCGTTTTAAGGAGTGATTGCTTCGTTAATTAGTTTGGGGTACCAAGTTCAGATCCGGGTGCCCAAAACCGGACTGTAACCATTTCGTCGAATCAAGCCATTGCTAAAGTCTAAACCGTCTCATTTTCCCAGATGCTTACCAGATCATTGATTTGAAGCGACACGACCTTTAGTTCTCCGCCAAGGGTATAGAGTTCTAGTCCTCTACTTTCCAAGTCCGGGAAAATCATGTCTGAAACGATTGTTTTTCCTTTATTGCCGAAGACCTCGACACTAGACCAATCAACGTAAATGCTCAAGGTTATCCGTTCATGCTCTGGCTTCATGGGGGCTTGGTGCTTTGCAGCAAAATCAGAATGGAAATCAATTGCGTTTGACTTCGTCCCATCGACAAACAACTCCTCATTCAAGACATCATATCCGATGGTTGTCTCCTGAGTAGAAGAGGAACGCACCTTGAACCCGAATTCCACGGCAGTACCGATTTCAAATTCCGCAATAATTCGGCCTTTGCAGTAGAAATATCAGATAAGACGTTGCTACCTGGCTTAATCGTTAAGTCTTGCAGAGACATAATCGGTCTTCTGAGTTAACTTAACTCTCTTATAGGTACTTGGATTAAGCGAATTCCTTCCGGATATGTCTTAAGCTGAATCTCTCGGGAGATTGACATGTGGCCACGCCATTCCTTTGAAGGAAGGGTAGAGGCATAACGCCAGTTGTTCATCCAGCCGACCCAGATTTTTCGTCCGTCTTCTTTCGGAATACCATCCCATGTCACGGCCGCGTAAAAGTCAGACCCGTAATCTATCCATTTGATCGTATCGAATGATTCCAACGTTTCATCCCTTGTAAATATCTTACCGTCAAAGTTGCCTATAGAATACATCATGCCAGAACCGCCTGCTGGTGGTTCTGAATCGTTTGGATTCACACCATTTCTATCCCCGACACTTAGCAACAGAACCCACTTAGTGATATTGGGATCCTCATCCACTTGGATTTTAAATACCTCAGGACATTCAAATATCCCTCGATGGATACCCGGAATATCGGAAACGAAATCGCTTGCAAAAGACCATTCCTTCAGATTCGAAGACGTGTAAAAGTCGACGCGGTCTCTTACGGCAAGAACCATAACCCACATTGACGATTCTTCATACCAAAACACCTTCGGATCACGAAAGTCTAGCGTTTTCGTTGGGAACAAAACAGGGTTACCTTCATATTTTATCCAAGTTCGACCTTTATCCCTGCTGTAAGCGATGCCCTGCACCTGTGGTTTGCCGGGCTGAGCCACGTTGCCCTCATTCGTATAAATTGCAACTAATCCTGATCCTTCTTCGCTGAAGAAACCGCTTGTGTTGTTCTTATCAACCACTGCACTTCCCGAAAAGATCGCTCCGTCTTCCCCCCGCGGGATGGCTGGTGGAAGTTCCTCCCAATGCACCAAATCCTCACTTACCGCATGCCCCCAATGCATGCTGCCGAAGTCAGGCTGTGTATCATGTGGGGTATGTTGAATGAAATTGGGGCCTATATGTCTACCTGTAATACAGATTTCCTGATCCTTTTCTGCTGCTAATATCATCTGATAAGTGCATTTTGTTAATGTTGCTCACGCTCCTTTGGGTTTAAATAAGATCCATATTAGAATTGATTCAACTCGTTCGGGACATATTACGTCCACCTTTCTATAGAAGCAACCAAGAAAAACTACAAGAGCACTCAAAACAAAATGCCCATATTTAACAAAATAAACCACATGTGTACAAATGTCAAACTTTTTTTCACATTCGCATTATTTTTTAAATTAAAATAAACTTTTTAGTTTACATATGCACATTTTAATAGTGTTTCAACTGAAAACGGCCGTTTTTATTTGAGTTCTCCTTATCGCATTTAATTATTCAGTAAATAAAATGTAAACCATTGAATACCCAAATGGATGGATTCGACTCCAGTACCTTGATCTCTTTCTCCGTAAAAACCCGTCCGATTTTCTTCATAATCTACATCCCCACAAACTTTTATAATCTGATTAAAACGCAAAAGACCCGTAAGAGGGTACTTTTTTCAAAGTGTCCATCTTACGGGTCACAGTTCATGACTTAGAAGTGGACTTTTTTTATTTTTCAATAATTCTAGCTGTTTAGCTTCGCCTGCACGTACATAGCGGTCACAAACTCATGCTGCCTGGTCAAGTGCTGAAGCTCACTGTAGGACTCTTCCCACTCGCGATGCGCTTTAACATCCCCACGGTAATACATCTCGGCAATATGCCAAGCATCTGCTGCATCGGTTTTCATTTTTTCGAAGTTGTGTGCCTTTGGATCGTTTCGCTTGCAAAGGATTGATGATGTAGTGAATCCATCCGCTACGTTTCAGATATCCTGCCAAACCTCGATGGTAATGTTCGGTTGCCTCGAAGACAACGACAGGCTCCACACCACTTGCCTCTTTCAGTTTGCTAGGCACTTCCCCTAGCCGCTCGAAACCTTCTTCACCATGCTGGAGGGTCTCCATCCTTCCATATGGTTCGTTACGCTTTTTGAAGGCCTGAATAACACTACATCCTTTCGCCACATCAATTCCAACAACGGGTTGCATAAAAACCTCCCTAATTCGATTTACCGGCATTCCCACCTGGTTTCCAAACCCATAGCTTAGCTTGTGATACGAGGTCATAGCCCTCAACCAGCTCAAACATGGTCGTTGGATGGATTTTGTACAGGTTCTTTGTCCCTAAGCCGCCCTCGTTCTCCGGGCTACCACCATCGTAAAACACCCATTAAAATAGGCAAACCAGAAAATTTCTTTCTGGCTGTCCTAATAATACGAAAAGCCGATATAATAGTGACTTTAAACGGTGCAATGTTCTTGTCCCTCGACACGTTGGCAGAGATTATTCATCACTATTGTAAAATAACTGGAAACATATGCATAAAGGTTGTATATTTAATTCATATTCTTGAAATTAATTCTAAATTTTAAAGGGGGGGGGATTGATCGTGGTAAAGTGTTCATCCTAGCGCCAGGTAAGTAAGGATAAAATATCGCGCATCAGAAAAAGCAACAAATGGGGAGTAAAGATTATGAATGCAGAAAATTATTACGAATTTTGGTCCACTTTTCTTTATGAATAGGCTGGATGAAGGGCTTATGCTATGGGGCGGTGCTCGTCCCGATCCTTCTTCTGGTAAATGTCCGTTTGATTTGGAGAAAGGCGATAAATAATTATAGCAGCGCAAGCGGCTAAAACGATGAGGAGATGTAGATATGAAAACGACTTGGCCTTTGTCCGGTATTACCCTGGTATGCACTGAATGCAAGAGTGATCTTTATGAGGCGGACAACTGTTTGATCTGCAAGACCTGCGGCCTCGAATACGCCTGGGAAGAGGGCCTCGCAAGTATGTTAATTGACCGTCCTGTAGCGGAGAAGCTTGCCGAAGGCGCGGCGCAAAAGGAAGCGATCATCGGCATGTTTGACTCTATTAACCGGTCGCTTGAGGAGAAAAGACTGTCCAGATTTTCCACCTTTATTAACTGGGGTTATGCATCCGATAACGAACTACCGGGCGGCCCTCAAGGTATTAACCACAGCAGTATCCAGCTGCTTCGCGAAATTATTGGCGGCCTGGATGTTTCAGGCAAGGATATCCTGGAAATCGGTTGTGGACGGGGAGGCAACGTGAGCGAGCTATGCAAAAACTATGGGACCGGCAGCGTGGTCGGCATTGATCTGACACCGTCCAATATTCATTTTTGCCAAAGGAATAACCGATATGAGCAGGCTTACTATTGTATTGGCGACGCGGAGCAGCTGCCTGTTAAAACGGAAAGCTGCGACATTGTGCTGAACATCGAGTCCTCGCATTTGTACCCTCATATTGAGCTGTTCTTTACGGAGACCTACCGTGTATTAAAGCCAGGTGGGACATTTTTGTATGCGGATATTATGAGCGCTTCCGACGTGCCGCGCTATGAAGAGCAGTGGCAAAGACTAGGCTTTCACACCTCGTTGATCCGGGATATTACAGGCAATGTATTACAATCGGGAGACGATGCTCTGGATACCCGCCTGCATGCGCTTGAAGGCTCCTTAGAAGGGGAAGATCGAGTATGGGAATGGCTGGAGGCACCCGGCACGCAAAATCATACCGATATGGTCGCAGGTAGAAGAGTATTCAAAATTGTCCATTTGGTGAAGATGCCTCCGGCACCGAAGGAGAGCCTAGCCATGGTTGAAGGAGGAGCAGCGGTGAGCAATGCTTGACCATTAACAGACGTTAACTGGGCGTGTCCGCAGTGCAAGCAAACGCTTGTGAAGAGGGAGTTCTCATTCGACTGTACGTCATGCGGCGAAAGCTACCTCATGACCGTTGGCTCGATTCCATGTCTGCTTGTGGAAAGTGACGCGTTAGAAACGATGGAGCATAAGGTGCAGAAGGAGGCGGTTAAAGAGCTGGCAAGCGACAACACAAGGAAGACTCGATTTATTTTCAAGATTACAGTTCTAGACTCGTTCGCCCTGTTTTATTTATAGACCGGATAAGAAACTGACTTAAGAAGAGCTATCTTGCAAAATGAAATTACAATTGTCGCTAATCCCAACGGCAGCTGACATGGCAAATTCGGTAGCGTTATCCGACAGTGGAATTCCTTTATTTATGTTGATACTTAGCATTGTATTAATATCATAGCCCTCATTTTTGTATAATCCGACGGTCGATCCGCAGCCGGCTACAATTTTTAAACAGCGGTTCTCCAATATCGGAGAACCGCTGTTTTGTCTAGACAATATTTACGGGGCCTACTTCTCCGCAGATAGGGCGCATGTCTTTTATTGCACGGTGTGCTTTTGGCCAAAACCTCTTCAGCGCTTGATAGACTTCCTTTTTGGTCCTTGATAACATATGCATGAACTGCTCCTACTTCAGATGATGGTGGGCGGACATCAAGTGCTGCTGTTGTACTGGTTCACCTCGCCAGCCAATCCCGAGAAACCCCAGATCTTTGTCCATGTATAGTTCTCTAATCGGCCCCATTGCTTTGGAAACAGGTAACCACTTATTTATCGCCCACAGACGATTTACTCTCATGCCAATAATAAATACGATAGACTCCCCATCGATCTCGGCCTTATATCTTCCCTTCTGAATTCCTCACTTCACTTCTCCTTTTCACCCAACATGGTTCTCTGTTCAATAAACTTGATGTTGCTGGCAATGTGATAGACTTTGTTCTTCGTCAGGCCTTCTTTGTTGAGGTGACCCGCAGGATCGAAAGCCTGTACGTTGGTCCACATGAAATCCAATGTCTGTAATTTTCAACATCTCTTCCTCTGGGATTAAACGAAATATAAAATTCTTTTTCGGAGGAGATTGATTTTTGTCTTCAGCGATGATGCAACAATCTGAATCATGAATTACTAGATTTCACATTAAAAGTAGCGAATTTCCTTGTGTCTCGCATTACAAAAATTGACATTTTGTATGAAAATAAGTAATATAATTAGAAACATTTATACTGTAAAAGGGCCTTTCTCATCCCCCTCTTTTTAAATTCCTGATCCTACCTAATTTAAGGAGTGAAAATGCTATGTGCGCACGAACGCTAAAAGCGAATACAAGGAATGTAATCGGTAACTATTGCAAATGGATCACAGTTGGTATGATTTTAACTTTCACGGGATGCCCGCTTGCATCCGCCGCTCCCTCACCCTCATCCCCTAGTAAAACTAGTGAACCCTCCTCTTCCCTAGTTACATTTCAATTGCAAGAGGCTACGATTGCTCAAATGCAGGAAGCGATGAAGTCAGGGGCGCTGTCAAGTGTCGAGCTCACTGCTCTGTACCTTAACCGGGTATATGCCTATGATTCTAGTGGCATTCGACTGAATTCCATCCCTATTCTGAACCCCGACGTACTAAAAGAAGCTGCTCAAGCTGATCAACTAAGGGCACAAGGTATTAAGACTGGTCCTCTGCAAGGCATCCCCTACACGGTTAAAGACAGCTACAAGGTTAAGGGACTCACTGTCGCTTCTGGATCTCCGGCTTTCAAAAACCTGATGGCAAAGGACGATGCCTTTACAGTAGAAAAGATACGCAAATCCGGTGGGGTGCTCATTGGTAAAACCAATATGCCGCCAATGGCAGCAGGGGGAATGCAAAGAGGCGTTTATGGCCGTGCTGAAAGTCCGTACAACCCAGATTATTTGGCTGCAGCCTGGTACTCTGGCTCCTCTAACGGATCTGGCGTATCAACAGCCGCCAACCTCGCTGCCTTCGGTATGGGGGAAGAAACGGTATCCTCTGGAAGATCACCGGCATCTAACAATGGTTTAATTGCCTACACCCCATCGCGGGGCCTAATCTCCATTCGGGGGAATTGGCCGCTCTTCCCTATACGTGATGTCGTTGTCCCACATACGAGGACTGTCGAGGACATGCTCCGCTTGCTTGACGTGATCGTTGTAGAAGATAAGATCACCAAGGGCGATTTCTGGCGAGAGCAGAAAGCCGTTCGGCTCCCTTCTGTCAACAGTGTCCGTCCCAAATCCTATTTAGAGCTGCGAGACATTCAAGCTTTGAAAGGCAAACGCATTGGCGTTCCGAAAATTTATATCGGTAAGGACCATGAAACCACAACTCCGATCAAATTCAGACCTTCGATACAGGCATTATGGGAAAAAGCTGTTAAGGATTTAACTGCTCTTGGAGCTGAGGTTGTGGAAGTTGACTTCCCCTTGCAGGCGAATAGCGAGAAGGACCGGCCAACAGCGAAAACACCTGAAGAGCGTGGTTTGATGCCGGCAAAGTGGGCTGAAAAGGAATTCGGGTTGCTTAATCCTTATGCAGCTGAGGAATTCCTTAAAAGTGTGGGCGATCCAAATTTCCCGTCATGGGCAAATATCGACCCTGCAACCGTCTTCCCGAATCCGCCCGGTTCGGTAGATGCCAAACGTGGCAGAGACCTTGGCCACTATGACGTATTCATTGAAACCATAAAGAAAGGCGTCACCCCTTACGAACAAATTCCTCAGTTTCAGGAAGGTCTGAGGGGGCTTGAAAATGTACGAAAGATTGATTTTGAAGATTGGATGAAGCAAAACAACCTTGATTTTATTGCATTCCCGGCAAATTCGAATATCGGCAAAGCTGACTCCGATGTGAATGAAACGTCCTACGAGGAGGCTTGGGAGAATGGCAACTATTTCTCCAATACGAATTTCATTCTACGCGAGTACGGGATCCCAAGTGTGTCTGTGAGTATGGGCGCTATGAAGGATACCGGTATGCCCGTTAATCTGACGATGGCAGGTGCCGCATACAGCGATAATGACCTGCTTCGTTACGCTTATTCCTATGAGCAGGCGACCAAAAACCGTCCTATTGCAGCACGTACGCCAGCGCTTGAGGATGAAACCTTTTCCTATAACCCGCAAACCACTCTCCCACCCTCTAAACGCAAGGAAACAGGAACCCCTGTACTTAAGTTGAATGCTTCGATCACGGATGATGTTCTCGCTTTGGAAGGCTCAGTCACAGATCAAAGTGATATCGCGCAGCTTAAAGTTTATGTCAATGGCATTCGTGTCGTTATTACAGAAGATAAAGCCAATTGGTCAGCAACGCTTCCAACTACTAAATACAAACAGGATGGTGCCTCCCAAGCTGATACGCTGCATATTCTCGTGCTGGCCAAGGATATTTACGGAAATACCTCTGCTCAAGTCAAGTCTGTCAATTTACCCCAACGATAAAGGACATCATAGAACTGACTATAATTGTGGGTTCCCTGACCGTAAGATTATCATTAGTTGGTTGAAAAAGGCTTGTTCTGAAGCGAATATGCAGGTTCGACTCTGAGGGCACACGACAAGAGATTTAGATTATCGGGTCAGCTATGTATAAATCTTTTGTGTCATGGATAAAAGGACGAACAGGGTAACCGCCCTTTTATCCATGACAGGTTGCATTTAATACTGTCCATTATGACAGAGGCTATTACTTAGCGCATTCAGCCATTACAATATTTCGATATACCCTTCTGTTCCATGCACACGAATTCGTTGCCCATCTTTTATCAGTTTGGTAGCATTCTCCACTCCGACAACTGCGGGTAAGCCATATTCACGTGCGATAACGGCTCCATGAGTCATCAGTCCACCAACTTCGGTGACTAGGCCTTTTATGGATACAAACAATGGTGTCCAGCTGGGGTCAGTAAAGGCGGTGACTAATATATCTCCATCTTCCAGATCAGCATCTTCCATGTTTAAGATGACACGTGCTCGACCCTCTATAACTCCGGTAGAAACAGGCAGACCTACAATCGCTTCTGCTGGGAGATTTTCTCGTTTGTACTCACCCGCAATGATTTCACCATCAGACGTGATTACACGCGGGGGAGTTAGTTTTTCATATAATTTATAATCGTCTTTTCGTTTACGGATGATCTGATAATCCAGTTTATTTGTGCGTACGACTTCGTGAAGTTCTTCAAAAGTGAGATCGTATATATCTTCTTTCTCGTGAATAACACCAGCTTGTACGAGTTGTTCGGCTTCTTTTAGTAAAGCCTGCTTATAAACGAAGTAGCGATTAACCATGCCGTATTTGGGATATTCACGATAACCGATGAAATTCCGGATCAGGTCGATCATTCGTTTTGTTTCTTTGGCTTTTTGTTCACCATCCGGTAATTGCTTCAATCGATCTAATAACTCTTGTTCTTTTTTCAAAGCCTCCTGTCGCCCCTGCTCAAATTTCCAATTGCCAGCATTAGGCTCAAAGTTTTTGATATTACTGAGAATCATGGGGACAAGTATAATTGGTTTTTCACTCCAACGAGTTCTCGAAATATCGATTTCACCGGCACATCGCATTCCGTATTTGTTGAGATAAGCATAGATAGCGTCTTGAGTTTCCTGTCCACCATCCAACTTAACCAGTTCATCCAAAAAATTATCATCTTTTACATGTTGTAAATAATCAATTACCTCCGGATAAGGACGAATCGCATCTGCGACATCCAATAGCGCCAGACCCATTTCCGAAGTAATGTTGTTTGGTACAGATTGAGAAAGCGTATCTGCTGCGTTTTTTTCACCTAACCACTCGTACATTTTTTCATTGATCCATGACGAAGCATTCATAGCAGTCATAAAAACCTTTGAACTTTGTGGGTCAAATAAGATCTTCTTTAATTCTTGGAGATCTTCCAGAATAAAATCAAATAAATCTGCTCCTGATTTCGTTTGGATGTTTTGTTTTAATTTTTCTATCGATGTTTGACTGTTCTTAATCAAATCAGAAACGATTGCCGGATCGTTTTCGATTTGTGCTTGAAAACCTGCAGACGACCTACCTTTACTGCTATTACCGGGACTCCGTTCTGTTCTATCATCTGGTAACGATTTTATAAAATCTCGCTCTATTAGGGTCATAAATGCGTCTTTTATGAGCGGATCAGATTGTCCCAGGGTATTTAAGAAAGTTTCTCTGCTGACAGGTGAAGCCAGCATTTGTGTAACATCAACAAACAGCCTTCCACCGGCTATACGCATGGGTGCAGGAGTTATTAACAGGTAAAAAGACAATCCCAATGGTTTTATCGGGTCAGTCATCATTTGTTGATGACCGACAGATACATAAACGTGATTTTCCTGATCATTTGCTTCAGGGATCGGGTATAAAGTCGTGATTGGACGACTCTGGACTATATAAAAAGTATCATTGGCCAAACACCATTCGATATCTTGTGGGCAACCAAAATGAGCCTCGATATGTCTTCCGATACGTGCCAGTTGCAAAATTTGTTGTTCAGTAAGGGTTTGAGTCTTTTGCTGATCAGGCTCGATCTGCTTTGTCTCTGTTCCGCCTTCTTTTCGTCCATAGATAGCCAATTTTTTGGTTTCTATCCTCTTATCGACGATTGCCTCTTCCTGTACTTTATAACAATCGGCAGAGACCAAGCCAGAGACCAATGCTTCTCCAAGTCCAAAACTAGCATCGATTGATAGCAACTTCCGGTTGGAGGTAATCGGATCAGCGGTAAATAAAATTCCTGAAGCCTGCGGGAAAACCATCCTTTGAACAATAACGGATAAATAAACTTGACTGTGGTCAAATCCATTTTGCATACGATAGATAACCGCGCGATCCGTAAATAGGGAAGCCCAACATTTGCTGATATGCTGCAAGATTGCTTCTTTGCCGATGATATTTAAATAGGTGTCTTGTTGACCAGCAAAAGAGGCATGTGGCAAATCTTCAGCAGTCGCACTGGAACGCACTGCATAAGCATGTTCTTCTCCAAACTGGGAGAGATAGTGAGTAACTGCTTCCACAACATCGGCAGGAACTTCTACTTCCATAATGATTTGTCGAATCTGCCTGCTGATTTCACCAATTTGAGCACGATCTTCTGCTTTTAGCCTTGTTAGTCGATCCAACAATGCATAATACGTTTCTTTTTGTTCGATGGCTTTTTGATACCCCACTGTTGTAACACAAAATCCTTGTGGTACATGTATTCCTTCAATTTTTGATAATTCCCCTAAACTCAACCCTTTTCCGCCAACGAGCAAAAACTGCGTTTTTTCCATTTCCTGAAAACCGAGAACCAAAGAACTCATTCAATATCTCTCCTAACTATTAAATTGAGAAAAAAACATTTGACAAGAGTTTAGCGGCATGGTAAAGTTAAAGTGTAAGATGTTATATTTATGCCTATTTAAATTAAGAAGTCGCAATCTGATTATATCATCGTGTCTGTTTTATATGCAATATAAAAGAACCTGATAAAACTATCCAGGTTCTTTTTTGATTTTCCACTATCATTAGTCAAATCAAAAACCGTGGCTCGGGCTGAACTCAGTTACTGCATAGTTCCATATCGGTACTATGCAGCCTAAAGAAATCCTGAAGTGGCGTCCGGTTCTTATTGAGCTAACCTGCCCGTTAGTTCAGCGAACGAAGCACGTATAGTGAACCTCTTATATTTTTTCCGGGCTGCTCTTCTTTGCACTTGGAAAATGGAAAAACATATAAGTTTCTATAATACACTTCATCTCACATGTTAATAATTAGCCCGAGTCAACTAGCTTTGCAAAAGCCGGTACAGCAGCGCCTCTCCCTTATTCTCGAACGTTCGCTGGTTCTCCAGAAATTCAGGTACCTTCGACAGCCGAGAGGGTCTGTACCCGGGGCCGCCGCAGCCGCAGGAGTGGTAAGCGTATCCTTGTTGATATAGTAGCTCTACCTTTTTCCACTGCTTGATATCCGTTTGCTTGGGGGCCTGAAAATCATGACCCATGTCATGCATGGATGCCTGGCATTGCGGACAGACATGGACAATCCGTTCATATTCATCCTTCGGCATTTCAAACCTTGATGTCTGCTTATATACCTTCCTGCAGGTAAAGCATGCAAATATATCTTTATATGGGCCGTACATTGCATATCTGCACATATCGTTCCCCCCTTATAATCTAGAATCGGTCGGCATTTTTCACTTACATCATGGAAATATTTCAGTATTTTTTAAATTGTAAATAATTTTTCTTTTGATGCAGCAGTTGAGGAAGTTCCCCGGTGAGCGGTTGCGTAAAACAATATACCCGACTACTCTTTCATTCTATACGAATCAAGCCTTAAGAACTTTTACTCCCCAAACTATTTATAATGCTCCCTCGCTCAAATAAATTAAATTGAATTTGGGTAAACAGCCGGAACATTATACATCTCCATGTACAATTGATTTTTTATGAATTTAAATTGCGAGTCTGTCAAAAGATCGGGATAGCTCATGATACATAGAGTGTATTCAAGGAGGATTTCACCTATCATGTATACAAGGACGAAAACTCCTATGATGATTCCTCCAGTTTGACCCCGCCTGAGGGTATATAACAATACTCACGAGCAAAAACGGAATGACACAGCCAGCACGTTTCCGCCCATAAATTTTGCTGCAGTCTCGCATTTCTTACCCTCTCTTTCACCGACATATCCAACTTGTGGAACAGCCCCATGAATTCCTCACTTCTTTAATATTCATAGATGTTAATTTGAGCTAGCTGCCTTATTTCTTGATATAATCAGCGAACTTCCGAAGAAAATCGAGCGAATGGATATCCTCTCTGAGATGATGATGAACCAGATCATCCATTTTAGTTGTTTCCTTATTCAGCATGGATTCAAGCATAGCTTGGTGCTCATGCCAGATGCCTATCAGCTTCCCTGTTTCCAGCATATGCAGCTTGCGATATCTGATATAGTGAACATTCGACTGCTGAATGAGCTGCCAAAGAAACCCTCGCCCCACCAATTGGAAAATGGTTTGGTGGAACTGATCATCCAAACTGAGAAATTGATCCGTAGCATGATCTTCTTCAATCACAGCTCTCTGTCTGTCCAGAATATCGCTCAGCTTCTGTACATCACTTAATGCAATTTGCGAAGAAAGCTCCTTCATAATCTCCTTTTCCAATGCGCTTCTTAAGTAAATAATTTGTTCAACGGACTCCAGATCAATATAGGACACAATGTTCCCCTTCTTGGGATAAATATCAATGTAGGACTCAAGCGCAAGCCACTTCAATACATCGCGTAGCGGAGTTCTGGACAGCTGGAAGCGTTCTGACAAAGTCGTCTCGCTGAGAAGAGTACCCGGCTTTAAGGTCAGTGACAAAATATCTTTTTTCAACAGTTGCATGATTTCTTCTTTTGTAAACATATCATTCCTACCTTCACTTTATAAATCTAGTAGACTTATTATAAAGCATTTTGAGGTGACGGACTCCTCTGAGATTATCATTGACAAGAACAAACCCTATAATTTATGATCAACTCAATCTTGTATACAAGACAGATGGAATATAATCAGGGAGGTATCGTTATGAATATGACCTGGAGATGGTATGGGGAAGGCAACGACAATATTACACTGGATCATATCCGGCAAATTCCGGGAGTTATGGGCATTGTCTGGTCTTTACATGATAAGGTAGCCGGTGAAGTATGGGAAATGGAGCGAATTCAGGAGGTAGCTGATCAGATTACGAGCAAGGGCTTTAGTACGGCGGTCGTAGAAAGTGTAAATGTCCACGATGATATCAAAATCGGCCTACCATCCCGCGATCAATATATTGACATTTATATCGACACCATTCGAAAATTAGCCAAAGTGGGAGTTAAGGTGATTTGCTATAACTTTATGCCTGTCTTTGACTGGACCAGAACAGAGCTGTACAAGGAACTGCCTGACGGGTCCAACGCCCTCTTTTATGAAAAGGCTGCCATTACCGATGATCCCCGCCAAATGGTGAATCGGGTTCTCAAGGGAGCTGGGAAGTTCACCATGCCTGGCTGGGAACCGGAACGGTTGGCGAGACTGGATGAACTTTTTGCTGCTTATGCGGATGTCACAGAAGACAAGTTGTTTGACAACCTGAAGTATTTTCTTGAGCGCATCATCCCGGTCTGCAAGGAGGTTGACATCAAGATGGCCATTCATCCTGATGATCCGGCATGGCCCATCTTCGGATTGCCGAGAATTGTCCGTAGTCGTGAGACCATCCAGCGCATCCTAGATGCAGTGAACAGCCCATATAATGGTCTGACCTTCTGCACAGGCTCACTGGGGAGCAATCCTGAGAATGATTTGCCAACCATGATTCGAGAGTTTCATGATCGTATTCATTTTGCGCATATTCGTAATGTCAAGGTGTTTGAGAATGGCGACTTTATTGAAGTGTCACACCGCGGGAAGGACGGAAGCGTCGATGTACCGGAAGTAGTTAGAGCTTATCACGAGAACGGCTATCAGGGATATGTACGCCCGGATCACGGCAGACATCTATGGGGGGAAGAAAAGAATTGTCGACCTGGCTACGGTTTGTATGACCGTGCACTGGGGGTTATGTATTTGCTTGGTGTCTGGGATAGTCTCTCTCAAGGCAAAGGAGTGAAATAAATGCTCCAACTTGACCGGAAAGGCCTTTCAGACAAAGCGGCCTGGCGAGCAGCAGGCATTGAACTGCCGAAATATGATCTGGAGCTTGTAGCCAATAACACCCGAGTTAGACCGCAATGGGTGCATTTCGGCGCAGGCAATATTTTTCGTGGGTTGATAGCCAATGCGCAGCAACAACTGCTGAATAACTTGAAAGCGGATACAGGTATTATTGCGGCCGAAGCCTTTGATTTTGAAATGATCGACAAAGCTTATAAGCCTTACGACAATCTAACCTTACTGGTGTTGATGAGTGCAGACGGAAGATTTCACAAGAGCGTGGTCGCAAGCATTGTTGAGGGACTCGCAGCAGAGCAAAATCGTCCAGACGACTACCTCCGTCTGATTGAAATATTTGAGAATCCGTCCCTGCAGATGGCCAGCTTTACTGTCACGGAAAAAGGATACGCCCTGACCGGGCCCGACGGCAAGTATCTGGCTGTTGTGCAGAGGGATTTGACGAATGGTCCTGAACAGCCGATGCATGTGATGAGCCTGGCTACTTCGCTTGCCTATCGGCGTTATCTGAGAGGGTTGCATCCAATGACCTTTGTGAGCATGGATAATTGCTCCCATAACGGCGATCTGTTAAAGGATAGTATGATTGCCATCGCCAAGGAGTGGGCTCGCAGAGGCCTGGTAGAGGAAGGATTTTCAGACTATCTGCAAAACGAGGAGAAAATAACCTTCCCCCTAACCATGATTGACAAAATCACCCCCCGCCCTTCCTTGCAAGTACAGTCTGCTCTTCGGAAGCTGGGGTTAGCTGACATGGAGATGATCGTTACCTCCAGGCATACGTATACGGCTCCCTTTGTCAATGCTGAGGTTAGCGAGTATTTGGTCATTGAAGACAAGTTTACGAACGGGAGACCTGCACTGGAGGAAGCTGGCATCATCTTCACGAATCGGGATACGGTGGACAAAGTGGAGAAGATGAAAGTCACTACTTGTCTCAATCCGCTGCATACAGCGCTGGCCCTCGCTGGGTGTCTGCTTGGGTACGAGCTCATCGCAGATGAAATGAAGGATCAGACATTACGTCGTCTGGTGGAAACCATCGGCTACAAGGAAGGCTTACCTGTTGTAATTGATCCCGGAATTATCCAACCGAAACCATTTATTGACGAGGTATTGCAGGAACGCTTCGCAAATCCCTATATTCCGGATACGCCACAGCGGATTGCAACAGATACGTCTCAAAAGATGAGCATCCGTTTTGGGGAAACCATAAAGTCTTATGCTAGCACAACAGGGCTTGATCCTACGAACTTGACTGCTATCCCCTTGACCATTGCGATCTGGTGTCGCTATTTGCTGGGAGTGGATGATCAAGGAGAACCCTTCACACTCAGTCCGGACCCGTTACTGGATACGTTGCAGGGATATTTGCAGAATACGAAGCTGGGCGATCAGACCTCCGAGGTTCGCTGCCTCCTCGAGGATGACAAACTGTTCGGTGTCCGATTATATGAAATTGGTCTGGGCGACAAGATTGAAGCCATGTTTCATGAAATGCTGGCAGGTCCCGGAGCAGTCCGAAGCACGATAGAGAAGTATGTGAACTAGAACTTACATTAATGCAATCCCCCCTGCCAGAAACTTTAGTCAGGGGGATTGCATTAATGAGAACCAATTCTCTAAATAATCAAATCCCGGGTTGCTTCACCCGCGAATACCGTTTTTTAACTCGCTAGAATGCACGTTTTATAAACAAATAGTAGAATGAACATTCTACTATCATGAAAAAATGTAATATTACTTAGAAGGTCACAATCACTTTGCCTTGGGAGTGGCCCGTTGACACTTTAATCAACGCTTTGTTAATGTCATCAAACGTATAAGTTGAATCTATAGAGGGCTTGATATTTTCTTTTTCAACAAGTTTAGTGATTTCTTGTAATTGACTTCCATTGGCTTGCACAAATAAAAAGCGATATTCATTTTGATTCTTACGTGCTAAAGAATCTAAGCGAGCACCCACTAGACCAAACAATGCTTTTTTCCACATTGGAAAATGATTGTCAACCGCAAAGCGATAATTAGGTCCGGCTTTCAATGATACCAATTTCCCTTGTGGTTTTAAAATACCCAGTTCAGCTTTGATCTCTTTGGTACCCAAGGTGTCGATCACATAATCGATATCGGACAGTATGTTAGCATAATTCTCTGCCTTATAATTTATGAATTGATCAGCCCCGATCGACAGTATACGTGATCTGCCTCTTTCACTTCCACTTGTAATAACAAATAATCCCAGTGATTTGGCAATAGGGATTGCCATAGCGCCAAATCCTCCGGTTCCTCCAGGAATGAATAGCTTTTTATTCGGCTGGACATGGAGTACATCGTGCAATGCTTGATAAGCAGTCAAGGCAGTAAGGGGTACAGCAGCAGCTTCAATAAAAGATAGATTTTCAGGCATGATGGATAAAGCATCTTCATTTACGGCCGCATACTCAGCAAAAGCACCGATTTTATTAAGCGGCAACCTCGTATAAACAGGGTCACCAACCTTAAAATTCAAAACATCATCACCAACAGCCTCAATAACCCCAGATAGTTCATTCCCTAAAGTTAATGGCAACTTATAGTCGGCAATCATCCGAACACTGCCATTCAGATTAAGAATGTCCAGTGGATTTACACCTGCAGCTTTTACTTTGACAAGTACCTCATGGCTATTGATCTGTGGTATGTTTACATCATTTAATTCCACATGGATTATTTTTGAATATTTCTGTACTTGTGCTGCTCTCATATTCATCCTCTTCCTTTGCTAATTTGGAGATAGCATAACCATGAACGCAATCGAGTTTTTAGGTTGACCCGCTCGCTATACCATTATTTACTAAATGCGTTTTTTTGAAAACATCGAACATCTTGACTAAAAACGTGGCGTACAATTTTCAGTTGTACGCCCATGTTTCGGCCTTTATGTTATTGTAGACCCTCTTGCGATTCTAATTCTTCCATCGTAGGATAATCCGTGTAACCTTTACTCCCCAAACCAAAGAATGTTGACGGATCTGCTTCATTTAGTTGCGCACCTTTTTGAAGTCGTTCCACTAAATCTGGATTGGCTAATGACCATACACCAACAGGCACCAAATCAGCAAGACCACTTTCTATATCCAAGCTAAGATCTTCCAGAGCCCGTCCAGCACGATTGACTAACAATGGATTCGTCCATATTGAGCGAATGTCTTGGAGCAGCTTTTCATTTCCAAGATGCATAACATGAAGGTAAGCTAAATCCAATTGAGCTAATTCCGTTACAAGGTAGCGATAAAGTTCAGGGCCTTGTTCACCATCCTGAATCCCACCAAGAGGTGTCCCTGGCGAAATACGGAAGCCTGTTCTATCAGCTCCAATTTCTTCGACGATGGCTTTCGTTACTTCAATCGCGAAGCGAGCACGATTTTCTATAGATCCCCCATATTCGTCTGTCCGTATATTCGAGTTTTCTCGGATAAATTGATTAATCAGATAACCATTGGCTCCATGAATTTCAACGCCATCCGCGCCTGCTTTGATAGCCGCTGCTGCTGCTTTGCGGAAATCCGCAATGGTAGTTTGTATGTCCTTTTTACTTAACTCACGAGGAACGGGGATGTCCTGCATACCTTTAGCAGTAAACATTTCTACACCGGGCGCGATTGCAGATGGCGCAACAGGTTGGCGATGATGTGGTGTATTATCAGGGTGCGACATGCGACCAGCATGCATTAACTGGATATACATATATCCACCTGCTTCGTGCACTGCATCGGTCACCTTTTTCCATCCCTCAATATGTTTATCCGTATAAATCCCAGGTGTCCATAAGTACCCTTGGCCATCATCAGAAGGTTGTGTACCCTCTGTAATAATGAGTCCCATTGATGCACGCTGAGCATAATAAAGGGAAGTTAGCTCTCCCGGTGTACCATCTTCTTGCGATCTACTACGTGTCATTGGTGCCATGGCTAAACGATGAGGTAATTCCATTGTTCCAATGTTTGTTTTACTCCACAACTTTTTCACTCGGATACTCTCCTCTTTTAATGTATTCAAGGATATATGAATTGAATTTAAAATTCTGAAATGATTGGATAGATTTGGCCTCTCAGGTTGAAATCATAGTTCTGGTCTACAATACCTACCACTTCGTTGTTATCATAAAGATCCACCATGAAGCCCGCCATTTGTTTGGCAGTGTGGTACTTAGGCATGTTTGCTTTGTAATCAAATTCTTCAGTATCTAATGATTTCTTCACGAATTCCGTTTCCGTTATAGATGGTGCTAAAACCTTTGCTTTTAGTTTTGCACCTTTCATTTCTAGTTCTTTTGCAAGGCCTTCTGTGAAGGCACTAACGTAATATTTAGATGCAGAATAAGCAACACTCCCAACAGCAATGGCATATCCGAGTGCGGATGAGACGTTAATTAACTGAGTTCCTTCTACATCAGCATAATCTCGTACATATAGTGTAGAAAGGATCGTCAAGGTTTCAATGTTAACACGTAGCATAGTTTCAACTTTATCTAAATTCTGTTCTGCTACAAAAGAAGCTTCACCGAGCCCCGCATTGTTAATCCAGGTCTCAATTTGGTATTCCTTTAAATTGTTATATAGTGTGTAGGCCTGGTCTGTAACAGACAGGTCACTTGTACGAACAATAACATTTATAGTAGGATCCATATCCAGAATTGCTGATTTTAGTTCTTCTAATTTATCCAATCTTCTAGCTACCAAGATTAAGTTTTTGCCACGTGCAGCAAACGCCAATGCCGTTTCATATCCAATCCCTGAACTTGCTCCTGTAATAACTGTATACTTCATAATATTCTCTCCTTCATAACATGCAGATTAGTGTAATGAGTTTTAAAGATGATTTTAGAACGATCATTCTTATTAGGGTGAAAAAAGTTAGATTTAACTTGCTATTAGCATATCAATTTTAGAACGAACAGTAAATAATTTTTTTATGACCAAAATTTTAATTTTGGAGCGGTATTCCTTGACTTGTATGAGGCATAAGATACAAGTTCTTTCTTTCATTAAAGGGACAAGAAAAAACTTGTATCACGGAAACAAACAGTCCTCCATTTAGGTGACTCCTTTTGCCTGTCATGCTGTAATTCCACTTTTAATCTAAAGCGGTCAGTGTCACATCAATAATATTCTTTAATTTTTGCTGATCCGTTGTTGTCTTAACCAACGTACGTAGCCCTAACCACGCATTCATTAAATAATGAGAAATAACTACAGGATCCAAGTCAGCCTTGAACTCACCCGATTGTTGACCCTTCAGAACAAGGTTAGTCAAGAGTTCCTCAGTTCGCGAATAACTCTCATCAACTAAGGATGCAACTTCAGGATCCAACACGCCGAGTTCCACGCCTGAATTCACGAGAAAACACCCTAGAGGTTCTCCTTCATTTCTTACTGTCGCCTCAAACAACTCCCGAATTAATTCTTTGATCGGTTTTTGTTTTTCAATCAGAAACCTCATTTTGCTGGTCTGCTTCGTTTCATATCGTTCGAGAGCCTTCATAAATAAGGCATGCTTATCCCCAAAGGTATCATAGATACTTCTTCGGTGAATGCCCATAAACTCAACCAAATCTTGCATTGAAGTTTTCTCATATCCTTGTGCCCAAAACAGGTGTATTGCTTTATCTAATACTTCATTAACTTCAAATTCTTTTGATCTTGCCATCGTCATCACCTCGAATAATCATTATACAATGTAGTGAAGGATCGGCAAACTAGATTTAAAAAAAGTGAATACATTACAGGTATGAGGTCTATCTATATATTTAACCCAGGATTCTTCGTTTGTCTGCTTGTAACCAATCAGGCGTCCATCCTTTTTCCAGGGCATCCAGGGTTACTCCTGGCGGAACGATAGCATCTATCGCATCCAGGATATCAGTGCATAATCGGATGTCGCTGCCTTTTAACGTTTCACGAAGTTGCTCAATTGTTCTTGCCCCCACTATAGCAGAAGTAACTGACGAATGAGCTTGTGTAAATGCCATGGCAAGATGTGGCAAAGTTAATCCTGCTTCATTTGCAAGGGTTTGGAGCTTAGCAACGGCTTCGAACTTGATGCGATTTTCTTCTCGATTCGGATCTACAACAGTTGAAAGCTTCCCTAGAGAACTTGCTGCTCTTGAATCTGGGGCAACAGCTTCTCCCGAGCGGTATTTTCCCGTTAGTAGACCACCCGAAAGTGGGCTCCAAACCATTACGCCCATTCCGTATTTAACGGTTGCAGCAAGCAAATCGAATTCGATGCTTCGATTCAATATGGAATACGGGGCTTGCTCGGATACAAAGCGTGCGGTATTTTTGCGTTCGCTAGTCCATTGTGCTTCGGTCACTTGCCATGCCTGAAAATTGGATGTACCAATATAGCGAATCTTCCCTTCACGAACCAGGTCCGTAAGTGCATCAAGACTCTCTTCAATGTCAGTATGGAGATCTGGCTGATGTAGTTGATACAAATCGATATAGTCCGTTTGCAACCTTCTCAAGCTTCCCTCTACTGCACGCTTAATCCAATATTTTGAGTTACCGGATTGATTAAGCCCACTGCCCATGGGCATTCCGCCTTTCGTGGCTAGAATAACTTCCTGTCTGCGTCCTTTTAGGATGTGACCCAGAATTTCTTCGGATTGACCACTTGAATAGACATCCGCTGTATCGATCAGATTAATGCCTCCAGCCAAAGCCTCATCTAACATGACTGCAGCTTCTTTCTCCGTATTGTTGCCCCAAAAACCAAAAGTACCTGTACCTAATGCAAAACTGCTTATTTTAAGGCCTGTATTTCCTAATACACGATATTCCATGTTCAATCCATCCCTTCTCCATCTGCTAATTAGAATGATCGTTCTAATATTCGTAGAAGAGTTCACGGCAAGATCTCACACCACTCCTCATAACTCTTGGCTTCTTATCCGTGTATTCCTCCTACGCCAACAATATAACATATTTAGAATGATCGGTAAAGAATGATTTTATGCCCGAAATTAAGATCCTTCCTGAAAATGAACTAAGAAGACTCCAAAGCCGCGGTCAAAACGGAGCTGAAGTCTTCTTTTCAGTAGTAATGAACATCCAAAGCGGGATGTAAAAATTACATTAGTTTACGCATCTAACGTATACAAGGGCAGGTTTTCCGGTAAAGCCGCCGGGCGCAGACATGTGCTCTGCATGGGATAGAAGGTCTGCTGATCGGAGGAATCGTGGAACGCCCACATCGCCTCCAGCACATGATAAGCCAATTCACCACTAGCGCGGTGAGGCCGTCCGCTGCGGATAGCGTAAGCCATATCGGCAACGCCGATGCCCCGTGTATTCTCCTGGTAGCCCGGCAGCAGCGGTACCTCTGTCCATTCTTGCTCGCCTAGCAGCCTGTAGCGAACTGGTCCTCCGAACGTGTTCGGGTCAGGCACCTGTAGCGTCCCCTGAGTGCCGTATACCTCGATCGGTGGCAGAGTGCTTCCACCAAAGATGTCAAAGCTGGTAATGAGCGTACCGACAGCCCCCTGCTTGAAACGCAGCAATCCGGCCACATGGGTCGGTATATCGACCGGGATGGTCTGGCCTCTCTTTTTCTCGCTCGTAATCGTTCGCTGATCCATCGCCTTGCTTGTCATGCCCGAAATGGCAGCAATCGGACCCAGCAATTGCACCAGAGCCGTCAAATAATAAGGGCCCATATCAAACATTGGACCGCCGCCGACTGCATAATAAAATTCAGGATCAGGATGCCAATGTTCATGTCCACGGATCATCATGAAAGCCGTAGCGGCTACCGGACTCCCAATGACTCCGTCTTCAATCAGCTTCAATGATGTCTGTATACCGGAACCGAAGAAGGTCTCTGGTGCGCAGCCGACAAGCAGTCCCTTTTGATGAGCAAGATCCAAGACAGCCTGCCCCTGCTCACGGGTGACGGCAAGTGGCTTCTCCACATAGACATGCTTGCCTGCCTCAAGAGCTCTGAGACATACGTCGGCGTGAACGCCCGGAATGGTCAAATTAATGATGAGTTCGATCTCCGGATCAGCCAAAATCTCATCTACCGAATATACATGCGGAACGTTGAACGCTACCGCCTGCTCCTCTGCCCGACCTTGGTCCAGATCCGCTACAGCGTACAGCTCCAGAATGTCGAAACGATGGCAATTTTCCATGTAAATTCCGCTAATTTTACCACACCCGATAATGCCTACTTTCATTTTGTTCATGCCTAGACTCCCTTCTTCTTCAGAAAAAATGGATAATGGCATTCTTTTATTACCGCTGTTGGTTGTCTGTCATGCCTGTATAAGCCTCTGCCAGAGAGCTGCCCCGGGTGGCCACCGCCTGTTTGCCTGCTGCTGCCCACAGAAACCCGCTGCGCATCATCTCGGTCACTTGAGGCATATCTATGATATCTGCGTGATGGCCCAGCGAATTGTAGAAGACGCGGCCGTTCCCCCAGCGCTTCGTCCATACAACGGGCATATCCACTGGCCCATTGGCTGAATGAGGGCCTGGTACGATCGGAAAGCGTGTGGTTGCCAGCACTTCAACAGCCGGGTCTACGTGGAGGTAATACTGCTCGCTTTTGACCTGAAAATCCTCAATATGGTCTAGAAGTGGGCTGGAGCCGCGCTTCATGTTCACCATGTACTCTACGCCGTCATTGCCGGGATGCGCAACCCATTGCCCGCCTGTCATAAACTGCCAGTCCACGTTGTTCCGGAAGGCATCACACATGCCGCCATGGCAGCCTGTGAGACCTACGCCGCTTTGAACCGCAGCTGAGACATTATTGACCAGTTCCTGCTCAATCTGTCCCATGGTCCACATTGGAACGATCAGGTCCAAGTCAAGCAGTTTCTCAGCATCCTGGTAGGCTTCCAGGGTATTAGACACTTCCACCTCGAACTGCTCTTCCTTCAAAATGCGTTCAAAAATGGCCGCCACCTGCTCCGGCTCATGTCCGTTCCATCCACCCCATACAATCAGTGCCTTGCGCATCTGTAATCCACTCACCTTTCGGAATGTATTGTTATACTACATTTCTTCAATGGATACCCAGCGGCGTTCCTCTATGGATCGTTCTACCGCTTCAAGCACAGCCTGACAAGCAACACCGTCGTGGAAATTCGGCGACGGTTGCCGTCCTTCAGAGATGGCACTCAACATCTCAAGCATCTCATGGGTGAAGGTATGTTCGAATCCAATCGTATGTCCTGCAGGCCACCAGGCTTCGGAGTACTTGTGTGCCGGATCGGTGGCGAGTACGCGGCGAAAGCCCTGAACGTCCTCCTCATCCTGTGTGAAATACACTTCCAGTTCGTTCATTCGTTCAAAGTCAAACCGTACACTGCCTATGCTACCGTTGATCTCGAATGAATTTGTGCTCCGATGTCCGGCAGCAAAACGTGTGGCTTCGAAGCTGCCCAACGCTCCTCCGGCGAAGCGTGCCAGGAACAACGTGGCATCATCGACTGTCACTTCTCCCATCGGAGCATTTGCTTCAGCGCTCCTTTTGGAGCTCAACCCGCTCATCTCCAAAGCCAACGGGCGCTGTTTGATGAATGTCTCGCTCATGCCGATCACTTCATGGAACTCGCCGACCAAGAAGCGAGCGAGATCAATCAGATGGGCGCCAAGATCACCATGAGAGCCAGAACCGGCCACTTCTTTTTGCAGCCGCCATACCAGGGGGAAGTACGGGTCCATGATCCAGTCTTGAAGGAAGAAGGCACGGAAATGATAAATTTTGCCTAGGCGTCCGCTCTCGACTAGCTGCTTAGCCAGCTGGACAGCCGGAGAAAAACGGTAGTTGAAGCCTACCATATGTCTGATCCCTGCTTCCTCTGCTACCTGCAGCATGTCACGTGAATCCGCCAGCGAGAGCGCAAGTGGCTTCTCACAGAATAGATGCTTGCCATGGAGGGCTGCCTCAACGACAATTTCCTTATGGGCATTACTCGGGGCGTTAATGTCAATGAGGTCAATATCGTTACGTTTCACTAGATCACGCCAATCCGTAACACTTTCGGTCCAGCCGTACTGGCGGGCAGCTGCCTGAACCCCCTGCTCGTTGCGTCCACAGATAACGGACATCTCTGGCTGCAGCGGGGCATCTGGGAAGAACATAGGTAGACTACGGTAAGCGTTGCTGTGAGCCTTGCCCATAAATTTGTAGCCAACCATTCCGATACGAAGACGATTAGACATGTCGTGATCCTCCTTATGGGTCTGAGTTTCAACGAATTTTTGACGAATGGTGTTATGGACGAATGGATGACGCCCTGATAATCAGCTCTGTGGACAGGAGTTCTCTTATCGAGTCGCGCCCGGTTAGTTCCAGGGCTGGAATAAGATTCAGAGAATCGGGTATAAGTTTCGAGGCTGCAAGCTCCCCCATCTCATAAAAAGGTACGCGGACACTGCTTAGCGGCGGAACAGCCATCTCAGCCGCATCCGAATCGTCATAGCCTACAAACGCCGGAAACCGGTCTGCTGCCAGTCCGCGCTCACGGAGACCCTGCATTACCCCTAGGGCCATCCGGTCGTTCGCCGCAAATACAGCATCAATATCATTCAATTTGTCTGCGATTGTAGCTGAGGCTTCGAGCCCGCTTCGACGGCTGTAATTGCCTTCCAGAAGTAGATCGTGGTCATATTCAATACCGGCCTCCTGAAGCGCGTTACGGTAACCCTTCAATCGCTCAGTACTGTTGGAATAGATGTCCGGGCCGTTGAGAAAGGCAATCCGTTTGTATCCCTGCTCGATGAGGTGACTTACAGCCGCCCGGCTGCCTTCTACATGGTCTGCATCCACTTCACAGAACGATTGCCCTTCAAAATGGTGATTCATGACGCAGAACGGACGTCCTTCTTCCTGAAGTCTCTTTAGAGCTTCCTCCTCATCGTGGTCATCCCTGGCTCCAAGGATGATACAGGTATCGATTCTTTGCTGGCGGAAAAGACTACTGTAATCAATCCGTTCCCCCGGCTTTCGGAACAATAGAAGCAGATCGAGCCCGCTGTCTCTGGCCTTGTTTCCGATACCGCTCAGCATCTCAGAGAAAAAATAGGCTGAGAACAGGTGCGCCTTCGGGACATAAGGCATAACTACACCAAGATGGCCACTCTTACTTCGGGCAAAGTTACGAGCCAGCGCACTGGGTACATATCCAAGCTGATTAGCTGCGTCCAGAACCCTTCTCCGCGTATCCTCTTTGATAGGACCTACTGCATTCAAGACCCGAGATACCGTCGCTTCAGACACGCCGGAAAGTTCTGCTACTTCCTTGCGCGAAACGATATTACCCACCTCCAAATCATTTTATGTACGCGCGTACATTTTCTCATGCAGCCATACCTCTGTCAATCCCCAAAAAGCGTACCCCATAGATGGATAAGCTCTTTTCGTTACTCAAAGGAAAGGGTCTCGATTCCTTAAGGCTTGAGCAAGCTAATCATTCCTACTCCAATCATAAGTACTGTAATTCCCGCAAGTATGCCTATCCATTCCTTTGGACTCTTCTTTTCCTTAAATATTAAAATGCTGCCAACACAAGCAATCGCAATGCTCGCTTGAGAGATTGGAAAACTAGCCGCCATGCCGATCAGCCCGTTGGAAATAAATAATGCTAGATTCGCGATGCTCCAAACCAATCCTGTAGGTAAATTGCGAACCACCAGAGAGAATCGTAGCCGCTTTTTGCCCTTCAGGTTCATGACCATGGCTGAGCATAGCATACCGAGCGATTGCGGCAGAATGACGGATAGTCCCGATATATGAAAGAACTGATTAATAACGACATAACTACTTAACGCTAACCCCGAGCAAACCAACATTATGATAATGGGTACCGGCAAAGGCTTGGACAACCCAGCAGACTTGCCCTGATAGCTGGTTAACAGAACCCCTGCCAATATACACAGAAGAGAACCAACGCCTATCCCATATTGGTACCCTGTTATCCATTCACCCAAAATAAGTGCGGCAAATAGCGTCGTCCCTATCAACTGCAGACCACAAATCACAGGAATGGCGATCGATACGCTTACTTTTTGAAAAGCTTGAAACTGAAGCAATTGTCCAGCAGCCCAGAAAATACCAGATATAAAACTTACCACAAAATGAATCGGTGCTAATGAGGTAGGGTGAATGATATACAAGCACAGGGCAAACAGCACAGCACCAATCACGGTACCTGTCAGCTGTTCTCGGGGACTGGCTTTTGTTATATGTGCCAATATCGGCATAACTCCCCAGCCAACGGCTGGAATAAAAGCAATAATGAAATCCACGCGCGGAATTCTCCTCTCGTAAAAAGTACTCTTCCTACAATTGTTAAATAAGCTATGCAGGAAAAAAACTACAGTTTTACGATAGCAAAAAAAACCGCTTCTAAATACAAATATTTTTATAGATTAATATAGCAAAATCAAAGAAATTGTTTTCTATACGCACTGGGAGATATACTCATTACATTTCTAAAAGCTCGCGAAAAGGTCAATTGATCGGTATAGCCGACCGAATTTGATATGACCTGAATCGAATAGTCTGTATGTTGCAGCAGTTCACACGCTTTTTTAATCCTAAGGTCTATCAGATATTGTTTAGGCGTTTCACCAGTCTCAAGTTTGAAAACGGAGGTCAGATAATTCTGATGTAGACCGAGGTACTCCGCTACTTCACTAATCTGGATGCCGCTGATGTAGTTTTTCTCAATAAAGTTTATCGCTTGAACCGAATAAGGAAGCTGCTCCTTTACCGACATCGTTTCTCCCAAGTCGTGCACAAGTTTGGCGAGAATATGGAATAAATACCCCTGTATAGCCAACGATGAAGAAAGTGTGTTATCTCCGATCCGCAACATCTCAAGAATCGTGGAATGAAAGAACGTAATATCTTCAATATCGATTACATAAGGGTTCTGGCTCGGAAGTGATATGTTTTGCAGGTAGATGTCGGATTTAATGCCCATAAAGCCGACCCAACAGTACTCCCAAGGCTCGGCTTCATCCGCCTGGTAATAAGCTACCCTATTGGCCGGAATTAAAAAAGCCTGTCCTTCTCCTATATCGTAATTTTTGTTGTCAATCACCAACCTACCTCGTCCTTTTAGCACAAAATGAACCAGATTAAAAGCGCGGGCGATGGGTCCAAAATCCTGATTGGATAAGCAGAGCTCTGTGCCACAGTTATATAAAATCAAATCTGATATATTTTTATGCTCTGAACTGGTATACGTATCAACATATTGAATCATATTCTCGCCCATTGGCATCCTCCCCACTTTCCCAAATAAAGAACCTATGCTTGTTAATTTATCAGTATAGCATAAGTTAAGGATGACAAATATCCAGAAAAAGTTTAGCTCTAAACTATAGTTTTTTGTAAGGTTCTTTGTTTTTCCTATATTCGACTTAAAAAAAGTCATGTATTTTCTATCACTCCCTTTGTTATGCTGATTCAATAATAGCGTTAACAAGTGGTTGACATATTTTGAAAGGGGCTATGTACATGGCTGGTCTACAAGTTAATCAAAAGGAACGGACATTTCACTTAACGAACAAATACTGCAGTTATCTTTTCCGTGTCATGGAGAACGGGCAATTGGAACATTTATATTACGGCAAAAAAATAGAGTACCTGGGTCAATATGACCGTTTTATCGAGCGAAGCTACCGTCCCGTGTCTGTCGGTGAGTTTGATAGTGACTTGGTGACATCGTTGGAAAGTATTAAGCAGGAATTTCCTTCTGCGGGAAGTGGAGACTTCCGAGAGCCAGCAATTGAGATCATACAGGAGGACGGATCTCATATAATGGAATTCACTTATGACCATTACGAGGTAATCACTGGGAAGCCTAAAATCCCCCATCTTCCAGCTACGTTTTGTAAGGAAGCACATGAAGCAGAGACACTCCTCATAACGCTGACCGATTCTCTTACTGGAGCGGTGGCCGTGCTTGCTTACACTATCTTCAGCGAACTGCCCGTGATCACGAGATCCGTATCCATAACGAATTCCGGGAATAATCCCGTGAGAGTCAGCCGTCTAATGAGCCTGAGTCTTGATCTCCCTGACTCCGAATATGAAATTATTCATTTATCAGGGGCTTGGGGCAGGGAACGTCATGTGGAGCGTACACCATTGAGACCTGGGCTACAGTCGATTGGGAGCACACGAGGAATTAGTAGTCATGTTCACAACCCATTTCTGGCGCTTGCCAAACCCGGATCACAGGAACACCAAGGAGAAGTATATGCGGTTAATCTCGTTTACAGCGGGAACTTTCTTGCCCAGGCGGAAGTGGACAGCTATTCAACTACCCGATTGATGATCGGCATTCATCCTGACAAATTCTGCTGGACCCTGAAGCCAGGAGAATGTTTTTATTCGCCTGAAGCAGTTCTGGTCTATTCTGAGAACGGTTTAAATGGCATGAGCCAAGCATACCATAGCCTGTACAATAAACACTTAATTCGCAGCAGTTGGACCGAGCGGGAACGACCTGTATTGATCAATAACTGGGAGGGGACCTATTTTGATTTTACTGAGCAGAAAATAGTTGAAATGGCAAAAAAAGCAGGTGAACTGGGGATTGAACTCTTTGTCTTGGATGACGGATGGTTCGGTCGAAGAAACAATGATACCTCTTCCCTAGGTGACTGGTTTGAAAATCCTGAAAAGCTACCGAACGGTATCTCGAATTTGGCAAAGAAGATCAATGCGCTCGGGATGAAATTTGGTCTTTGGTTCGAGCCGGAAATGGTTAACTCCGACTCTCATATTATGAGGGAGCATCCAGACTGGGTTGTGGGAACACCCGGCCGTCAACGCAAGCATGGACGCCATCAATATGTTCTTGATTATTCCCAACCGCCTGTTGTGGATTACCTGTTTAAGTTAATGGATGACGTGCTCTCTTCTGCTCGGATCGAATACGTAAAATGGGATATGAATCGCTGTATTTCAGAAGCCTATTCGTTATCTCTGGGCAAGGAAAGACAGGGCGAATTTTTTCACCGCTATGTCTTGGGTGTATATGCTTTATATGAGAAACTGACTACCGAACACCCTGAGATTTTGTTTGAGTCCTGTGCTTCCGGTGGAGGACGGTTTGATCCAGGGATGCTTTATTATGCTCCGCAAACATGGACAAGCGACGATAGTGAGGCTATAGAACGTCTGAAGATTCAGTATGGTACATCCATGGCCTATCCGCTTAGCAGCATGGGTGCTCATGTGTCAACCATCCCGAACCACCAGGTAGGCAGAACTGCACCGCTGCAAACCAGATCCAATGTCGCCTACTTTGGTATATTCGGTTATGAACTTGACCCATTGGCTTTGTCCGAAGAAGAGTGCAATGTAATTAAAAAACAAATACAAGTGTATAAACGTCACCGACGATTAATTACACAGGGAACCTTTTACCGTTTGCTAAGTCCCTTTGAAAAAAATGAGACTGCCTGGATGGTCATTGATGCAGAATGTGAGCATGCTCTCGTCGGTTGGTACCAGGTGCTCTCGCGTCCGAATCAAGCTTATTTACGACTAAAGCTAGTCGGGCTGGACGAAATGGCAGTATATTTTGTGGAAGAGCTGGGCCAACGTTTTACCGGCAGCGAGTTAATGAACATTGGACTTATACTCACCCCGCCTCATAAGGCGGGACAGGATTTTAATATTGCGGAGAAATACGATTTCTCATCTCAATTATTTACTTTAACAAAAGAGATTTCCTCATGATTGGATTATGACTTGAAGAATTAGATCAAAGACCCGTTCTTCTCTCCAATTCCTCCGTATATCCGGCGCCCATCAAAGTGATCTGCGAGGCTGCGCTGTTAATATTGCGCACATCTTTGGATGTGAGTTCAATGTCTACTGCGCCTAGATTTTCTTCCAGACGGTAATTTTCGTGTGCCCGGGATTGGAACGATCCACGGCTTCTGGGCTAGCAGCCAGGCGAGTGCGATTTGGGCTGGCGTTGCTTTTAACTGCTCAGCCATCTCATTAAGCAGGTCGACCAGCACCTGATTGCCCTCCAGTGCTTCTGGAGTAAAACGTGGAAGAACGCTACGCAAGTCGCCATGATTGAATGTCGTATTTGCATTAAAACTCCCCGTCAGGTACCCCTTGCCCAAAGGACTGAACGGAACGAAGCCAATACCGAGCTCCTCTAGGGAGGGAGGAGTTCCTCTTCGGGGCGTCTCCACCACAGGGAATATTCACTCTGAATTGCAGTGAGTGGCTGAACCGCGTGTGCCCAACGAATGGTCTTCACTCCTGCTTCAGACAATCCCCAGTGCTTCACCTTTCCTTCCTGGATCAGATCTTGCACGGCTCCCGCTACTTCTTCGATCGGCACATCTGGATCGACCCGGTGCTGATAGTACAGGTCGATGGCTTCAATCTTGAGCCGACTAAGCGATTCTTCGGGCAACTTTCTTGATATGCTCAGGGCGACTGTTCATCCCGTACTGCTTGCCATCCTGGATATTGAAGCCGAACTTCGTGGCAATCACGACTTGATCTCGAACGGGCAGAAGAGCTTCGCCCAAGAGTTCTTCATTCGTGTAAGGTCCGTATTTTTTCTTTATCTAGTAGGAGGGTTTGTAATGAATGATAAATGTTCATTATTTTTCTTTAGTTAATTGGCTTACGATCCTATCAAGAGAGCTATTATACATTTGTTTAAAACATTCATGCTCTTCAAACTCTATTAATGTGATAAGCCTTTGAACTAATAAGTTCCTAAACCAACGATTCAAATAATTCATCTCCTCCCCCTTGCTTGATTCTAGGCTTGCCCGTCTGCTGGACACCCCGGGAGAAATTCCGTTTCTCGCTCCTCTTTACACGAAGGAGATTTTATATAGGCTGTTGCAGGGACCTTATGGAGTCGAATTGGCTCAGATTGCAGTCGAAGGAAGCAGCACCTATCGAATCCGAGAAGCTATTGACTATATTGTCCGGAATTGGGACCAGTCTTTTCGGATCGAAGATCTTGCAGACACCGCCAGCATGAGTGTTTCTTCGTTCCATCGGCATTTTAAAGAGGTAACCGCCATGAGCCCAATTCAGTTCCAAAAACAGCTGAGACTCCAGGAAGCCCGCCGCCTCTTATTAGCTGAATCGGCGGACGCCGCAGACATCGCTTTCAGGGTCGGATACGAGAGTTCCTCCCAATTCAGCCGCGAATACTCCCGAATGTTTGGGGCTCCTCCAAGAGCGGATATTAAGCGATTGAAGGAAAAATACGACCAGGTCATGAATGACTGAGTATCTGTACCGATCGGTGAAGAAGAAAAAAAGACGGCCTTGGGCCGTACCTTTTTCGGTATGCTTCGTTTAACTTCGCAGCGAGTGTGCCCGCTCCTCCTTAGCAGAAATGGCTGATACAGAATGCTTGCCATTGATAAATACGCTTGATTTCTTCATTAATAGACATATAAGTTAAAACATTCAATTATCATTTAGAAATTTAGGGGTTGAACACAGTGAAAGTGGATCAGGGCCAAATACAAGATTGGCGGACTGCTTGGCATCCTCGATGACCTTCATGACCTTTTCACTATGTTCAAGCATATCAGAAACTTTTTCCAAATCGTTTTCTCGGATGATACGGTCAAATTCAACGAATTCGTCATACATTCGATGCGAATGATCTTTTAGGTCCACCCGAATTGGCGTTTCCTTATTCGCAGTGTAATCAAAGCAGTCGCATATATTAGCTGAACTTGCCATGTGTATATAGCCCTTATTACCTTGAATGTTCACGGCATTGGGAGCCGTACTATCTTTTGAACCGATGCAGACACACTTGAAATCACCGTAATCAAGCAGCAGCATACCTGAAGTATCAATTCCACGCTCCATGTTCGCCCAATACTCCACTTTCTTAGGTCTCCCGAAGAATCCAACAACAAAATGAATATTATATAAATTAATATCCATCAAGGCTCCACCAGACATTTCTGGATTAAACGCAGGCTGGATTATTCCCGCTTTGAAAGCTTCATACCGAGATGAGTATTGAGAATAGTTGCATTCAACGATTTTGATCTCACCCAGTTTAGGTAGATACTCCTTCATGGACAAATAATTTTTCAAATATTGATTTGTTATGGCTTCCACCAATATCAATTTTCTTTCCTGAGCAATTTCTTTTAGCTCTAGGAATTCTTGCAAATTGGAAGTAAACGGCTTCTCACAAATGACATGTTTGCCACTCAATAATGCTTCTTTGGCATATGCATAATGAAGATGATTAGGCAGCCCGATATAAACTGTATCCACTTCACGATTCATCAGCATCTCGCTGTAATCCGAATAAATCTGAGAGATTCCATATCTATGTTGCCAATCCAGTAATTTTTCCTCATGACTAGGTCTAGAACAAATTGCCTTTAATAAAATAGTCGGGATATCCTGAATAAAGCTCAATAGATCCCCTACGATCATCCCTGCTCCGACAATTCCCAACTTCATTTTAGTTGCACTCCTCTATAGCTTTTTCAAGTATTTCCATACAAATTATCGTCTCTTCGTCTTTAATCACTTTTTCTTTACCAAGTACGATCGACTGATAGATATCGTCATATACTCGAGCATAGTCTCCCTTTTCAGAAACGACTTTTTCTTCATGATACTCGCCTTTATCATCCAGATATGTTAAGATGCCGTAATGCTCGGGCTGGTCGATACCGAAATCGGAGTGTCCCTTAGGTAGATAGTATAATTTCAGATGCTCCTCCTGACGATCCTTCGTTTGCTTTATAAAAACGCCTTTTTTGCCGTATACAACAAAACCCGGCCGCTCTTTTAAGCGAAAAAAGCTGGATTTGATGGATACCTTGAGCGAGGGATAATAAAAATCCAGATCAAAGTAATCATTCATTCTCCCAGTACCCAGCAATTGACGAACATCATAATGGATTGTGTCCGGCTTCCCAAAATAAGAAAGAACCTGGTCAATGGTATGAACGCCATGTCCATATAGGTAACTGTTATATCTGGAAAAATGAGAAGTGGAGTTCGGGATCTCAGGGCGATAATAATCATTATGCATCTCCACCTCCAGCAAATCTCCAAGCTTTCCTGATTCAATAACCTTCTGGGTAGTGAGGAAATCCGAATCGTAACGTCTATTCTGATAGCATTGTATAACCAGATTTTTCTCTTTAGCATATTGGAAGATCGACACGGCTTCTTCTTTGGTTAACATAAAAGGTTTCTCAACAAGTACATTTTTCCCGTGGTCTAGCGCCATTTTCGCATAAGAGTAGTGGGATTCTACAGGTGTACAGATAACAATCAACTGAATCTCCTTATCGTTCATTAAAGATTCTATATTATCTGTATACAGCACGTCAGGGATTTTTTTCCACTCCCTTTTATCTGGATTACGGGCATATATCGTCTTCACTTTCAATTCAGCTCTGTTCAATGAAAAAGGAAGATGATAACGGTTCGTGCTTTTCCCATTTCCAATATAACCGATGGTAAGCATATTATTTCCCCCTTAGGCTCTTTTTCATTTATTATAAAAGAAGAACGTTGATCGTAAAGGATTCGCCACCAAAATGGTACATTCAACCGATTATTTTTAAAAATGGTTGTTTATTTTTAAACAAAATGTTTATTTCATATTATTTTTCGAACGTTTTATTCAATTGAGCCGGGGTGAACCTGTTGAAAATACTGATACAATTATCAGAAATGCAAAACTTTACACCAAACGAAAAAAGCATTGCATCTTATATTTTGCTTCATAAGGAAAGTATCCTGCACTTAAATATTCAGGAGCTTGCAAAGGCAACGTATACTTCGCATTCCGCAATTAATCGATTAACACATAAACTTGGGCTATCGGGCTTCAAGGAGTTTATAATCAAACTTGCTCGGGAGTTTCAGCAGAACACCCAGAACATTTCCAATGTAGACCCCAACTATCCCTTCGGTTATGATGAATCCCCACTTCAAGTGGCGAAAGAAATTGCAGAATTAATGAAAGAAACGATTGAAAAAAACTTTACATTCATGGATGATAATTCATTGTCGCAAACAGCCCTATTGCTGGATCAAGCGAAAAGGATCTTTATATATGCGTTGGGCGATTCACAAATCCGTGCGAAAAGTTTCCAAAATAAATTGGTAAAAATAAACAAGTATGTGGTTATAGCTACGGAGCTGTCTGAATGGGCTTACCATACGGCTAATCTTACGACACAGGACTGCGCTGTGTTTTTAACTTACCACGGAAAGTCGCCGATTTTTTTAAAAGCAGCACGGCATTTCGCACATGAAAATATCCCTTTTATCACAATTACAGCAACCAATCAAAGTGAATTGGCCAAACTCAGTAATATCTGTATCCGGGTGCCTAATGACGAAGTAAAACATGCCAAGATTGGTACATTTTCGTCGCAAATTGCTTTTGACTATGTACTAAATGTGATCTATTCCTGTATCTATAAAATCGACTACTTGAAAAACATGCAAACCCTAACACAATCGTTGGAGAATTCGCATCTCAATGACATGATGAATGACGTATAAAATGAATATGCACTAAAATAAAAAGTCGCCAATATGGCGACTTTTTCAGTATATATATTGTTCTCCTCAGTCAAGAATCAACTTTCATCTATTGCTTTTCGAATATCATAATCATTGATATCGATATCTACATTCATTCCAAGTGCTAACTTTGCCAACTGATTTCCAATAAAGGGGCCCATGGTCAACCCGGATGCTCCAAGCCCATTTGCCGCTATAAGACCATCCCAGCCTGGAACAGCTCCGATCACCGGTAGAAAACCGGGTGTAAAAGGACGGAAACCAACTCTTACCTCCTGAAAAGTGCTGTTTGCTAAATCAGGGGCCAATGCTAAACCTTTATCCAGAATTTCCTGCATCCCCCCTGCTGTTACTCTCGTATCGTAACCTTCGATTTCATTTTCGTGAGTCGCCCCTATTACGATCTTCTGTTTATCAAAAGCCAGCAGATATTGATCAGAAGGCGGTATGACTACAGGCCAAGTGCCTGTGTCTTGCCTATTAGGAACCTGCAAATGCATAATTTGTGCTTTTTGATAACTAACCTTAAAATGAATGCCCAAAGGCAACATTAGTTGATTTGCCCATGCACCTGCACAAACAATGACCTTGTCAGACGAGAAGCTTCGTGCACCGACCACTACTCCCGTTATATGATCGGACTCATATTGAAGCGTAGCATTTCCTTGTATAAGGACAGCTCCGTTTTTTTGTGCTGATCGGACCAACGCATCCCGCAGCGCACGACCATCTATTCGGGCGGCACCGCTAATATGAACAGAATTATAACCTTCTACTAACAAAGGAAACCGTTCATGGGTTTCTTTTTCATTTAGCCGGGTAATTTCACCGATTTCCGGTGCATCCGCTTGTCGTAAGTGTGCCCGCTTCTCCATTTTTTTGATTTTCTCCAAATCATCATGAATACTGAGAGCCCCCACTTGAGCATAGCCCGTTTCTGTTTCTCCCTCGCTTTTGAGTTCTTCAATCAACCCAGGGTAAAAACGCGCTCCCGCTTTGGCTAGCTGGTACCAAGCCTGATTGCGTCGCTGTGATAGCCAGGGACAGATAATGCCAGCAGCGGCATCAGTAGCCTGTCCTTTATCTTTACGATCTACAATAATGACATTAGCACCCATTTTTGCTAGATGGTATGCTGTCGATGCCCCCAGAATTCCTGATCCGATTACGATGACCTTCTTCATGATTACATCCCTTTCCTAAATCACTGTATCCATTATAGCGAATAGTGCATGAATGCATAAAGTTTGAAATTAATATTTTAAATCCTTATAAAGTTCTTAGAATTGATCTTTAAAGTAGTTGTCAGAACAAATGAAAAGGATGAACTGATATGGATAACATTATTTTACAGACTAAAAATCTCTGCAAAACCTTCGGACGACAACAGGCGGTGAACAACGTCACACTGTCTATTCAGGAGAATTCCGTCTATGGACTACTTGGCCCAAATGGGGCTGGAAAATCAACCACCTTGAAAATGTTAACCGGTATGCTACGCCCGACATCCGGTGAGATTTTATTTCAAGGAAAACCCTGGTCCCGAAAAGATCTTGCTCAGATCGGCGCACTGATCGAATCCCCTCCACTCTATGAGAATTTGACAGCTAGAGAGAACCTCAAAGTTCGTACAACGTTGCTGGGATTGCCTGATTCGCAGATTGATGAAGTGCTGAACATGGTTGATTTGACCCATACCGGGAAAAAGCGCTCGGGCCAGTTCTCGATGGGTATGAAACAGCGGCTGGGCATTGCCATTGCTCTCCTCAATCATCCCAAGCTATTGATCTTAGATGAGCCAACCAACGGACTAGACCCCATTGGTATTCAGGAGCAACGCGAGTTGATTCGCTCCTTCCCGAAGCAAGGAATTACCGTAATTCTTTCCAGCCATATTTTATCCGAAGTCGAACAAATCGTTGACCATGTCGGTATCATTGCCGGCGGCGTATTAGCTTATCAAGAGGCGGTCACTCCAGGGCAAAACCTGGAATCGTTGTTCATGCAGATTGCACAGGAATACCGAAAAGGGGATGAGTAGGATGCAGCAATATATAGCCGCCGAACATCTAAAATTAAAGCGCACCTTCACAAAAAAGTTGGTCTGGCTTGCCCCCATCGCTACTCTTCTTCTGTGTACCGTACTCATGGGGGGACGTATGCTCCAAAGCGCCAGCTACAATTGGTGGTATTTCATGCTGCTGCCAGGTACCCTCACCTTAACGTGCTCAGGAGTGATCCAAAAGGATGGCAAGAAGCTGAAATACCGTGCTGTCCTCGGCATGGCTGTAGATTTGGCTCAGGTATGGTACGGTAAAATCGGGGTTTGCGTAAGACTCTTAATGGTTTCCTTTATTGTCCTATTTATAGGGATAACTCTTGGCGGATTCGTATTCTCAACTTCCGTGACACTAGCAGGAAGCGTTGCTGCAACTCTAATCCTCTTCATCACCTTTTTGTGGCAAGTTCCACTTTGCCTGTTCCTGACGGACCGAATAGGCATGTTTGCCACTCTAATTATTAATATGCTGGGCAACGTATCCTGCACCATTTTGTTCGCTACGTCCTCTGTGTGGTGGGCGGTCCCTTATGCTATTCCAGCCCGATTAATGTGCGCCGTCATTAAAGTGCTACCTAATGGGCTTACCGTTCCTTCAGGAGATCCGCTTTTGGATAAAGGCGTGATTGTGCCCGGCCTAGTGATCACAATCTGCCTGTTTATAATTCTGTCGATACTGACGGCGATGTCCTTCCGCAAGCGGGAGGCTAAATAAGATGATTTCTTTTTTCCGCTATCTGAAATCCGATGTGCTTAAACTTAGAAGGCAGCCCTTACTGCTTGTGCAGCTGTTTGTGCCGCTTTTAGGCATAGCAATCTTTCTAGCCTACTATTCCTTTACTCCGTATTCACCGATTTCAAAGGTGGACGGCTATTTGCAGGTCTTGGCCGTGGTTCTTCCTACCATGATTGGTATTGTCTGCTCTATTGCTGTTGAGCAGGAGTCAGTCGCTGGTAATTTCCAGCAGCTATTAATCTCGCCAATGAAGCTGCTACCTTTCCTGAGCAAGCTCAGCCTGCTCCTGATCTTGGGATTTGGCAGTGTGCTGCTTGCCTCCGGTGGCTTTGGGGCTGGCTATATATATCTTATGAGAGAGTCACCGTATGGCTTGAAGTTTTATGTGTTGGCTGCCTGCATTCTGTTTATGTCCAGTGTATTCCTCTATTTTCTGCATTTTTTCATTAGTTTGCGGTTCGGCAAGGGAGCTTCCATCGGTCTAGGCATTATGGAGAGTCTATTGTCCGCTTTGCTTCTTACAGGGCTGGGTGATCATAATTGGATATTCATCCCCTCTGCTTGGGCTGCCCGGTTCATCACGATCTGGGTGCAATACGATATAAACTCAGCAGTATCTATTCCTGAAGCTATACGGCTTGATTCGGGAGTCAGATATTGCGTAGTAGGGACCGTAGTCATCATGGTATTATTAGGATTATGGATTTTTCGTTGGGAAGGACACAATTCGTCGGAATAAAGACTAGAGTAAAGAAAGCAAGGGAAGTGAATTAAGCATGGCAAACTTGTTGGCCGTTGATGATGAACCCGCCGTTTTGGCACTCCTTCAAAATATTTTGCAGAAAGATGGCCATGTTGTCACGGTGGTCTCCGACTCCCCACAGGTTCTCACCATGCAGCTTGGAGCCTTTGACCTCATCCTGCTTGACGTGATGATGCCTACCATGGACGGGTTCACACTCTGTCGGGAAATTCGCAGCAAAATAGACTGCCCGATCCTGTTCCTCACCGCAAAATCCATGGAGAACGATGTGATGTTAGGGCTTGGGGAAGGGGCGGACGATTATATTGTCAAGCCGTTTGGTGCTGGAGAGTTGCGCGCAAGAATCAACGCCCATCTCAGACGGGAGAATCGTGAACGGCGTAATGTATTCTGCATCGGGGAAGTTCATTTCAATCTGTCCGGCAAGGAAATCACCGTTCAGAATGTTGTAGTCCCGTTTACCAAAAGCGAATATGAGATATGTAAGTTTCTAGCCCTGAACTGGGGACAGGTGTTCCCTAAAGAGCAGATTTACGAAGCTGTCTTCGGCTTGGATGGGGACAGCGATTCCGCCACCATCGTGGAGCATATTAAAAATATCCGAGCCAAGCTTGGCAAAGTAGATGTTTCGCCAGTGGAGACGGTTTGGGGGATCGGGTACCGATGGAAGTAACCAAAGTACAGCAAGCATGCAAGACAACCAAACTACGAACCATTTTTCTGGGTTATTTAGTTATGTTCTGTATCGGGACGATTGCGCTCGCTCTGTTCCTGGTTCTCATCTTCTATGTCCTGATGTCTTGTGGGACCATTCTCCCCGCGAACTATGCTGAGAATCAGGTGCGGGAGGACAAGACAATCATTGAAGCTGGCAAGACCCTACAGCCGGATTCTCGGCAGAAACTGTATAAATACGCATCATTCACTTCGGAAGGCCGCCTCAATGAGGGAAACCTTTCTGAAAAGCAGGCTCAAACTGCTTGGAGTGTTACGCAGCAGAACGATACTGCTTATCAATTTCCCTATAACTATGTAAAAGTCTCACATAATGATAAAGTTACTGTGATGCGCTATTCTGTCTCGGCTCAGTTTGAACTTCCTATCCTGCGTCAATACCTGCCGAACGCGGAATTGTCCTTTTTTGCCGTGTTCTGTATCGCCTTTCTGGGGGGAGGTGCCTTGCTGGCTTCCTCCTTCGGACGAAAGCTGGCACGTAAGATGAGTGGGTTGCAGCAGGCCACCAAACAAATTCAAGCACAGGATCTGGACTTCTCAATCGAATTCAGTGGCGTGATGGAGATCGATCAGGTGCTGCATTCCATGGATAAAATGAAAGAAACGTTAAAGACTTCGCTTCAGAAACAGTGGAATCTCGAAAGATCCCGCCGCGAGCAAATATCCGCCCTAGCACACGATGTCAAAACACCACTCACTATCGTTCGTGGAAACGTAGAGCTGCTGTCCGAGACCGATCAGTCCGAAGAGCAAAAGAACTATACGGATTATATATCGGAAAGCACCAGGCAGATGGAGCAGTATATTAAGACTCTTATTGAAATTTCAAAAGCGGAAACGCTAGTCACCCTGCGGGCGGAAACGATGGATGCTGACTTCTATTTAACGAAAGTGAAAGATCAGATAATAGCCTTGGCTGCTGTCAAAAAAATATCTGTAGCATTCGCTGCATATAACCTCCCTAAGACGCTGTATGCAGACCCAGTTCTACTTGAGCGAGCCATTATGAATGTTGCTTCTAATGCTGTAGATCAGGCGCCTGAATATAGCGAGATCCAGCTGACCGTAGAGTCTGTGGAAGACTGCATTCGGTTCAGCATCTTAGACGAAGGCCCAGGCTTCTCTCCAGAAGGCCTCAAACAGGCCGCCGAGCAGTTCTATATGGGTGACTCGTCCAGAAGAATAAATGGACATTACGGTATGGGTCTGTATATAACAAAATCCATTGTCAATCTACATGGTGGAAAGCTGATCATCACCAACTCCACCCAGACAGGCGGCGGACAGGTAAGCATTGAGATTCCGTCAGTTCATTAGCGACATAATGAGAAAATTACCGAAATAAATAATTTGCTCTTAAGCTTGGTTCGATTTATAAGGCACACACCTCTTCCTCGTTTGTTATTGAAACAATTTAAAACGCTACTGACATATGAAGGTCAGTAGCGTTTTATCATTTTGCCATCGGAATGAAAACACTCCTGGCACAGACTCGCGATTATTATAAGGAACATGGGTTTATTGGATTACTATATGTGCTGCTGAACGGATGATGCTATAATTTTGCTTTGTACTCCTTGATCAAGTACGGAACCAAGAATAGACGTTCCGATAGCCCCCGCCATAAAGCTTCCCATCATATAGATACCCATACCAACTCCGGTTTGGTTGCCACTTAATGTTCGAGAAATGGTGTTTGCCATTGTAATCGGTCGCCCTCTCCATTTTCCAGAACATAAGGGGCTACGCTTCTTGGATTATGGCTTCCTTCGGGTAAGTTATACTCTCCCCATTTAACAACATCTTGAAGGAATACAATGTCTGCTCTATTGGAAGCTTCAGTCATGTGATTCTCGGAAAACGTATTCATCGTTGTAGCAGGGTGTTCAAAGTATTGTCGGTTGATCAAATTTGCAAGCAATTTTTAATTAGCTCACGTCAATTCCAACGCAAATTTAAAAAAGCTAGCGGAATAACCTATACAAAAATGCTACAGGATATTCGTATTCACGAGAGTTGTAGCTTACTACTAGATACTAGTTGGAGCGTTCAAACGATCGCACTTGAAGTCGGGATTCATGATATGAAGTATTTCTATCGAATCTTCAAGGAACGATGTGGATTGACCCCGCATGAATTTCGTTTTAATGCCTGTTCGAATATACAGTAATCATTAAGCGTTAAATGATTCCCCTTACGAAGGTGACGAGAGATGACAACAAATTTTAAAATGAAAGAACTTATGGATCAATTCCAAATCAGTGAGGATACCTTACGGTATTATGAGAAAATGAGTCTTCTTCCTCCCGTGGCCCGCAAAAATAATGGGCACAGGATATATAACAATTCACACAAAGAGGCACTTCTAATGATCAAGTGTTTAAAAAAAGCCGGAATGTCGCTGAAGGAGTTAAAACCTATTATCCAGCTTCAATTAGATGAGAGCAACATATCAAATAATGAATGGCATGATAGGCTTTACAATTACCAAAAAAAGATAGATCAGCAGCTGCAAGAACTTCAGGAAATTAAGGATATGATTGAATTGAAATTGCAAACCGGGCAAAAATTTGGCCATAACTTTTTGCCGCTTGAGACCCAAACTTAATCTTTTTTTAAAACTGAATTGCTCTGCTTGACCTAGTGTTTACACCAGGTTGTAAGATGTGCATTAGATTCCCTCCAAGGATTCCACATCATACAAAAGGGAGCTTATAAACATGAACAATACAATAGCAATAGGAAAAACAGGATTAAAAGCATTTAAACTTGGTTTTGGAGCAGGTGTGGTAGGAGATTGTCATTGTTCTACATACACTTCCTAATACACAGAAAGGGTTCAAAAGTGAAAACTTTAGAACCCTTTTTTGCAGAAGTATTTATTTTGTAATCGTAATTTGTTTGGATGCAGTATTATAGTTCACCTGATACCCCGAAAGCTCGCTAATCACTCGTAATGGAACCAGCGTGTAGCCGTTAACAATAACCGGAGCTGTGATGTTCGTCGAATAACTCCGGGAGTTGTTCAACTCATACACGGCAAGGGTAGAATTCTTGACCTGAAGTACTACTTGTTTGCCGTCTGTAGGTCGAGTCAGAATGATCTTTTTGGTCGCTTTTTCATAATTTACCTCGTAACCTATCCGTTCACTGATAAAGCGTAGCGGGACCATCGTTGCCCCATTTATGATTCGCGGAGCCTGAGCCATCGTCGTAGCACGACCATCGACATAAGCTGATTTAGCTCCTGGTGTCAGGGTGAACGAAGTTGAATATGAGGAAACCGCATTGTTAGGGTATGAGGACGTTGTACCAGAAGTTGTTGTTGTAGTAGAACTCGTCCCGGATGATGAACTACTGGTCCCAATTGCTCTATTGCGAATAGCTTCTAACCGATCCAGCAAATCGCTTTTACGGGTTCCGCTCGGCAGATCACTGATTGCATCTCTGGCAGAACGCCAGTCGGAGGCATTCAGACTGTTTTCTGCAATTCGCATCAAATCTCTCGCTTTCTCATAGTTCGATGAACTAGATGACGAAGAAGAGTAGTAACCATCCGAATCCGTGCGTTCTGATATCTTTACACCGCTAGACTCTCTTCCATTACTATTGACAGTCACGACCTTAATCTCATACCAGCGTCCTTCTCGCAAATCCGTTATTTTATAGGACTCAGAGCTTGTAGTTCCCTCATAATCACCATCAACATATATCTTTACCTTGTCGGCTTTACTCGGCATATCGTAGGTGATTTTGATCCAGGTGTCGCTCTTACTATCTACTTCAAGATTGGACACTTCTGACGAATTGGAGGACGTACTGTCCGTTGTGGCAGTCAGTCTCACACCAGAGGACAATGCACCTGTGCTTCGCTTGGACCTAATCGTGAACGTGTAGGTCTGGCTTGCCGAAAGATTGTTGAATGTATAGGATGATCCTGTTGAATCAGTTACCAGTTGCCCATCCTTATACAGACTGACCGTATTAATTCCGCTAGGTCTTGTCCAGGAAACAGTAACGCTATAGTTATTAACTGATGTCACTGAAGCTCCTGTCACTTCGGGCACTGTATCAACGGTGAGCGCTGAGGTCGTAACCGGAATACTGATTCCTCCAGATATGTTGCCGGATTTGTCAATAGTCTTGACCAGTACTGTATAGTTTGTAGAAGCGATCAATCCACTGAATGAATAGGACGTCCCTGTAGTTCGCTGCACTTCCTTACCATTTAAATAGATGATCGCTTGGCTCAGGTCAGCATCCTTAGGCAATATGTAATTTACGGTAAAAGCGTTATATCCTACATTCGTAGCTGTCAGTCCGCTTACCTCTCCTGGAGGTGTCTTATCCACAGGACCATCAACGGAGGCCGTTTTAGCCTGTATTGTCGTACCTAGAGATTCATCTCCACTCTTATTCACCGTTTTCACGCGAAAAGTATATGTCGTGTTCGGCTGTAAACCGCTCATCATATAAGAGTTACTTCGAATGTTATCTACATATACATCGTTAGTGACATTTACCACTTTTATGTGGTCAAAATTAATGTCCGACGGATTGGTCCAAGACAAATTTACTTTTGTTGTTTCTGTAGGAACCGCTGTCAGATTGCTTACCTCTGCCGGTGCGATATTCGCAGTAACCATTTGACTCGACATTACTTTTAGCATTTGGTTAAGATAGGTATTCTGACTATAACCTTTTGTTAACGTAGTCACTTTCGTGCCCGAAGTAACAGGCACATGACGGCCTTGAGTGGTTGCTAATTTGGTATGTAACTGTGCTGTATTCAGGCCTGTCAGATTTAAGTTATGCCTTTCAGTCGACAACGCGCTAGCCACTGCATCGGGTGCCAAAATGCCATATCCCGTATTCAAAATCAGTGTAGCCGTTGCGAACGGAGCCATCCATTGACGCAAACGTTTTTTATTCATAATCTATGCTCTCCTTGATACCAGTATGGAAATTTTATTTGTCAAAACTAATAAGTCAAGCTTACAAACCCTTCTGCTGCAATCCAGCTTTTAAAATTCACACTATAATGTACAGGCATTCATTTAACTGTTATCGGAATTTACATACAAAATGTTTAGGCTTCACACTAGCATTTTTACAGATAGGGGTCGCGCAAACAATATATGCTAAGCCTTCGAACTACACCAGCGTAGTGTTTTTTCTTACTCCAAGCCATCTTTCTAAACCCCATTGTTTGTTTCAACAATTTAAACGAAATTACGATTATCGTCTCCGGGCACGCTAAGCTGTGGTACGTTGGATACTTCAATCATGTGAAAGCTCTGACATAACCTTTTGATTCAGCTATAAATATTCGATATATCGTAACTTTCTACCGTTTAATAACATTGCATTATAGGATATATTAAATTTTAAGCAATAGGAGAAGGAGGTGTATTATGTTCAAAAATGCCTTTAAGATGTTTGGTGTTATTGGTAATATTGAAGCGATTTCATATCTGCTGCTTGTGTGTATCGCTATGCCACTTAAATACGCAGCTGGAATGCCACAAATGGTAAGCTGGGTGGGTATGATCCATGGGGTACTGTTCGTGGCCTATGTTGTAGCGACTGTGGTCATGCTGATTCTGCGAAAAATAACGCTATTGCAAAGTCTTGCAGCCTTGATTGCATCGCTGTTGCCGTTTGGTCCTTTCATTTTTGATCGTAAGGTGCTTAAGAAAGCCGAAGCACGTGCCAGTCATAACAGCCCGATAAAAGCTACATAAGCATGTACAAGGGAAAGTGCCAACACAATAACGTTGCTTTTTCTTCCCACTCATGCAGCAGTATACAAAAACAACCGATGGCTCTAAACCACTCGGTTGTTTTTGTATACGCGAATTGTAAATTGTTACTTTCCCACGCAGTAAGGGAGACTCTAACTTTGTCATTCTTTTCTTCCCTATCTGCTATATTTATGTAATCACAACAACTAATCTCTCGGGTAATTTACACTCATAATATCCATAAAAGGAACTTTATCCGTTTCTCCATTACTCTCTACATGAACCTTTCCTGTTCTCGGGTCCATTTTAACAATTTGTCCACGGGTTGTTTCTTCGCGTCCCCATACGGTCAATACAACTTCGGATTGCTCTCGTTGTGCTTCTACAAGCTGATTCCCGATTTCCTCCAGTACAAATTCATCCCGAGTAGGCCGTTTGGGTACCTTCGCTTTTGCCACTTGCTATCACCCTTCCTTCGTGCAAAATCAAAATCAAATTCATTCTATTTTACCATACTTTTCATCATTTGGTGCTGGTAATGTGAGTAAAATTACGTCTCAGAACCACAAAAAAGCCGAGTTCTCAAAACCGAAAACATCGGCTTTTTAAAGTTGCTTGTTGGAGCTCATTAGGAGCGATTGAAAATCGAAGAGACAGGATTATTTGACCAACTGTGGAATGTAATCCACGATATTATATATAGGAGCACTGCTCTGTTGCGTAACGGCCAAAATCAATGCACCTTCGAGCATCGAAATAATAAGTACCGCCAGACTATGTGCCTTTTCCTCTTCCCAGCCCGAATCCTGAAGGCGCTCCATATAGATGTGCTGCCAATCTGTAAACGTATTCACACAAGCATGACGTAGCGATTCACTAATACAGGAAGTTTCCGCAGCAGCCCAGAAGCCAATCGGCATGAAGTCGTTAAAGCCGGTACGGTCTGCCTCCTCAGCTGTATTACGGATAAAATCCTGAATGGCTAGTACTGGATTATCATTCCCGTTCAGTGTCTGTTTTAATTTTTGCTTTATAAACTCATTCCCTCTTCTTATGCACTCCAAAGCCAATTCTTCTTTACCACGCGGAAAATAATAATAAAGTGACCCTTTCGGTGATCCACTCTCCGCAAGAATCTGATTCAGTCCGGTCGCGTGATACCCCTGATGAAAAAAGAGCTTCGATGCGGTTTGTACGATATTCTCGTATGATTCGGGTTTAGCAGCCATATACAGCATCCTTCATTATATAGTAGTTATAACTTATACTTTGACAAAAAAATAACAACATGTTTATTATATATAGACCGATCGTTATAATTCAACACCATTAATTTATTGGAGGAACAAAAACAACATGAATACAATGAGTCAATCGAGTTCACCCTCTGAACCCAAAACGTTCAAGGTGCTACCTATTATGATTGCCCTGCTCCTTAGCGGCTTTATTGGGATGTTCAGTGAAACGGCACTTAACATTGCACTGAATGATTTGATGCAGATTTTGCATATTACAACTGCAACAGCCCAATGGTTGACTACCGCTTATCTGCTTACACTCGGTATTTTAGTACCTGTATCGGGAATGCTGATTCAAACCTTTACGACAAGACAGCTGTTTGTGACATCGTTGCTGTTTTCAATAGCTGGTTGTCTCGTTGCTGCACTTGCACCTACTTTTTCAGTGCTATTGATCGCACGTATTCTTCAGGCCATTGGTACAGCGTTGTTATTGCCGTTGATGTTTAACACCATCTTGATCATTTTCCCGGCTGAAAAGAGAGGCGCGGCTATGGGGATCATCGGATTGGTAATTATGTTTGCACCTGCCGTTGGACCTACCATTGCAGGACTGGTACTGCAAAATCTGTCTTGGCACTGGATCTTCTGGATTTCTCTTCCGTTCTTGGTTCTCTCGCTGATTTGCGGTATTTTATTTATGCAAAACGTTTCAGAAACGACCAAGCCTAAAATTGATCTTTTATCTATCCTCCTGTCTTCCATTGGCTTCGGCGGTGTTGTGTTTGGTTTCAGTAAATCCGGAGAAGGTGGCGAAGGTTGGGCTAGCCTGATGGTTCTGCTTCCTGTGATTGTCGGTTTGGTATCGTTGATACTGTTCTCTGTACGTCAGTTGAAGATGAAGCAGCCTATGTTGAACTTGCGTGTGTTTAAATATCCTATGTTCGTGATCGGCGTTATTATGGTGTTCTTATGTATGATGACGATCCTTTCTACGATGCTGATTCTTCCACTCTTTTTGCAAAAAGGGCTGGCTTTGTCTGCTCTAACAGCAGGTTTGGTACTTCTGCCTGGTGGGATTATCAATGGTCTCTTGTCTCCCATTATGGGCTCACTATTCGATAAATTCGGTCCCAAATGGCTTGTCATTCCAGGGCTTGTGATTGTGGCCGCTGTTTTATTTTTCCTGTCTGGAATTACAACAACATCAACTCTCGTACTCATTATTGTGCTTCATAGCTGCTTGATGATCGGCATTTCCATGATTATGATGCCAGCTCAGACAAACGGACTTAACCAGCTCCCTATGGATTTATACCCAGACGGAACGGCCATTATGAGCACGCTCCAACAAGTTGCTGGTGCTATCGGTACAGCCGTAGCGGTAAGCATTCTCTCGAAGGGCATGGACAGCTATTTGAGCCAATCCAGTATGCCTGAATCCGTAAATGAAATGGCCAATGCCATGGCAATCGGATCACAAAATTCATTTTTCTTTGCGATGATTATCAGTGTGATCGGGTTGATCCTTGCGTTTTTCATCCGCAGAGTTCATGTTGAACATGGCACTGCCAAAGCACCCATGCATTAATTCATAAATTTTTAGCCATTCCAAATTAAACATATCTAAATATACTTAAAGGCTGCTAACCATCTCACTATTGGTTATGCAGCCTTTTTTTCATATGAATTTACATACACATTCATCAATTACATATTTACAAAGCTCCTTCATTTGGTTACGATATGGTTTATAAATTAAAGCGTAAAAATTACGATTACTATTAAGGAGGACTCCCTGTTGTTTAAGCGTTCGTATTTTAAACTATTTATACCTGCGGTAATGGCGGTGATGATGGCAGCCTGCGCTTCATCTCCGTCAGCTTCACCCTCTCCATCTGCTGCACCACAAGATAAAAGTGTCACCTTATTGTTTAACGTGCAAAGCCCTTCTATAGACCCTCATTCAGATGTAAATTACACAGCTGTTCGTGCTGGAGTAAGTGAAACACTGATCAAAGTGAACAAGGATCTTAAGCTGGAAGCTTGGCTTGCAGAGAAATGGGACAGCAAGGACGGACAGCACTGGACCTTCAACATCCGACCAGGTGTGAACTTCCACAGCGGTAAAGCCGTCAATGCCGCTGCTGTCAAAGCCTCTTTGGAAAGAGCGCTAAAGCTCAATCCATCGGTCAAAAATGCGCTGCATATCCGTGATATTCATGCGGATAGACAAATTTTGAACATTACGACAGACAAGCCTTTCCCAGAATTTGTGTCTGAGCTGGTTCATCCGAATACGGCTATTATAGACACCACAGCTACAGGTGACCTCCCATCAGGGACGGGACCGTTCAAGGTTGCCAGCTTCCGTGCTGGAAGTGAACTGAATTTAGATCGCCATGAACAATATTGGAACGGTGAAGTAAAGTTGAAACATGCCAAATTCATGTTTAACGAAGACGCCAATGCGCGTCAGCTTGCTTTTCAAGCCAAAACAGCTGATATTGTGTATCGCCCGCCAATTGAAAGCTTGGAGCTATTGAAAGCTGATTCTACTGTTAAGGTAGACTCGCTTCCTAGTTTGCGAACGCATCAACTGATTTACAATATGAACAATAACGATCTGAAAAAGACGGCTGTGCGTAAAGCATTCGATAACCTGATCAACCGGGATGAGATTGCTAGTGGTATCATGTCTGGTCAGGGAACCCCTGCTCAAGGCCCGTTCTTGTCCGACTTTCCTTTTTCACCGAAATATATTACGAAACAGTTTGATTTGAATGCTGCACGAGAAGGCTTCAAGCAAGCTGGATATACAGTGCAGAACGGAAAAGTTGCGAACCCCGACGGCAAGCCGCTTCATCTTACATTGCTAACTTACCAGTCGAGAGCGGAGCTTCCACTCATTTCCCAGCTGATTCAGGCTAACGCTAAAGAACTTGGCATTACGATTGATATCCGGCAGGTTGATAATATTGACGAATATCTCGCCGCACATCAGGATTGGGATTTAGCAACTTATAGTAGCATTACAGTCCCGCGCGGCGATGCAAGCTATTTTCTGAATGCGGCTTACATGCCTGAAGGAGCACTGAATTATGGGCGTGTGCATGTACCAGAACTCACGGGTATGATCTCACAGCTGAACACAACCGTGAATGAGGAACAACGCAACAAGCTGGCGCTGAAGGCTGTCACGCTGATTGACCAACAAAATCTGCAATCCTTTCTGGTCCATCCTAACAACGTAGTGGCCTATCGCGATTACGTACATAACTGGGTAACTAGCCAAAGTGAATACTACTTGCTGACCCAGGACCTGGATGTGAACTAGCATGTTTAAATCCATCGCCAAAAAGTTTCTTGAACTGGTTTTGTTCTTTCTTATTCTTTCCTTTGTGAGCTTTTGTCTGCTTAAGCTTGTTCCGGGCGATCCCGTCCGGAGCATTCTCCGAGTCGACGATGTAGCTGTGTCCAATCAGCAAATTGCAGATATGCGCAGCCAACTGGGGCTTGATCAGCCATTACCTGTACAATATGGGAAGTGGCTGATGCAGTTGCTTCAGTTTGATTTTGGACAATCTTATTTAACCCATCGTCCGGTATTCACAGAGTTTATGGAAAAACTGCCTTATACACTTCTGCTGACCGGAGGCTCCCTGTTCATTATGCTGCTGATAGCTCTCCCGCTCGGAACGATGGCAGCGCTCTACCGTAACCGTTGGATTGACAGAGCCAGTCGTGTGTTTGCCTTAATCGGCTCCTCGATTCCCAGCTTTTGGCTGGGGCTTTTGTTTATCGAATGGTTTGCAGTTAAATTGCGCATTTTGCCGTCTATGGGTGAAGGAACCGCTTTTCATTTGGTACTCCCTTCTCTTACCTTGGGATTGGCAATGGCGGCCGTTTATGTACGAATGATCCGCGCAAGTCTGATTGAAAGCTCGGGGCAAGACTTTATCAAAGCGGCGCAAGCGCGTGGAATCAGCCCCATCCGCATTTTTTTCAGACACATGCTTCGTCACAGTCTAGTTCCGCTTATTACGGTATTCAGTGAGAGTATAGGCAGCCTACTGGGAGGTACAGTCGTAATTGAAGTGCTATTCGCCTATCCGGGGCTGGGCAAATGGATTGTGGATGCCATCGCTGCAAGGGATTACCCCATAATTCAGGGCTATACCGTATTTATGGCTGCATTCATTGTATGTATCAATATTTTGGTAGAGCTGTCCTACCGTTGGGTCAATCCTGAAATCGCTTTGAAGGAGAAACGTTTATCATGATAAAATCCGTACATGCGGAAAACGGGCAGCTCACTAGAACACGATTGTCCAAAACATGGATCGTGTCGCTCTCCATCCTGCTCATTCTTGCAGCAATTACAGTCGTTCCGTTTCTTGCACCGCAAGATCCGTATCGCATCCAGATGGGGAATCGACTACAATCGATCAGCGCTACGCACTGGCTGGGAACGGATCATTTGGGCAGAGATGTACTATCGAGAGTCATAGCTGGACTTCGGACGACTGTCGGAACCAGTTTGTTGATTTTGGCCGTTTCGCTGGTTGTCGGGGTCCCTCTTGGTCTGCTTTCAGGATTTATTGGAGGCTGGATGGATCGTGTATTCAAGCGGGTGGTCGATGCCTTCATGACATTACCTGATTATATTTTTGCCATTGTACTGAGCGGTTTGCTCGGACCAGGCTTAGTAAATCTTATTTTCGCGGTGACTGCGGTAAAATGGGTTGGTTATGCACGTCTGGTGCGTAGTACCGTTCTGGCAGAAAAGCAAAAGGATTACATTTCGTTATCCATACTGGCGGGTACCTCCTCCCTGCGGATTGTCATGCGGCATATTCTCCCCCATGCAATTGGGAATGTTCTTGTGCTGGCTACGCTGGATATCGGCAAAATCATTTTAATGATTGCCTCCCTATCTTTTTTGGGCTTAGGTCCACAGCCGCCAATTCCCGAATGGGGTACTATGTTGAATGAAGGACGAGCGTATTTTCAAATGGCTCCCCAACTGATGCTGGTTCCAGGGATAGCTGTCGTGCTAACAGTGCTACTGGCGAACGTATTGGGAGACAAACTGCGCGACCGTTATGATGTTAAAACCTGGACAGAGGAGTGAACTGTACATGCTGACTATTGAAGGCTTAACGATTCGGACAAATGTAAAAACGATTGTAGAGCAACTGGAGCTTGCCATTCGTCCGGGGGAATGGTGTGCTCTAGCCGGCGAAAGCGGTAGCGGCAAAAGCATGACGGCGTTCGCTATCGGCGGCCTTCTCCCCTCTTCTGTTACAGCGGAAGGAATCATTGCGTGGAAGGACAATAATTTGCTAGCCCTATCCGCTAAACAACGACGTTCTTTGCTGGGTAGTGAAATATCTTACATTTTTCAAGACTACCACGGGGCTTTCACCCCCTTTCTTCGTCTAGGCAGCCAACTGGACGAGCTGATGCGCGCCCATGGCAAACAAGATCGCAAGGCGCGCAAACAGCGCTGTATCGAGGTGCTGGAGCGCGTACAGCTTCCCGCCGAGCGTGTGTACCGCAGCTATCCGTTCCAGCTCAGCGGCGGTCAATTGCAACGGGCAGCTATTGCGGCTGCACTACTGCTGGAGCCGAAGTTGCTTATTGCCGACGAGCCTACAACAGCGCTGGATACGCTCACAGCCCATCGGGTGCTCCAACTCATTGACCAAATCCAGATGGAGACAGGTATTTCCGTCTTGTGGATCACTCACGACCTGCGTCATGTACGCAAGTATGCAGATCGAATCGCAGTGATGCGCGAAGGTTCACTGGTTGAAATAGGTGACACGCAAGCGGTGCTGAACCATCCAGACCACCCGTATACTCGTCGTCTACTGGCGGCTATTCCGCCGCTGTCTCCGGGCGCTCTAGCACGTTTACCTTACAACAGCACTGAAGAACAGAACGCAATGGAAAGGAGCGCTTTACATGGATAACCAAGCCACCTGCGCTCAGCGGCAAGACACGTCTAATCCTGTCGTGACCGTCTCCGGTTTGACGAAGGCTTACGCTGGAGGCAAAACGGTGCTGCAAGATGTTGCTCTGACGATCTCCCCCCGAGAATGTCTGGGCATCGTCGGGGAAAGCGGCAGTGGGAAAAGTACACTCGCTCGCTGTATTTTGACACTGGACCCATTTGATCAAGGTGAGCTTAAACTGGATGGACAGTCTATCCGAGGGCTAAAGCGGAGCGAATTAAAACGGATTCGCAGCAGGCTGGGTGCAGTATTTCAACATCCATCTGCGGCTTTGAACCCCAGACTAACCATCCTGCACTCCCTGCTGGAGCCACTGGACCAGCTTAAGTACTATGTTCCTTCCTTTATGGCGGGTATGTCCTCAGAACGTCGGGATATAGCAGAACATTTGCTTGATATGGTAAAGCTTCCAGCCAGCTATCTGGACAAGTTTCCACATCAGCTCAGCGGTGGGGAAAAGCAGCGTGTAACCATCGCACGTGCCATCAGCACAGAGCCGGATTTTATCGTATTGGACGAGCCAACGGCTAGTTTGGATGTGACTACACAAGCTACCGTTTTAAATCTGCTCAAGGATTTGCAGGATGAGCTAGGACTGGCTTATCTGTTTATCTCACATGATCTGGCGGCTGTGCACTTTATGAGTGATCGAATCATGGTCATGAAAGAAGGCAGTGTGGTTGAGCATTTTCCCAAAGAAGCATTATTTCATTCGGATCGCCATCCTTATACACAATCATTACTGGAGGTTTTTTCAACATGTTGCCTTCCCACCGAGCCTATCTTGCTTTAGCTATCCCTTTAATTATTTCGACGATTACGACCCCGCTGCTCGGTGCGGTGGATACAGCTGTAATCGGTCATTTGAGCCATTCCGCGTATTTAGGCGGTGTAGCGGTGGGCACTCTTATTTTCAATACTTTATATTGGCTGTTTGGCTTCCTGCGAGTCAGCACATCAGCTTTCACGGCACAAGCCGCGGGGGCACAAAATAACGACCAGAGCATAGCTGCTCTCATGCGCCCACTGGCCATTGCTCTACTCATTGGTGCGGTATTCATTGTGTTACAAAAGCCAATTCTGCTAGCTTCTCTTCAGCTAATCCATCCGGCTCAGGATGTGGCGGCACAGGCAGCAATTTATTTTAACATTCGTATTTGGGGAGCCCCTCTTACATTGGTGAACTATGTGCTGCTTGGCTGGCTGATGGGATTATCCCGTGTGAAGGCTACATTATTTTTGCAAATTTCAATGAACGTAATCAATATGGTATTAGCTATTGTATTTACACAGATGATGCATTGGAATGTCACTGGTGTAGCAAGCGCTACTCTGATTGCGGAGGCTCTTGCATGTATATTGGGTCTAGTTCTGGTGTTCCGCTCATCGATTTGGAGAGAATGGAAGCAAAGCGGACAGATGAATTGGCGAGGTTGGTTTGGAGCCTCAGAGTTGAAAAGTGTCATGGCAACAAACCTTGATCTTATGATCCGTACAGCCTGTCTGCTGACGATGTTTAATCTGTTTACGGCGCGCAGTGCGAGCTTTGGAACCGATCAGTTGGCGGCGAACGCTATTTTGTTGCAGATCCATTATATTATGGCTTACTTTTTTGATGGGTTCGCCAACGCCAGTAGCATTATGACGGGTCAGGCTAGGGGTGCCGGGGATCGTAAAATGCTGCAAAGGGTTATTCACTTGTCCTGGTTCTGGACACTGGTGACCAGCATAGTGACGGGAGGATTGTATTTCGCACTGAAAGAGCCGCTTATCTCGCTATTTACGGATAATGCCACAGTGATTAGTCTTACAGGCCCTTATAATGGATGGCTTGTGGTCTTTCCGCTGGCAGCCGGGCTGGGACTGGTATTCTACGGTGTGTTTACAGGAATGACGGTAACGTATCCGATCCGTAATTCGATGCTGATCTCATTGCTCTGCTTTTTGATCGCTCTCTTCTGGTGCGTTCCCCATTATGGGAATCACGGACTTTGGCTATCCTTTATCGTATTTGCACTAGGACGGTCACTGTTTCTTGTAATCTATTTACCTCGCTTGCAGAGGATATAGCAGCACCTGATTTACATCGCTCTAAAAAACAAAGGATGTCCCATCCACCATGTACGTGGTGTTGGGACATCCTTTTATTATTTATTCATACGGCTTTCAGGTTAGAGTTTGCAGATACCTCTACTCGCCTTGAGGAACGGTCAAGCCCAAACCTTCGGCTACACGACGTCCATATTCAGGATCAGCTTTGTAGAAATGTCCGATCTGACGCAGTTTGATTTCATCACTTTCTACCGGTTTCATCGCATTTACGATGTTTCGGACCAAACGTGCGCGCTCTTCTTCACTGAGCAAGCGGTACAGGTCGCCCGGCTGTGTGTAGTGATCGTGATGATCGTAGGCTACGCTTTGCGCTTCGCCAGACACTTCAAAAGGAGCAATTTTGTGCGCAGGTGATTCTTTGGGTCCACCGAGACTATTAGGCTCGTAATAAACAGATCCTCCGCCATTGCTGTCACTGCGTAATGCACCATCGCGTTGGTAGTTGTGTACTTCTGCATGCGGACGGTTGATCGGCAACGAATTATGATTTGCACCTACACGGTAGCGATGTGCGTCGCCGTAGGCAAACAGGCGTCCTTGCAGCATTTTATCCGGGGATGCTTCAATTCCAGGAACAAATGAACCCGGAGAGAATGTCGCCTGCTCTACCTCAGCAAAGTAGTTCTCAGGATTACGATTCAGCACCATGCGCCCAACCTCAATCAGCGGATAATCCTTTTGAGACCATACTTTTGTCACATCAAATGGATCAAAGCGATACGTATCTGCATCTTCTACGGGCATAATCTGCACATGAAGTTTCCATGCCGGAAAATCACCTTTTTTGATGGCATTAAACAAATCTTCTGTATGATAATCCGGATTTTCACCGGCAATTTTTGCAGCCAAATCCACATCAAGATTTTGCACACCTTGCTCTGTTTTAAAATGATATTTCACCCATACTGCCTGTCCTTCGGCATTTACCCACTTGAACGTGTGACTACCGAAACCATGCATATGTCTAAGTGTAGCTGGAATACCGCGGTCAGACATAAGGATACTTACCTGATGCAGCGATTCAGGAGATAAGGACCAGAAATCCCAGACCGCATTCGGGTTTTTCAGATGGGTTTGGGGATGACGTTTTTGCGTATGAATAAAGTCAGGAAATTTAATGGCATCCCGAATAAAAAACACAGGTGTATTATTGCCCACGAGATCATAGTTGCCTTCTTCTGTATAAAACTTCACCGCAAAACCACGTGGGTCGCGTACAGTATCGGACGAGCCCAGCTCACCCGCCACAGTAGAAAAACGGATAAACATCGGTGTACGCTTGCCCACTTCAGACAAGAAGCTTGCTTTTGTATATGCAGACAAATCATTAGTGACTTCAAAATATCCGTGCGCCCCTGCACCTTTTGCATGAACGACACGTTCCGGCACACGCTCCCGGTTAAAATGCGCCAGCTTCTCCAGCAGATGCACATCCTGAATTAGTGTGGGACCCCGTGAGCCTGCTGTGATCGAATTTTGATTATCTCCAACAGGAGCGCCCCAGCTTGTAGTCAGGTTCGTTGGTTGGTTACTCATGATTGAAATCACCTCTTGAATGAATTGGTTAACTATGTGCCTTTCACTATAAATTGTGCACAAACAAAAATCAATACTTTTTTATAATTATTATAATCTAGGATTTAGAATTAGTTTAAAATCATAAACAAAAAAGCAAGCCCCTTAAGGCTTGCCGTATATGCACTACTGTATTTATTTACCAATATATATGTTTCATTTTTACTTTCTATAATGATTACTTTGATCACTTCTCGAAGTTTTGCCATTGAGGCTTTCAGACAATATTCATGTAGAATTCATCATAAAATCATAATAGCAGCTGCTTCCTATCAAGAAAATCCAAGATATCCTGAACCGACTGGATTACCTCTCGACCTTCAGTAGATACGATTAGATCAGGTTCCAGCGGTGCTTCATAGGGAGCATCAATCCCCGTAAAATGATGAATTTCTCCGGCACGCGCTTTCTTGTACATTCCTTTTGGATCGCGTCGCTCACATTCCTCCAGGCTGCACTGTATATAAATCTCATAGCAACCTTCCTGCTGTAAAATCTCCTTTACCATTTCACGATCTTCACGATAAGGGGAAATGGTGGCGCAAATCGTTAGAACACCCGCATGTGCCATTAGCTTTGCAACTTCGGCAATACGGCGGATATTTTCTTTACGGTCAGCGGGCAGGAAACCTAGATTCTGATTTAAACCGTGCCGAACATTATCTCCATCCAAAATAAACGTGTGTATGCCTCGTGCGTATAACGCTTTTTCAAGTGTGGAGGATACCGTTGATTTTCCCGAACCAGACAGCCCTGTAAACCAAAGCACCGGACTTTTATGGCCATTCAAAAGCTGACGCGCTTGCTTATCAATATCGGACACATGCCAGGTTATATTCGAAGATGGATTCATTCAGCACCTTCCTTTTTCATGAGATATTATAGTAAAACAGTTTTTATGCACTGCCTTCACTTCAAGAAAGAACATTTTTAAAGCTGTTTAAAGTATGTTGGTCTGCTTTGTGATCCAACACTGCAAAAACAATCCGGTCAAACAGCAAACCATATCCTTCATCTACAAGCACTTGCTTGAACCAGAGGGCAACCTCTTCTGGCTTATTGCGAAATACTCCGCAACCATAGGCTCCCAGCACAAGATGTTCTACGCCGTTTTGCTTAGCCATTCCAAGAACGTAACGGATCCGCTCCAGCATCACTTCCCCAATCCGATTCACCTGCTCTGGCTCCCGTTCTCGCACAACTCCAGCATTTACAGCAGGTGCGGTCAGGAAGTCGACTTGATATGGCTTCTCCAACAATGTTCCCTGATCATCCCGAAATACCGGAACTTCAGGCGAATAAATCATATAATCTGAATAAAAACAGCTCCGCAGCTTCCGATTATGTCCATACATCTCTTCCATTTGTGAAATGCAAGGATATAACGCTGACGAACGAGCCAAGCTTTCTTCTTGAGCCTGGCTACCTCCGAGAAATCCACCTCCCGGGTTTTTAGCTGATGCAAAATTCAAACACGCCACGTGGGTCAGCTTCTCCTCTACCTGGAGTCTGTATGCCGCCTGTAACGTGCTTTCTCCCGTAATTTCCAATTTTGCAATAATCGTCTGTTCTTCTATGCGGGAAGAAGGCCCCAATATACTTTTTATTCTTTGCTCTGTTTCTTGCTTTACAGCTACCAGTTGAGAAGGTGTATATAACTTCGAGCCTGTGACCGCATTTCCTATCTCTTTTGTCATATTTACTTGAACCTGTTTGATATTCGTGTAATATCCATTCTCCAAAATGGATAGTGTCTCCTGCGCCATATGTGATCGTGCATCCCGGCTACTCCGGGAATTCATTGTATTTTTCATGATGACTATACCTCCTTTTGCAATACATCCTCACGTAAATTCGTCAATATTTCTCCTAGCCAGTTCGTGCCACGCCATAGCTTGCGGTTCCGTATACGAGCATCGCTCTCAGCTAAGCCTACACCCCAAATGGTGTCGGTCGGACTAGCCTCAACCAGAGTGGTTCCTTTCGTTTTAAGCAGGTGCTTGAGCAAATTCGGATTTTGGGTGAACTTGGCGTAATTACCGTCATACACAAATTGCCGGCAATTGGCCTCCCACAAGGATTGGTCAAATCCGCGCACACTGCGGCCACGGGCTTTTTGCTCCCTTGGGGTAGGTGCTTGCATAATTTTCAGGGCCGCCTCTTCATCCCCAAAAAGCTGTGCTTTTTTCAACATCATATATTGCTCGGCACAGTTAAACTCCAATCCATCCACGACAAAATCAGAAGGATACCATTGCGAAAATGGCGAATGACTGCGATAAAAAAATGTAAACTTTTCCATGAAGATTCCTCATTTCATATTCCTTATGCTACATAAAACGCGCCCGAGGCTTAAATCGGTATAACTTGGACGGACGATGTCCAGCCGCCTTTCTATACTCATTGGTTTCTTCCACGAGATCAGCTATTTTGCGACGAAAGGCTGCGGCCAACAGCTCCTTACCTAGAATAATTTCATACACCTGCTGAAGCTCACTCAGTGTAAATAGAGCTGGCATCAGGTGAAATGCGATATCTGTGTATTCTATTTTGCTGCGCAGACGCTCTATACCGTACGCAATAATTTTGGCATGATCAAAAGCAATTCCTTGTGACTCAAGCACCTCTCGCTTGATTTCAATAGTTCTTCCCTTAAGAATTTCAGTTATTTTTACTTTGGCTGACAGATGGATGTCCCCATGCTTCAATGTGATTTCAATGTCTTGCTCCCATGTGTAACCTTCCGGCTGCTTCGTCCGCGTTTCCTGAGCTACGCTGTAATCCAGCTCAAACCACTGGGCATCATCGGCATCATCCCCCGCCTGTACCTCCAAGGAATCGTGATCCACCAATGCCATGTAAGCGCAGCTGATTACCCGCATACGAGGATCACGTGCCACATCTCCCCAAGTATATAGCTGCTCCATATAAATCTGATCCACATTCGTTTCCGTTTTAAGCTCGCGTCGTGCAGCCTCTTCCAGACTTTCATCTATACCTACAAAACCACCCGGCAACGCCCATTGCCCTATATAGGGATGCTCCCCTCTTTGGATCAAAAGAAGCTGGAGGGTCTTCTCAGGCAGCTTCCGATAATTTTGTTGGAGCTGATCCATTACCGTAAATAGCAGCATATCTACCGTTACGGATGGGCGCTCATATTCATTCGCATCATACAGGGCTAAGAACTCCTCTTCCGTCAAGCCACTGTGATTATGTTTCGATCCATCTGTCACTTGCCTCACCTACCTGTTCATATATGGGTCATTTGTCGCTTTTAATTCAAAAGTGACGAATGCTCTATGTAACTTTTAATTTGAATCAATTGATAAAAACAAAATGTTAATATCAATACAGTAATATATAAAAACTGCTTCGTCAATAGGGTGTATAGTCCTATTTTTAATCATTTGATAGTACTATTAGACTGTTTACTGAATTTCACTTGTTGCTTATTGTCATATCATGTATGATGTTTTGGTCAATATAGGAAACACAACATACTAATCACGTAGGGAGAAGATCTAATTGTCTAACCAGTTTAATCCGCAATTCAATCAGCAAGGAGCACCATCCAGACCAGCCCCTGTTTACCCGCCTCCTGTATCATTCAAGGAGTGGATGATCAGTTTACTTCTGATGGCTATACCGGTAGTTGGACTTATTATGCTGTTTGTGTGGGCATTTAGCGGCTCGACTAATCCGAGCAAAGCTAACTATGCTAAAGCAGGCCTTCTTTGGGCCGCTATTGTAATTGTGATCTATATCATTATGGCTGTTGCTCTGTTGCCTGCTATCATAAGTTCATTGAATTCAAGCAGCTACTATTGATTCTAATTACATAGCAAAATAACCTTCCGATGAATAACCTGATACATCAGAAGGTCTTTAAACTAAACTGCCGATCTCGTCGGCAGTTTTTATTTGATCTCTTTTCGCTTTACTCCTCCCAATTGGCGTAGCTCCCCCTAGAGCTTGAAAAAAAGCAAAAAAGAAACCCTAATCTTGTGTGGACCGGGTTTCTCAGGCAGCTAATCTAACTTCCTTTACTTATACCAAAGATCATCTGTTTCAAGTTCCTGTAGACTGCTCAAAAACGATTTTGAGTTATCAACATAAAGTTCGGTATCGATATAGTACAGCTTTTTATCATGTAAGCATTGATCAATATACTCTGCATTTAATATACTTTTATCTTCTACATTGGCAGCAAAAGCTTGCAGTTTGGGAAGCGCGGTTTTCTGATATTCAAGCCATGAATGGTGGAATCCAACTGGCTCCTCCAGACAATAAATGTCATGATACAACGCTTCAGCAATTCCCTTCTTCCTGAGATAGTCGGGTGAGAAAGGCATACTTTTGAAGTACCGGCCGGTCATGGCGAACACGCGGTAGCTCCAATGAGGAGCACCGTGATTAGATTGGCAAAAAAGATTCAGGAAGAATACAGAATAGTGCATTTTAATTGTAATAACTTGATGTTTCTTCACTTCCGAAACAATACGATCCGCCATCCGACTGTCAATGATCTCATCAAAATCAGCCAAAATGATCACATCATCGTCTTTAACTTTATCCTGTAAGATAGAGGTACTTCTGTTTCTTTGGCAAGCCTCATTATGAAACGCACTGTTATAGCTGAGCAGACGCCAGTACCAGCGGTCAAAGTTATCTGCGCCGCAGCTATCCACATCGAAGTACAATGAGTGCTTCTCAGGTTCACGAAACAGTTGATCCGCGTGAAATGGATGATGAATCACCTTGGGACCCACATAATCTGGATTAAAGTTGCAGGGCTTATCCAAATAGCTGAACGTCTTGTTGGCTTCGATCACGTGCAGCTCGTCAATCCAGCCGGCATTTTCTTTTATTTTAATATCTGCAATGCGATTTTCATTGAAAAATGGGCAAAATTCATATACTTTCATAATCTGAAGCTCCCCTCCCCTATCATGGTATATAGGCGAACACCGATGCTTTGGCACAGATGTTCGGTTATGAATCGTATTAGCTCAGCGATCGTCTGATCCTTATAATGTAGTGAACTATAATAGCAGGTTAAACTTAATCTATCGCGTCTAAGCCCTGCTGTTATATTTAGCTTGTAAGCAGAGGGATTGTCTGCGGCGTTCGTATTTCCGTAAGAAATGGATAAAGGCTCGTACAACTCATCGGCTATCCCATTCATTTCCTCTGATTGGTAATGGAAAAGCATGTGAGTTTCGTCCTTTAGTGGTTCCGTATTTGGATAAATATTCTGTATCAAATGGCGTAAAATAAAGTAATCCATGCCTTCAGATGGAATATGCCGCAACGTGTGTACGACATGTCCCAGTGTCATTTCCCAATTGTCGGACAGTTCTCCTTGCGGGATCTGAATTCGAAGGGGATATGCTCCGGCGAAAAAACCAATTGTACGATCAATCACGATACCCGGCAAAAAGGACTCACGTTGATAAGACATCACATGCAGCAGCAAATCTGATTGCTTTTTCAATTGGAAACAAGCCTGTGACAATGCCGTCAGTAAGATGCTCAGTGGCGTAGTATGGTGCTTTACAGCCAATGCTTTTAGAAGAAGAATATGCTCCTCTCCTTCAAGTAAATCATACGTTATAGTTCTCATGTGGCGATGAAGTGGCTGTATCTCCGATTCCGTGTCAACCTGTAAAGATTGGCCGCCTTCCACAACCTTACTCCAGAAAGTAGATGCTTTAGGAAAAAAGTCTTTCACCGCATATTGGATCAACGCCATGCACCAATCCCGATAACTGCTTCCCTCCTCCTCCGCATGTAACGCCAGATCATTCCCTTTTCCCGGCAGGAGAAGATGTCTCAACTCTTCTAAAAAAATGTTTATGGAAATCCCGTCAAAAATTAAATGATGGAACAGAAGTAATATCACCTGTTGTCTCTCTTCGCAATAATGGTCAAACAACACAACTTTCCATAAGGGTCCTTCTTTGATATCGAATTCACGCTGCACTTTCGAGCAGTATTCCGAAATGTAGGCGTCATGTGATCCCGAGACCATGTGCAAATCCACGTAAGAGACTACCTGTTCTACACTTATTTTCTGCTCAAACTGATACCATTCATCATCTTCCAGTTGAGCAAAGGATAGTCGTAAAGCCGCATGTTTGTTCAATAGTGACTCAAGCGACGTGTTCAGCAATTCTGTAGGGATGCAATTTTTGAGCCGGGCCAGGTAAGGTACATTAAACATGTTACGATTCACAAGATCTCTTTGAAAAAAACGTTTTTGTACAGCAGATAGCGGAAATCCGTCATCCGGATATGCTTTTCTTATAGACTGAATATATGGGATATCCATATTTGGACTAAGGACAGTTGTTGTATCCGTCATTGCATTGCTCAATGAGAGGGCCAAACGTTCGATCGTCTGTTCGCGAAATATTTGGTTAACCGTAACCGGATATCCGCTTTTTTGCAGCAGACTGGCTATGCGTAGCGCATGGAGCGAATGTCCTCCCAACGTATGAAAGTCTTCATTTTTGCCAATGTAATCTAGCTTCAGAACCATGCCCCAAACTTCTTCTATTGTTTGTTCCAATTCAGTCTTCGATCCAGCATTTGCTTCTCTATCACTACTATGGATTTCAGGTAAAGGAAGCTTTTTGCGATCGATTTTTCCGTTAGCCGTTAATGGGAATGATTTCAGCCAAACGTAACGAAACGGTATCATATAAGATGGAAGACCTTCAGCCATAAAAGTATGAAGCTGCTCCACTCGTTGCTCCTCTTCCGCTGTATAGTAAGCGATCATTCGCAAATCGCCATGAACCTCCCGGACAAAGGCCAGACATTCTTTCACTACAGGATAGCTGCTAAGACGGAACTCGACTTCTCCAAGTTCGATTCGATAGCCACGTAGTTTTACCTGATCGTCAGCCCGTCCAATATACTCGATATTCCCGTCTGGTAGCCATCTCGCCCGATCTCCCGTACGGTATAGAATTAAATTTGTACCTCTTTCACCATCTTTGGCAGAGCGATATGGATTCGGTGCAAACGCATGCAGTGTCAATTGGTTTTGTCGCCAATACCCCCTTGCAACCCCGTCTCCCCCCACGCATAATTCCCCGATTGCTCCGACAGGCTGAACACGACCCCACTTGTCCAGAATATAACAAGTTGAGTTACTAATGGGCTTGCCAATAGGAATATTCTGCTCAAAAGGCTTTTCGATCCGGTAGCTCGTCGAAAAGGTGGTGTTCTCCGTAGGACCGTATACATTGAGAATCGAAAGTTCCGGATAGGCAAGCCGGATACGATTTATATGCTTAACTGACAAAATTTCTCCACCTATGAGCAACCATTGGAGTCCAGCAAATATCTTTTCATTTTCTTCAATCCAGTGATTACACAGTGCGGAACTTAGCCATAGTGTATTAATTCTCCACTCCTTCATCCGCTGCTCCAGCACATGGATATTTAGAAGATCATCTTTTGAAACTACGAACAGCTGTCCTCCATTCAGCAACGTCCCCCAAATTTCAAACGTAGAAGCGTCAAAAACAGGCGAACCCGTATAGAGCAATCTGATATCAGAGGAAAACGGGAAATAAGAGGTGTTTTTTAGCAAGCGAATGACACTGCGATGTTCCACCATAACGCCTTTCGGTTTTCCTGTCGATCCTGATGTATACATTAGATAAGCAAGGTCATTGGGAGCAATCATGTTCTCCTTCTCTTCTTGTTTCACCACTCCATTTTGGTCAAAATGCTCTGTATCAATTAATATTAAATGGATTCCCCTACTGGCTTCCGAGATACGTTCCGCTCCTTCCTGTGAAGTGAGGATGGTGTCCAGTCCAGCGTCCTTGATTAATTCATGGGTTCTTGCTGCCGGAAAATCGGGGTCAATGGGAACATAGGCATATCCCGCTTTCATGATCGCCAGGATGGAGACAATGAATTCAAGAGAGCGCGGCAAGTAAACTCCGATAAACTTTCCATAATTGTTGTCATCAGCATCATCCGTTAACATCTTGGCAATGTGCTGGGACATGAGGTTTAGGGTGTGGTAGGACATAACCTGATTGTGCGCAATTACTGCCGGCTGCATAGGCCGTAGTTTCGCTTGCTCCTGGAATAAATCAACAATTGAACGTTCTCTGGGATATGCTGTATACGTATTGTTCCAGTCATAGACGATTCGTTTATATTCATCCTTGTTCATAAAGCAAACGTCTCCGACGGTGTGATTCGGATATTCCAACACATATTGCACCGTATTTAGCAGATGCTCTGCCAGTCGGCAAACCGTTTCTTGTTTCAGTCGATCTGCATCATACATAAACTTGATGGTGATCTGTTCCCCGTCATTGGCAACGGTGATCGTCATTGGATAATTCGTTTTCTCTCGTTCCTCCATAGCTGACATCTTCAATTCATTTTCAGGCTGCCGATAGTCGTTCAAATAATTTTCGAATGCTACGATGCTGTAAAACATGACATGTCCTTGAATACCAGACCAGCTATTCAGTTCGTTCAGGCTCACATAGCTGTAGTCGTTTAGTTTCTGAATGGTTTGGTGCAGCTTTTGTACATATTCAGTGATGGTTTGCTCCACATTCCAGTGCATGACCAAAGGTAACGTATTAATCAGCATACCCGTGATCCGATCCGATTGTGCAAGATCCGATCCCCTCCCGGACACGACCATGCCAAATACGGTTGTATCCGCATCTTGATAGACTTGTAGCACTTTGCCCCATGCGAACTGCACCAACGTATTTAGCGAAACTTGTGCTTGCTGTACAAAATCAGTGATCCGCTTGGTTCGTCTCGAATCGATACAAAAAGTCTCGATCTGCTGGTTCTCAATCGGTTGATGTACATCGGGAAGTATGCCCTTCTCTATCGGCAGATGGGTCGGCTCCGTTACGTCAGCCAAATATGCCTTCCAGAATGACTCGGCCTCCGTGCGATCCTTATTGTTTAACCAACGAATATAAGTTTCAAAAGAACGGGTCAAGCTGCGCTGTGGCATCCGGTTTTGCAGGCTACAAGCATAGAGTTCATGAACCCGACTCAGTAGTAGCGGCAGGCTCCAACCGTCCAGCAAAATATGATGGTAACTCCAGATCATCGTCCATTCATTCGAAGCGGTCTGAATCAGTGTTATGCGGAACGCAGGCTGACTCAGATCAAAACGGCGATTACGATCCATTGTCATCCAGCGTTCGATACACTTCTGTTGTTGCTCTGGTTGCTCTGCTTCAAAATCCAAAAATCTCCAATTCCATTCTACATTTCGGACAATACATTGTATGGGCTTGTCCAACGCCTCCCAAATGTAGCAAGTCCGCAAGCTATCATTTTCAGAAATGATGCTGTTCCAGGCTTCCCGGTAACGGTCTACCTCTAGCCTGCCATGATATTTCCAACTAACCTGCACAAAGTATTGATCGGAACTAGGATGATCTAAATAATGGAACAGCAGTCCTTCTTGTAAGGGACTTAGGTACATCATTTTATCCAAACCAAATTGCCAATGATATGTCTTTACGATCTGGTCAAGCGAATGCTGTTCCAGTGACACTGATGGAAAATCACTAGGAGTGAACTCTTGGTGTTCAGTCCGGCTGCAATGTTCGATAATAGCAAGCAAATGTGTTATAAAAGTATCTAACAACTGAGTAATGGTGGCTTCTTCATAGTGACGTTTGCTATATTTCATAAACAAATGCAGCTTGCCATGAACAATGGAACAGTTGAGTTCCAATAGGCTTGTTCCATGATTAAGCGGCGAGCTATAATCCTGTGCTGCGTCACTTGTAAACCCTAACCACTGGTTTAATTCGCTCGCATTCCCCTGATCAAACTGGCCCAAGTAGTTGAAAAGAGCCTGAGGTTCAGAAGCTGATAACTCGGAACGGACTTCTGTATTCGGATGGCAGTATCTCAAAGCGCCATATGACATGCCGCGGTGAGGAATACAACGCAACTGCTCTTTGACAGATTTAATCGTCGCTCTCAAGGGGGAATTGTCCGTAATCTGAATGCATACCGGAAACATGGAGGTAAACCAACCGATGGTTCTTGTCAGATCTATATCGGATACAAAGTGCTCACGTCCATGACCTTCTAAGCGAAACGCAATCGTCTTCTGCCCAGACCAAGCGGAGAGCGCCAGGGACCAGGCTGTAAGTAGCAGGTCGTTAATCTCGGTATGGTAAGCTTGGGAGCAATGGTGCAAAAGCAGTTCCGTATCGTCTGGAGTAAGCATCGTAACCCATTCCGAAGATTCACTGCTCTTTTTACGAGCCGGGGAATGGTCCACTGGCAGCACAAATGCTGCAGTTTGATGCTGCACTTTTTTCCAATATTCAATATGACGTAAAGTATCTTTATGTTTAGAATAACTCATCAATACAGAATGCCATTTTTTGTATGGATTTAAAACAGTAGGCAGCGCTATACCCTGATACAATTGATACAAATCCTGGACCAATATTCTCCAAGACACTCCATCAATGACTAGATGATGTATAGTCATAAACAGACGGGTTTTACCGTCAGGGTGACCTTGAATTACTCCTGCATACATCATGGCGCCCGTCTCATAATTCAATTGTCTGTTCCACGTATCACATATGCTTGAAATTTCGGATTCGGGATAATCGACTTGTTGAAGGGTGTAGCTAGCCAGTTGAATGGAAGCATCCTTTCGGTAGCGCTGCGAATACACATGTTCCTTGACTACGATCTCCATTGAAAGCTCTGGATGTAATCGAATCAATTGATTAATGGCAGTTTCCAGCTTCACAGCATCACAATCACTGAGTACAAACAGCTGAGATTGGTTGAAATAATGCGGCTCTACAAACTGTTGCTCGAAAAACCAGTGCTGGATCGGTGTCAAACCAAATTCGCCTGTCAAGTCAACGCTGAGATCTTCCTTTTGATCATTGTCTGTCCAAGTAACCACAGCAGCTAATTTCTGAATGGTTGGATACTCCGCAACTTGTCTTGGAGTAAGCATGATACCATGATCCCTGGCCATAGATACGACCTGAATGGCAAGAATTGAGTCTCCCCCAACCGCGTAAAAATGGTCGTTAACCCCGATATCTCCTCTTTTTAAAATCTGCCGCCAAATCCAAAGCAAGCGCTTTTCGAAACCGTCCTCGTCTGCTTCCACTACTTCATCAGCTTGAATAAATAAGTTGCCCCTCGGATCGGGGAGAGCTCCACGTTCGACTTTTCCGTTTGTATTTACTGGAAATGACTCCAGATAACAAAAATATGAAGGAACCATATAAGCTGGTAATACAGAGTTTAAGTGCTGTGTCAGATCGGCCTCTTTCAGTTCTTCTACGGCAGTATAATAGGCCACCAGTTTATGGTAGGACCCGTCTTTCCAGGCTTGAACGATACATTGACCGATGTCGGGATGTTGGCAGAGCTGATGTTCTATTTCACCCAGTTCGATACGATACCCTCTGATTTTAATTTGTTCATCACTACGGCCGATAAATACCAATTCACCACCCGGCGTCCATTTCACAATGTCCCCGGTTTTATATAACCGCTCACTGTGTGGTGGATTTTCACTGCTGATTACAACCTCTTTGTGAACGAACCGTTCCTGAGTCAGTTCTTCACGATTCAAATATCCTCTGGCAAGCCCTATACCGCCCACCCATAGTTCGCCGGGAACGCCGACAGGCACAGGACTGCCGAATGGATTCAAAACGAATAAACGTTTGTTATAGACGGGTTTGCCGATCGTAATTTCTTTCCCTGGTCTGCAGACAGAAGTAGAACAAATAATCGTCACTTCGGTCGGCCCGTAAGCGTTCACGAATCGTCTTCCTCTTCCCCAATAGTCTACAATATCAGACGTACAGGGTTCTCCAGCAGATACAATTGTCCGTAACCTTGGCAGTTCCCTATGTTTCATCGTTCGCAGCACAGATGGTGTTAGCATGGCAATGTGGATATTTTTCTCTTCAAGAATATCTGAAATGTCTGCATAAGGAGGCAGTTCCTCGTCTGACAGAACAACCACTGTTCCGCCTACTGATAGCGTGCCGATCCATTCGTAGACCGAAGCGTCGAAACTAATGGAGGCGAATTGCATGACTCTTGAATCTGAGGTGATACCAAACTTTTCAACAAGATAAGGGATCAACGTAACCAGACCAGCGTGTTCAATAAGCGTTCCCTTTGGTCTTCCAGTAGAACCGGATGTGTAGATGACATAAGCCAGATCATTATGTTTAACCTTGATCTTCAAGTTTTCGTAGGGATAGTAGCCCTGCCGTACCAAGCATTTATCCACACAAATCAGCGAATGTGCTCCCATATCCATTTGAGAAATATATGGATTCAGCCTACTTACTAATTGGCTGTGCGTTATAATCATTTGTGCCTGTGCATCTTCTAAAATAAATCGCAGCCGTTCCCCAGGATATTGGGGATCGATCGGAAGATAAGCAGCGCCCGCTTTCATAACTCCAAGCATCGACGGGATCACATCTGCGCTTCTATCCAAGACGATGGCAATCAGCGTGCCGGTCGGCAGAACGCCATGCCCCTGTATCGAATACGACTCTAAAATCATGCGGCTGATTTGATTTGCCCGGTGATTTAACTCATAGTAGGTCAGCTTCTGCTCTCCAAACTCTAAAGCGATTGCATCGGGTGTTTGGCCAGCCTGCTCCTCGATCAAATGAACCACAGTTTTATCCAAAGGATAGGCCTGTTCCGTATCATTCCATTGTTGCATCTGTCTGCGTTCTCTTGTGGTCAGCATGGGGTGAAATAGTACCGTCTTCTCCGGAAGAAGGAGTGCATTTGCCAGCAGTGTTTTGAAATGGCCTGCGAATCTAGCGATTTGCCTTTTTCCCAAACGACTGCCATCATACTGTATTGCGCACTCCAATACATCCGGGCCATAACGGTAGCAGAGCGCGATTTCTGGCTGATCTATACCGTAAAGGGGAGGAGACTTTTCCACATTCAAACTTGGAGAAGGAAAGTCACCATAAATTTCTGAGATACCCACATTGAAGAAATCCTTCTTCCCCCCTAATAGAGGATCGAATTTAGTTTGCTGCGAAAAATCCTCTCTCCACTCGTCGCTACTAAGTTGTTTGTTCCATTCCATTTGTATCCTTTGTATCAAAGAGAGAAGATGATCTTCCTTCTGTATATGAATGAGTAGTGGATAATCCAGACGACATCCTTTCCCTTCTTTGTCTGATACCACGGAATATAAAACAGGCAGAGCATATTGATTGGCGTAATGGGATAACAGTACGGACCATATGGCTGTTATAAAAGAAGGCATACCCAGCTGATGATGCTGTACAAAACCCATAATCGTTTTGACCTGTCTTGTCCCCAAACGAATCTTGTAAAGCGCTTGATCATGACCTTCGGGCTGTCCGGCATTTCCACTATGGTGAGAAAATAAAGGCAAGTAACGTCGCGGCCTATCAGAACAACTCTGATAAGATGTATTGGCTGATTCCATCACTTATTAAACCTCCCCTATCCGGGATGCCATACCTACAGCTTGATAAAAAGCAGCCCTGACTTCCTTAACCTCTATCTCGTAACTGCATCGTATAGAAAAAATAAGGCCGTCCGTGTAGGAAGAAGCAATGCAATTGAACAGTGAATAGATCGGCAGCGGATTTGGTTGCTTTATGACAGTATCATCATAATAATTGTTGTATTTTGAGCCTGCTTTGGCACTGTTTCCTAAATAGTTAAACATGAATAAGTCTAGTTGCTCGTACTGCTTCCCAAACTGTGCAAGTGTTCTGGCACGTTTCCACTTGTCTTTGTAATCAGGACTCGTAAAAAGATGCATAAAATTAATCGTGTGGTGCTTTAATAAATCTAGTCTGCTTCTGACAGACTGCATCATTTCATCTGGATTCTGCTTCAGTTCCATCAGCATAGGCACAAAATCGATAAATTCACCGGCCGTGTTATAATAAGCCGCCTCGTCGTACCTTCTTCCATCATATAAAAATAACAATGGTAGCTTATCCATACCTAAATAAGTTTGCAAGCCCTTTGTATAGACAGAAAGCGCAAACTCCAAAGAAGGATCTTCAGCAGGGATACTTACGTTAAACAGGTAGGCTTCTGTGCTCGTTCGAAGCTTCGGAGCTTGGAAGACATTTTGCTTGCTTTTTTGGAACGCTTCCAAATTAAAGGCTGATATCAATTCTTGTTCCGTGATTCCTTTCGGTCCACTTTGGATTTGTTTAACATACTCCACATAGGGCTTCACTTCATCCTTAGGAAGGGGTCGATTTTGAAGCAGACTCCTGTAGTAAGCAATCAACTGTCGTTCGGCTACTTCCGAGGTCACCCGATCGCATATCGCATGATGATAAATAGTAATGACATAATGTTCACGCAGGTTTCGTTTCAGCACAAACATGTAGAACAAAGTATGTTCTCCGGCGAATCGGGTGTTCGTTACATAATCATTTATCATGTCCGTAATAGGACCACATGGATTGTAATCCGACACGTCAATGATGTTTAGCTTTGGCAAACCATCGCTAGAAAGTACGTGTTCCCTCCAATAAGTCCATCCATCTCTTTGGACCGGGACGCTTCTCAGTAATCCTTGACTTTGTATAAAAAGAGCGTAAGCCTGATCCAAAAAATCGTAATTCACACACTCATCTAGCCTAAATATACCTAAGCTTGGAGGTGTATGAAACGAGATTTGCATTTGTTGAATTCCACTTAGCGGATATTCTTGTGCCACTTGCCCTGTTTTAATCCACTGATCTTTTCTCAAATAATCGTCTTCCAGCCGCTTGCGTAAACTTGCCGCCTGATCCAGATCCATGCTTTTTAAGCCCAGACGCTGGAAAAACTCCTCTTCATCCATGGTCCAGTATGGATCAGCCATTTTAGCTTTTTGATGCAGTGGTACAATGTAGTGAGGCAGTAGCTCTTGAGCTATTTTCCCATCCATGATCCGCATGATATGGTTTACGTCGGCCGCCGTGTCGTAGTAAAGCACCTGAATATCTCTAACTTCGTGAATAAAATCCCTTACTTGGTATTTCACCAGCTCGTAAACACCATCTGTTTCTTGGTGAAGCCAAGACATCAACTCTTGTGTTGTTTCTATGATGTCCTGCTGCTTTTGGGACCCTATAACACTATTCTGAGTTGAACGAAGATAATCAGCGAGTGCCCGAATCGTTTTATAGTGGTAAATGTCTGTTAAAGTGGCGTGATATCCTGCACGCTCCATTCTCGACATTAATGTAAGCGCATGAATAGAATGCCCACCGAGGTCGAAGAAGCTATCTAAAACACTGAACTGCTGCACCCCCAATACATCCTGCCAGATGTCCATCAGCTTCGTTTCCAGTCCCGGCTTCGGAGACACATATTCTGCACCACCATGTATATTCTCTTCAAGGGCCAACAGTGCCTTGCGGTCCAGCTTACCATTCAGTGTCAATGGCATTTGCTCTAGTTGTATATAAAAAGATGGAATCATGTAATTTGGCAGCTTTATAGAGAGAGCGGTTTTAATTTCATCTGCTGTCAGTTTTTTGGTCGCCGTAAAGTATGCTTCCAGCTGCTTTTGACCGTCCTCCTTTTCACGGGCGATAACTGCCGCTTCTTGTATATCATCTACTTTTAATAAATGCGACTCTATTTCCCCAGGCTCAATTCGAAAACCCCGTATTTTCACTTGATCGTCGATCCGACTGATATATTCGATGTTTCCGTCCGCTTGCTCTTGCACCCAATCTCCAGTTCGATACAACCTGCCTCCAGGTACCCATGATGACTGAATAAACCTCTCTTCTGTCAGCTCTGGACGATTCAAATAACCTTTAACTAATCCATCGCCAGCGATGTACAGTTCACCTGCAACTCCCTGCGGCAGAGGATGCTGCTCTTGATCCAAGATGTAAACCTTCGTGTTGCTGATTGGTTTGCCGATCGGTACGGTATTTGCATTTTCGTCCAAATGATCAATCGGGTAATAAGTAGCAAATACCGTGCTCTCTGTCGGTCCATAGACATGAATTAAACGGCCCGGACCTAGACGGGCAAACGCTTTACGCACATGGCTGACTGAAACCTTCTCACCACCGAATAGCAAGGTTTCAATAGTTGCAAAGCAATCGGGATTCACATCCACCAATGCATTAAAAAGTGCTGTTGTGACGAAGCATTTCGTGATCTGTTGTGTCCGTAGGACGCTTGATAGCTCACGTGCATTCATGGTTTGATCTTGTGAGTTCAATACGAGAGTGCCTCCGTTAAGCAAAGCCCCATAAATACCAAATGTAGAACCATCGAACGAAAAACTGGCCACTTGTAATATCCTATCTTTTGACGAGAATTGGATGTAATTCGTCTTTTTAACAACACGTATAATATTGTAGTGCATCGTCAGGGCGCCCTTAGGTTCGCCGGTAGAGCCAGACGTATACATAATGCAAGCAAGAGTATCGGAACCTTGATTAGATGTGAGATTCCCTGTTTCTTTCCCATAGTTCCGCTTGTCCAACAAATCCAGTACAACACTGGCGAGCTCTGTTTGTTGGTGGATTGGAAGCCGGGTCAGCAGGAGATTTGCACCAGAATCAGTCAGCATATAGCGTATACGTTCCTTCGGGTATTCAGGATCAATCGGCACATAGGCACCCCCAGCTTTTAAAATCCCGAAAATTCCGATGATCATTTCCAATGAACATTCGACCATAATTCCGACAGCCTCGTCATTATCTAAACCTTTAGCCCGCAAAACATGTGCTAGTTGATTAGCCTGTTTGTTCAGATCAGCATACGTCAAGTGCTTGTCCCCAAATACAACCGCTATGTGATCCGGTGTGCGCTCAACCTGCTCTTCAAACAATTGATGAATCGTTTTCTCCCGCGGGTAATCCGCTAACGTACCGTGTAACATGTTCCACTTCATCTCCTTCTCCTATTAACTTTTTTTTAAAAATGGGAATCTTTCTTATGAGCCAACGCTAAAAAAGAGTATGGTGGCACTTAGAAGTGATTTCGGATAGGCAGTTGGATGAAGTGAATGAAGACTACAGAGGATAAACCATAATACCGATATTACATTAGGTTGGGTATTTAACTGGAGAAAAAGAAATGACATCAGAGCTTGTTTTTCAACTGAAAATTTCTTTAAAATAAGTATATAGCTACTTTTTGCTCTACAATAAAATACCACAGATTGGTTACTCGACTGGAGGAAAAGAAATGACATCGGAGTGGCAGAGATTACAGACCAAACTGCCGGAATGGGTAGAACAAAGCCGTCATGAGTATATTCATGGCAAGGTAGCAGCATATATTCCTGAGCTGTCCAAAGCCCCGGCCGACGCGCTGGGTGTTGTTGTAATGAACGGTGCGGGTGAAACTGTGGTAGCCGGAGATACGGAAATCCAATTTACGATGCAAAGTATCTCAAAGGTATTTACGCTCATTCTGGCCTTGATGGATAATGGAGAGGACGTTGTCTTCTCTAAAGTGGGTATGGAGCCTACCGGAGACCGTTTTAATTCCATGCTAAAGCTAGAACTAGTTGAACCGGGCATTCCGTTTAACCCACTGATTAACGCCGGAGCAATCGCAGTCTCCTCTCTGATTCGCGGGAACAGTCCAGAAGAGAGATTTGCCCGTGTTCTCCAATTTTTCCGCCTGCTTACCCACAATGACACATTGGAATATGATCAGGATGTCTACGATTCAGAATCAGCTACAGGCCATTTGAACCGTTCCCTTGCTTATTTTCTAATGGAAAAAGGAATTTTAAGAGGTCATGTGGAGGATGTGCTTGAAGTTTATTTCAGACATTGTGCTGTCAAATTGAACTGTACTGATTTAGCTCGTATGGGACTTGTATTAGCTTACAATGGTCGAGATCCAGTGACAGGTATACCGCTGATTCCCCGCCGCTATGTACAGATCGCCAAAACATTTATGACGACATGTGGCATGTATGACGCCTCAGGGGAATTCGCCATTCAAGTCGGACTACCTGCCAAAAGCGGCGTATCAGGCAGTATTATGACGATGGTACCCGGACGATATGGCATTGGACTGGTTGGACCTTCTCTGAACCGTATGGGCAACAGTACAGCTGGTGTACACTTGCTGGAGAAGATGTCTCGGGATTTGGACTGGAGCTTGTTCTAAGTATACGAAAAAAGGGTATTCCCAGCCTTTACGGCTTAATAGGAATACCCTTTTTTGTTACGTGCCTTCTTTGTTACGAGATTTGACCGTTAATCAGTTTAATTTGAATGCGGAACGGATCAGCTACATACTTGGCGCCCTCGCGTTCTTGCACTCCATAGCCTGCTGCCTCTAAACGAGCGACAATGGCATCCAATTCCTTCTGATCTGGTACGATCAATTCAAAATAATCCAATCCGGCAGCGTGCTCAGGAGCTGGTGGGGCTCCTTCACCTGCCCATATATTCAAGCCCATATGGTGGTGGTAACCACCTGCGGAAACGAACAAGGCTGAAGAGCCATACCGGCACGTAATGTCAAAGCCAAGCACATCGCAATAAAATTGCTGTGCTTTGAGCAAATTAGACACATGGAAGTGGACGTGCCCAATTACCGTTCCCTGAGGTAGTCCCTGCCAAGGTAGATTTTCGGAAATCGCAACCAAGTTTTCTGCATCCACGGGATCTGTTCCCATCATGTAAAATCCATTAGCATCCTTTTTCCATTGATCACGGGGACGATCTGCATAGATTTCAATTCCGTTATTATCGGGATCATGGATATAGAGGGCTTCACTTACATCATGATCTCCCTGTCCGATTTCAACCTCATGAGCCAGCAGATTACGTAAGGTCAGGCCCAGAGCTACACGGTTTGGTAAAAGAATAGCAAAATGATATAACCCGGCAGCAGATTGACGCGGCAGAATAACTGCATTTTCAATATAGTTAAGGATCAGTAGCGCATGCTTCCCATCGACAGTCAATTCGGCGGTATTCGCCGTTTGACGCAGTAGCTGAAAACCAACCACCTCTGTATAAAATTGAATAGAACGCTCCAAGTTACTAACTTTTAATGAAACCTGCCCAATTTTGGTGTTGTCATGTATATGTGCTGTCATGAGATTTCCCTCTTTCTACATGGATTGGAGGACTAAACAATCAAAAATTACTTTTCTGTTGACTCACGACGCCCGAACAAAGAGTCCAGAGACAAGCGAGTCGTTGGTGCAAATACCAGATGAAGAGCTACCAGAATAAAAGCAATATCCAGCTCATAGCCAGCGCCTTGACCATTCCCCATCAACCCGCCGGACAGTTTTGCTGTAAAAATGGCGCCGATCAAAACAATAACCAAAAGCCCAGATACATAACGAGTAAGCAATCCAAGAATCAATGCAATCCCGCCGACCAACTCAATCACCGCAACGACATAACCTAGAAATCCTGGAACGCCAATGCTGGCAAACCAGCCTGCTACATTACCCAACCCCATTTGGAATTTAGCAATTCCGTGTGCCAAAAACAAAATTCCCAGTGCCACCCGCATAATTGTAGAAATGTTTCTGCTTGCTGAACTCATGTTTATCTCTCCATTCTGTTTGTTTATTACACTCATACAAGTGCATATGAATAATTAATTTATATTACTAATAATTTGGTTAAAAAAATAATCCTGTCTGAATCTATGCCGCAACACATTAGTGTGAATCAAACTCGAATTATTAGTAATAGAAATAATTATTTTGTAATGTGAATTTATCATAAGAAACTGTAGTCTGTCAACAAATTATTTGGTATGATAAATATTAAATTAGTATACATTATATTTCCTTAAAGGAGGAACGTTCTATGAGTATAGGATGCAACATACGCGCTGCTCGTAAACGTAAAAATTTATCCATTCAGCAAATATGCGAACGAACCGGACTATCGCAAGGGTTTATGAGTCAAGTAGAAAATAATAAAACCTCCCCTTCCATCGCTACATTGGACAGTATCGCTAATGCGCTTAAGGTCCCTCTCGCTTTTCTGCTTCTTAAAGATGAGGAACGGATGCAAGTAATTCGCAAGGACGAGCGCCGTAAAACCTTATATGGTAAAAACAACCTCCAGGTTGATCATTTGGGAGGGCAAGGAAACGTTAAAATGATGCTGGTGGACATGCCGCCAGGCTCGTCTACAGAAGAGGAGCATGCTCATGGGGGAGATGAGATTCATTTTATCTTGGAGGGCACGGTATACGTGGAGCAAGGCGAGGATTCGGCTACTCTGGAAGCAGGGGATTCCTTTAGCTGGAGAGCAGCTATCCCCCACTATGCCAAAAATGTGGGAGATAGCAACGCCCGAATTCTGATCTCCGTGTTTCTCGAAGCAGATAATGACGCTTAATCGATATTTACGCAAGCACGAAGTAACAAAAGTACAAATTCCATCAACAAAAGCGCGTACCGGAAGTATCTTTACTTCAACGATCCGCGCTTCTTATATTTTCACTTGCTATTGCTGTTCTTAACTTATTCCATCGCTTGTTGGACATCTGTACGCGATTCCCACGGTAACTTGAAGGTTTTCATAATTTGTTTGGTATCGGCCGGGAATCATTCCAGATCTATCTCTTTTTGGCTGCGTCAATGTCTCCAGGATTCAGACCTTCCCATATGTTTGGGATACTAACAGTCTCTGGATGCTCAAATACGAGAAACGCAGTCGGCAAATACCGCTCTCCGTATTCAGAAGAAGGCTTGTTCACAATGGCATTATCCTTGACGAGCACCGTTGAAGAACCTCCATCCAGATTAGCACCGATAACCGCTCCATGTTTAAGCAAAATATTTTGCATATCATACAAGTTGGCACCAATGCTGTACCCAGGCTGACGACCGTCGATGGTCACGAATATAATGGCCCCGTCTGCTCTTTGCCCCATTGCGGTACGGGGAGCAATTCCCCACCCCTCGCTTGCATTGCGAATCAAACCTTTCCCATTCACGATTAGGCGTGGTTGAAAAGTAACCGCTTCTTGTACATTCATTTTGGACAACTCTGACAACGAATAGTGACCGGCTATCATTTTTCCCTGTTTATCAATACCTACGATTTGAACAGAGGCATTTTTGCCCATGTCATTGTAGTATATCTCGCCCTGGGAAATGACAACGCCAATCGGTTTAAAACCATTCCCATTCCAGTTGGGATCGGCAAAGCCACCGCCATTTACGCCAGCAACAGCCCCTAAACGCTCGACCATACTAGATACCCTTTCTCCCCGGCCGACCTTGGCAGGAACCCCGAGCCGAATTTTAGTAGGGTCATGCACCGTCATAACATAGCCATGATAGTTACGGCCCGATACCTCTTCCACTTCAACCAGCGGCGTTTGTTGTACTTTGGTCGGTATCAGATCAGGCAAATTGATTGTATGTCTGTCCTTCTCCTCACCCATCGCTTCAAAACGGGCCGAATATTCAGCCACACGTTTTTTCGCCTCTGCTTCACCGATAAAGTACTTCGCCCAGTGACGATGTTGGGTCGTGATCAGCGTATCCGCAGCCAAATAGCGCATGTCCTTGCCAGATGACGTTAAGAACAACCACGCACCACCCCCTATTCCTGCTACCAGGAATACAATAAACAGTCGCAGTATAAAACGACCGAATTTTCCTTTTCGTTTCTTTTTTCTATTTTTCTGCCTGCGAGCTACTGCACGCTTTGGCAAGACTTCCGGTTTCATTCATCATCTCTCCTGTTATTGGTGACTTCTATCTTATTCATCACTATGGCCCATCAAATGATCCGTAACGATAGGCAGCGACATCTAACGACAATATCATAAACTAATTTTGTAGAATGATAGTGTCAATTTTTTAACAGATTCATCCACTCTGAAAAAAACACAGGAAAAAGTCCTCCACATGAATGTGAAGGACTGTAATTAAGGGTACTCTACGCTTTTTACGGAGCAGCCTCTGGTTCGAGCAGCATGAACAGTTCTTTCATCTGCTGTCGCTTGAGTTTGGGACTAAGCACATACAATGTATCGCCCGGTTCAATCACCGTCGTACCTCTCGGGGCAATAATTTGCTCGTTCCGAATTATAGCTGTGAATAAAATATCTTCAGGCAGCTGTATATCCTGAATCGCTTTGCCCGCAATCGACATCCCTTTTTGTACCTGAATGTGGTTAATTTCCGAAGTGGTTTTTCCCAGAGAAACTAATTCCAGCAGTGAAGGAGATGACGTCTCGTTAGGGTCCATCAAGCCAAGCTTCACCGCTAGCCACGAAATAGTGGTACCTTGAATAATCGCAGAAGTGAGCACGACGAAAAATACAACATTAAAAAACAAGGGTCCTACATCCATCTCATCCAGTAAAGGATAGGTTGCTAGTACAATAGGTACCGCCCCCCGCAGTCCTGCCCAGGATAACAGTGTCTTCTCGCGCACAGAGTATCTGGAAAAAAGTAAGCTTAGGAATACGCCTATTGGACGAGCCACGAGCATGAGGATGAAGGAGAGCGCCAAGCTTTGCCACGCAATGCCCAGCAATTGATCGGGAAAGACCAATAACCCGAGCAGGACAAACATCATAATCTGCACCATCCAGGCGAAACCATTGTTAAAATGGATAATGGATCGCTTGTAGGTCAAGTCGGAATTTCCCAAGACAATGGCCATGACATAAACCGCCAGCAATCCGCTTGCCTCCAGTAACGATGCCGCCGCATACGTCAAGACCGCAAATGCCAGCGCCATCACAGGATACAAACCGGATGAATCAAAATTCATTTTATTAATCGCATATACACCTATGCGTCCGAGTACAAAACCAACGACTAAACCGAAACCCATTTCCCATAAAAATAACAAGATATGTATCCAAATGGATTGCTCAGGGTGATGTATCAGCTCAATCAATGTTATCGTGAGAAATACAGCCATCGGGTCATTACTGCCGGATTCCGCTTCGAGCGTTGAGGTAATTCGTTTTTTGATGTTTTTACCTCCTAGAACGGAAAACACGGCCGCCGCATCGGTCGATCCGACAATAGCGCCAAACAGCATGGATTCCATCCAGCTTACGCCTAAAATAAACTTGGCGCATACGCCAATGACTACGGTCGTAATGATGACCCCTAACGTTGATAATGATAACGCAGGTCGAATAACTGGTTTAACGTCTGCAAACTTTGTCTGCATCCCGCCTTCAAACAAGATTACAATGAGCGCGAGAATGCCAACTAGCTGTGTGATAAAGGCATTATCAAAATAAATAAACTGACTGAGCACCATACCTACCGCAATAAACAAAACGAGCGCAGGCATACCGAAACGGCTGGAAAATTTGGTAGTCAGCACGCCGACCAGCAGCAAGCCGGACAGCAAAAGTACAATCAAATTAATAACGGTTGTCTGTTCCATACGGCTTCTCCTATCTTGAAAATAGATGTTCAATTTTTCGCCTTCTATCTATATACCCTCAAATCACACAGAATACTAATCCTAAATAAAAAATTATATAATAAAATCAAAAAATCCAGCTCATGGTTTGTGCTAAATCGCACTCCATGAGCTGGTTTGTATATTTTTTATAAGGCTTAAGCAGAGACTATCGTCGTGCTTTAGGCTTTAGGATGAATCATATGCGCAGGTACAACATATTGATCGAACTGTTCTTCAGTCAACAGTCCGCTGCGGAGTGCCGCTTCTTTTAGGGACAGCCCTTCTGCATGTGCAAGTTTGGCGATTTTAGCGGCATTTTCATATCCGATATGTGGATTCAATGCCGTCACCAGCATCAGCGAATTATTCAAATTGTGCTCAATTTTAGCGAGATCAGGCTCGATGCCAATCGCACAGTTGTCGTTAAAAGCAATCATGGAATCGGCCAGCAAATGAACAGATTGCAAAAAATTGTAGATGATTACTGGCTTAAACACGTTCAGTTCAAAATTACCCTGACTCGCAGCAAAACCGATAGCTGCATCATTACCCATTACTTGCGTAACGACCATCGTCAGTGCTTCACTTTGAGTCGGATTCACCTTACCTGGCATGATGGAGCTACCTGGCTCGTTAGCAGGAATCGTGATTTCGCCCAAGCCGCTACGCGGACCACTTGCCAGCCAGCGAACATCATTGGCGATTTTCATCAAATCGGCCGCGAGCGCTTTGACTGCTCCATGTACGGCCACCACTTCATCGTGGCTGGTCAGTGCATGAAATTTATTGGGTGCGGAAGTGAACGTTTTGCCAGTGAAACTAGAAATTTCCGCAGAGGTTCGGGAGCCGAACTCTGGATGAGCGTTAATTCCTGTCCCCACCGCGGTTCCGCCAATCGCCAGCTCCTTCATGTATTGCACCGTGTCAATGATAATTCGCTTGCTCTTGTCCAGCATGGCATACCAGCCGCTTATTTCCTGCCCCAGCGTCAGCGGTGTCGCATCTTGTAAATGGGTTCGTCCAATTTTTATAATATCCTTGAATTGCTCTGACTTCTGTTGAAAAGTCTCTTTCAGCTTATCAATGGCAGGCAACAAACGGTCCTCAACTGCAATGACACCCGCTACATGAAGCGCCGTAGGAAACGTATCATTTGAGCTTTGCGACATGTTTACATCATCATTGGGATGCAGCTTCGTATCTTTTCCCTGCTCTTGTAACCATTGGCTTCCCAGATGAGCAATCACTTCATTTACATTCATATTGGACTGCGTACCGCTTCCTGTCTGCCATACAACCAACGGGAAATGGTCATCAACCCGCCCTGCGAGAATTTCGTCCGCTGCATAAATAATGGCGTCCTGCTTCTCCTGTGATAGCTTACCCAGCTTATAGTTACTGATCGCCGCGCTTTTTTTAAGCACCGCGAACGCCTGTATGACCTCTAATGGCATTTTCTCCGAGCCAATCGGAAAATTTTCCTTGCTGCGCTGTGTTTGCGCTCCCCACAGACGGTCTGCCGGTACCTTGATTTCGCCCAACGTATCCTTTTCGATGCGGTAGTTCAACTCATTTCCTCCTCTTGGCCTATATAATTCAGACAAAATATGGTGCTCTCTCTTGCCTATTATACATTAAATTTCAAATGTTATCATTTATTTTGCAAGCGCTTTTTTACGATGCGGCCAGAGGAGGCGAAAGGAAATTTAATTTACAAGCATGGCTACTAGGTTCAACTAATGGTGATATTGCTTTTGCCATGGACTTCTTTTCTGCCCAGTAGCTTGTTCAGCGCATCGATGTAAGCTTTGGCGCTAGCTTCCAAAATATCAGTACTTGTGCCTCTTCCCAGAGCTGTGTACTCACCTTGCCTCAAAATAGCGTGTACTTCCCCCAACGCATCTTTGCCATATGTTACAGATTGGATCGAATAATCCTCCAACTCCACCTCTTCACCACTGGCCTTGTCTATAGCATGGAAAATCGCATCTACAGAACCGTTACCCATTGCTACTTCATCAATTGCTGTCCCATCTTGTTTACTCAACCGAATGGATGCGACTGGAACCGACTGATTGCCATAAGACACCTGAATGGAATCCAGTGTGTACATTTGAGGTGAGGCATTGCGGCTTTCGTCCATCAGGACGTGCAAATCTTCATCTAGCACCTGTTTTTTCTTATCCGTCAAGGCCTTGAATTTGCGGAACGCCTCTTGCAGCTGTTCCTCCGTCAAAGCATCAAACCCCATGTCCGCCAGTTTTTCTTTAAATGCATGTCGACCCGAGTGCTTGCCCAACACAAGTTTACTCGTCTTCAGCCCAATACGCTCAGGGGACACGATCTCATACGTTGTACGCTCTTTAAGCATTCCGTCCTGGTGTATACCGGACTCGTGAGCAAACGCATTGGCTCCAACAATGGCCTTGTTTCCCGGTACCGACATCCCCGTACGTTTGCTCACCAGTCGACTGGTGGCATACAGCTCCTCCAAAACCAGACTCGTTTGTGCACCATAAAGCTCAGTTCTGGTATCAAGGGCCAGTGCAACTTCCTCGATAGGTGTATTTCCGGCTCGCTCACCGATTCCATTGATGGTACCTTCAAATTGATCTACACCATTACGGATGGCCGCCAGCGTGTTAGCTGTTGCCATGCCAAGATCATCATGACAATGTGTGCTGAGTTGTATTTTTTCGATACCGGGCACTTGTTGCTTTACAATTCTAAACATTTCACCGAACTGATCCGGCGAGGCATATCCCACCGTATCCGGTAAATTGACGACCGTCGCTCCAGCACGAATCGCCATATCCACGACTTCACAAATAAAGTCCAGCTCGGTACGACTGGCGTCCTCTGCTGAAAATTCTACCTTGCTGAAATACTTGCGTCCATAACGAATGGCAGCAGCAGCGGTCTCTAATACTTTCGCTTTATCCATTCGCAGCTTATGTTGGCGGTGAATGGGTGAGGTAGCCAGGAACAAATGAAGACAGGTATCCTCAGCTCCTCGTAGCGCCTCTCTGACTGCATCAATATCCTGTTCTTTCGAGCGTGCAAAACCAACCAGTGTTGCTTGGGTAACCTGTTTGGCAATCTCCTGCATGCTGATAATCTCACCAGGCGAGGTTGCTGGAAAGCCGGTCTCAATCCGATCTACGCCTAATTTTTGCAGCTGAAGAGCAATTTCCACCTTTTCTGTGCTGGTTAAACTAACTCCTGGTGATTGCTCTCCATCTCTTAACGTTGTGTCCAACACCCATATTTTGCGCATACAGATACCACCTTTGGTTTGATTTTAGGAGATGCTCAAGTAAAAGGCTCAAAAGATCATCATATTCATCTGATCATCTGATGTTTAAGGATAAAAAAATTATGAACTTCCCATATGCTTTTGCAGCTCCAGCTTGGTGCCGTCCAAATGTTGAATGCTATAAAGTTCGGCAGCCTTGCCATCCTGATCCCGGATTGCTTCATATATTTTTTCATGCTGCAGAGTAAAATGATTTTGCATCGCTGGATCGGTAATGAGATTGTTCAATGCCTTGCGAATGGCCTCTACAAAGCTGCCATATACGTCTGTAAGCACCTTATTGCGTGTAGCTCCGGCAACAGCCAAGTGAAAAGTGATATCCGCATCTAGGTATCCAGTCAAATCTCCAGCGGCCAAAGTTGCAGCACGACGGTCCAACGCCGCACGCATTAAGCGTAAATCCTCGTCATTACGACGTAATGCAGCCAATCTGGCAATCTCTAGTTCCAACACACTCCGCACTTCATAAACCTCAATAATTTCAGCACGGCTTAGACGGTAATCCAATGGCTCTTGAGAAGTCGTCGGTTGGCAGACAAAAGTTCCGTGTCCTTGCTTTTTCTCTAATAGACCGGCATGCACCAGAACGCTAACCGCTTCACGTACTGTAGATCGCCCGACTCCGAATAGCTTCATGAGCTCAGGCTCGGTTGGAATCTTAGTGCCCACATTCCATTCACCAGCAGCAATTTTTCGTTGCAGCTGTTCAGCCACTTCATCGGCGATTTGCTTGCGTTTGACGGCTTGAAAAGGAAAATTCATCTGATCATCTCCTGTTTCGTATCATACTACGACTGCTTGTCATTCTGCAACCTTTTTCGTCCTCCTTCCCCATTGGTCCTTACCTATGCTTATATACCCAAATAAAGCCTGCACCGTTGGACACGATACAGGCCTATAAGGATAAATTTAAATGTTAGGATTTCGATTTATTAGGTGTAATACAATACAAACGGCTGGTTGCTTCAAAAATATGGCCTGGAGCCAGTGCAATCAATCCGATCTCCTCTGCTGGCAGGTCCGGACGATTCGGTGCATTGATCATGTTCATTTGCGGCTCAGGACAGATGAATTCCTTGTTCGCTTTGTTATTCCAGATCATCCAATGCTTATAAGCTGTGCCTACATCGTATACGAGGGTAGCACCTGTCTTACTGTGTGTCAGTTCCATGTAGTTGCGTCCATTTTGCGGAGCTGCCGTGTAATGATTATCCATAGAGGCAAAATAAGGACTAACTCCCGTCGTCTTCAGCAGTTCCTCTTCCGGAGATAAAGGCTGGAACTGACCTGTGGCCAACAACCGTTCCGTCAGCTCACGACGCTCACCGATTGTGACCTTAATCTTGTAATCCTCAGGCGAGCTATCGGGTACGAACGGAACGCGAATCGCTGTGTGAAAGGCAAATAAGTTGGGGATCGGTTGATCGCCCTCGTTATGGATCACATAACGCTGATGCAGGCCAAATTCGTCCAGGCTGTAGGTTAACTTCATGCTAAAAGTGAAGGGTAAATAGCGGAACATCGGATGTCCTTCCCTTACATGCTGATTCATTACCACATAGCTACCTTGCTCCCCGGAACCGTAGTCCTCAACCTCCCACCGCACAGTGTGTAAAAAGCCGTGCAGATGGTTGTGGGTCGCCTCTTCATTTATCGGCAGCTCATATGTAACACCATTCCACAGGAATTTTCCATCCTCATACCGATTCGGAGGGAACAGGAAAGGAATTCCGTAAACGGACGGGCTTTGCTTAAAAGCCTCTATGCTCTCAGCATCTGGCTCACGCAAAAAAGAATATCCCGTTTCATTGTCACGAAAAGAAATCAGATTTGCGCCGTTTCCCGGCAGGGCAACTGCTTCATATCGTCCAAATTTAAGACGAATCGCCGGTATTCCATAATAAAGATCACCAATTGCAGCATGTTGTTGTGTCATCAAAAAATCCTCCTTGATGAAATGACGATGTTTAATGAAAGCGTTTAGCTTTTGGCTTGACTATACCATGCTGAGCAAAAAAATTCCACGTCCACACAAAAAACGATGCCCCGCAAGGCATCGTCCTTCACACATCACTACACATAACGTCCCTGTTTGGGTACAGCCATGTGCTCAAAATCTCCCGCCAGTCGCTCCAGCTGATCTGTCAGCTCAGCACCATGCATGTAATGACCATGTCCTGTGACTGCAATCTCAGGCTTTAACTCGGCCAGCATTTCCACCGAACGCTGCGCAGCTTGCCAATCTGTTGTAAAATACGCAGGAGGCCCATGTATTTCTTTTTCCTGTAAAATAACGGCCAGTGCCGATTCCTGTTTCACCGTAATAAAAGCGTCACCGGCCACCATTAACCTTCTTCGCTCATGAAAAAGCGATACATGACCAGGTGTATGTCCTGGCGTATGCAGCCACTTCCAACCAGGGGCACCAGGGACACTGCCATCTTGGGGCAGTGATGTGATGCGATCATCGAGATCTATAGCATCATTGGGGTACAAGAAGGAAATGCCCGACATTAAACCTCCCCCTACACTAGGATCAGGTTTTTGATAATCCTTCATTCCCGTCAAATAAGGTAATTCCAAAGGATGAGCATAAACAGGTGTACCCCAATGCTGTACCAACTCAATAACCGAACCTACATGATCAAAATGACCATGTGTAAGCACAATAGCGATCGGAGGGCCAGTAAACCGTTCCTCTGCCAGGCGTATAATCGAGTCTGTAAATCCTGTCATCCCCGTATCCACCAGCACCCAGGAACGGCTTCCCGGCTCCCCAATAAAACACATATTTACAAACAGCGTCCGTAAGCTCAGGAGATCGGGAGCAGCCTCTTCATTTGCCGTCATTCCTTCGGTGAACAGATGATTTGCCAAAGCTTCACCCTCCTATTCACATGGAATTTCTTGTTAATATCGACCTTTAGGCTTCCCCCATGTCAGCAGATTATGCGGACACTGCTAAATATAATCCGCTTGTCACGAAAATAGACCATGTTTACATTACTCGGGTAATTTGCTCCATGCCGTATCTAGCAAATAGTCGAACAAATCATCGTTCTCCTCAATCCAGCTATCCATTTGCAGCATCTCTTCCTCCACCCGTGGCTCTCCCGCAAAATGGAGACTGTAATCCCACTCCTTTCCCCTTTTGCTGTGGAATGTGATTTCATATACAGAACTCTGTCCCTCTACTTTAAATACCACTTGGCCCAGATAAGCACCATTCTCATCTTTTGTCATTTGTGCCTGTTGAATATGTACTTCTTTCACTTCCTGAGGTGAATTTTGCTCTGTCATTCATCTATCCGCCCTTTCATTTTCACTAAATAGTACCAAAACTGATTTGTGAACCTTTTCGTTACATTGTACAATATATAAGCTATGTGTGGAATTTGCAAAAAAACTGTGCAAGTTACCCAAGCCTTGTTTAAGGCTTTTCGTGAAATGGAGGAAAGTTACATGTCAGATTTTCAACAAAAATTGCAAAAATATGCCGAGTTAGCCGTTCGGGTCGGCGCCAATGTCCATCCTGGGCAGACACTCATCGTTCATGCACCAATTTTGTCCGCCGAACTCGTGAGACTTATCGTCAAATCAGCGTATACTGCCGGAGCCAAGTTGGTTACAGTAAAATGGAGTGATGAGACTATTACTCGATTACAGTATGAACTAGCTCCTGATGAAACTTTTAATATTGCTCCCAAATGGTACGCTGCCGAAATGACTGAAGAGGTCGAAAATGGCGCAGCTGTACTGCATGTCATTGCAGAAAATCCGGATTTGCTTCAGGGAATTCCGTCCAGCCGAATTACTGTTGCCCAGCGTGTGCGGTCACATGAATTACGTCAATATCGAGAGTATCAAATGGCCGACAAATTCAGTTGGTCTCTGATTGCTTATCCTTCAGCAGAGTGGGCTGCCAAAGTATTCCCTGATCTGCCAGCTTCAGAGCAAATGGATAAACTGTGGGATGCCATTTTCAGCACCGTGCGTGTGGATCTGGATAACCCTGTGGAGGCGTGGAAAGAGCATTTGAAAACCCTTTCCAGCAAAGCTGATATTTTAAATGCCAAACGCTATAAAAAGCTGCATTATCTGGCTCCAGGCACAGACCTCACCATCGAATTGGCAAAAGATCATCTGTGGGTAGCAGCCGAAAGCGTCAACCAACAGGGACATACTTTTGTAGCCAATATGCCTACCGAGGAAGTGTTTACAGCTCCGCTCAAAACGGGAGTGAACGGTAAGGTCAGCAGCACCAAGCCACTTAGCTACAGCGGAAATATCATCGACAACTTTTCATTGACTTTTGAAAATGGACGTATTGTCGATGTACAGGCAGAAACCGGTTTGGAAACTCTTCAGCATCTCGTAGAAATGGATGAAGGTTCACACTATCTAGGGGAGGTTGCTCTCGTACCTCACAAGTCACCTATCTCTGATAAAAATATTTTATTTTATAATACGTTGTTTGATGAAAATGCCTCTAACCACTTGGCCATCGGTAATGCTTATGCATTTAACCTTAAAGGCGGCAAGGATATGACTCAAGAGCAGTTGGCTGCCAACGGCCTGAATTCCAGCCTGACTCACGTCGACTTTATGATCGGTTCAGCTGAAATGGACATTAACGGCGTTACCGAGGACGGTACTGAGGAACCTATCTTCCGTAAAGGAAATTGGGCGATCTAACACGGCAAAAAAGGCTCCCACCGCTTTATGCGTGAGAGCCTTCTTGCTTCTTCCTATAGGCTATGTTAGATCTATTTTACAACGTGTTAACCAAGAATTCGCTGCAACTCCAAAAACAATTTGTATCACGCTGATGATGTAAAGACAATAAGACAATTTACAACTCTTCGATTGGTGGTTTGATGCATGGATAAAGATGATTTCACGTAAAACATGCTGCCCAAGATATACACCTTTATAACATAAGTTTCAAGTTAAAAAATGGAAAAAAGGTCGCTGATCAGCGACCTTTGAATCTACTTTATTTCGTATGAAGTTAGCTTTTATGTCCAATTTTTTCCTTGTAGGCAAGTGAATATTGGTCAGCCGCTAAAATCGCATCAAGCACATCATCCGCTGTGACAGCAAATGGTAGATTGTGAGCAGTTTCGCCTTCTTTGGTAGCAGCCTGGGCTACCCTGTACAAATCCTCTCGGGAAGCTTCCTGTAGCTTAATGTCTTCGAGCGTGACAGGCAGATCGAGTTTTAGATAAAAGTCAATATACCGCTCCACCTCGGACAAAGGTCTTTTTTCCAAAGCAAGCTGGACTAAGGTGCCAAAAGCTACCTTCTGACCATGTGTCAGGTGATGAATATCCCCTTCCAGAACGGTAAAACCATTGTGAATCGCATGTGCGCCTGCCAAACCGCCGCTTTCAAAGCCCAAACCGCTTAGCAACGTATTGGCTTCGACTACGGCTTCAAGCGCAGGTGTGACGACTTTGCGTTTCACGGATTCATAAGCCTGCAGACCGTAATCGAAAAGAACTTCCTCACACTTGGACGCAATGGCTTCTGCCGCCAAGGTTGGCAAACCACCAGCCATTGTCGTTGCGCGAGCTTCAATGACCGCACGGACCTCAATCCACGTTGCCATGGCATCTGCAATGCCTGAGGAGAGGAACAAGGGCGGCGCTTGAGAAATGACTTTCGTGTCCACCAGGATCAGGCTTGGATTTTTACTGAAAAAGGTATACGTATCAAATGCACCCTCATCGGTGTACAAAACAGATAGTGCACTAGTAGGGGCATCTGTAGAAGCAGTCGTTGGAATAATCACAACTGAGGAACCGAGTAGTTCATTAACGGCTTTGGCCGTATCCAGCGTTTTACCACCACCTACACCAATGACAATATCGACCTGGGCGCTTCGTCCCTGATCCGCAATACGGTTGACTTCATTTTTCGATGCTTCCCCTTGAAACTCAATTTTAACCGCCGTAATATCAGCCTGTTCCAGACTTTTTACTACGCGGTCGGCTGCAATCTCCCAAACGAGTTTGTCCGCAATAACCAAGGCAGTATGACCTAATGGCTTAACATACTCACCTGTTTTATCAATCACATTTTTCCCTTGCACATATTTACCGGGACTAATAAATACTTTTTCGCTCATCGTTTAACTCTCCCTTCCAAGTTTGTACAATTTCTATTATACGGTTGAAAGGGCACACATCTCAATTTCGAAACCAAGATCTTCAATCATTTGATGATCAAATGTGACCTCTTGGCCTTCTGTCGTTAAATAATCTCCTACAAAAATTGAATTCGCTGCATACAGGCATAGCGGTTGTAACGAGCGTAAATTCAACTCTCTTCCACCTGCAACGCGTATTTCTTTGGATGGACAGATGAAGCGGAACAGTGCCAGCACCTTCAAAGCTTGGATAGGTGATATTCGCTTTGCTCCTTCCAACGGGGTTCCAGGGACTGGATTCAAAAAGTTAACCGGAATAGAGTCAGCATCTAACTCCCGTAAGGCATAAGCCATTTGTACGATTTCCTCATTCGTTTCCCCCATCCCGATAATAACGCCAGAGCATGGAGACATTCCGTGAGATTGAGCCATTTTCACAGTTTCGACGCGTTGATCGTATGTATGTGTGGTTGTAATCGAAGGATAGTTGGCCTTGCTTGTATTTAAATTATGATTGTATCGATGTACCCCAGCCTCTGCCAACCGCCGTGCCTGATCTCCCTTGAGAATCCCTAAGCAGGCGCAAATTTTGAGCGGCATCGTGCGATTAATTTCTTGTACTGCCTCAATCACCTGATCCAGCTCTCGATCTGTTGGACCTTTGCCGGAAGCTACGATGCAATACGTCCCTGCTCTCCGCGCTACTGCTTCCCTAGCTCCAGCCAACAGTGATTCCTTGTCCAGCATACTGTACTTGCTCACAGGCGCCGTGGATACGATAGATTGTGAGCAATAACCGCAATCCTCCGGGCACAGGCCACTTTTGGCATTGATGATCATGTTGAGCTTTACTTTTTTTTCATAAAAGTGATGTCGCACCTGAAATGCAGCTTGCATAATCGGTAATAATTCCTCATCGTCGGCTTCCAGTACCTCCATACCTTCTTCCAGCGATATACGGCTGCCTTGGATCGCTTTTTCAGCCAACAAGCCCCAATCTATAACCTCGTTTAGTAAATTCATACTTCTTGCCTCCCAAAATTTAATGATCATGTAAATGGATAAGATTTTCAACGTAGAGGAAGTTCCTTTTTTATTGTCAACCCAAGAGATTATGTTTAGGTTGACAATAACACGAACATCATATCAATTCATGTCCTTTCTGTAAAGGAGGCAAATTAAAAAGCGACCCCACATCGTTCAAGGTCGCTCTCAAGATTTATTCCGTATTCCGTTATGAGACTCCTGCTTCTTCCAAGATAATAGGCTGTTTTATCAGCCGAATACGTGAAATCCGCTTGTTTTCAACTTCTTCTACCGTGAACATACATCCCTCAAACACTACAGTCTGGCCAGGCTGTGGAGGAATAACCTCGACATGTGAGTATAGCCAGCCCCCTACCGTATCATAATCCTCATGATCAAGATCCAGTCCAAAGCGATCGTTCACTTCATCAATTAATAACATGCCGTCAATGGAAAATTCCTCGTCATTAATCTGCTCACAACTCGGACGTTCCTGATCGAACTCATCCTGAATTTCACCAACGATTTCTTCCATAATATCTTCCAGTGTTACCATACCCGATGTACCGCCATATTCATCAATCAAAATTGCGATTTGCGTCTTGCTACGCTGCATGCGTTTGAGCAGATCACTAATTTGCGTAGATTCCGGGACAGCAAGAATCGGTCGAATCATCGTACGGGTATCCAGTGTGTTCGCCCGTAGAAGGTCCTTAATATGGATAAAGCCGATAATATGGTCCTTATCTTCGGCGCAGATTGGATAACGGGTTCTCATGCTTTCCGTCGCAATCGCGAGATTTTCTTCTGTGGACTCATTACTGTATAAGCAGATCATCTCAGTTCGCGGAATCATGATTTCCCTGGCGGTCGTGTCGGTAAAATCAAATATATTATCAACAAGCGCCAATTCCGTATTATCAATTAGTCCGCTCTTATTGCTTTCTTTCATCAGAATGCGTATTTCATCTCCGGTATGCGCGGAATCGTCATTTTCAGATACCGGCTCCAGACGGAATAAACGCAGCAGGCTGTTCGCCATTCCATTTAACGCCCATATGAATGGATACATCAACTTGTAAAACCAAGTCATCAGCATGGCTGAATACAGCGTAATGGTCTCAGATTTACGAATAGCTATCGTTTTGGGCGCCAATTCACCCAACACAATATGCAGAATCGTAATAACAATAAATGCAATAACCACGGCAGTACCGTGCACGTATACCGCTCCTAATCCAGCGGCTGTAAATACAGGTTCGATCAAATGTGCGATGGCCGGCTCTCCGATCCATCCTAGTCCCAACGATGCTAGTGTAATACCCAACTGGCAGGCAGACAAATAAGCATCCAAGTTGTGTAACATATTGGCGGCGTACACGGCCTTTTTATTGCCCGCTTCCACCAATGTTTCAATACGGCTGCCTCTGACCTTCACCATGGCAAATTCCGCAGATACAAAAAAACCATTCAATAGTACTAATGCAAAAACAATAAATAAGTTAAACATACTCGGTAAAGGGTCACTCAATATGCTCCCCATCAGCCGTCATTACAGCAGACAGGCGCACCTCCTTCGGATAGTTTCATCATAGACAGAACGATAACACATCATAAGCAGCGTCAACTTCCCAACACATTCACTCCCTCCGGCTTCTAAAGCCATATTCCGCATAAATGATTAGATCATTCATCAGCTTATATTTAATTATATAACTATACTCTATACAGTCAAACCACAAGCAATGTCAGAAAAAACAGCTCCCCTATCATTTAGGTCATAAAGCTCTCGTTTTCGCCGCTTACCACTAAGAAAGCTACTATATTTGAGAAAGATTATAAACAAAATACATCCCCTGCCGTCTGGCAGAGGATGTAGACTCATATATATGAAGGCATCAGCGAACCGGGGATGCACCCGGATTCCCGATGACGCCGGGATATTGGTACAACAATGGCTCATCAAACGTTGCATAGTCCAGGTTTAGCATCAGTAGAATGGTCCGTTTGCCTGTCGCCGGATCACTAATAATAATGTGATCCCGACCTGCTGCTTCCAGAATGCCTTTGAATATTTTCGCATTCCATTCCCGGTTATTTTCATAGGTCATATAAAAGGTTCCCGTTTTGCCTAAGTTCAAGCGTAAAATATTTTCGATGTATGATTGCTCGTATTGCGGAGTCTGAACCTGCACTACAGTACCCGTTGGTGTCATAGGGCTGCCACTACTTACTTGAGGTGGAAAGCCAGTCATAGGCTGCGGCTGCATGGTTCCCATTGGAGCCATCCCTCTTGGCCATTCGGGATATCCGTTGCCGGAAGCATAAGATACGGGACGGTAAGCTTGCTGTGAAATCATGTAAATTCCTCCTAAAATGGTTTTAATTTAATTCTTCAAGCCATTCTGTAAAGTGTCTAATATACATTAGGACAATCCTGTACAGACGGGCTAAAAAAGCAGTGGGCTTTAAAACGTCCGGTATTGGTCTGGTCATACCAAGTGCCCGGACAGTTTCCTGCTGGTCTAAAAAACCATAATGCATTGGATGCCGGATGTAGCTTTTCTCCATTGATTACACGCTGGGCAAGTCGAATGTCCCGATCACGGGCTTTCTGATAAAAATACCCCTTCTGAGTGGCTTCAAAACCTCCGGGGCTTTGAAACACCATGTCATTCATAAGACGTATCCCCCGGAAATCTAGGCAATTGGATAAAATTCGGTTCACACCGACATTGCCAACCATGAGCATACCCATCTCGCCTTCACCTTCAGCCTCAGCCCGCATCAGCCGGGCGAGGGTCCTTACATCTTCTGAGTTGGTCTTGATTACAGCCACCGCGTCCCCTCCTCGCTTCTCCATCACATACCCTATCGTATGGTACAAATGCCCAATGGGTGACAGTCCAGAAAAATAAAAAAATAGCCCCAAGACTGGGACTACTCATTCAGGCTTTTATTATGGCTCATAAATCATTTTACGCGTCATGCCACCATCTACTACCAGATTCGTGCCTGTTACAAAATCATTGCCGGGTTGTGTCAAATACAGACAAGCCCGTGCGATGTCCTTAGGGGTTCCTACTCGCCCAGACGGATGCTGTTGATGGTCTTCTGCACGCAGTTGCTCATAATCCCCGGTTTCAATCCACCCTGGACTGATGCAATTGACCTGAATCCGGTCCTTTCCTAGCGATATGGCCATCGCGTGTGTAAGGGCCACAATGGCTCCTTTGGATGCCGCGTAGGCTTCTGTATCCGGCTCTGACATGAAAGCTCGTGTAGAGGTCATATTGACCACGGAGCCACCTTCTGCGTTTCGTTTCATCACCTTAGCCGCTTCCCTAGTAGCAATAAAACAGCTGCGTACGTTTGTATTCAGAATGTCATCCCATTCTGCTATCGTTAACTCATAAGGAGATTTCCATTTGGACACGCCAGCGTTGTTAATTAGCGTATGAATCGTACCGTATTCTTCTTCCGTGGCACGGATTAGCGCTACAATATCTTCTTCCTTCCGCACATCACAAGGAATAAAAATAGCCTGATAGCCCTCGTTCCGGGCCGCTGCAGCGGCTGCGGCCCCCTCCTCCTCATTGTGGTCCGCAAATACAACATGGGCACCCTGAGTAGCGTAGGCAAAAGCGACCTCTCTCCCGATGCCGTGCGCCGCTCCTGTTACAATAACAACTTGTCCCTCAAATGACACAAATCATTCCTCCTCTGAACTACACTGTTCTAGTATATATGTACCAAAATGTGCTGTACAAGAAACATCTACAGCCCTCTACCCTGGCATCTCGCAGAAGGCTGTAATGAATCCAAAAAATAGCTAGACTGAATTCTACATTTTAACCTGTTCCAAGCTATAGCGATTAAGACGCTGAAACCCGATATACCTTGTACCCTGAAAAGTAAGCCGTCCCTCATCCCCTTCAGCGCATTGACCATATTCTTCCCCAGATACCTTAAACTCCATCCGGTCGCCACTTTCCACCTCGAAGGTTACGTAATAGAAAGTATAGGTACGAGTCCCTTGTTCCTCCTGCCGCCTCTGTTGGAGATGTGTCCTTCTGGCTGTAATTCGGGAACCGACCGTCAATACAGGCTGCCTTTTATTCCGACTCCATTCCATGACTTCCCTGCCTGCAGACAACACGACAATACCCAACACGACAACGAAAAATACGGGCAGTACCGTGCCCAGCCAATCGAACATCCATAATGACTCAAAACCCATGCACCGCACTCCTCTCCGCCAGGCATTTCACAGGGAAACTACCGGGCATCCTGACCTGACCTAAGCTTTCTATAACAGTATATGTATGTTCTTGCCCAAATTTGATAGCAACCCTTAAGAACGCCAAGAGCCCCCACGGAATTATCCGGGAGGGCTCAAGATATGGCGATATCAGAATGATGCATCGATTTACACATGTACAAGCTGGAGATAACGTTGTGTTTCATCCAGAACTTCATGATTTTCGTCTTCAGCGTAACGCTCTGCACACTGCTTGCAGTCCTCTTCAGTCGTGCAACCATAGGCATCCTGGCAAGTATAACAAAATTGAAGGTAGTATTGGGTTAACATATGATCCTGATTCGCTCTCATGATTATCACTCCTATCGTTGTTTACAGGTTTAGTATAACAGCGGCTTATTTGTTAGTTTGTGATTTTTTTCACATATAGTCGTATAAAATTTAAATTTTTTAAAAATAAAACGCCCTGGGAAAAATACCCCTGGGCAATCACCTTTATAGCGATTATAAAATTCTCCAGTTCGCACCGCCGTCCGTCGTTTTCAGCAGCAGTGACTTTTTGTCATCAAGGCGTTCCAAAAGAAGCCAACCCACCGAAGAAGAAGCGAAACGGAGCTTAACCGATCGTGGGTAGTCTTTTAGCTTCAAAGGTAGCACTTTGTTGCCTGTGAGACTTGTCCACGTCTTCCCCCCATCCATTGTACGGCTCATTCCAGTCTCGGTTATGATCCACCCTTCCTTTTCATTTAGAAACGTACGGCCAGGGATAATAGAATTAATGTTGCTACTCAGACCCAAAGGCACACCGTTCCATTGTGTCCCTGTATCGTTTGTAAACAGTCCGTTATATTTTATGGCCTTATCCCCATAGCAAAGAACCGGAATCCAGTACGAGGCACTGCTCCCTTTCAGAGACTGCTGGGCTTCTGCTTTGGCCTGAGGGCAGCCCTGTATTCTGTTAGCTACCGGAGTCCAGGTTTTCCCTTGATTCAAAGTCTTGTACAACTTAACACTGTTATCCAGATTGATCGCTACAAACCCCTGATTGTTGGAAGAAAAGCTCATCCCCGCCAGGCTGCCCCGATCGGGTAAACCTGAGCCTGATTTGTTGGATGTCATACCCGAACTTTGCGCAACTTTATTCCATGTGGCTCCCCCGTCAGTGGTGTGATACAACAGTTTTTGTTGATCCTGCTCATTCAGATTTACATATGCCATGATCCAGCCAGTAGTTGGATTTACATATTGAATCGAGCTCACATGGTCCCCGCTTGGAAGCGCTGAAACATCCCAGCTCTGTCCTCCATCTGCTGTTCTCAGAATGACGGTTGCTGTTTTGTCCAAATTTTGACGGACAACCCAACCGTGACGAGAATCAGTGAAACTGATGTCCTTTCCATATTCAAGCTTGTCTTGAAATTGGACGTTTTCGGAGGGGGAAATATTATTCCATGTCTTTCCGCCATCATGAGTATCATAAAGCCGGAGCTCATTATGGGTAACCCCCCAAACTAACCCTTTATTGTTATCAATTAAATGAAAATCCGCTATTCGCGTCTGTACTACATATTTGGCGTTGGGATCGCCCACCTTTGGAGTCACTGGTGGATTAATTGTAATTGTCTGACCCTGGTCATCAGGTTCCTCAATCGGAGGTTTAGTTAACGTATCTGGGGCTTCAGCAGAACAGGCAGTCAGTAGAATGCCCGTCAGCAGCAGTACTCCCCCCAAGAGCGCACGCCAGCGCAGTTTCATATAAAATCCTCCCTCGATGGCATGCTGTAATCACGTGCCAAAAGCTTATCTGAAACAGAATTATACCATAAACGACTCTATGTGACACTTTTCGCGCAATGTCAAAAAAAACCGGACCTTCCACAAAAGTGCAGGATGCCGGCTCTTTTTATACTAGAATTTATTAAGATTTACGGTTCAACAAACTTTTGTGGTATCCATAGAAGAAATAGATCAACAATCCAAGCAGGAGCCACACAATGAATCCAATCCAAGTGCTAATATGAAGCTGAAGCATCAGACCGATGCAAACCAAAGCACTTAAAAGTGGGAGCAACGGAACCCACGGCACGGTAAAGCCTCTTTTCAAATCAGGGCGTTTCTTGCGCAGAACGATAACTCCTACCGATACCACAGCAAAAGCGAATAGGGTTCCAATACTCGTCAGATTGGTCAGTGCATGTAACGGGAACAATCCACTAGCCAATGCGATAATGCTGCCCACCAGCCAAGTGCTTCGAATTGGCGTTTGAGTTTTAGCATTTATTTTAGATAAAAAAACGGGTAAAAGGCCATCACGTGACATGGAGAAAATTAACCGCGTTTGACCATACAAGAGCACCAATAAAACGGTCGTCATCCCCGCAATCGCACCGACTGAAATCAATCCGGCTACGAAATCCTGATGAATAAAGCGGAGAGCAAACGCAACAGGATCACTTACCCCCAACTGCGTATAAGGTACCATTCCCGTTAGCACAACTGAAACCGCAATATACAGTACTGTGCAGATCGCTAGAGAAGAGATAATACCGATGGGCATATTCCGTTGCGGATTGCGAACCTCTTCGGCTGCAGTTGAGATGGCATCGAAACCCAGATAAGCAAAAAATACGATTGCCGCAGCACTCAAAACACCAGAAAATCCATAAGGCAAAAATGGTGTCCAGTTGTCAGGCTTAACATAAAAGATACCGATCCCAATAAATAGCAATACAACTCCGACTTTAACACAAACCATTATTAAATTGAATCGGACCGTCTCCTTGGCTCCGAGACTCAGTAACAATGTGATGAGCATAATGATACACACGGCTGGTAGATCAATAATGGTCCCCTTGGTCGAATCGAAGGCTGCGGTTAAAGCCAGCGGTAAATGTACATCAAATCCAGCCAGCAAGCCTTGAAAGTAAGCAGACCATCCACTACTCACAGAGGCGGCCGCCACTCCATATTCCAGAATTAGGTCCCACCCCAGTACCCAGGCCAAAATTTCTCCAAATACAATATAACTATACGCATAAGCGCTCCCAGCTGCGGGAACTGTAGATGATAGCTCCGCATAACATAAGGCTGCTAGTACGCAGGCAATACCTGCAATAACAAAGGAGAGCATCAATCCAGGACCTGCATTTTCTGCTGCTGCCTTGCCAGTAATAACAAAAATCCCGGTACCGATAATACATCCTACACCTAGCATGGTGAGATCAAAGGCACCCATTGTTCTCTTTAAGCGACCTGTAGATCCGCTTTCCTCATGCGGGAGCAGTCCTGTTTTTTTTCGAAATAAGTCCATATGCCGAATCCTCTTTCCATAATTTCATGCGTCAATATCGGTGCTGCAACGCTTTAGTGCGTGTTCTTATCATTCGATTAATTATTAGCGAGCTCGCCTTTGAAGTCAAGGAAAAATGTCATATTTCTTTGCGGTGGGTTAGTATATAGGGTACACTGAGTTGGAAAGATAAATTTTTAAGTAATATCCCAAAATGAAAAGGTATACAACCCGAGAAGGAGATGAGGATTTTATGAGCTTAAAACCTTACAAACGAAGTAGAGTGGCTATTGTCGGCATGGGAGCGGTTGGCACAACAACCGGCTACACCCTGCTGCTGCGCCAACGCATGCAAGAACTTGTCTTTATTGATGTCAACGTCAAAAAGGCGAAGGGGGAAATGCTCGATATGAATCATGGGCTTCCTTTTCTCGGCGGTGTCAAAGTATGGGCGGGTGATTATGAAGACTGCCGTAATGCAGATATCATCATTGTTGCAGCGGGAGCTTCACAAAAGCCGGGAGAAACACGTATTGATCTTCTCAAGCGTAATGCCGAAATTTTTGAAAGTATTATTGATAATATCGTCAAGGTCAATACACATGGCATTTTGCTGATCGCAACCAATCCAGTGGACATTCTCTCCTACATCTCTTGGAAACGCAGTGGTTGGCCTTCAAGCAGAGTCATTGGATCAGGAACGTTGCTGGACAGCGCACGCTTCCGCTATCTGATCGGGAAGCAAAAAGGCATCGATCCACGAAGCATCCACGCCCACATTATTGGAGAACACGGTGACTCCGAGTTACCTGTATGGAGCACAGCCAACGTAGCTGGAACTCCGCTTGAACTGGGTGAAGAAACGAAAAATGAAATTTTTGAAAATACCAAGAATGCTGCCTATGAAATTATAGATGCTAAAGGCGCAACTTCTTATGCTATAGGGCTGGCTCTCGACCGAATCGTAGCCGCCATTCTCGGTGACGAGGGGTCGGTACTTAATGTGTCCACCTTGCTGGAAGATTATAACGGAGTATCTGACGTATATTTAGGTGTTCCAAGTATCGTAGATCACAATGGGGTACGTGAAATTTTGGATCTTCCGCTCAATGACGAGGAACGTGCCAGGTTGCTTCAATCTGCGGACAAGCTGAAAGATCAAATTAGCAAAGTTCATATGTAGATCAGGAACATAAAAGCTAAACAAAACTGGCCTACACAGCGGTAATATCCGTTGAGAGGCCAGTTTTTTAGTCATTATAATGTAAAAGTTCAATTTGTCGTCTTGCTTTGCATTCGAATTACCAAGGTGGCGTATCGCCATCCTCATTTTCATGCTGGCGTTTCTCTTTTAGCCGCTCAGCCACCGTTTCAAACGATTCAGGTTGGAGCAACTCAATCGGTGAAAATCCCTTTTCAAACGTAAATGCATCGCCTTCAATAATAAGTGCATATCTATCATGAAGTTTCGTGATGTGCAGCTTGGCGCCAAAATCGGACAGTAGCCCACGCACGGCCGTATCATCTAGTTTAAAACGAACTTCAATTTCTGGTTTCAGCTCGACAATATGCTGTGCAGCCTCTACGACCTGAAGGGGTTCCCATTTCCCTTGCAAATCCCGTTTTTCGCTAGCCGCCCACAATTCCAGATCACGCTCTTCCTGCTGTCTTTCCTCATTAGATGCATCCGGCCATTTGGTTTCTACATAGTTCTGAACGAAGCCCATGACATGCTCATTGACAATTTCGGGCATGGATTGCTCATAGGTCACGAATTTCAAAAAATCTTCAAAATACCGGGCATGCGAAGACTGGTGAATTTTAAGCTCCCACTCATCGTTCATCCCCTCCTCAAGCATGTAAGGATACATGATGGATTTCATATTACGGGCAGAAATAGCCATTTCGACCTCACTCACCAGACTGCTTTCAGTAATTCTGGCAATTTTAGGTTCAAAATCACATTTAAGCACAAAAATAAACGGATCATCCGAGTGTGTATTCAAGGTAGCCTGTACAATGATCAGCGCTCCGCCGCGTACTGCGCTCGTATCCAGATACATCCGCACCAGATCGTCACAAGCATTTTTAAAATCTTCCTTATCCTCTGCTGCCCGCAGTCGGGCGAACATATTGAAATTCGGATTACTGCTCAATTCATGCTCCGGTTCGACGATAAAGCGGCCGATTTTGGTCGGTGCCTGCTCTGTGCTGGGATTTTTTTCAACCTTCCGCTTGCTAATACGAGTAAATTCCCCGTCCAGAAATTTTTTAACATCGCTTTCGTCATAATCGTAGTCGTCCATTGTAGCGTAATGCTTATAGGACTTACCACCCTGTCCTTCTTTTCCATCTACCTGAATTACAAAAAAAGATAAAAAATCCACTTGAAAGTTCATTTATGTTCCATTCGCTCCTTTTCAGGCATGTACGCGTAATTATATCACTATGATTTTAAAAGGTACATCGGATTCAGAGTCCTATTCCCGTCCTTAAGGATCATTGGCCTCTTTTTTTCCATGCTCTACTTTCTTCTTGGTTTCAAAAAACATTTGACTAAACAATAGTTAATTTATTATATTATCTATTATTATCTAGACAAAAATAAATTTTGTTTATTTAAAATGTTTTTCAAAGGGTTTGCGCCCTGAAAACAGGAAAGGAGAGTTTGTTGTTGTTTAAAAATCCATATATAAGGACCATTATCGCTTCCAATGCGCTGCTAAATTTGGGCATTTGGGTGCGCAACTTTGCCATACTGTTGTATGTAACAGATTTGACTCATAATGATCCCGTCTACGTATCGCTCATTTCGGTTGCTGAATTCATGCCTATTTTTCTGTTCGCTATCATTGGAGGAACATTTGCGGACCGTTGGCGGCCCAAACGGACTATGATTAGTTGCGATTTGCTATCCGCGGCCTCTATTTTTATTGTCTTGTTGGCATTATGGTACGGGTCATGGCAGATGCTTTTGCTGTCTACTTTCTTTTCGGCCATTCTATCTCAATTTTCTCAGCCGTCTGCAATGAAGATATTTAAGCAGCATGTAGCACCAGACCAGCTTCAGGGAGTGATGGCCCTTTTTCAATCTCTCATGGCATTATTTATGGTTATCGGTCCTGTTATCGGTACATTTATTTATCAACACTTTGGAATTTTCATTTCAATGTCTATAACCGGAATATTGTTTCTCATTTCGGCACTTGTCTTGACTCGTATTCCCCAAGATGAACAAGCACTTGAGATAGATGATCAACCCACTCATTTCATTCAAGAGCTTAAAGAAGGAATACGTTATGTATGGAATAACCGCACACTTCGCACGCTTGGGGGAACATTTACTGTAATTGGACTGGCGGTTGGACTTATTCAACCATTAATGATTTTTGTCGCCATCGAGAACCTTGGACAAAACAAGGAATTCCTGCAATGGCCATTAATGGCGAACGGAGCGGCTATGCTGGTGGGAGGCGGCCTGATTATGGGGGTTGCCAAAAAAGTACAGCCGCAATTGCTGCTGGTAGCCGGACTCTTGGTCAGCACACTGACAACCTGTGGTGTCGGATGGTCGCACAATATTGTGTTGACTATGGCACTACAAGTTTTCAGCGGCCTATTTTATCCTTGCATTCATATCGGTATCAACACGATGATGATGAAAAATGCCGAAGCTGCTTTTATCGGCCGCGTCGGTGGTGCCCTCTCTCCCCTGTTCTCCGGGATGATGGTCGTCGGTATGAGTATCGGCGGAACACTCAAACACGAATCCTCCCTGAACACTGTATATACCGTGAGCGCCGGTTTATTTTTGGTCGGAGCGATGCTGTTGTTACCATTGCTTCGTGACAGGCAGCCTGTACAAGCTGTCATAGCCGATGATTCTAAATAACAGCACAAGAAACCGCCCCTGGAGATATGATATGGCATCCTCCGGGGGCGGTTTCTTAATGTTTGTATCATGATTTCATACAGATTATGACTCTCTTTCTTCATGCTCTTGATTACAATTATAAGGATCATCATTCTCATTTAAAAAACATTGATACTGGGTATACATAATATACATTATGTTAATCTTATGATCCTCATTGTATCGAATTAAAGAAGTCGGCCTTGACTTCAACGCCTGTCCAATCGTATAGTATGGTTATATCTTCAATTAAGGGAGAGATTTTGATGTCGGTGAACGTTCTTAACTAAGCAATTGCATATTCAGGGAGTAACACCAGGCGCTTGCACCCTTCGGGGACAGGTTTGTTTCTTGCTGTGTTGTTATCCTGATATTAGTTAAGAACATGCGGATATCATAAATCGCCTTCGGGATTATCTTCATCCAGGCCTTATTCCGTGCTGTGTTCAGCACGGTTTTTTGTTTTCAGATTTTGTAACTTCCCTTTTAACGTTTCCATTCGATCCAAATAGCTTAGCAAAGAGCTGTTGCGTGAATGAATTGGAAACACGGAACTCGGAACTACAAAAGCTGTATTACAGGCTTATTTGTTGATAAATTCCCTCTTTCCTTAAGGGCGGAGAATGAACGTTTTGTTCATTCTCCGCCCTTTTTTATTTTAATAGCAAGTTTTCCAAAATCCTGACTACACAACTAAAGGAGAGATTTATTCATGAACGAAACTACAATGCTGCGATTGGAATATGATCAAATTAAAACAAGAGTTTCCGAATGTGCTTTTTCTTACCTAGGTAAGCATCACGCTGCTTCTATGTGCCCAATTACTGATATCCGTACCATTAAGATTCGTCTTGACGAAACCAACGAAGCGTTACAGATCATTCGCCACGGAGCAAGCGTCCCTGTTCCTTCGTTGGAAGGAATGGAGCACATTCTTCAACTGCTCGGAACCGGGTATATGTTCAGCGAGCGTGATTTTTCTCATATGGCTCAATTCATTCGAAGCTGCATTCAACTCATAAAATATATGCATTCCAAGGCGGACGCTGCTCCAACCGTCAGCGCTTATGCATCTTCCATGTATAGCATGGAGCCACTTCTATCCGAAATCGAAAGATGTATTCATTCGGGACGTGTGACGGATATCGCCAGTAAAGAACTAGCTAAAATTCGCAAAAAAATTGCGGTTACTGAAGAACGCATCAAGAGAAAACTTGACTCTCTCACAAGCCGTCACCGATCCATTATGCAGGAAAATATGATTAGTCAGCGCAATGGCCGTTACGTGCTTCCTATCAAAAAAGAATTCCGTAAACAAGTGAAAGGCAATGTACTGGATGAATCGGGAAGTGGTCAGACGGTTTACGTTGAACCTGCCGAAATCACGAATCTGCAATTCGATCAGAGCGCAAACATGGCAGAAGAATCTAAAGAAGAAATGAAAGTGCTGGGAGACCTGACGGCAATGGCCGAGTCATACAACCGGGAACTAAGCATCAATACAGAGACTGTAGGTGTACTGGATTTTTTATTGGCAAAAGCCAAATACGCCATGACTCTGGATGCTGTCCCTGTCGAACTTAACCTTGACGGGATTATAGACATCCAAGGTGCACGTCACCCATTGATGTCCAATACCATGGTGCCGCTTGATTTCTCAATTGGTGAAGGATATTCCTCACTCATCATCACTGGACCGAACACAGGCGGAAAAACGATGGCCCTTAAAAGCGTCGGTCTATTAACACTAATGGTGCAATCTGGGCTACTGGTACCTGTTTTGCATGGTAGCCGAATGGCTGTATTCGAGGAAATTGTGGTAGATATCGGGGATGGACAAAGCATTGAACATGCTTTGAGCACCTTTTCTGCACACATCCGCAACATGATTAGCATTTTAGAAACAACAGGAAACTCTACTCTGATTCTGATTGATGAAATGGCATCCGGCACCGATCCAGGAGAAGGAGTAGGCCTCTCTATCGCGTTGCTAGAAGAATTCCATCGCCGCCGAGCGACAGTAGTGGCTACAACGCACTTTAGCGAAATCAAGCATTTTGCTGAAAACACACCGGGATTTCAGAATGCTCGTATGGAGTTTGATACCGAAACGCTACAACCTTTGTACCGACTTCGCATTGGAGAGGCCGGAGAAAGCTATGCATATGCAATTGCCTTGAAGCTGGGCATGTGGACACGTATTATCGAGCGTTCTGAGGCCATTTCTGCAGGCAGAGCGTCTCGGAATACACAGGAATCGTTTGTTATTCCCCCTTCTGTAGATGATGAAAAGTCTGATGATGCAAATAAGCCTTTCCCTAAAAAAGAAGCTTTAGACCAGACAGTCACAAAACGGGGTAAACAAGAAATTCCTCTCAAAACCAAGCCTTTTGCCCTTGGCGATAGTGTTTATGTAGGCTATCTGGATCGAACTGGAATTGTATACAAAACCGAGGATGAACGGGGTAATGTCGGGATTTTGATCCAAGGACAGAAGCTAACCATGAACAAAAAGAGGCTCGTCCTTCACATCGCTGCTACTGAATTGTATCCTGACGACTATGATCTGGATATTGTTTTAGAAACCAAGGAAAACCGCAAAAAACGAAAACTGCTGGGACGTAAGCATGTCGAAGGACTGATGATTGAATCTCCCCCGGAAAATGAAATATAGACGCATGCGTATATTCTCAACTGAAAAATAAGCTATTTTATATTGTCAGTGAAACTTGAATCTGCAAGTGGACACTTGATAAGAGTGATTCACTTGCAGATTTCACCACACTAAAAACATAATATATATTATGTAAACTATATGCTTCCTTATTAGACAGGACAAGATAAATCAGACATGGAAATATAACTTTTGTTATCATTCAAGATGATAGGTTTGTTTGTAGTTATATATAGCACCTAGCAAATTCGCTTCATTGCCTAATTTACTTTGCTCAATATCTGCACGCACAAAATTTAAGATCGAATCTAGATAAAGTTTCTCTAGTTCTTCTTTAATAGTAATAACCAGTAAAGGATTTGCAGATATGCCTCCCCCAATTACAAACTTTTCAGGGTCAAGAATCGTTTGCAAATTAATAATTTGTGTTGCGATGTTCCTACAGTATTCTTGAAAAATCGCTTGGACCGTGTGATCACCTTCTTCAATGAGCTTGAATACTTTTTCACCTGTCATAGAATCTGCAGGAAGCCCTTTAGCTTTGGCAACAGTTTTAGATAATACAGAACTACTCCCTTGCATACCAAGCAAATAATCAACATTGTCTGCATACTCATTGTTAGTTCTGATGAAGGAGAATTCCCCAGCCGATAAATGATGGCCTTTCAGCAATTTACCTTGAGAGATGATTCCACCGCCCATTCCGGTTCCAACGACCAGAACAACACCATCAGCGATTCCCTGTAATGAACCACACCATGCTTCTCCCAGAGCAGCGCATTTTCCATCATTTTCAATTGCTACGGGTAAATGAAACGCTTTCTTAAAAACTTCGATCATATTTATATCATTTATATATCTTAATGAACCGCCATGCACCATGTGACCGCTTGCTGAATCCACAATACCTGGCATGCTGACAGCTATACCTTCACATTCATCTATAAACTGATTATGAATTTGCTTCAAAGCTACAAGTAGATTCTCAAGTGAGTCCAATGGAGTTTTAACTTTCCCCTTACACATAAACTCACCTTGAAAATACAAACTAAATTTAATAAAAGAGCCGCCAATATCAAAAACCAGTATTTTATTTTTCATGCTACGTATAGTCCTTTCATGATGCAATTTGGGGTCTTATCAATAACGATAATTAACATTATTGCTTTTGTAAATCCATCATTTTTTTATCGTTAATAAGTCACCGTTTTCTTCGTTGGATTTAGTGATAAAACTGGTTGCATTTTTAATGTTCTCACATGCGTTTTTCATAGCAAAACTATATTTTGCTATACTCATAAGTTCCACATCATTTTTACCATCTCCAAAAGACATGGTCGACATCGAAAGTGCCACTATTATTCAGAAAAGTACCATCCAGATCACTTACCACCAGTTTAAACATATATAAATCCTCCCTTAATATATAAGCTCTTTATTAGCCAAGTTTAATTTACGGCTTTTCATTTTCTTTCCATGGATCAACATCAAAATCTCTATTAAAATCTTCAAACATTCGTGCTGCAAGCTTTTGAACATGAGGAGAATGAGCCAAACTACTGATCATGAAGTACATAATGATTAAAATTATGATACATGAGATACCTTCTATCGCCCACACAGTCGCACCTCCTTATTCCGTAAATCCAACTTAGTGCCAGAATTTGATCCATTTAATAGGTGCATTGCATATTCTGCATTCTGCACACTTATTAAATTAATTAATTAAACATGTTAATAAAGCGAGTAAAAAAAGCTTCTTTATTAAGTGGACATAGAAAGTTATTCAAAAAAATCATCGATGGAGCGGTAAGGTTTTACTTCCCTAGGCTGCCCGGATAATACTAAGCACCAATAAGTACCAACCCATATAACTGAGCAAAGTAAAATCAGTGAGATCATAGAGTGCCCTCGCTTTCTCTTTTAGGTTACACGTTTACTTTAGCTGATGAAACGCGTTTCAGGTCAAGTGATAATTTCTATTAACCCTTCATAATTCTCTTTTTCAATGTACGATTCACTTGCTAGGAATTGAACAGCATAAAAAGAAGGAAACAATGACGGCAATCGGGGAAAATCTATGCTTGCCTGAGAAGTTAAAACCCCAAAAACGGGAGGGAGTAATGTTGTTCCTGTATAAGCAACTGACATTTGGTATCCCATGAGTTTGGAAGAATTCTCTTTACCAAACCGAGTTGGCGTTTCATGAAGAAGTCCAGGGTAAATCGGTGCAAGTCCTAACCCAATAAGAATAAACCCATTTCTCTCCTCCTCTCCTCTCTTCACTACACATATATACATTATTTAAAGACAATGATCGGACGTTCCAATTCTTTTAGAGTTAACCCTCTCAGCCCTGTTTTAAAATCTTCATAAAATAAATCTGAGAGTATAACGTCAGGATACAAAGGCATCTTATGCTTAGATTTGTAGGATTCTAAAAAATGAAAGAAAGACACTTCTTCTATATTCTCTCTATAGATCACAATTCGGTCAGGATCAAATACAGATTGTAATATTCGGATAATTTCACATATACTATTAAAGAAAACTTCTGTTCCTTTGCTTTCATCCCAAACTATCGACGGAATGAATTTGATTTCACCAGCCAATCCATGTTTGCCTTTTAACACCCCATTTCGCAAATAAATTCCCATCCCTGGTGGAGAATTCTCAGGAAAATAAATAGCCAGCACACATTGATCTTCATCTATTTGTTCTCTATAGACGTATCCACATACAGCGGCATTTACGTCATTCTCCACAATAACCGGCAAACCAAATTTGCTTTGCACATCCTCTGCTAACCGAATTCCATTTAACCTTTCATGACTGCTGACTGTAATTTCTCCATTTACAGATTGTCCCGGGATTCCTATACCAATAACTTTGATGGAGGGATAGTGAGAAATGATGTCTTGAATCGTGGAATAAAATTGTGTAGCATTAAAAATTTGAAAGGGATGCTCTTCTTTCATCAGAACGTCCTCATTTAAATTAACTACCGTGGTATTGACAACATCCGTCCCTTGTTTTTCATTAATATGTATAATCAGTGCTAGACTATACTCATAATTAAAACGATAGGTTAACGCATGCCTGCCTCCGTTTGAAGGGACAATTTCATCTTCAAATATTTCTCCATTATTAAGCAATTCCTGCATAAGCGTATTGATAGTTACCACACTTAAATCAGTTAATGCGGCTAGTTGGGGTTTTGTTGTCTTATTGATCTGTTTCAATACTTTTCGAACCAGGTTCAGATTTATTTCTTTAATTAAATTTGTATTAGCTTTTTCCATACATAGCACCTTCTTTCTATAAAATCATGAAAGCACTTCATAAACCATGTTTATAAAGCACTTTTACTAATTTTGCAGCAAAATATTACCTTAGTCAAGGCAATATCGTACTAGCCTTTATTTCACCATTGCTTTCCAGCTTATTCTGAATTATTCTAATGCTAATCATAAGACGATCGCTAAAATAAGGAGGCTAATCAATTGAAGAATGCTGTTGAAGAACTGGCAAGGATCATCGAGGATTATGAAAAAGAATTTTTTTCGATCACAGAACATGAATTTAATGCCAAACCGTTCTCGGAGAAATGGTCCAAAAAAGAAATACTGGGACATCTGTGCGACTCCGCTTCTAATAATCAGCGAAGATTTATCATGATTAAGCATTCAACATCCCCTATCAAAATTGAATCGTATGCGCAAAATGAATGGGTGGCAGCTAATCAGTATCAGGAAGTGTTCTCTTACGTGGATGTCATACATCTATGGAAACTATTGAATAAGCAAATCATAAATGTATTAAACTCATGTACATCATTCGATTCTAAGAAAAGATTTCAAAAAGATGACCACTCCACCGAAACATTACAGTGGCTAGTCGACGATTATATTCAGCATTTGCGGCATCATTTGGAGCAAATCATTCAAAAACAAGACTAACGCTATGAAAAAGAATACTACGTTTATGATCGTAATGACCTAAAGCCGTTGATGTGATTTTCAAGTCAGGATGTAATTCTGCCCAATGAGTTTACATAATAATTATTATGTAAACTCATTTTTATTTAATCTCAACTTTCATGTTATACTCACAATCCTGATATTGGTATCTGAATATCCAGCTTATCCATTGCTTTTTCTTTTTCCCGATCAGTGACATGTGTATATACTGTGGTTGTCTGAATGGATGAATGCCCCAGTAGCTCCTGCACGGTACGCAGATCTGCTCCCTTACGTAATAGCATTGTCGCAAATGTATGTCTCAGCTTATGGCTGGAATATGCCTCCCGGCGTTCCATACTCTTATCTTGCTGGAATCGTTCGAACGTTTCTGTAGCGATCTGTTGAATGGTGCGCACTGCCAGACGGCGGCCTTTTTGGGATACGAACATCGCATCCTCTTTACCTCTCCACGGCGTCAATCTTTCCTCCAACGCATGCTCTACAAAATCACACACGGCTTCCGGTACCGGGAGAGTACGCCACTTACGCCCTTTACCAAACACATCTAAGGTACGTCTTTCTCGGCTATAATCCGAGACATTCAATGAATGAACCTCCCCCACCCGCAATCCCATGTAGACCATCAGCAGAAAAATAGCCATATTACGATTTGCATATTTCCCCTCCACCGCGAGCAAAAACGGATGAATATCCTTTTCATCCAGATAGACGGGCATACGATTCTTTTCAGTCTTTGCTTTTTTAATTCCCGCTGCCGGATTTGTGCTGCATAACTCAAATTCCTGTAGCGCTTTAAAGAAACTGTTCACCGCTGCATGCTTCCGGTTCCGCGTACTATCTCCGGCGCCTCCCTCCCGCGCTTTAGACAAATACGACATAACATGAATCTTCTTCACCTGATCGAGTGGTTTTTCACGCAACGTCCGTAAAAACTGCTTCACATCCCCCATATAATTTTTTTGCGTATGTATCGTATATCCCGCATCCTTCATCCAGATCAAAAAAGCTTCCAGCTCCTCAGTATATATTTCATCAATTTCTTCAGTTGTATCGAGCTCCACATGTCGCATCTCTTTTTTCATCTCGCTCGCCTCCAATTCAGTTCATATTCCGAAATATACTGTAAAACGATCATTTTCGTCTGATTTTTATCGACAATCCAATCGACATCTTATGCAGGAGGGATTCTAAAAGTCGTTTTAAACCTAAACAGCGTATAATTTATATTATACGCTGTTTTTTTAGCGCTTTTCAAGGGCAAATAGAGCGTTTTTCCTCTTGTCCAGCCTGGTATCTGCCTTCAAGCAGACATTTCAAAGCACTTAACGGCGTGGCATAGGGTCAGAGGGGGTCGATCCCACAATGTAGACAAATTAAAACACGCTCAAGAAAAGTTCACCTAATGTAATTCATTCATATCCAAAACAAAACTAAATAGCCAATAGTCTTGCATGCGGCCCCACTTCTCTACTTCATCAGCAAGCTGGGGGGCGCTGCTCTCGATCGGTAGCAGTCAAAATCGCCATAGATCCAGCTTCTGGGCAAATTTCGAGCAGTGTGTAGAAACAGTCTTGTTCACAGGAAAAGTATGGACTGGCCTGCCTGACGGCAAATTTCTACTGGACGCCTACATGCTTTTCATTTAAACTATTAAAAATTAATTTTCGAAAGAGTGAGATTACAACGACAGCACGAGGCTCCAGCACCCGGATCTTACAAACGAAAATACAAACATCACTTTCCGTCAGCCGAAACCCCGATTAATAACTACATAATAATTATTATGTAAACTACGATTGGAGGATGATTGTATGATTAACAGATTGTACTGGTTACCGATCGGTCAGCTTGATATTGATCGTTCCTCACTCAACCATCATGCACAGCCCGGTGAACTGGTGCGCCTGCAAATCTGGTCGTATCTGCTGGAGACAGATCACGGTCCGATTCTCATTGATACCGGTATGCCGGATTCGTTTATCGACAATCCAAATTATTTTAAAAGTACACCGTTTGAAGGGCGCTTCATTCCCCATATGTCAGCCGATGATAGTATCGTGGCTGTACTGGATCGGATCGGCTATCAACCGGACGATATCCATGCCATCGTAATCTCTCATATGCATATGGATCATGCCGGAGGCAATCCGCATTTTCCAAATACACCGATTTATGTGCAGCAGACCGAAGCAGACGCTGCGATCGGTAATCTGGAGTATGCGCCACCGGAATGCGTGCAGGCGGACTTGAATTACCGACTGCTTCAAGGGGATCATGAGCTGGTTCCAGGTTTGCAACTGTTCTATACTCCGGGGCATTCGCCGGGTCATCAGTCCGCGTTGGTCACAACAAAGGAATCGGGTCCGGTCATGCTGACGATTGATGTTGCCTACACGCAGGAGAATTACACAAACGACGTGCCGTTTGACGGCTTTGACCGTGAACAGGCACGTCAGTCAATCGCCCGCATTCAGCAGATTGTGCAGGAGGTTAAGCCGAATCTGTTGTTCTTCGGTCATGATCCTGAGCAGGTAGTCGTTCAGCCGGTATATCCACAATACAAATAATGATGATAAAGCAGCTATTTCTCCACCATTCCGGATCTTATCGGTCTGGGGTATGAAGAAATTGGTATTATGAATGCACACAAAATAGACGTATCCGAAGCCGTGCTTCATTCGGATCACGGCTTCCAGTATACGTCTACGGCGTACAACACACGACTTGAAAAGTTCGGCCTCAAAGGCAAGTGGTGCGGACTGGCAGAATAGTCGTAATTCAGCCAGTTCCCCCCATGATCTCAATTTCTTCATTCGATTTTTAAATAATCATTATTGTATCTCCCCACTTCAAAAATGTTATAGCCTCTTAATCTTTTCTTTTCATTAAGTAGTTGTAATGACTCCGACATTTAGAACTGCAAAATTTGGTTAACTGAGCTCGCTAATATGGAATAAACCAATGATTGCATTGAATACAACTTTGCAGTTCTAGTTGCTCCCCCCATAGCTTTCAGCAAACTGATAAGTGATTCCATATACATTCGCTTTAACTGTTCGGGTTCATCTATAAATTCAGTATGTAAATGCTGATCTTCAGAAACCTAGCTAACTTTTAAGCGCACAAATTGATTTTCTGCAAATACACAATTGATCCTTTGTATTAACTCGCTATTAAGCCCCTGCTTGTTCAGAACAGCCTGAGCAATATCCAATACGCTCCTTACTGACAAATATTCCAAATGGATTAATACACTTAATCCGTTTATATCAAAAAAACAATTATATACATGAAGTTAATTACGCCTAATCCCCTGTTATCGCTAGCATCAGGAAGTATATCTAAGAACTCATGGGGTGAGTCGCTGTCGACACGGCATGGATGATGAGAAAAAGCAATTTGCTGTCTCGCTCCGTTTTCCCTTGATCATCCAGCACGATATACTTAAAGAAGTCGAAAGGCAAACTTAAATTCAGCCTATGCTCATTTCAAAAATGTAGGTTTATTCATGACAAAGGGAGTGTTCATTTATTTATGAGTACCGAAATGCTGGAACGTCGAAGTGAAATTCTAAAACGAAACATCCATCAGTTGCTGGTTCAGGAAAATCAACACGGCGTGACACGTCAGGAAAATTACACGTTGCATAAAATGATCAGAGAGCTGCATCAAACCTCTCATGCCTTGAATACTTCCCGTTGAGATGAAAGGCTGCTAAATTAAATGAAACAAATAACCTTCAGCCCCACTTCCTTAGTGGTGTTGAAGGTTATTTGTTTGCGTAGCCTTTAATTGACAGGTGGTACTCTTTCGTGACGTTACCCTTTGGAGCGACTCAACAGGTATAAGAAGTATGGCGCACCAATGATGGCTACAATTAAACCTGTCGGGATTTCTTTCTGTAAAGGTAAGGATCGTGTGATCGTATCCGCTACAAGTACCAGGAGTGCTCCGACTAAAGCACAGGTTACCAGCAGCATTTTATGCTTCGGCCCCACCAGCTTTCTCGCCAAATGTGGAGCCACCAAACCTACAAAGCCGATACCGCCACTAACCGAAACACTAGAACTGGCCAATCCAACCGCAGCAGCGAGAAGGAGAATACGTTCCTTTTCGATAGCTGTACCCAACCCCGATGCCGTCTGATCTCCCAGATTAAGCACATTCATCACATTTGCTTTGTAGTATGCGAAAGGAAGCAATACAATCAGCCAAGGCAACAGAGCCATCACGAATTTCCAGTTTGAGCCCCAGATGCTTCCTGCTAACCAATTAGCTACAAACGTGTAACTTTCGGGTGTCAGCTTAAGAGTCATAATGATCATCGCAGCACTGATACCCGCCGCTACGCCAATTCCGCTCAGCAGTAGCCTTGTCGGAGAAATTCCTTCACCTTTCTTGTAAGAAAGCGCGTAGATGAGAATAGCAGCTGCTCCTGATCCAATCAGTGCAAGGGCGGGAAGTAAAAACAATGAATTCGTAGTTTGCATAGATGGAAAAAGCAATACAAACAGCATGACCATCAACCCGGCGCCTGCATTAATGCCTAGAATACCAGGGTCCGCTAGGCCGTTACGCGAAACCCCCTGCATGATGCAGCCAGAAACAGCGAGACCTGCACCGATAAGAAGGGAAATAACCATTCGTGGCAATCGGAATTCAAATAGGATTAATTCCTGCTGTGGAGTCCCTTGTCCAAACAAGGTTCTAAATAGCTCCATTGGCGAAAGCCGGATGGTTCCCGTATTCGCACTTATGGTGAACGCAGCAATGAGCAATACGAGCAGAATGACTACAACCATCCAATCATGTATTTTTTTACGATGACTAGCTTTGGCAATAGCCCCATTCGTAACGTTATTCATCTTACAGTGCCCTCCTTTCTTTACGTGCCAGATAAAGGAAGAACGGAACCCCAATTAAGGCAATAAGTACGCCCACCGGTGTTTCCTCAGGTGCGTTAATCATACGGGCTGCCAGATCGGCAAACACAATGAGTAAAGCTCCCATAATGGCCGAGCATGGAATAATCCAGCGATAATCGACGCCAACCAGCTTGCGGGTTATATGGGGAATAATCAATCCCACGAAACCTATAGAACCCACCAACGACACCGCTGCACCCGCCAAAATCAGAACAAGAATCATTCCAACTACCTTTACCACCCCAGTTCGCTGACCAAGGCTCAACGCAATTTCGTCTCCCAAACTAAGCAGCGTAATGGAGCGCGACAACATGAGAGCACCGATAAAAGCTGCCACAACCCAAGGCAAAACTATACCGAGCTGAACCCACTTGGTTCCACTAAGCCCTCCGGCATACCAAAAGGCCAAATCCTGTCCAACATCAAAGTACAAACTGATCGCATCTCCTAAGGCAGACAGCAATGCTGTAACAGCTGCACCCGCCAATACAAGACGAACTGGCGTAAGACCTGATTTGGATATGGAGCTTGTACCATATACCATCACAACAGCCAGAGCTGCACCAACAAAGGAATACAACATTAACTGTAAAAAGGAAGAGCCAGGAAAAAGGGCAAAGCAAATCGCCATCGCCAAGCTGGCTCCCGAGTTCAATCCAAGCAAGCCCGAGTCAGCAAGCGGATTCCGGGTCATTCCTTGCATAATTGCACCTGCTACGGCAAAACAAACTCCAATTAAAACCCCACCCAGAATCCGAGGCAGACGGATTTCCCAAATAATTTGATGATTTTGAAACTGAGGATTAAAATGGAAAATAGCGTTCCATACCTCTTCCAGCCTAATTGAGGCTGCACCAAAAGATAGAGATAGCGCGATACCGAACGCTAAAAGTCCAAGCCCAACTGTCAGGATAAGCGAAGCCGCCCAAGGCCGCGAGTGGAATTGAGTCGGCGACTGGTTATGATTACTTTGAGCGGGGCTATCCGATGATTCTGATAATTTCATAACTATTGTTCACCCTTACTGTTGAATAGTATGTAGCTATCACGAACTGTGTTGAAGATGATGTTGATAATGAGAATTATTATCATGCAATCTTTACTATTGTAAATTAATGTGGCAACGGCATCAATAGCAAATTTCGAAGAATGCCTAATACTCTGCCCTATTGTGAACAAATAAAGCCCTTCGGCATAAATACCAAAGGGCTGCCAACAACACCGAAGCGACTACTTCTGTGTGGCGTTCTCTTTATTCCGCTGGACGATCAAATCTGCGATTTCTTCAGCTTGCCCTACAATGGCAATGGGATCGAAGTACCAATATCGATCCTCCTGGAGCTCAAAAACCTTACCTTGCCGGACTGCATTCAGTGATTTCCATATGCTGTCTCCTTCGTAACCGCTCAAATCCTTGTTAACCGTCAGAAAGATATAAGAGCCAGCATATTGATTAATGACTTCTTTTGACACCGATTTCCATTGAGTCTCACCAAATAATTCTTTTTGGACAAGCGGCGGAGGTGTCAAATTCAGTCCTTTGTATACCGCCTGTCCTCCTCTGCCAAAATTATCGCCATATACATAGTATTCTTTTTCCGAAGCTTCCATTACGGTGAAAGTATCTCCAGGCTGAACAATTCCCTTTAGCTTGTCACGTGCAGCCTGCATCCGCTGATCGTATTGGGCAAGCCATGTTTTGGCTTCCTGTTCTTTTCCAAGCAGCTCACCAAAAGCTGTCAGTTCCTCATGAACATTCTTGTACGTTCCATAAGGAATGACGATGGTCGGAGCAATTTTACTATATTTTTCATATTCATGAGCATCTTTGGAACCAATCAGAATCAAGTCAGGCTCCAGAGCCAATACTTTTTCAATGGATACGCTGCCGCGATCTCCAATGCTTGCAATGCCCTGCACAAGCTCCTTCGAAAACGGATTATCCAGATAATATTTAACACTTCCCACAGGTTTAATTCCTAGTGCTAATAAATCATTCTGGTACATATCTACAACAATCCGCTGAGGGTGAACCGGTATTTTAATATCTCCATGAATCGTTTTGACTGTTTTCATTTCCTCTGACTTTTGTTCGCTAGATATTTGATTCTGCTTTTCATCCGGTTGCTTTACATTTCCACCACAGGCGGTAAGAGCTAAAATGACTGACAGAAGCATCATTACAATCCACATTTTCTTTGTCAAACCTGTTCATTCCTCTCTCTATTTACGGTGTCATATTGGCCTATTTACGTTCCGTATTGAGCTTGGTGCAGGCGGCTATATGCCCCTTTTACTGCCAATAACTCTTCATGTCTGCCTTGCTCGGCAATCCCTTGATCTGCAACTACGATAATGCGGTCAGCATTTTTGATCGTTGCCAGACGATGCGCGATAACGAGTGTCGTACGGCCTTGGGATAGCTCTGTCAGCGCTTGCTGAATCGCGGCTTCTGTCTCTGTATCCAATGCTGATGTTGCTTCATCTAAAATAAGAATTGGCGGATTTTTAAGGAACATCCGGGCAATAGACAAACGTTGCTTTTGACCACCGGAGAGCTTCACACCTCGCTCACCGATCATTGTATCCAGACCATCCGGATATGAGCGAACAAGGTCTTCAATCTGAGCTCGACGAGCAGCATCCCAGATTTCTTCTTCCGAAGCATCAAGCTTACCGTAAGCAATATTTTCACGAATCGTTCCATCAAAGAGGAATACATCCTGCTGTACGATACCAATCATGGATCGCAGCGATTCCAGCTTCATTTCACGGATATCCATTCCATCAATAGTAATGCTACCTTCCTCGACATCGTAGAAGCGAGGCAACAAACTGCAAAGTGTCGTTTTACCTGCTCCTGAAGGACCCACAAGTGCTACGGTTTCACCCGCATGGATAGATAGGTCCACTTTGCGTAATACCTTATCTTTGTTTTCGTAACCAAACGTTACACCTGCAAATTGAATATCTCCATTAAGATGGCTAACCGCCTTGGCCCCAGGCAGATCTTCTACATCCGATTCACTTTCCAGCAAATCCAGGTACCGTCGGAAGCCGGCAATCCCTTTCGGATACGTTTCGATGACAGAATTAATTTGTTTAATCGGCCCCAGGAATACATTAGACAGCATTACAAATGCAATAAATTCCCCGTAGGTCATCTGTCCTTTAATAACAAACCATGTTCCACATACTAGCACAAACAATGAAACCAGCTTCATTAGTATAAAACTAATCGAGGAATTCCAGGCCATAATCCGGTACGCGATCAGCTTCGTTTTACGGAAACGCCCATTATTTTCAGCAAACCGTTCCATTTCATGTGCTTCGTTGGAGAACGCTTGAACAACACGAATCCCACTTACATTATTTTCAATACGAGCGTTATAATCCGCAATATCAGAAAACATACGATGGAATGCAGCAGACATTTTACGGCTGAAATAAAGAGACAAGTAAATCATGAGGGGTACAATGATGAAAGTCAGTACAGCCAGCTTCCAGTTAATACCGAGCATGATACCAAAGGCTCCCCCCAGTGTCATCAACGCGATGAACAAATCTTCGGGTCCGTGGTGGGCAATTTCCCCAATATCCATTAGATCGTTGGTCATACGTGAAACGAGATGCCCTGTTTTGTTATTGTCAAAAAAACGAAAAGATTGCTTTTGTACCCGATCAAACAACTTTTTACGCATGTCCGATTCGATGTTAATGCCCAGCTTGTGTCCCCAATAGGTAACCACGTAATTCAGCGCAGCACTTATGACATAAATACCGAGTAGAGCCAGACAGGCATATAAAATCCATTTCCAGTTCCCGCTGGGCAGCAAATCATCGACCACCCGGTTGACTGCAAGCGGAAAAGCTAACTCCAGCAGTGCAGCCAGCAAGGCACAAGAGAAATCAATGATGAACAAAGTCCGGTAAGGACGGTAGTATTCAAAAAATCGTCTAAGCATGGTTATGACTTCTCCTCTCTTATTTCAATTGAACTGATCACTTCGGATCAACGGAAAACATTTTAACAGCCTCATCGAGTGATTGGTCAACGGCTAGCGGTGAGTAGGTAAACCACGGATCGGCTTTGATGAAATACACTTTGTGGTTTTTGACAGCCGGGAGATTTCTCCACAATGCACTTTGCTCAATTTGCTTAAGCATTCCGTCCTTGCTCGCTTCATCATAAACCAGCATAATAATTCGGTCTCCTGATAGTTCAGGTAACTTTTCCATTGAAATAACATCATAGACATAATTAAATCTCGGGTCCTTCGCCAGCTTCTGGCGTATGTACTCAGGAGGATTCAATTCCAGTGAACGGTAAATAACATGTCCTACATTCCGCGCTCCATATACCCTTAACACATTCTTATCGTAGGCCATATAAATCGTAACCGTTTCATCTTTTTTGAATTTTCCAACCAGCTTCTTTCGACCTTCCTCAGCCTTTTTGTTGAAACTAGCGATCCACTGCTCGGCTTCCTTGTCCTTACCCAGCACGGCTGCGACACTCCGCAGTTGCTCAAATACATCGCCTTCTCCAAACGAAACGACTACGGTTGGAGCAATTTTCTCTAGCTGCTCCTTCACTTCGGGCGTGGTATATTCTGTTGTGATGATCAGGTCCGGTTGTAACTCCAGCACCTTTTCTACATTTGTCGGGTTCCCAATATCCGCAACTCCGTCAATCTTACCTTTTAAATAGTCGCCTTCCAACAAATGGGAAGCAGCACCTGCAGGCTTAACTCCCAAGGCCAGCATAGCATCCAAATATTGTGTCGTGACAACTCGCTGTGGATTTGCAGGGATACTGATCTTATTGCCAGTGGCATCAGTATATTCGCGCATAACAACCGTCTTGGATTGCCCGGAAGGATCATTAGTGCTGGTCTTGTCGTTTGTCTGGTTGTTGCTAGCTGCGTTTCCACATGCACTCAATACAACCATCAAAAGAACCACAAGACAAAGCGTGGATTCCCATTTTAATCTGTACCTTTGTTGCACAATATACGTCCTCCTTAGATATATACAATTCATAATATGATAGTGATTCTCATTATCATACAATTGTTATTCTATCTTTTACCGTCTCTTCTTACAATACAAAAATAAAAAACTTCCATTTATGTGTATGTATCGTCATCGTAGAATAGCAAAAAAAAGGACTGATGCGCATTACAGCATCAGTCCGAATAGCTTAATATGTTGGGTCAAGCGCCCATTTTATTTCGATTGATCCACTAACTCCAGCTTAGCGGGAATTGATGTTTTCACGGTTTTACCTTGAAGTACATCCTTGGCTGCCTGTACCGCCAATTGACCAATAAGCTCGGGTTGCTGAGCTACGGTGGCTGTCAGTTTCCCTTCCTTAATTGATTTAAGCGCATCCTCGTTACCGTCAAAACCGATGATTGGAATGTTCTTACCTGAGCTTTGGATTGCTTCGATCGCACCCAACGCCATTTCATCATTGTGGGCAAATACTGCCTGAACGTCCGGGTTGCCTTGCAGCAGATTTTCCATCACGTTCAAACCTTTGGTCCGATCAAAATCGGCGGATTGTTTGGCAATGACTTTCAGATCCTTATCTGCTACTTCATGAAATCCTTTTCCGCGTTCACGGGTAGCGGATGCTCCTGGAACACCTTCCAGTTCAATCACCTTGGCACCTTTTCCAACTTGATCAATCACATATCTGGCAGCCATTCGTCCTCCCTCTACGTTGTCTGAAGCGACGAGTGCTTTTACATCGCCTTTGTCAGCAGAACGATCCAGTGTAATAACCGGGATGTTCAATGCATTCGCTGATTGTACCACAGTGGAGATGGCCGACGAATCTGTCGGATTAATGAGCAACGCGTTTACTCCCTGTTGAATCAGATCATCCACGTCATTACTTTGTTTCGCCGAATCATTTTGTGCATCCACAACAATGACCTGCATTCCTTGTTTTTTGGCCTCTGCCACAACTCCGTCTTTGAGAGATACGAAGAATGGATTATTCAGTGTTGAGATCGACAAGCCGATTTTGATGTCCTTCAGGTTCGCGGCCGCTTTAGGTTTCGCCCATTCGGGCGGTTCCAAGGAACACCCTGTCATGAGCAGGAGCAGCAATGCAGTCATGATTAATGTAAGCTTTTTCATATTTATGTGTCTCCTTCTACGCAGATTAGGTGTATTATGCGGATTTTTTACGGTCAATCAATACAGCAATAGCGATGACTATCCCTTTTACTACCATTTGATAAAATGAGTTAACCCCCAGCAAGTTCAAGCCATTGTTTAGTGTACCGATGATAAGCACACCAATTAACGTACCTACGATTCGTCCGCGTCCTCCCGAGAGACTTGTTCCACCTAATACGACAGCCGCAATGGCGTCCAATTCATAAGAAGTACCTGCTGTCGGTTGCGCCGAGTTCAAACGTGAAGTCAAGATAGCTCCCGCCAATGCGGAGAGCATTCCAGCAAGAGAGTAAATCCAAATTTTTACACGCGGCACTTTAATACCAGATACAATCGAAGCCTTCTCGTTACCACCAATGGCATACGTTTTACGTCCGAATGGTGTTTTATGCAAAATGATCCATAGGACAGCAAAGGTAATAAGCATCGTAATCGCTGGAACCGGAATACCGAACTGATAGCCACGACCGAACAATTGAAATACCAGACTGTCCCCGAGTCCTGTAATAGGGTTACCATTGGTATAAACGAGTGTCAATCCTCTGAAAATGGTCATGGTTGCTAGTGTAGCGATGAACGGAGCCATTTTACCCTTCGTAATCATCAAGCCGTTGACCATCCCCATCACGCCACCCAATGCACAGCCGATGATAATCGCCAAAATAGGATCGAACCCGGCCAGCATCATATTTGCGACAAACGCACTGGATAGTGCTAATATGGAGCCGACTGACAAATCTATTCCGCCTGTGAGAATAACGAAGGTCATACCGAACGCAATCAACGCATTAATGGATACCTGGCGCAATAAATTCAAAATATTAAGCGGTTCCAAAAAGCTGGGATTTAAGACCGATACGATAATCACCAAAATAATGAGTCCCAACAACGGGCCAAGCTTCTGTGTGATTTGTGACATTTGAAAGCCTTTGCTGCTTTTTGATTCATTCATAGTTGTCATATTACTGTCCTCCTGTAGCTAGCGTCATAATATTTTCTTGTGTGGCTTCTTCCCTGCTCAGCTCTCCGCTGATCTTTCCCTCGTGCACCACGACAATACGATCGCTCATGCCGAGTACCTCAGGGAGTTCCGAGGATACCATGATAATCGCGACTCCACGTTCGGTCAGCTCGTTCATCAACTGGTAGATTTCCCGCTTGGCTCCCACATCCACACCTCTCGTCGGTTCGTCAAGAATGAGTACATTTGGACCAATACCTACCCATTTGGCAATAACCACCTTTTGCTGATTACCACCTGACAAACTGCGAACCGTTGTTTCACCCGATTGGGTTTTAATTTGTAAGCGCTTAATTAAAGTGTTAACAAAATCCAACTCTTTTTTACCTGAAATAAATCCTTTTGAGGTAAAGCTAAAGAGATTTGGCAGCACCATATTTTCCCGAATGGAAAAATCCAGAACCAAGCCCTCATCTTTTCGGTCTTCTGTAATGAAGCCAATCCCTAGTTTCACCGCGTCATCCGGCTTGCGAATAGTCACCTTTTTTCCACGTACATGGATCTCACCACGATCCAAAGCATCCAGTCCAAATAACGCCCTCATGATCTCGGTTCGTCCCGAGCCCATCAAGCCTGAAAAACCTACAATTTCACCAGACCGCACAGTAAAATTCACATTTTCAAACAAGCCTTTATGCGTGGCATTTTTGACCTCCAGCACCACTTCTCCCAAAGCGGGCGTTCTTACCGGATAGCGTTCAGTCAGCTCTCTACCTACCATTTTCCGTACAACTTCATCAAAATTCGTATCGGGAATCGCCTGAGTATCCACCGTTTTCCCGTCACGCATGATGGTAATCCGATCACAGATCGCGAATATCTCCTCCATCCGATGTGAAATATACACGATCGAAACACCATCTTTTTTCAAAGAAGTAATAACCTCGAACAGCTTCTGAATTTCACGTTCGGTTAAGGCGGCTGTCGGCTCATCCATCACGATAACTTTAGCATCCGTCATGAGTGCTTTGGCTATTTCAATCATCTGCTGTTGACCCACTGAACACTCGCCTGCTTCACCGTTTAATGGAAGGTTTACCGAAAGCTTGCTGAATTGCTCATTTGCTAACGCTTTCATTTTAGAGCTGTCTAGTAAGCCCCACTTGGATGTCATTTCCTTGCCGATAAACAGATTTTCCAGCACTGTCATCTCCGGCCACACATTCAGTTCCTGGTGAATAAAAGCAATTCCTTTTTGCTCCGCTTCTTTGGGGTCGGCAAAATAGGTTTCCTGGCCGTCAATGATGATCGTTCCCTCATCTCGCCGATGCAGTCCGATTAAAATATTCATCAGCGTTGATTTTCCTGCACCATTTTCACCCATGAGGGCATGTACTTCTCCTTCACGAAGATCAAAGTCAACACCACTCAGTACCTGATTGGTTCCAAAGGCTTTGTGAATTCCTTTCATTTGAATCTGCATGCTGTACCCTCCTTTTTATTCAACATTGATTTATCCAAAATGAACTCCTGCCTGCAAAATACAATTGGCAAATGGCTTAGCCTCTCCTGTACGAATGACCGCCTTCGCATAACGGGTCAGCTCCTTGAATTGTTCATGAGAGCAAAACTCAATGACGGCAGTCTGCTTATTAATCTGTGGATGTTCTAATTGCTCCCCTGCAAAGTTGCGCATAATATACTGCAATGCTTGTTCATTTTCTTGTTTGATTTCTTCGGCCAGCGTTACTTTTTCGATCACCATATCTGCTGCAATGACATCAACAACGTCCTGAAAGGATGGAACACCCAGTTTAAGGGCCAAATCAATTTTGGTAACGCCTTCAGGAACAGGTAAGCCGGCATCAGCCACGACAATATAGTCTGTGTGGCCGAGATCCGCCAGTATTTTGGATATATGACTGTTGAGGATTCCATGTTTCTTCATATTATATTTGCTCCTCCACTTCACGACGGGTTGGCATTCCACCTTGGGCTCCAAATTTGGTTACGGACAATGACGCAGCACGATTAGCAAATTTCACACTGTCGGCCAGCGATTTTCCTTCGGCCAGTGCCACTGCAAAAGCAGCGTTAAACGTATCTCCTGCACCTGTTGTATCAACGGCCTCTACTTTATAAGTAGGAACCACGACTTCCTGTTCTCCGTCGAAGAATCGTACACCGTTGCTGCCCTCAGTCACAAACAGCTTGTTGGGATATTTACGCAACGCTTCTTGCAGGCTCATATCCTTAAACATAATGGCAGCTTCATGCTCGTTTGGCGTAATGTAGGTCGCATTCGCAATTACGCTTTCTTCCACTTCACGAGCCGGGGCTGGATTCAGCAACAAGGGTATCTGGTATTTCGCACAAATCTCGCTTACGTAAACAACCGTTTCTGTTGGTATTTCCTGTTGAATTAGCACAATATCCGAACTTCGGATGACGTCAAGCGCTTCTTCCACATAGGCGGGTGTCACTTCATTATTTGCTGCTTTTACCACGACAATACTGTTATCACCTTCAGCTAGTACAATATGCGCTGTACCGCTTTCCATATGTGTAACCGGTTTCACATAGCCAGTATGAACATGATTTTCTTCAAAATTTCGTAAAATCTGTTCTCCAAAATGGTCATCCCCTACACGTCCAATCATCGTAACGTCTGCTCCGAGTCGTGCTGCGGCTACTGCCTGATTGGCTCCTTTACCTCCAGGTACGGTTGTAAAGCTTTCACCCAATACCGTTTCACCAGCACCGGGACGTTTGGACGAAGTAACTACAAGATCCATAGAACTGCTTCCGATAATCGAAATTTTAGCCATCATAATCCACCTTTCTCGTCGTTTCCCGTTCTATAAATTTGACGGGCAATTGTATGCTTGAATAGGTAAGTACTTTCGAATGAAGATTAGGTACGCTTGACTTCGTTACTTGTGACTGCTCAATCAACTGAATGAGTAGTCCTGCTGCTTCCCAGCCCATTTCATAAGCAGGTTGTCGGATCGTTGACAAAGGCGGGAATAACAAACTGCTTAATGGTATATCATCAAACCCGATAATTTGAACATCATCTGGGATTTTCTTTCCTAATCTATGTGCCTCATGCATCACCGCTGTAGCCACGATATCGTTACTTGCGATAACTCCGTCCGTATCCGGGTACTTGCTAAACAGCTCTTTGGCCCACGACTCGGCCTCCTTGAATGAAAAGGAAGTTGTCTCGACCACATGGTAAGCAATTCCGGATTGCTGAAGCTCTTCAACCGCCCCGCGAAAACGGTCTTGTGCTGGACGAATATGTGCAGGGCCCTGCATGACTGTAATTTGTTTGCTGCCGCGGGCAACCATTTCTTGAGCAGCCAAGCAACCGCCATGGGCTCCATCCGCATATACGGAGAGGCTGTCACTGGAAGTTCGATCGAGAAAAACGACCGGGATCTTCAGTTTGGCGTAACAGTCGGCATCGGGATCATTGGTAGAAGAAATAACACCAACGACATTATTTTGAACAAAAGTATCCATGTAATCCAATTCTTTTTGGCGATCTTCATCACTATTACCGAAAATAATCCGAAAATCATTTTCCTGCATTCGATCCTCCACCCCACGAGCTAACAAGGGAAAGTAAGGGTTCGTAATATCCGGCAGCAGCAGGCCGATTAATCTGGATTTCTTTTTATACAAAGAACGTGCAACTTCATTGGGCTTGTAATTTAACTGCCTCACAGCAGCCTCTACCTTTCGCCGTGTATCCTCATGTACATATCCAGTTTCATTAATAACTCTGGATACGGTCGCTACGGAAACACCTGCAAAGCTGGCGACTTCTTTAATTGTTGTCATAGTGTAGGTTCAACTCCAATGTGTAACCGGTTACACATATAAAATATCATAGCATTAATTTTTTGACAAGCATTAATTATTTGCACGTTGAATGCTTTAGCTTTATAATTCTTATTGTAACTAATGAAGTTCCACCTTTATACACATTCTAAAGTGGGGAGCACCTCTCCCGGTTACTCAATAAAATACGTATACATGGAGGCTTTTTCCTGATGAATATTGAAGTATGGTCTGATTATATGTGCCCATTCTGTTATATTGGCAAACGCCGTTTGGAGCAAGTATTACAGCAATTTCCACATCGCAATGAGGTGCAATTGACATTCAAGAGTTTCGAATTGAACCCGGATGCTGTGAGAGATAGCGGTAAAACGATCAATGAAGAACTATCCGCTAAATATGGGGTCAGTCTGCAAGAGGCTCAGGCTTTGAATGATCGAATGAACGAAAACGCACGCTCTGCGGGTCTTGATTATAATATTCATGCCATGGTGCCGACGAACTCTCTTGATGCTCACCGCTTAACACTTTGGGCTCAAACACAAGGCAAAATGCTGGAACTGAGCGAGCGTTTATTCCAGGCTGTATTCATCGAAGGCAAGCATACAGGGGATCATGAAGTGCTGGTAGCGCTGGCTACTGAGGTTGGTTTGGATCAAAAGGAAGCGGCTGCTATATTAGCCAGTGATCGTTTTACCGACGAAGTTAGAGCTGATGAATCCGAAGGCGCTGAGTTAGGTGTTCAGGGTGTACCATTCTTTGTAATTGATCGAAAATTTGCTGTTTCTGGTGCCCAGCCGGAGGAAGTATTCCATGATGCGCTTCAAAAAGCATGGGATGAACGCTCACCTTTCACCATGATAAGCGGCAGCTCGTCCAAACAAGATGAAGGTGGTATATGTACCGACGAGGGTTGTGAGCTTCCAGGCCGTGAATGAAGATTTTCTATTCCCTAGATAAATTTTAAAAAAGCGTGCCAGCACCCAATTAAACCTGAGGCTTGCACGCATCTTTATTTTATAACGTTTTAATCATTCCGCCATCCACAAGGATGGTGCTCCCTGTCAAATAGGATGAAGCTGAAGACGCCAGAAAAGCAACAACTTTACCGAACTCTTCAGGCTCTCCATACCGCCCCAATGGAATGCCCTCTTCTGCTTGTTTACGAACCTGATCTGTCGTTTGCTGGGTTTTCTCAGCTCGATGCTCGTCCAAGCTACGCACGCGATCGGTTGCAATTCTCCCCGGTGCTACAGTATGTACCAGAATATTATGAGGAGCTAATTCCAGAGACAATGTTTTCGCCAATCCAGCGACTCCCGTACGTAGCGTATTTGAAATGATTAACCCCGGAATTGGCTGTTTAACTGAGGAAGAAGCAATATTTAAAATCCTACCGTTTTGTTGTTTTTTCATATAAGGTAACACCTCACGGATCAACCGGATATGACTAAGTAAATTTTGTTCAAAGGCCTGCATCCACACTTCATCTGTAAAATCATCAAAGGTACCGGCAGGAGGCCCACCCGCATTGTTAACCAAAATATCAACGGTGCCAAACAAATCAGCTGTACGGCGGATGGCCTGGGAGATATGTTCTGGTTTTGTTACATCGCAAACTACATATTCAACGCGGCCACTCGCTGTTTCCAGTAATTCCGCCTGCGTCCGCTGAAGCTCTGCTTCGTTCCGTCCTGAAATGACGACATTCGCACCCTCGCGTGCCAGCTCCCGTGCGCTTGCCTTGCCGAGTCCTTTACTGGAACCTGCAACAAAGGCTATTTTTCCCGTTAATCCTAAATCCATCTATAACACTTCCTTTTCTCAGTGTTCTCTATTTAATTGTACACATGACCAGCACATAATGCGAATAGCTTGGTAGTATCATGAATACGAAATCATTAATTGCAAGGTAAAACAAAAAGGCCTGACATTTAGTTAGGGGCCCTTTTTGCTTTACAAAATTTTGTTTGTTTACAACACGTTATGATGTTGATGTAGCAGTAGTTGTTGGCTACTCGTATACAACAACGGACTGGCTCTCAGGCTCCCATTTAACATTTGTCCCCAAGGCCTCTCCGATTACCCTTACAGGTACCATTGTTGTCCCATCCACTATGGATGCTGGCTGCTCGATAGAATACGGCTGACTGTTAATATATGCTTTCGGACTGTTAACAAATAATTTGACGGACACGCCGTTACGGGTGACAGTAACAGCTTTTTCTTTCGGATCCCAAGAAACCTTTGCATCCAAAGCTTCGGAAGCTGTTCTAAACGGAACAAGTGTGGTCCCATTGCGGTTAATCGGTTTGGCATCGTATTCTTCACCATTCACGAACAGCTTCATACCCGGCGGCCGTCCAGCCTTCTTCGAGAATTCACCGAGCTTTTTGTAGCTGTCCAGGTCGGACACATTAGCCAGTACCGCCTCCTCCTGCATGTAAACGGCATCTGTCACATTTCCGTTTTCAGCCAGTAGCTCAGCTGCCTCAGTCAGTGCTTTACCAGAATTCCGGATCAATTCAAGTTCAGCAACCTGCTCTGGAGTCAAACGGTCCGGGTATTTCGTAAGCAGCAGATTCGCAATAACCGCTCCTGCCGGCTTATCCTTCGTATTTTCTACCGCGTGAAGCAGACCCTTGTAACCGTTGCGTCCCTTGTGACCATTATGGTCTTTGGACTCTTCGTACGTATCATCCGTTACTGCAACAGGTTCGGTTTTTCTGATTTCTGCGAGTTTTTCTTTTTTACTGTTTTCATCCTTTTTACCGGATGCTTTTTCCTTTTGTTTTTTGGACTGATCATTGTCTGAGTCATAGGGATTGATTAGCTCTTCCCCACTCTTTTCATTCCCGTCTTTAACAGACGTCTTTGCTTCCTGTTTGTTCTCATGATCATTTCCGCGTCCCTGCTTGGCCTCAGCGGTTCCTGCTGCCAATCCCAAGACCAGTATACACGCTAATAAAGCTGTCCAAGTGTTTCTCATGATGCGATTCCTCCTTATAGTAAAGACCGGGCTCAAATGTCCCTAGATGTATTAACGGCTTCTCTAAGCTGATTTTTTATCTTTTCTTTAACTAATGTGTGGGACACCAATATAGCCGCAGTCCAGATTGCCAAAACCACTATAAAATTTTATTATACGCCTAACCTATTTACACAGTATAATGAGAATTACACATGGATTTTTAAGTATCAGCCTTTACATTCGCATAATAGAAAGAAGATGAAACAGACATGTTCGGCACCATTCTTTTGGACGTTGTTTTACCTATTTTTGTACTTATCGGTTTTGGTTGTATCATGCAATATTATTTTCGACTGGATTTGTATACCTTAGCTAAAATCAATTTTTACTATATCACCCCCGCAGTTGTGTTTACGGGTCTTTATAACTCGGAAATTTCTTTAATGCTCATGGGTGAGGTTTCACTTTTTTATGCCTTGTACATAGCTATTCTGTACGTAATCAGCACTACCGTCGCCAGATCTCTGAAATACAGTCCCGGAATGCGTGGAGCTTTTACAAATAGTGTAATGCTAGATAATTCAGGAAATTATGGTCTACCAATCAATCAGTTGGTGTTCAAAGGTGACCCTTTGGCCATTTCCGTTCAAGCTCTGATTATGACCTTTCAAAGCTTTGTCACATTTACATACGGCACTTTTGTTGTGCAAAACGGCAAGGCCAATACTCGAAAAATATTAATTAATTTTTTAAAAATGCCTGTTCCCTATGCGCTTGCGCTAGGTTTGCTCCTAAATCTGCTGCATAGTCCATTGCCTAATTTACTAGCTGAACCTTTGAATTATATTAGTCAGTCGATGGTTGCCGTGGCTCTGCTTACTTTGGGAGCACAAATTGTGCAATATCCCTTTCGTTTGCGCCGGACTGCCGTGTACATCAGTATGGTACTACGCCTGATTGTTGGTCCAATGGTCGGTTTTATGCTCGTCTTGCTGCTGGGTCTTAAGGGAATTCCCGCTCAAGCCTTGCTCATTGCATCGGGTATGCCTACCGGCGTTAATACCAGTATTTTGGCGGAAGAATATAAAAACGAACCCGATTTTGCCGCACAAACAGTATTACTTTCCACGATTGTGAATGTCATTACGATGACCCTATTAATTTCAGCATCCCGGCATCTTGTTTGAGGTGTATGATCAATATAAAAAATGGATTAGAGACGCTTTTTGTCTAAGGACAGGAGCGTTTCCTTTTTCGAGATAAAAGAACATATGTTCCCGTCAGTGTTTCTTTTTCTACTTAAAGTGGTTTGTTTGTTTTGTGGAGATTGTATGCGAGAAATAGTTTTTTTCTATTATGAATTTTTCATATAGTGAAATAATTATACTATTTAATTTGAATCTCTATTATCTGCCTGTTTTCAATTTGCCGTTGCTTTTTCCCAAAAAAGAATGCGGGACAACAAGGTCATCAAAAATAAAGCCAGCTCACTCATTAGAGTGGCTGACTTAGGATTATCCTTATTAAGGTTAGGGCTCAATTCCCCATTGCTTGCTTCCAGACAGGTAAGCGGTTATTTTAGCAGAATCTTGTAAACTGTTTGCTGTGGGATTAAATGAATAATCATCGGTTTGTGTGTAACTGCTCCAGTCCTCTTTGGATATCCGGGTTTGTAACTCCACACTTTGACCGGGCTCTAAAGAACCCGCAGCCGAGTTAAACCCGATTTCTGCATAAGAATCTGCCCCTGGCTTCGCATTGGATAATGTTTTGAAGCTAGCAATCACATTCCCTGTACCGACGCTCGACCAATCCGTGAAGAAATTTTGTGCTTTCTCCCCGTTAATGGTGTAATAATAACGCAATGTCACGTCTGCTAGGGAAATTGATGAGGTTCCCGTATTAGTTATTTTAAACTTGGAACTGATTGTATTGCTTGTGTCGGATACATTCCCATTGAAGGCTTGCACCTTCAGAACGCCCTCGCCTGTTCCCGGCTCACTTGGCGTATCCCCTTTCACCGTAATCGTGAACAACGCATCAGTGCCTGTACTAAAATGGAAGTTGAGCGTGGTCTCTCCTTTAGGAAGTTTCGATAAATACTTGTTAGTAAGAACGACTGTTTCTTCACTAACTGTATAATCTTCACCCTTGTTCAGCACCACGCTCCCCTGCTTGATCGCTTCTAGCGTATTACCGTTAAGTGTAAGCTTGACAGTAATATCGGTATTGCTGTTATCTACTCCATAGGTTGCAGTCGTTGGTGTAATACTTGCTTGCCCGGTAGATGGCTGATCACCACCCACACGATCTGCCACCAGAATGCCGCGGCCATTCGTTCCCAGATAAGCACGTCCGTAAACCCGAGGGTCCCCAATAATTTTGGTCACTCGAGCATATTGATGCTTGTCATCATTAATGCGCGCCCAGTTTGCGCCAGCATCGTCCGAACGGTAAAATCCACGTGTACCATCAATTTTACCAACGATAAATACCGCTGCATTCGTACGGTTCGGCGCTGCCTTACCAAAGCCTACAAAATCCGCTTCCTGCACATTAGAGAGCTTGGTGAACGTAGCGCCAGAATCCTTGGAATGCCATAAGCCATATGGCCCTCCATCCTCGGAGCCTCCGGCGAACCATACATCTCCTTCTGCTCCTCGTACAGCATCAATATCAGTATTGCCTGCTGTCGGTAAGCCAGTTACCGCTGATGGCGTAAAGGATACGCCTCCATTGGTGCTCACATATATTTTCCCGGAGGCAAATGCGTAATATTTATTAGGGTTCACTCGATCAGAGACGATCTTTGCATTCGCTGGAATCCCTGTGCTTGCTGTCCATGCGTTGCCGCCAGTTTTGGAGTAGAACACACCTTTGTCCGATGTACTCCACAGCAAGCCATTCCCATCTGCCGCTACGGCGATGCTGCCTCCTCCTGCTGTACCGGAAGGCTCGCTATTTGCCTTATACCAGTTGGTTCCGCCATCATTAGAAAAACCGATGGATTTGGCATTTGGATCTTTTTTATAATCTGCTTTACCTACCCGGGCCATAAAAGAAGGACTCAACTCGGCATAATCGATGCTTTCGCTGCTTGTAAAGGTCGGATTATCCAGCATTTTAGCTGGAGCCTTGAACAGATCGTCATGCCTGAAACCAGAGACATCACCTACTGCGCTCACCAAAGGCGCGCCAACTGGAGGGCTCACCAAATCCAAAATCGCTGTTTCCTCTACCCCTTTAGCGGCTACCGAAATATCCAGTTTTCCACCTTTATCCCAATTGGTCAGATTTTTAGAGCCATAAATCGTAGCTCCCGTGCCGTACAGCATATGGTCTGAATTAAACGGATCTATCTCCAGATCTCCGATCATCCACCCTAGCTTGGGCGATACTTCCGGTGGAGCAGGATTGGCATTGAAAGTCAGCCAAGGCGCACCGCTTATATCCAGATTGTATTTCAGCTTGCGAGACGGATAACCATCGAACTCCCAAATAGGACTCCAGGTTGCCCCACTATCCGTGCTGCGGTAAATCGTTTCATCCGGCCACCAGGCATTCAAGGTAGCAACCATAAGTGTACCTGGCTTCTGGGCATCCACCGTCAGTCCACCATATCCAAAATGATTGTCCGCGCTGCTGCTACCAATAGGGCTAATGTTAGTCCACTGCCCGCTTGCTGTATTCAATTTCCACAGTTCACCCTTTGTTCCGTCATATGGACCAGCTCCATCGCTATAAGAAATATACAAGTTGCCGTCCGCTGATAAAACGCCGTGATGTGGCAAATAGCCCGTAGGCTGTCCCGCTATAGCAGACCAGGTTGTCCCGCCATCTGTACTGCGATAGACACTTTGCTTTTTATCTGCAACACCTACATAGATCGTCTGCGTTGCTTTACTGGAAGAGCCTGTTTTTTTATCAAAGGTAATCCAGGCCAAACCGACAATGTCGCTGGTATATTCATTGGAAGGGTCCTGTACATACGTCCCTGGATTCGGGAAACTGCTAACCTTGCTCCAAGTTGCTCCGAAGTCAGAGCTTTTCCATAGTCCATTACCACTTCGAGCTCCAAAGAACAAAATATTATTCTTATTTGGATCAATCGTCAGACGTTCACCCATTGAACGCCCCGGCATATTGCCCCCCACCTTAAAAGGAAGCTTGGTTGTCTTCCACGTATTGCCCCTGTCGGTGGAACGCATAATCTGCCCGTTTTGTTTATCCCATGAATTAGTATACGTACCTGTAGCTATATATACACGATTCGGATCAATAGGATCGGTCGCCAGTGCATCGACACCATTTTTGTTCCAATCCTCCCAGCCCACAGAATCCGTCAGCGGAATCCAGCTCTCATTGGCAGCATTCCAGCGGTAAGCTCCTCCAATATCTGTACGGGCATAGATTAGGTCTTTTTCCGTTTCATTAAAAATAATGCCAGGTACAAAACCACCACCTCCACCCGTAACGACACTTTTCCAACTGTAATCGTCACTTGGAGCAGCATGAGCCGGTGCTATCATTCCTGTCCAGGAAGCACCCGCTACCACAAGCGCCAAACAAGCAATTCTCAACCTGTTTTTTGCCTTAGTCAATGAATTCAACCTCCTTCTTCAATATCATTTGAATATGCGAGTCATTTTGAAATCAAAGTAATCAGCCGATTCTGAATACGTTCCTATCGTTATCGTTGCCTCTCACAAATCTGACAAATGTTTTCTCAGGCTCACCCCCATTCAACCAATATATACGGTGCGATACTCGTTTTGTTAGCGCTTACATTGGTGTCTTGCTCAATAGATTCGTCATCTTTTTTTCATTTCCTTGTGTGAAAAATCAAGATAATGCAATATTATCTCCTGCTCCTCAGCTTATAATATGAGGTTTGGACTTCCTTCAGAGTTAACACCTTTTATTTAATTCTATTATGAATTTTTCATATAATGAATTAATTACTTCATTTTCATTCTTTATGGATGTCAAAATACTTTGATTTACAACAAAAAACCGCGCATAGCGCGGTTCCAGCTTACATTGCTTCCGTTAATACTGTCGTCAGTTATAAACATATGCATATTATTGCAAGTATTCAAGCGCCAGAGCTAAAAAAATATGTCCTGAGATGAGCAATGCTCGCTCATCAAAATCAAAGTGAGGATGGTGATGAGCAAAATGCGTTCGTTCATCCTCATTGCGTGCACCCACATGAATGAATGCTCCCGGTCGCTGCTCCAAATAATAAGCAAAATCCTCTGCTCCCATGACCGGCTTCAAATTCAAAAAAGCGTCTGCTCCATACAGTCTGCCAATGAGCTCGCGTACACGTTCCGTTTCGGCTTCGGCATTCACCAAAGAAGGATAGCCATTCAAATAGTCAATTTCGTATCCGGCATGATAAGCCTCAGTCAATCCCTTGACGATACTGCGAATTTCATTCTCGACTTCCTTACGCACTTCCTTATTAAACGTACGTACAGTCCCTTCAATTTTGGCCTTATCTGCAATCACATTAAAGGCAGTTCCAGCTTGAAATACCCCAATCGTTAACACTGCTGATTCAATAGGGTCCACCCTGCGACTAACCACCTGCTGCAACCCGTTCACAATTTGACTGCCGATAACAATAGAGTCCACCGTCTGATGCGGTCGTGCGCCATGCCCGCCTTTACCGTTGATCTGGATCGTAAACGCGTCGACAGCCGCCATCGCAGGCCCACTCTTTAATCCAATTTTACCAAGCGGAATTTCAGATGCGAGGTGAATACCGTATACCGCCTCTACCCCATCCAGACAGCCATCCTCAATCATAAACTTGGCTCCACCAGGCGGTTTTTCTTCTGCATGTTGAAAAATAAACACAAGCTTTCCCTTCAACGCCTCACGGTTATGGCTCAATACGCGTGCCACTCCAAGTAACGCAGCCGTGTGACCATCATGTCCGCAGGCATGCATAACACCCGGAACGGTCGATTTATAAGGCACATCCTTTTCATCCTGAATGGGAAGCGCATCAAAATCAGCACGAAATGCAATCGTTCTACCTGGCTGACCGCCTTCTAAAAACCCGAGCACACCGTTTCCACCCACATTCGTTCTTACCTCAATGCCAAAAGAGCGCAATTGATCGGCGATAAATGCAGACGTATTCGTTTCTTCAAAAGAAAGCTCGGGATGCTGATGTAGATGTCTTCTCCATGCAATCAGCTCTTGTTCACCATCTTTTAATTCCTGAACCCATTTTTCTAGCATAATACCCTCTTTTCCTATTGAATTTATATACTTCTATCCTTATCTTACCATGAATGGCCTATAGAATGTAGTTCTCTTATCATACCGATAGCAGATCAAAGGGGTGTCTTGAACCTAGTACGGGTAATGACAAGCGGCATAATGTCCTGTGCTAATCGCTGTCAGTTCAGGCACTTCCTCACGGCAACGCGAGGTCGCTAGTGGACAGCGGGTATGAAAACGACAGCCGGATGGAGGCTTCGCAGGCGAAGGAATCTCACCTTGTATCGTAATTAACTCCCGGCGGTTTTTCGGATTTGGATTAGGTATCGATGCAACAAGCCCTCGGGTATACGGATGGGCAGGATGCCTGAACAACTCGTCACTTGGCGCAATTTCTACAAGTTTTCCCAAGTACATAACCCCTATCCGATCTGAAATATGGCGGACTATATGCAATCCGTGTGCGATAAACAAATAGGTCGTATCCAGCTTACGCTGTAAGTCCTGAAGCAGATTGACAATCTGCGCCTGAACGGAAACATCCAAAGCCGACACTGCCTCTCCTGAAATACCATCGCCATCTTTTTGCCGCGAAGTGAGCTTAATTCCTGTTGCGACAAAACGGTCAAATCTAATGTACTGCAACCGTATTTGTCGTTGGGCAATTCGTCCGTTTTCATAATCGGTTAGCCGCATAATCGACTTGGGGGTAAACGTTTTTCCGCTGCCGGATTCACCGTTGGGGCAGACCATTTCTCCCGTCCTGATCGTTAGTGATACGTTGTCGAGTGCTTGCAGTAAACCTTTTTTAGTGTGAAATTCGACCGTATAAATGTTCAATCTTCAGCAATGATGACAAACGAACTTCCTCCTTCTATAGCACTTAAGAATAGGCTTTTTGATGCTAATTTGCATTTCTTTTCGGGTCCAACTGGTCTCTTAGAAGCCTTGAATTGATAACAAAAAAAGAGCCGACAGGATACTCTCCCCGACTCTTTTTCATTACTGACTTTCTATTTCGAATTTTTCAGGTATTGAAAAACTGACTTATATTCCCTCTTACCGGATGTGTTTGTTCCCTGTACTCACCTTTCGTATAGCTTCCAATCACCTTACGCCAAAAGGATTGTGCCGGCCTATTGGTGCTCATTTGGGTCACCTTCCAACGTCCGTTAAAACGTCCAAACAGCTCATGAGCCGCCCAAGTCCCAACCCCATTATGCCGATAAGGACGAAGTACAAAGAACTCAGCCATGTAGTAGTCAGCTTCTCGATTGCTGGACATTCGGTCAACGAGTGCAAAGCCCACAGGAATATCCTGTCTCCAAATCAGAAAAGGCAGCTTCTGTTCACCGCTCGTCCAATATTGATACAAGTCTGGATAAGCCGGGAATGTACCCTTCTCAGTGACATCAATTCGAAGATAGGCTGTAAAATCGTATAAATAAAATTGCATGAGCTGTACAATAATGTCCTTTTGCGACTCCGGTACACTCTTAATAGACAGCTTCAGTTCCGATTTGATATTATACCCCATACTTTCACCTCTCTTGGCGGTTCAATCTGTTCTTTAACTTCGAATTACATCCCATCCAGTGCTGTTCAAAATATGCTAAAATACATATATATTATGACCGGACGAGGTGGAACCCAATGAATATACAAAAGATCATCGACCGGCGCAAACTAGATGAAAAAATGCCGGGATTACCATGGTACGTGCAGCAATTTATGGATTACAAGCTGCCCGACCTGTCCCCTTCCACACTACTAGAATATGTGCGGGATTACCAAGCTTTCTTTTCATGGCTTCGCTCGGAAGGCTTGTCTACTGGAGAAACAAATGCCCAAGTTACACTGGAAGAATTGGAGACACTTCATATGGACAGTATTACAGGCTTTCGATTATTCCTGTCTACTAAGCGCGAAGGCTCCAACTCCCGTATTACCATTTCACGTAAGCTATCGTCCCTGCGTTCGCTTTTTCATTATTTGAGTCAGATCGCTGAGGATGAAAATTTTTATCCGTTGCTCAAACGCAACATTATGGCCAAGGTCGAAATCAAGCGTATACATAAACCCAAGGATACGGCGGCCAAGCTTAAAGGTAAAATACTGGAAGAGGAAGAACTGCTTGAATTTATCGGTTATATTTATGAAGGCTATGGTCACGATTTGGCCGATAACAAGCAGGCGTTATATTCCTATGAACTAAATAAGGAACGGGACGCCTGCATCGCCAGCCTCATTTTGAACTCAGGCCTGCGCGTATCTGAAATCGTCAATCTGAATCTGGATGATTTAGACATAAACAATAAATTACTATATGTGTACCGCAAAGGCAATAACGACGAAACCTTTAAAACGCCGGTGTATTTCCGCGAGCAATCCAAAGATGATCTCATACTTTATTTGTCCCTGAGACATACCCGTTACCGCGCCCCCAAAAAAGAAAAAGCTCTCTTTGTCGCACGTCCTAACGGCAGTACAGAAGGCAAACGGATGACCAAAAGAGCGATTCAGGCAATGATCATCAAGTACGCCAAGCGTTTCGGCAAGCCTTACCTTACCGTGCATAAGCTTCGTCATTCCTTTGCTACTGATTATTATTTACAAAATGATATTTACAAAACAAAGGAACAACTGGGGCACGCTTCGACAGAAACAACAGAAGTGTATGCCCACCTGACTGACAAAACCATGTCCCAGGCGATCGAACGGCGGGTAGAGACTCTAACCGACTCAGCCGATTGATGTCTCACCCCTGCTTATTCCTCATTCCTTCTATCTGCTTTTGAATCTGTTCGAGTAGCCAGCGGCCTGCGGGTCCGTTGGCCTCGGCAGGAAATATCTGTATCATTTCATCTGAGTAGTGACCTTGAGCCCAATCCATTTGATGCTCCCAAACCGCTATCCCCTGCACATTTGTCAGCTTATCGGTAAGCTGAGCATCCGATTGTTCCCGCACCATGACCAGCTTTGGATAATCCTCCTGCTTGAAGCCTTCCAGCAACACACAATCATAGGCCTGAAAATGCCGGATCAGACTGGTGACAGGCTGACTATGCTCCTCTAAAATGGCTGTTCTTCCAGCCGAAACAATAGCTACGCCTTCAGCACCCGCCTGTCGGTGCTTGTACGTATCTGTACCCTCATGATCCATTTCAAATTCATGTCCATCATGCTTGATCACTGCGACGCGGAGACCTGACTTCTGCACATAACGAATCAACCCTCCGAGAAAGGTCGTTTTCCCCGTATTTTTGAATCCGACGATTTGACATACAAATGGATGTTTCGTATTCACGTTACCTGTCCACCTTGTAATACCAGTACTCGCACCTCTTCACCTTCGCGTAATCCTTCTGTTGTAGGAGGAATTACGATCAGACAGTCGCTGTCCTTAATGGTCACCATGACACTGGATTCATCTACTCGCGCAGGAATCGCGTATACTTGCCCACCACGTATCTCCAGAGAGCTGCGTACAAAGCGTGTATAGTTGTTTACCTTCGTATAATCTGCGCCTAACTTCGCCGTCCAGGTTTGTAAATATGGATGTGCCGAAGATAACATCATTTGGATCGTCGGCCGTACAAACAGCTCACAGCCTACAAAGCACGCACCGGGGTTGCCTGAAAGCGCAAATAACAGCTTGCCGTCAATCACTGCGGCTGTGGTCACACTTCCTGGACGCATCGTAACCTTGTTGAACAGCATATTCACATCTTCCTGTCGTACCAGGTCACCCATAATATCAAAATCCCCCACCGATACTCCTCCACTCGTGACCACGATATCATAGGCAGCTATGGCTTCACGTACAGAGGTACGGGCAAGGCTCAAATCATCATGAATGGCTTGTAAAATGAACGGCTCGCCTCCTGCCTCTCTAATTTGAGAAGCCAGCATATATGTATTACTGTTTCGAATTTTCCCTGGTTGTAACGGCTCATCCACTGCAAGTAATTCCGATCCTGTAGAAAAAACGGCCACCCTTGGCTTCCTGTAAACAGGTACCTGATGTACTCCAAACGTAGCCAGTACCGAGATGTGCCCTGCTCCCAGGCAGGTTCCCTTACTAAGCAAAAGCTGACCTTCCTGAATCTCATGACCAATCTGTGTCACATTTTTGCCAATCTCCATACGCTTCTTTAAGCCGACATATGTCTCTCCATTTTCCTCACGCAGCTGTGTTGCTTCCAGCATGACAACCGTGTCCGCTCCATCAGGTAATTGCGCTCCTGTCATGATGCGGGCAGCCATTCCAGTCTCCACCCGCTTGTCCGATACGGTGCCACATGGAATTTCATCAATCACATGTAACCAGATTTCCTGACCGGACGAGCACACTTCAGTGTCCGATCCAAGGATCGCATAACCGTCCATACCTGAGCGACGAAAACGGGGATACGGGTGTGGTGCGGTCAAATCCACCGCCAAATAGCGTCCATGCGCCTGCTCCAGCTCTACGTCTTCCCTTTCACCCTGTTTAACATGGCTAGCTATCCTGCTTTGCGCCTCTTCCACCTGAACTGCTTTACGCTGGAATTTTTCTGCGTTTAATGATATATGATTCATAATCTCACTCCGTTCTTCTACAATGCCCTCTTTCTGTTATAACGCTAAAACCGTTATCTGGCAAATCGGGGGGGTGTCTAAGTATGTATGGCAATAAAAATAACCCGTGAATTCTACGGGTCATTTCTATAACTTTTTAAGTGCTTTAAGCTTATTATGAGACATAGAGCAAGTGAAGTCAGATTCTTCGAATCGTACCTCCAAATGCGTTAGACTCGATCTCACAAAACCAAGTCGTGATAGCTGAAAAGCTGCCTTGCAAGTCTGTGCGGTTAGCCCGATCGTATAAAAGCAATGCCCCAAATTGAAAACGCGGTACTTCATCAGTTCTTTTCTTTTTTCTTAAGCTCAGCTGGTATCGGTTTAGCACCAAATACTGTTTTTTCATTTTTGGTAGATTCATTAGCGTATTTTCCCAGTCTTATATTTAAAGCTCTCGCCAATTTCTTATCCATTTTCGTTCACCTCCTTTCCATAAAGGAAGAATGCTGAATGCTTGAATAGCTAAAGCTAAACATATTATGTGGGACTGTATAAAAAAATTCACTGCGCATACCAAAACACATACCGTTTTATAATATTTGTGGTTATTGGTCTTATGAATATAAATAAAATGATTGGGTGCATAAACTAAAAACACTAATATTGAACAAGCATTAATAATCAAAATTGTTGATAAATTTAAAGAGACGAAGGGTATAGTTACACATATTGCCGTTGTAAAACAGACACAAAATGTAAGATTACTGAAGTGTGCCCCTCCTGAAAATCTTCTTACAAACATGATAGTAACCAGAGCGAATAACGATCCCAAAAAATGCCCGGTCATCCAAGCGATAACCGCAACCATTAGTATCGACGACACTTCGGTAATTTTTATACCAAGCGCATACTCCATCACTTCTACACTTGTTGGGCCATCAGGATCAGCTTTTTTTATTTCCGTTGCGATGTACCTTGATAGCGCTTCTAGCACCCTCGTAATCTCCTCTCTCTGAAAAGAAATACGACAAACCGAAAGTAAGCAATGAAATGGATAGTAATCCTATGGTATTTGAGCTATAGAGCATATACAAAGTAATAAAAATGGTGGCAGCTGATATTAGAGCACCTAGAATCAACAGCTTATTTAGAGACGATAAGTAATTTTCAGCTCTTAAAAAATCATGTGGAGGCTGAATTATAAACGAGAATCCAAAGTTATATTTTCCCATCACAAAAGAAATAAAGTACGCAATAATAATAGAAGATAACTGAATAACGTAAATAGAAGAGCCAGAAGTATCATTAATAACACCTGGTTCTGCTACTCCGAAAAAATTTGCAAACAGAAATACAAAAAGTTGTAGGTTAATGTAGGCTGTTAGACCAGAACCAGCAGAAAAAGCTGCTAGATGGGTTTTGACCCCTAAACCGAATCTAAAAAAGATAACCATTAACAAATACTGAAGCGGCAAATCTAATTTAGGCAAGCCTATAACTTCCCTCATTAGAAAGGAAAACAAAGCTATGCCCATTGCATAGAATAATATTTTTGTGCGATATTCCCTCACGGGAAGCATATAAAGCTTTAAGACCAAAATAACAGCGGCCAAAGCATCGAATACACCAAGTAATATATATAAAAAAGCAGATAACACAGATACACCATCCTCTTATTTCGCCTGTTGTAATTGTATATTTTACTAATAGATGTGGCAATGAAATAATCTAGTAAACTGGTAATATTTGTTTTTATGTAAGGTAAATATTTATTTTTGTCGTCAAAAAATATGAAAAGAACGATTTTAAAATCGCCCTCTTGTTGCAATTTTAGCCTGTAACCTTCTGAATTATCTATCTGGCATCATCCTTTCGTCGAGCAGCTCAATTACAAGCGGCCAAGCCTGCTCATGTTGGTTCCTTGATTTCTCATCTGGAAAACCTGCATGCGTTAAGTAAAGATGCGTGCCATTACCGCGAGGTTTAAGCTCAACGGAGAACACTCCATTTTTCGTTCCACCATTAGATTAAATGGTCTTTGTGAAAGATCTGGCCAAGAAATAGATAGTACCATTTAATTTTCAATCCCTTCAATCAAACAGAGTTTTGATTATCTCTACATTATTATATCCATAAAGATGTAGGTTGCGGCTGCTTTCCCTTATCTGTCCACTTCTACTTGATGGCTGTGCCGCTAGATGATCACCAGCGTCATCTCTAAAAATAAAAAAGGAACTGTGCATCAGTACCACAGTTCCGCGAATCTTTTGTTTTAAAATAAATTGACGATACCCGTCATCGTCGACTTCGTCGGCTGATTTTACCTGAACCGCTACGTGTTTTGGGCTTACTATAAGATCTACGCGGCGAATCAAATATGCTGGAACCGCCGCTGTCGCTACGGTCACGTGAAATCGAGCCTCTGCTCGGTGAACTGTTGGACCCTCTGTCGAACAGACTTCCGCTTGATCCAACACTGGAATCCGAGTTCTTTCCTCTACGGGTAACCGAACCTTTCCGCTCCACCGTAATCGGCGGAATCGCCTTTTTCTCCTGCACCGTAGGGGCACGATATTGGCCCTGAGAAGGTCGGTATACATCCCTGCTGGAGTAGCCCCGATAGGAGCCTGAACCACGCAACGAATCAAACAGAGCATCCAGCACAGTTGCGGTTAAGTATCCTTTTAGAAAGCTTGAACTGTAATTTTGTTCGACATACTTTTTACTGTCAATCTCAATGAGTGTATCTTCCTTCTTAGCTGGATCTTGCTGCAAATGGTACCACTCATCGCTATATACCAGAAACATCCGCTCATTGCTCTGCGGTGACATTTGTTCCGGTGTACGCTGTTCTTTCAATTCCTCCGCTACTTCCGGGACTGTCTTGCTAGCTGCCCGGTATACATACGAGGTCGAGTTTCCGCTGCCACTAACCGATTCCAGCGGATACGTATCTTTTACACTTGGCGCGCCGCAGCCGCTTAACACGGATACGAACAAGCTCAGCGCCACCATGATCTTTAATGCATACTGCCAGGTGCGTTTGCTCATGTGTAACCCTCTCCTAGCTTGCCCGAATAACCTTGACGTCTCCGGTAATCACTTCTTCTCCTTCATAAAGCATAAAGCGACCGTCCTGCCACTCTACCCGCAACAGATGGTAATCATCAGACTGGTACTGCCAAACATGCTGCTCTCCACCCTGTCGGAAAGGAGCACGGCCCATGACGGTAACATGCCCAGAATACTGCTCCTCCAAATGATACGTTGTATCATCCAGCTCTAAAATGGTCGGCACTTCCTCAGGGTTGTCAAGTCTGCCGTCGATGGCCTGATATAGTCCGAATTGCAGTGTTTCCCGTTCCTCAATATGAAGATAACTGACTTGATTACCATCCTGAAGCGTCAAAACAACGGCATTCCGGGCACGATTATGTACACGACCTACCACTTCATAGGTAACAAGCGACACTTCACAGATATCACCTGGATTTAAGTGAAGCATGCTTTTCTCTGCTTTTGGCGGCTCCGGCTTAGCAAATAGATTTGAAATTCGTTTCCACACACCCATGGTTATATTCCTGCCTTTCTTAGCCTAGAAGCATGCTGTAATGATCAAGGCGCCAACCAGATGCAGCGCTCCTGAAAACAGACCAAAACCAATTTTACCTTCCTGTGTACCTTTATCCAGATCAAACTGAGCCCAGTACCGCAACAGCAGACGTACAATAATTTCCAAAACAAGCAGGATGACAAAGGCGATCACAGAATACACAAGCGCTTCGAGCAAATTATTAGCTGTAGCGATAGAGCCCGACAAAATATAGCCTTGTGCAACCAGCTTCATAATCATTCGTACCGTTACGGCCATATTTCCAGCTTTCACTTCGGCAAAATCCTTATACTTCGTAAATAAAGAGTCGATATACATTAATGCGAAAATCAAAATAGCCCCCGCACCAGTCCATACAAGCATTGCTTTCATCGTTTCTAAAAAATGCATTTCATACCATCCTCCACATCTTCTTGACCTTCATATAATGTTTTGCGCCTCCAGGCAGGGAAAAGCGAAGGAGAAACGTTTCTCCTTCGCTTCCTGAGCAATCACACTTGGTGGCATTGCTAAATGTTCTTATTTATTTTCGTATTGCTTTAACAAAGCGGCAAGCTCATCGTCCACGGCGCTTTTCTTATCCAGCTCTTTGAACTCCTCATCCAACGATTTTTCCTTAGAGGACATTTCGTTGCTCGCTTCGGCACGTGCTTCTGCTTGCAGCATTTTTTCTTCCATACGCTTCAATCCGGCAGTTGCCGTATCAGAGCTAAAACCGTTCATAGCTTTGTTAATTTCGGTTTGCGCTTTAGCTGCATTATAACGGGCAACCAGTGTTTCGCGCTTGTTTTTCATTTCTGTCAGCTGTCTGCGCATTTCATCCAGCTTGCCACGTAGATTATCGGCTGCAGCTTTGTTCTGTTCGTAACCAGCTTTGAACTCGTTCATTTTTTGTTCAGCAGATTTCTTTTCTTCCAGCGCACGACGGGCCAGATCTACATTTTGTGCTTTTGCAGCGGTATGTGCCTGTTCTTCACGTTTCTTTACCAAAGCAGCCTGTTCTTCGTATTGCTGTTTGAACCTCTTTTCAATAGCAATTTGAGCGGCTACCGCTTTCTCTGCATCTTCCAGGTCCTCTTGCATATCACGAATGTATTGATCCGTCATTTTAATTGGATCTTCTGCCTTGTCGATAATGGCGTTAATGTTGGACATCGTAAGATCTCTTAATCGTTTGAAAATAGACATGTGAAGTTCCTCCTAGAGTTGAATGCTTAAATTTTAAGCTCTGTACACATGTTTACGCAAGCTTTGCAAAGAGGGTTTCAAAAATATCTAAAAACCGCGCAAGTAAGGCTCTGGGATGTCGGCCTGTACTTTTAGCTCCCGCGATGCATGCAGCGCCCAATAGGGATCACGCAGCATGGCACGCCCTATTGCTACCAGATCAGCTTCTTTCTGCTGAACAACCCGGCGGGCGTCCTCATAATCATCCAGTAAGCCAACAGCAATCACAGGTACATTCAGCTTTTCACGGATGGTATGAGCCAAATCCACCTGATAGCCGGCACGCGCAGACGGGCCTCCGCCAGAACCAATCGGACCCTCACCACCAGAAGATATATGGAAAATATCCACACCTGCATCACGATATCGTTCCCCTACGCCTGTTATGTATTCCACATTATATCCATCCTCGACGTATTCTTTGGCAGATATCCGCATAAGCACAGGCATATCAGCAGGAAGAACCTCTTTAACAGCATGTATGACCTCAACACCGAACAGTGACAAATCCTGCCCATATTCATCTTCTCTGGTATTTGTTAAAGGCGAATGAAATTGATGGATCAGATAGCCGTGAGCGCCATGTATCTCAACCGTATCAAAACCGGCTTCCACCGCGCGGCGCGCGCCTTCTTTGTATGCCTGGACCAATTCCCTGACTTCAGCTGTCTTTAAGGCGTGCGGCTTTTTAAAGCGTTCGCTAAAAGGAATCGTGGACGGACCTACAGGTTGCTCAGCATCTTCAGCCTTGCGTCCAGCGTGGCCTAGTTGAATACCAATCTTGGCACCATACTTGTGGACTTCCTCTACAATCTTACGATATGCAGGAATATGTTCGTCACTCCAAATACCCAAATCACGATCCGTAATACGTCCATCTGGATGGACCGCTGTCATTTCCACAATAATAAGTCCAGTGCCTCCTACTGCCCGGCTCACATAATGGACATGATGCCAATCCGTTGGATTTCCGTCCTTGGCCTCCACGCTGTATTGGCACATCGGGGGCATGACAATCCGATTTTTTAAAGAAAGCCCCTTTAATTGATAAGGAGTAAACAAGTCGGTCACTTTTATCCATCCTTCCTTCAATTCCATGTCTGTATAATTATGAATTGCATCCCCATTATACACCAGCTGTCACAGTATACCGAATTCGTTGTAAGGCTAAAACTTGCGAAAATGCTCCTGTTTTCGGTCATGTTTAAGAGAATATGTACGTTTAGCTCCATCATCTTCATTGATAATCGTTTCATCGTGGGCTTCTTTCCAGTCGTTTATGAGCCGAACTTGGTTACCAGCATATTTTTAATAAGACAGGTACATAATAGTCGAGAGCACCACTAGGTACCACTGCACGGAAAGGGGGGGATACATATGCCGTACAGGGGAGTGTTGCCATGCTTGGCACTGTTACTAGCATTCTCAAGTTTACCCGTTCACGCGGATGCGCCTCCCAACACCGGAACGCCCCATCCCAAGGAAGCAGCTGTTGCTTCTTCTGTACATCAGAGCACAGATCGAGCAACTCCTACATTAGCAATGCTGCGTAAAAAACATGCGGACATTTTTAAAATGTGCGGCCCACACACCCGCCAAATTGCCCTAACCTTTGATGATGTGCCCGATTCTAGGTATACGCCGCAGGTTTTGGACGTATTACACGCTAATGGCATCAAAGCCACCTTTTTCATCGTCGGTCACCGTGCGGAAAAGCATCCGGGGATCATACGCCGTATTATCCGTGAAGGCCATGCTATAGGAAACCATTCCTATACTCATCCGGATTTTAGGAAGGCCACACCAGAACGCTTTCGCAACCAGATTACAAAAACAGAACGTATTTTACAAGCCAGCGCAGGTTTTCGCCCCAAGTTGATTCGTCCACCCTACGGTGAAATCACGGAGCCTCAAATCCAATGGGCACGTCGTCATGGCTATATGATTGTCAATTGGAATGTAGACTCTCTCGATTGGAAGGGATTAAGTAAAACACAAATTCAACGCAATGTGATCCCAGCTACCGGGCCTGGCTCTATTATTTTAATGCACGCAGGTGGAGGTCAAAGTTCCAACTTGCAAGGCACTGTCCAAGCTCTGCCGGGTCTAATTCACTCTCTAAAAGCTAAGGGCTACAAATTTGTGACAGTCCCCCGGCTACTCCACACATCGGAACGGAAATAACCATATGTTTATGATTGAGCTGCAAGCTAAAGCAACGTAAAAAGGCTGTCTTACCAGCAGAAGTTTTCTGCTCGTCAAGACAGCCTTTTTTATGGATAAGACCTGATAAGAGTCCGACCTAGTTATATGCGGTAGGATACAGGCATTAAGTTTACATAATATATATTATGTTTAATTAAACCGTATATACGTACAATGCTATTTATCAATAACGTACAGCTTCACATTTTGAAATCCAAAGTCGTTCACAAATGATTTGTTGCCAGGAATAAAGATATCAATCCGCTTTCCTGTAATGGCGCTACCCTGATCGCGAGCGACAGCTACAAAAGAATGATCCGGCAAACCTGGGTGGGAATAGCCTGTAACCAGCACTTTCGTGCCCATCGGAATGACGTTCGGGTCTACCGCAATTGTACCTAGTTTAAGCGGATTGCCGTAGTAGTCCACTGCTCCCCATTTACCATTCTCGTCGGCTGCGGCAGAATACGCTGAAGCCTTAACGTCAACTATTTTGCTATAGTTGAATGTTTTGCCCCACGCTTCAATCGTTGGCCCCTCATTCGCTGGTGCTTTCTCCGTAAGAAGCTGCGGCTTCGAATCCGAAGCTGCCTTCACTCTTTTTTCGCCAGGCACCTTAATTTGCAGACCTGCATATATATTGTTGGAAGCAATGTTTGGGTTCGCCTTCGTTAGCTCGTCTACCGATACTCCATAACGTTGAGCAAGCAAAAAGAAGGTATCGCCCTCTTTGGCAGTGTGAAGCGAAGCAGCATCCGCTACTCCAGCTGTCTGTGCCAACCCTGCAATAGCTGCGGCAAGCACCGCAAATTTCATCGTTTTACCAATATGTTTTAGATGTTTCAAAGATATGTACCTCCTCTGTTATGCCTGCGAAGTTAGCTGTCGGATTCGGACTCAGGAGAAGCCCTATGCTTGTGCAATTCACCCCTAGGCATATTCCACATCGTCTTTATGACGTATCGGAATGACTGCCGTTGTTACGTCCCCCGCACTTCCCATAGTTTGGGCCCAGCTTAAGCGGTTGTCATAACCACATGCTGTCCCGGTAAGTTTTGGCTTACTGCATATTATCACAATTTTGTAACCTTATCCGCATGAAAATGTTGGGAACCTTGAACATCATACTACACTTGTTACAATTTTGTCATCAACAAATCGATATTTGTTACGAAAGTATAGGGAAATGGTGACAAAAAGAAAAAAAGCCCTCTGTCAAACGGAGGACTTTTTTTATAGATTATATCAGCACTTCCTTACAATACTTTGGCAAGAAAATCACGGGTGCGATCATGGCTTGGAGTGCCAAATACCTGCTCTGGTGTACCTTGCTCCACAATTTGACCGTTATCCATAAAGATAATTCGATCGCCTACCTCGCGGGCAAAGCCCATTTCATGCGTCACGATTACCATTGTCATGCCGCCTTCGGCGAGCTTCTTCATTACATCCAGAACCTCTCCAACCATTTCAGGGTCCAATGCAGAAGTCGGCTCATCGAACAGCATTACATGCGGCTGCATGGCCAAAGCACGCGCAATCGCAATACGTTGCTTCTGTCCTCCGGATAGCTGGTTCGGATAGGTATTCTTCTTATCCTCAAGCCCTACGGTACGCAAGAGTTCTAGCGAAATTTTTTCCGCTTCCTTCCCTGACTGTCTTCTAACCTGTGTTGGGGCAAGTGTCAGGTTCTGCAACACTGTTTTATGCGGGAACAGATTAAAATGCTGGAACACCATCCCCATCTTCTCCCGGGTTACATTAATATTATGGCCACGAGCTGTAATCGGCTCGCCCTCAAATAAAATCTCCCCGTCTGTAGGCTGTTCCAACAGATTCATACAACGCAAAAACGTACTCTTCCCCGAACCACTGGGGCCGATGATGACGACGACTTCACCTTTGGCGATATCTATATCAATGCCTTTTAAAATCTCATTCTTACCGAACGATTTACGCAGTTGTTTAACGGTGATCACTGGCTCTCAACTTCCTTTCCCATAAACCCAGCAGCTTAGACAAGCTGAATGTCATTACAAAATAAATAGCGGCTGCGATTACGAACGGACTTAATCCTTCGTAGGTGATGTTCTTAATGACCTGGGCCTGATACATAATATCCACCATCCCAATGGTCGAAATAATGGAGGATTCTTTAATGATCGTAATAAACTCATTACCGATAGCAGGCAAAATAGATTTAAACGCTTGCGGCAAAATGACATGACGCATAGCTTTACCGCGTCCCATACCCAACGAACGAGCAGCCTCCATCTGTCCACGGTCTACTGCCTGGATACCTGCCCGGAAAATTTCAGCCAGATATGCTGAACTATTCAGAGACAATGTGATTATACCAGACTGGAGTGGGGTAAAATTGACACCCAGCGTCAAAGCAACCCCGTAGTGAATGATCATGAGTTGTACCAGCATAGGTGTGCCACGCAGGATCTCCACATAAGTGGTACCTAACCACTCAATGATGCGTATACCGCTCATCCGCAGCAAGGATACGATCAGACCAATGATAAATCCAAACAGGACTCCGAGTGCAGACAGCAACAGAGTGTAGCCGATACCCGTAGCGTAAAAACTGCGGTATTTCCAAAAAATATCTACGATGTTATTAGAAGAAACCTGTCGATCTGCAGAGAGCGCGCTCGCTTCTGTGGAAAACTTCTCAATCGACCCGTCCGCTTTCAGGCGAGCCAACGTTTTATTTACAGAGGCAAGCAATTCTGCGTTCCCCTTGCGTATACCTACTGCTGTTTCTGCTCCGGCATCCTCAGGCACCGCCTTGGCAAGTGTTACGGTACCATCTAACGTGTATCCTTTAGCAACCGTATCTTCGATCACAACAGCGTTGATACGCTGGGTCCGCAGCTGGAGTACCAGATCGGATATTTTGTCCAGTGAGGTTACAGTGGCATTGGGTACTTTTTGAGCAATTTCTTCCTGAATACTCCCTTTTTGTGCGCCAATCTTCTCGCCTTTCAAAGCATCCATCGTAGGATATTTGTCTTTATCCTCTGGGCGTACCATAATGACTTGCTTGGAGCGATAATATACATCTGAAAAATCAATGCTCTTTCTCCGCTCATCCGTCGGTGTCATACCGGACAGTACCAAGTCTACACGACCACTTTGCAAAGCAGGCAGCAAAGAGTCAAAACTCATGTCCTCAGGGACCATCTCCGCATCCAAATCTTTGGCGATTTCCTTGGCGATATCCACATCGAACCCAACAATGGTATCCTTACCGTTAATGACTTTATGAAACTCATACGGCGGAAAGTCGGCACTCATGCCCACTACAAGTTTTTTCTGTGGCTTTGCTTCCGTTCCGTATGCAGTGAGCATGGGAAGACCAGTCAACAGCAAGATGACCGCCGACAAAACCAGGGCGGTAAAACGATATGCCTTTTTCAATCTTTTTTTCTCTCCTTAAATTCTTTATAATAAATAAGATTGTGTCATTATAAATGAATATGCATGATTATGCAATGAATGTTATAGTACAATTTCAGCATACCTAACGCAGTACCTACATTACAGTTTATATAAAGGAGTTTTCAGCATGGATTTTAAGCAGACCATTCAAAAGACAATTGAGCAGCATGCCCCACGGTTTAAGGACATTTCGTTATATATTGGCGCAAATCCTGAACTTGGAAACGAGGAATTTCTGGCCGCTGCCCGTTTAAAAGAAGAACTGGTTTTTCACGGTTTTGAGGTCCAGGCACCCGTATTGGGCATAGAAACCGCCTTTATTGCAACTTACAAATCTGCAAAACCCGGACCGGTTGTCGCTTTTCTGGCAGAATATGACGCTCTGAAAGGTCTAGGACACGCCTGTGGGCACCATTTGATATGTATGATGAGTACAGGTGCTGCCGTCGGCCTCAAGTCGATCATCGACGAAACCGGTGGAGAAGTACGGGTATATGGCACACCTGCCGAAGAAACACGCGGTGCAAAGGTCCCGATGGCCGCTGCCGGGTTGTTTGATGATTGCGACATAGCACTTATGACGCATCCTTATGACCGTTACGAAAAATCAGGCAAATCACTGGCGATTGATGCTGTACAATTCGAATTTTTTGGTCAATCCGCCCACGCGGCTGCCAGTCCGCACGAGGGCATTAACGCGCTGGACGCTGTGATTCAAACGTTCAATGGCATCAATGCGTTCCGTCAACAAGTAAAAAGTACAGTGCGTATCCATGGGATCATTAATCAGGGTGGGCAAGCAGCCAATATTATTCCTGATTACGCCTCAGCCCAATTTTATGTGAGGGCCGCTACACGTCAAGAACTGAACCCGCTGACTCGCCGTGTTATTCAAATTGCTGAAGGAGCTGCTTTACAGGCCGGGTGTCGTTTAGAGACCTCCAATTATGAGACATCTTATGATGAAATGGTCACAAACCGCGTACTTTCCGATGCCTTTACCGCAAATTTGGTGCAGGCTGGCATTTCGCAAGAAGATATAACGGAAGGTGAAGATCACGGCTCCATGGATATCGGAAATGTATCGCTTCATTGCCCTGCTATCCATCCGTACATTCAAGTTATTGACGAGAAGCATGCCTTGCATACACCAGAATTCCGCGATTTGGCGATGCAGGACCGGGCCATGGAAGGAATGCTGCTGGCTGCGAGAACCTTGGCATGGACTGCTTGCGATGTAATCACGAATCCTGAACTGCTAGCCCAAATAAAAAAAGAATTCTCTCTGCTGAATAACGAAAGCTAAATCTTAATTCCGTGTTCTTTCAGAAAGGAGCAGCCAGCCATCATGGATAGTATGAGCAGCTTTTGGACGTTGTTTATTGTGGTGGACCTCATCATTTTTTGGTTTATATTCCGTGCAATACGCAGGAACCGGGGAAACAGAAAAACACGGCGCCGGAATGCTTTTTTCCTCAGTTCCCCTTCTCCTTCGTCCCTTACACAGGAGCGTCATCCAGAGATTACAGAGCTGATGCAGCTACTGGAGCAATCCATTCCCGCCTCCTATGCTCATTGCGTAAGGAGTCGTGTAATGGAAGCCCACCCAGAGCTGACGGACCAAGAATATGATTGGCGCTGGCATGAGCTAAAACGATATTTTATGCTATGCGCGATTATGAATAGAGTGCCTATGTTCAGTAGTGATGTGGATGAATTATGGCACGAAATGTTGATGTTTACCCGCGAATATCAGCAATTCTCGGAAGCTTTTTTTGGTCGTATGCTTCACCATGCGCCCCATTCCGGCGGCTCTAAGCCGATGCCTGAGGAGCGGGCGTGGTTTGACTGGTTGTATGTGGAATGCTTTGGCTGGAACCGCTATAGCGCTAGTTTGTGGGGTACTTTTTTTAATCATCCATTACCGAACGACGAGCTTTCGCGCTATTATAAACTCGCAACTTCGGCGCAGCCAGCAGGTGACCGCTGGAATACGCAGGAGAATACAGCCATTTCACAGCAGGCCCAACAAGCGGTTCATAAGATTGTACAAAATCTGCGCGAGCGGGTGAATAAAGCGGTGGATGATCCTGAGGGTACGCAATTGCCTAAGGTCAACTATTTACAGGTCGACTATTTATTATTAGCTGTTGTGTGGTATTCATGGTATCAACCTGAACAATTTGCCGTACACATGCACCCGGATGCTACAGGTAATGCCGTATTAGCTAGCTCATCCGGCTGTAGCTCGGCAAGCGGTTGCTCGAACTGGGATACACATCACTCGCACCATCATTCCTCCCATGACAGTTCTCATCATGGAGGCTCTTCTCACCATGATTCAGGCGATTCTGGTAGTCATTCTTCGTGTAGCAGCGGCTCTTCATGTGGAAGCAGCTGTGGTGGCGGGGGCGACTGATCATAGCAAAAAGGGAATTCCTCAGCCAAACACTGGCTAAAGGGATTCCCTTTTTCATTAACATGACTATGGTGTTCCTACTCTGTTCAGTCCGTCTTTGTTAGCAAATGGTAAATATCCATATATGCTTTAGCTGAAATATCCCAACTATATTCTCCTGCAAAAGCCGTCTGTGTAAGTTTCGACCAATGCTCAGATTGGCGATAAAAATGAACAGCACGACGAATAGTGTTCAGCATATCATGTGCATTGTAGTTCGTGAAACTAAATCCGTTTCCTTCCCCTGTGGACTCATTGTAAGCCTGCACAGTATCGTTAAGACCCCCTGTTTCTCGCACAATAGGGATACTTCCATAACGAAGCGCCAGCAGTTGGCTGATCCCGCAAGGCTCAAACCTTGATGGCATAAGATACATATCACTTGCCGCATATATTTTTCGTGACAGAGGTTCGCTAAAAGCGAGCTGCGCCGACATTTTCAGTGGATAGCGTCCCGCTGCCTCACGAAACCAATGCTCAAAAGCCGGATCCCCTGTTCCCAGCACGACAAACTGGATATCATCATAATACAGGATTTCGTCAAGCACTCTCGTTACCAGATCTAGCCCCTTCATATCTACAAGCCGGGTTACCATGGCAATCATAGGTATGTCTGGCCGCACCGGCAGACCCAACTCTTTTTGCAGGCCAATTTTGTTTTCCTTTTTCTTTGTCAGACTCGTGCGGTACTTCGTATAAATACGATTGTCCGTGGCAGGATTGTAGCTTTTGGTGTCAATTCCGTTCACAATCCCTGTTAAGCGACCCTGATCTCCCAATTTACGAAGCAGACCCTCCAGCCCGTATCCGTAAAATTCGGTTTGAATCTCCTCTGCATAGGTTGGACTCACGGTCGTGACATGATCCGAGTACGTAAGCCCACCTTTCATAAAATTCAGTCTGCCATGATACTCCACACCCTCGGGGGTGAAATAGCTTCCATCCAGGTTGAGCAGCTCAGTTAAGACCTCATACGGAAAATCCCCTTGATACAGCAGATTATGTATCGTAAACACCGTGCGAATATCGCTGTAGAAGGGCAAATGTCGATAATCGGCATTCAGAAGCAGCGGAACCATTGCCGTATGCCAATCATGACAATGCAAAATATCCGGCCGAAAGTTCAGTTCAGGCAGCATTTCTAAAATCGCCCGGTTAAAAAAGGAAAAACGTTCGCCATCATCCATATAACCGTAAATACCGTCACGACCGAAGTAATACTCATTGTCAATAAAATAAAACTTGATTCCGTCTAATGTCAGTTCCTCTATTCCACAATATTGATTACGCCAGCCTACGGCTACTTGCTTCACCGCTACCGGACGCAGAGACTTTTTATAAGTATCGGGAATCCCCGCATATTTAGGTAAAATGATTCGGACGTCGCACCCCGCCTGACGAAGTGCCTTCGGCAGTGCGCCAATGACATCAGCCAACCCGCCTGTTTTAATAAATGGATGTGCTTCTGCTGCCGCAAACAAAATGTTCATATGTGCTTCCTCCTTATGTGTTTAATCTGCTTTTTTAGGCCTCCGAGGCGCTTTCTTGAGTACAACGATGCTTAAGGGTGGTATGGTCACCTCCAAGCTGTGAAGCTGTCCGTGGCAAGGAATGGAGGCGGTCCGTATCACTCCGGTATTTAGCTGGCCATTTCCCCCAAAGTCCTTATGATCACTGTTCAGCAGTTCGATATAACTCCCGGCCTTTTCCAGCCCAATTCGATAGTTCTCTCTGGGCACGGGCTGAAAGTTAATTAGCACGACCAGTGTATCTCCCGGCTTTTTACCTTTACGTAAATACGTAATTACGCTCTGCCCACGGTCCTCCGCTTCAATCCACTGATATCCATCCCACGAATGATCCAGTTCCCATAACGCCTTTTCCTGAATATACAAATGATTCAGCGCTTTCGTATAAGCGTGCAGCGAACGGTGACTGTCATAATCCAACAGAAACCAGTCAAGCTGCTCTTCATCCTTCCATTCGATGAATTGGCCGAATTCCCCTCCCATAAATAAGAGCTTTTTGCCCGGTGAGGTGATTTGGTAACCGAGAAGCGCTCGAAGCCCGGCAAATTTTTGCTCATAGCTACCTGGCATTTTATCAAGCAGCGACTTCTTACCATGAACAACCTCATCGTGCGACAACGGCAGTGTAAAATTCTCGCTGTACGCATAAGCTATGGGGAATGTCAGCAAATTATGGCGCTCTGGCCTTTGATCGAAATCCGTTTCGATATAATCAAGCGTATCGTTCATCCAGCCCATATTCCACTTGTAATTAAAACCGAGTCCTCCATCGCTTACCGGGGAAGTCACCATCGGCCAGGCACTGGACTCCTCTGCCATCATCAGAGCATACGGATAATAGCGGAATACTGTTTCATTCAGTTGTTGAAGGAAGGCAATAGCCTCCTCATTTTCAATACCTCCTTTAGAGTTAAAACGATATTGACCGTCCTGCTTTTCAAAATCCAGCCGTAGCATACTTGTCACAGCATCTACGCGCAGGCCGTCAATATGGTACACATCCATCCAAAATAGCGCATTAGATATCAGGAAAGAACGCACCTCCGGCTTGCTGTAATCAAACGTCAGCGTTCCCCAGCCGGGCTTTTCCGCAATCAGCGGATCCGCGTATTCGAACAGGGGCGATCCGTCAAACAGCCTTAATCCATGAGCATCTTTTGCAAAATGGGCTGGCACCCAATCCATCAGCACTCCGATTCCCGCCTGATGGCAACGATCCACCAAATACATAAAATCATGCGGTTCTCCATAACGGCTTGTGAGTGCAAAATATCCGGTAAGCTGGTAGCCCCAGGAAAGATCATACGGATGCTCACTCAGCGGCATCAGCTCAATATGTGTATACCCCATATCGGTCACATAAGGCACAAGAAGCTCAGCTATTTCCCTGTATGTATAAAACGTACCATCTTCTTTTTGCTTCCAAGTGCCCAGATGAAGCTCGTATATGTGCAGAGGCTTTCCATAAGGTGCTCTACGTTTTCGGCGCCAAATCGCATCGTTCCAAGCATAACCATCTATAGAAGCTACCACAGAAGCCGTTGCTGGTCTCACTTCAGCACGTACCGCGTAAGGGTCTGCTTTCAGAAATCGTTCACCATTTGCACCCGTAATGTCGTATTTGTAAAAAATTCCTTGGGATATCCCCGGAAAAAAACGACTCCAAAAACCGGATTTGGGAACCCTATATAAGGAATCCTGTTCCCCATTCCAGTTGTTGCGATCTGTAGCAAGCCCGACATGGAGAGCATGAGGAGCCCAGACCGTAAAGCGGACGCCCTGTTCTCCGTTCTCCACAGTAAGGTGGGAACCCAAAGATCGGTAGCTATGATAAAGCGTTCCTTCATGAAACAAATAAATATCTTCCGATGAAATAGCCTGTTGCGGAAGAGTTTGGTCTGTCATCACGTCACCACCCTTATATGTTTTGTAAGTAAAAATGTATGAATCGGTAATGCATTCGCTTTTGGGTCAAAGCTGACTTGAGTTATTACCCCATTCTAGCCACATTGAACAGAAAAATGACTAGGAAAAAAATAAACCTTAGTTTTGGGGGAATCTTATATACCTTATGGTTTCAAGAGTACCCCATACCGTTTATGTATGTACTACACTGACAACTAAACCGGGAGGGAAACGAAATGTTTAATAAAGAATGCATTGCCATGCTGCTGGCAGGCGGAGAGGGACGCCGTCTTGCTCCCCTTACTTCAACGATTGCAAAACCCGCCGTACCTTTTGGCGGTCATTACCGGATCATCGATTTTCCTCTCAGTAACTGCGTAAATTCAGACATTGATACTGTAGGTGTCTTGACGCAATATGAGGCAGAATCCTTGCACGAACATATCGGAGATGGAACACCCTGGGGTCTTACAAAAACAGATGATAAAGGAATTACCCTGCTTCCATCTTATAACACAGGTAACGCTGAATACTTAGGAACGGCAGATGCTATTCATAAGAATATCGAATATATTGACAGCCAAAATCCGGAGCATGTGCTTATTTTATCCGGTGATCATATTTACTATATGAATTATCGTGAAATGCTGAACCACCATAAGGAAAAAGGAGCTGCGGCTACCATTTCTGTCATGGAGGTACCTTGGGATGAAGCACACCGTTTTGGTGTTATGAGTGCCGATGAAGATCTGCGTGTCACAGAATTTGCAGAGAAACCGGAGAAACCGGAAAGTAATTTGGCCTCTATGGGGATTTACCTTTTCAAATGGGATTACTTGAGAAATTACTTGTTAGAAGACGCACAGGATGCTCAATCCAGTCATGATTTTGGTAAAGATATCATCCCTAAAATGTTAGCGGACCAAGAATCCTTGTACGTTTATGAATTCCAGGGCTATTGGAAGGACGTAGGTACCGTTAAAAGCCTATGGGATTCACACATGGATTTGTTAGAGGATGATTGTGCTATCGACCTTCAACGCAAGGACTGGCCGATGTATACACGTGAACGCCGCACAAGGTTGAGCGCACAAAAGGTACCTAACCGTCAAACACAACCATTGGGCAGCTTGTTGCATGATTCCTGCCAAGTAGAGGGCCGAATAGAACGCTCCGTTGTATTTAGTGGTGTCGAGATAGGTAAAGGTTCAGCCATCAAAGAAAGTATCGTTATGCCTGACACACGCATTGGACGTAACGTCCATATTGAACATGCGATTATCGGTGAAGGTGCTGTGATTCGCGATGGTGCTGTCATTAAAGGTAATCCGGGCGAAATTATGGTCATCGGACCCAATGAAACGGTATTTGGTAAAACGGCAGTACGACCGCAAACTACACGTATGCTGAAAGAAGCTTACGAGCGCAATACACGCTTGCGTGCCGAAGGTTTTACCTCATAACGTTACCCCAAATTAAAAACAGCCAGCCCTCCCGATTTGAGAGGACTGGCTGTTTTTCTAATTAAATCTATACAATGGGTCTTTTAAATCAGTCCTCAGTAAGTTGTGATGGTTCCACGGATTGCTCTGCTTGCAGAGCAGGTAATGAAACCGTAATGGTAGTTCCAGCCCCCAGTTCACTTCTGATGAGCATCTGACCATGATGGCGCTCGATAAACTGTTGCGAGATTGCCAATCCCAGTCCAGTACCACCGTTTTGGTGGTCTACCTGGAAAAAGCGGTCTCTGACTCTGGCAAGGTTTTCAGCACTAATCCCAATCCCTGTATCTTGTACGGATATCTCGATATTGCCATCAATCCGTTGTAGAGACAGAAAAATAATCGAGCTTTCATGCGAAAACTTGATAGCATTATCCACAATGTTCAAAAACACCTGTTTTAGACGGTTACCGTCTCCATGGACGAGATATGCCGTTTCCTCCGAATCCAGCTGAAGTTTTATCTGCTTCATTTCTGCCTTGGCCCATACGTTCAGCATAATTTCCTGTAAAAGCTCCCGTAGATCCACCGTTCCCATCACAAGCTTCATGGCATTTTGCTCCAACTTGGAAAAATCGAGAATTTCCTCCACCAAGCCAATCAGCCGATCGGTCTCCTTAGAAATAATCTTCATCCCGATTTTCGTCTCTTCCGGGTCATATCCGCCAGAATTTAACGTTTCACTCCAACCCTTAATAGATGTAAGTGGAGTACGCAATTCATGAGATATGGATGAAATAAAATCATCCTTGATTTGATTTGTTCTGACAATTTCCTGTGCCATATAGTTCAGAGTCGAAGCCAGTTCACCCAACTCATAACGATAATCGCCTTCAATGCGTGCATCAAACCTCCCCTGAGCCATCTGAGCAGATACATCACGGATATTATTAATCGGTCTAACAATGGAATTCGCGAGCCCTGTGCTGACTACAAATACAATAACCAGTACAGCTGCCATGATGCCAAGAGAAAACAGCGTAATCGTAAACAGCTTATCATTTACCAATTCCAGCGAAGTCGTATACCGAATAACATACACCTGGTCTCCGACGATATTGTCCAGTTTTTGAGATACCGCCATCACCTGCTGCCCCGTACTCGGTTGCTTTCCGATCCATTTGCCTGTATCTCCAGCTAATGCTTGTGTGACATCACTTGTTTGCACACTTAGATCTGCTGCAAAATTCGTCGAGTTATCAATTACATTTCCCTGTTCATCGAGCAATTGCAGTTCAGTGAAGGGCAGAGAAAATGTATTTAACAAATACGATTGCAAAGACTGTTCCGGCTCTTTGAATTTGGGTGCAAATTCACTTACCGATTCGATACGGCTTTCGATATGTTTGTAAATGGAGTCGTAATAGTACGACCGGAGTGCAAACATAAAAATGACTTCTACTAACAGAAGCGCCAAGAACACTACGAAAAAATAGTGAAGCACAATCTGTCGGCGAATCCCCTTTTTGATCATTGAGACTGACCTTTCCATTTATATCCATGTCCCCAGACTGTTTGTAAAAAAGCTGGCTCGGAAGGATTGTTTTCAATTTTCTGCCGCAGACGTCGGATGTTCACATCCACAATTTTCGGATCGCCCATATATTCCTTGCCCCATACGTGGTCAAGTAGAACATCTCGGCTGAGTGGCGTGTTTTCTTTTTCGAGAAAAAATTGAATCAAGGAAAACTCAGTCGGTGTCAGCTCGATCAGCTGCCCGCTCTTCTTAAATTGCTTAGCAATCAAATCTAGCGTGAACGGCCCGGATTGGAAGGATACTTTGGCTGCTGTTTCACGATGTACATTCACCCGACGCAATAACGATTGAATACGTGCAATCAGCTCCGTCGGGCTAAAAGGCTTGCTCACATGATCATCGGCCCCTACAGACAAGGCATACACCTTATCCTGCTCCTGTACCTTCGCTGTGAGAAAAATAATGCCGATGCGCTCATTCGTTTCCCGGATTCTCCGACAGACCTCAAAACCATCCATACCAGGTACCATTACGTCGAGCAGTGCAATATCAATATCCCGCACCGTGTTCAAAATATTCAGAGCCTCATGCCCTTCCGACGCCTCCAACACCTCAAAACCGTTACGCTTCAAGTTAATGACGATAAAGCTGCGAATGGATTCCTCATCTTCCATGATTAAAACTTTACTCACTCTACTCTACCTGCCTTTCCCCCATCTTGTTTTTAATGGTTTTACGCGGTTCCAGCTCACTGGATCGCTTAATGCCAATGACCTGCGCATTCGTTCTCCACAGTTGGCTATAACCTTCGTTGTTTCGTTCCCATTGTGACAACGAGAAAAATTTAATTTCCGCTATCGTTTTGTCTGTATCATCCAAAATGAAGCGCAAATAGCTGTCCTTCTTCGAAACTTTCGGATCAATAGTCACCTTGCCATGCAGCTCTTTCGGTAATCTGAAGTAGACCTGTTCATTAGAATCACGATACTGCTGCTGCTTAAAAATCGTCCCTTTCGCCCCGTCCCACTGATAGAACGACACAAAATATGGAACCTCATCCAGCGGCTTGTTACTCCAACCTTTAGGCTTCTCCAAATTACCAAATTCCAGAATGCCGTCACCATCCACATCACCACTGGCGATGGTCGCATCCTTGAAGGTGACATCCATAAGATTAAGCTTCCTGAGCTTGCCGTGATCCATCACAATAACATTGGAAACGGTAGTGGTCTGGGCAATTTTGGTGTCTATAATAATCCCCTGCCTACCCTCGGCTACCTTGCCAGCAACGACATTATAGACACTTAAGACCTGACTGTCCAAATCCAACGATCCGATTTCCTTAAAGGTTCCCCCACTGAATTGAAACGTTTTAACAGTAAAGAATTCATTACGTCGCAGCGTGATAATCGTCAAATCATTCAAATTATCCCCGTTCAAGTCCATCTTGTTATGGTTAAAATCATCTACGACGAAGTCCGTATAACCTGTAGCATATATTTTCTCCAGAGTTCCTCCGGTATAGGAATACACGATGAGTCCCTTCTGATCCCCGCCATCTCCACTATCTCCGCTGGAAAAACCCGCTACAATATCGAGTGTTCCATCATTCGTTAAATCCACGAGCTTAAATGACTCCAGCACAGTGCCTTCCCCATCAAACGTCAGCTTCTTTACCCACGTTCCGCCCTGATCTTCAAACAAGGCACCATGTATTTTTACGCTCTCATCTGGTGTTTCATAAAAGAGCACTGCTTCGTCTGTGCCATCATTGTTCAGATCACCCGTCCGAATTGGCGTCGGGTCATCTGGGTCATTCGGCCTTAAAGGCTGTACCGCCCCTAGCTGCGTATTCACTGCACCATTCAACTGCTGTTTCTCGTCAGACATCGTCGGTGTCTCCATCAGCGAAATGGGATCGCTAATAACATTACAGCCGCTTAAAAATCCAGCAAGGAGCAGCAAGGAACAGCAGCCAGCCACCATTCTTAACAGCATTATATTCACTTCTCTTGCCGTCCCCTTCACAATTTGTTCTTTTCTGCTTGTGTCAATCGTCTTCCCTGAATATCAAACACCAACTCACCATCATTCAACCCCCATATACGGGAAGCAAAGCGTTCAGCCATTTCCAGCGGCAATACAGTCATGATCGTCACCCGCTCGTCAGAACACAGCTTGCGAAAGGTCTCCAGTACATGCGCTGCCGAAGCTGGATCAAGTCCATTTACAGGCTCATCAGCTAAAATAACTTTAGCTCCGTGCACGAGAGCACGCGCAGTCGCTACCCGCTGCCGCTCGCCACCGCTGAGCTTGTCACATTTATCATGCGCCTTATCCAGCAGACCCAGATCCTCCAGTACGTCCATCGCTCCCATATAATCGTCGGAACGCACCATCCCCGTCACCATTCTCCACATTGGAGTTTGACCGGATCTGCCAATGAGCACATTTTTAAGAGCGGTTCGATTCATATTTAGATGCGGGTTTTGCTCCAGGTATGCCCATTCCCGCTTTATTTTCATCTTGCCCGTCCACCCGGATTTCAGCACATCATTGCCACCTACAATTAAACTGCCTTCATCCCATGGCTCTTGTAAAGCAAGACAGCGAAGCAGCGTTGTTTTGCCGCTTCCACTTGGCCCCACTATGGCAATGAATTCGCCCTGATGAATTTCAGCATCAATTCCTCGAAGTAGCTGGGTCCGTTCAGGCCCCACTTGCTTGGTCAGCTTCCGAATTTTAATCATCTAAGTGATTCCCCTTTGCGCGCCATCAATACTGTTTATATTTTATAGTAAATGTGAAACAAATACCATGCAAACCGCAGTTTTAAACCGCCGTTACTCTTTTTCTGGAAAACAAACCTAACAATCCGAAAACAACGTAACTACCTCCAAGGACAAGAAACATGCTGCCTTGAGTTCCAAAGTCCAGCAACCCTCCGCTAATATTAGGTCCGATCACACTTCCCAGATTAAAATGAAAGGATGCCAGTACATTCGCGGCTGCTAAAAATGATTTGGGCAACAGATCAGCGGCGTAGGCCAAACCGAGGGAGAAAAAGGAGCCTACTAAACCACCTGCTAGAGTCAGCAATATCAAAGTGAACATAAAATGATTGCCGCTCCAAGGTAGCAACATAAAGGTCATTCCCCCTGCTATACCTACGCTCATTAGCACCTTTTTACGTCCCCAACGGTCACTCAATATCCCTAGCGGTAGCTGCAGCACTAACCCTCCCAAACTGACGAACGGCAGCAAGGCGGCGATTTCATCGGTATGAAAGCCAATACGCAGGCCATAGACTGGAAAGTTACTGTTCAGGCTCGCTTCCATATAGCCGTATAGAAATGCAGGCAAAAGTGCATACCATGCCCAGCTGTAGCTGCGACGAAATCTTTGAGTGGGACGCGCCTCGGACTCCAGCCTCTCCGGTCTGGAGTCCGGCAGCTTAATTAACACCAACAGCAAAACAAGCAAGCATAATAAGGCCAACGCAGCGAATGGAACCAGCATTCCATAATCGAGTAGCCATAATCCCAATGGTCCTAATGCAAAACCCAGACCGTATGACATACCATAAAAGGAAATGTTGCGGCCTCGCTTCTCTGCTGGAGTCACCAGCAATATCCATAGCTGCGCAGAGTAGTGCAATGCACTGTCACCAATACCTACTAGCAGACGCAGTATGAACCATACCCGAATATCAGGGATTAGCGGGAATAGCAGCAGCGTAACGAGCACTAGCACAAGCCCTCCGGCCATCAGCTTTTTGAACCCTAACCACCCCAATGTCTGTTCTGCCACCAACGTCATTGCGAATGAACCAATATACAGGGCAGCCGCATTCATTCCGTTTAGTGAAGATGAAACTCCCATTTGTTCCAACGAGATAGACAGAATAGGTAATAATAAACCTTGGCATAATCCGGCAACAATAATAACAGCAATTAAAATAAAATAATGAACCCGTAACGACGACGACATCCTAGCTCCTCCTGATCGAACAAATAAAATAATTAAAATCAATGTTAAGAAATGATTTGCATTTGATTCCATAATCAATAATAATTCTTATCACTATGTATTCCATGCCGTCCTGCAAAACCGGCAAATCACATATACAAATTCAGGTGTAATTAGTGTATTAAAGAATAGAAGAAAAAAATCGCCATCTGAGATGACGATTTTACGGAAAGAGCTTGTCTGGTATGTATCCGACTCCTTCGGTTAAGGAGCCTCGTATGTTCAATCCGAACCCATTCACGTCACAACGCACTATTTCATATTATAGTGGACAATCCCTGGCAGAACAAGCCATAATAAATAAGTGAGCAATTATTAAAATGCTCATGTTTTGCTTATGGACGGGCTTAATTACGTTCACCGCTCTGGGCTAGAAGACAGAATAGGAGGCATTGGTTCCATGAGTTATCAAATTAAAATAGACACTTCTCCAATTTATGAATTGCTCGGCAGCTTCATGGCCTATGTGACTAAAAAGTGGGTCCAAGATATGGACTTGGGCCATGAATGGATCGACAAGGTAGATGCACGACTACAACATGAAGTTCGTACTGAGCTTGCTACAGCTCAGGATTGCCCTTTTAGCGATTATGACGCACTCTATGCCTGGGCGTTACTTCGACCGGAATCGGATGAAATATCTGATTATATCTCTTATTTGGACCACGGTCCGGATAAAGATATGTTTGAGCTGCTCGTTCCGCATATCCCTTTTTTAACTTTTGAAGAATCTTTACGCATTCGTAAGGTATACGCACCACTCCTCAGATTGTGGGATCGTGATTATTTTCGGGCCTTGGAAGGCGAACTACGTGTGTTGGCAGAAGAAGACGCTGCGGAAAAGCGCATGCTGCTGAGTAAGATGGAACCGGAAGCACTGGTTGAATATGCGACAGCTGGACTAGTCGTGCCACACGTGGAAGACCTGGATACAGTAGTCCTATTTCCGGTTGTCCATAATCGCCCGATTAATTCATACTGTTTTTATACCCGCACACTTCTGATCCAGTATCCGGTAGATATCCCCGAGGAGAGCGAGGAAGAACCGCCTACGCTTCTGCTACGGCTTACTCGTGCGGTCAATGATCCGCAGCGGCTGCGAATTCTACGTTATGTAGCTCAAGGTCCTAAGTCTCTCGAAGACATGCGCCACGATTTGAGCCGTTTGGAAGATACACTCATGTCTGATATGATGATTTTACGAGTGGCTGGTCTGCTCCGTATTCACATCGGACGTTATCATAAGGAAAAATTCAGCATCCGTCCCGATGGCGCGGCTGATTTACAGGTATTTTTGGAATCCTATATTGGATTGTAATTTGAATTGTACTTTTAGTTATAACCGAAGCAGCGTTAAAGCTTTGGCTTGGAAGGAGTATGCATCATGTCGTATCCGAAGCAGCACATTTTATTTGATCTTGATGACACCTTAGTCCACTGCAACAAGTATTTTGACCTTATCCTCAACCACTTTTTCGATTTGCTTCAGGAATGGTTTGCAACTCATAACCTAACGAAAAATACGATTCGTGAAAAACAAATCGAAATTGATGTGGCTGGAGTTCATCAGGTGGGCTTTGCCAGCGAGCATTTCCCACAATCTCTGATAGATACGTACCAATTTTTCTCGGAACAATTCGGACGCCGTCTCGATTCACGGGAAGAGCAGGAGCTTCGCTCTCTTGGCCGAAGTGTATACGAACAGGAAATCGAACCGTATCCAGGCATGGTCGAAACGCTGAACTCCCTCCAAAAAGCAGGGCATTCCCTTCATCTTTATACAGGCGGTGAGCAGATCATTCAAGAAAGAAAGATTGAACAAATGAAACTGGCTACCTACTTTGATGACCGCATCTACATTCGTCAGCATAAAAATGTTGAAGCACTAGAAGAAATCATCCAGATGAATCGCTTGGACCGAAGCATCACCTGGATGATCGGGAATTCTCTGCGCACTGATGTATCTCCAGCCCTTGCTGCAGGTATTCATGCTGTCTATCTCAAGCAGCCTAAGGAATGGATTTACAATATGGTTGAATTGCAAAAAAACGTAAATTCCGTGATGTATACGATACAGAAGCTGACGGAAGTACCACGGGTTATCCACGAAAGCATACAATTACATCAACAAAAAAGGACCCTCGGATAGGGTCCCTTTTTTGTATTTAAATTGTTATTTAACCTTTGATTCAGCCAAAATAGTGGTCTAAACCCTGTCTCAGGATTCCTCTCGAACGCTAAGTTGTCCTGTACCTGGTTCATTTAGAATAATTCGCGCTTTGACGGTCGATCCATCTTTACGCTTAAAAGACAACAATTGCGTCTGTCCCTTTGTCAACAGAGACTTGAGCATCGTTTCGGTAATCTGCTTGCCAGCATATTCCTTCCAGACGACAAAACCACAGCCCTGCTTGTAGTGGCTGCACCCATACCCTTTACGCCCTTCAATAATGCTTCCGCCACAATTAGAGCATGGGCAGCTACCCAAAGCTTGCCTTTGGCTCACTGAAATGCCTGAGGGTCCGTCGGAAGAGCTGCGTGCAGCGGAACTTGCTGTTCCCGCAGCACGACTTGCTGGTGGTGCTGCTTGCTCCAGCGTTGCGCTTCCAGCGTTGCCACCGCGTCCTGATGTAGCACGCCCCACCCCCTTGGCGGCGGTGCGTCCACTCGCACATGCACTACGTGCGCCTTCTTTTCCAGCCGCACGCTTCCCCCTTGCTTCCTCGCCAAAGGCATCTGCCGGAGCTGGTGGCTGCTGCCTCACCTTGTCAATGATGGACAACGTAAATCTTTTAACGTTATCCATAAATTTCTCCTGAGCCGCCTCACCCTTGGAAATTTGATGTAGACGACGTTCCCATTGACCTGTCATCTCCGGCGAGGCTAATAGATCAACCCCGGCATGACGGATCAGATCAATAGCCATCTTTCCCTTTTCCGTAATAAGAATCTTTTTGCCCTTCATTTCAATATAGCCAACCTTTTTCAATCGTTCAATTGTGGCAGCCCGTGTGGCAGGTGTGCCTAAGCCGGCATCCTTCATGACCTCACGTAATTCCTCATTCTCCATCTGTTTGCCCGCGCTTTCCATCGCCTTAAGCAATGTACCCTCCGTGTAGCTTTTGGGGGGCTGAGTTGCCTTTTCTTTCATCTCAGCGCGAACGCACTCCACCGGACGTCCCGCATCAATCTCAAACTTCTTGTCCGTCCACTCGTCCGTTTCCTCTTCATCCTCTTTTTTCGATGATTTGCTCTTTTTACCTTTATCTTGGTCAACCTTACTTAAAACTACTTTCCATCCCAAGGAAAGAAGCTCTTTGATATTTGTTTTAAACAGATGCTTGTCCACCTGCGTCATTACGGTATGCATTTTATATTCAGCAGGCGGAAAAAAATGTGACAAAAACCTGCGAATAACCAGGTCATATACGTTTTGCTCTTCCTTACTTAGCGTACCTGGTCTTTTTAACGTCGGCAGAATAGCATGGTGATCCTCAACACGAGATGGATTGCAGACCGATTTATTCTGTTTATGGACCAAGTTGGGGTTGGCTTGTTGTACCAGATCAGCATAAGGACCTGTCCCCAGCATCCGTAGCGCCTTGTGCATGCCGTCTATATTTTGCTCTGTTACATAGTTAGAATTAGTACGAGGGTAGGAAATGACCTTGTGACGCTCATAAAGCGCTTGTGCCACATCTAGTGTTTTTTTGGCCGAATAACCGTACTTGGCATTCGCCTCGCGTTGAAGCAACGTTAAATCGTACAATTTAAAAGGATACTCTTTTGTCTGCTTTGTGTCATATTTGGTGATTTTACCCGTTTTTCCGCGAACGGCCGCAGCGATCGCCTCAGCTTCCTCCGGCTTCGTCAGCCGATCCCCCTGCCACGCACCTTTGTACTTGATCTGATCTTGCTTGAATTCAGCCCACACATCATAGAAGGTTTGAGACTGAAATGCCTCAATTTCCTTTTCCCGGTCATGAATCAGTGCCAGCACGGGAGTCTGCACCCGCCCTACTGACAGCAGTGTATTATGTCGTGTTGTGAACGCTCTGGAAGCATTCATTCCGATCAGCCAATCCGCTTCACTTCGTGCCCTGGCAGCTTGAGTCAGAAATTCAAACTCTGAAGCATCTCGCAATCGTTCAAAGCCTTTCGCAATACTCTCCGCTGTCAAATCTGAAATCCACAGTCGCTTAACTGGCTGATGCAACTTCAATTGCTGTTGAATCAACGCAAAAATATATTGCCCTTCCCGTCCAGCATCACAAGCATTTACGATGGCATTGCAGCGTTTAGCCAGTTCACCAATCATTTTCAGCTGATCCTTTGTTTTCGGATTCGGTACAATTTTGAACTGCTCAGGGATAATAGGAAGATCCTTAATATTCCATCGTTTGTACTTAGCATCGTATGCATCCGGCTCAGCCAAACCCAGCAAATGTCCGATAGCCCAGGTTACAATGTATTTCTCCCCTTCCAAATAGGTACGGTTATTTTTAGCCCGCGGCTCCATAACAGCTGCAATCGTCCGTCCCATATCTGGTTTCTCAGCAATAATCAACGTCTTCATTCATACTCCATTCCTTCCTGACGGCCTTCTGTTTCTCCTCCATGAATCATACATATACATGGAATGTTTATGAAAACACAGGTATCCCGGCCTCATGCAAAAGGAGCCTTCTCCCGACGAAAGCTCCTTTGTAAATTCATTTAGTCAAACGCTTCAACAATATACGTGTATTATACCATAGATACCATGGTTCTCTCAGGTCATGATTTTATACAGTCAACGAAAGTTATGTATATGTTAATTTATATAACATAAAAATCGGCTTTTATCTAATTTTCTTGCGAAACAATCCTTTTTTCTATAAAAAAATCTACACTAAACACCCCTTTTTATGTTATGATCAATTTAGATAAGAAATATATGGTGATACGATTAAATTTAAGTTATATTATATAACATATATTTCACAATGTTTCACAGCTCAATAATCATTTATTCATTTTTCGCTTCTGGCAGACTCAGCTTGAAATACAATAAAGCCCCATCCGAAGATGGAGCTTTGACTGATCCGTAACATGAAATTTATAATTACACCAAAACGGTAGCGCCCATGAGGTATTTATCAACTTCTCGTGCAGCTTCTCGACCTTCATTAATAGCCCACACGACAAGACTTTGTCCGCGACGCATATCACCTGCAGCAAAAACCTTATCCACATTAGTAACATATTTTCCATAACGTGCTTTAACGTTGGAACGACGGTCCGTCTCCAAACCAATTTGCTCTACAATCGTTTGCTCAGGACCATCAAATCCAATGGCAATAAGAGCAATTTGTGCAGGGAATACGCGCTCCGTACCTGGAATCGGTTGATAGATTTTGCGCCCTGTTTCATCAACAATCCGTTGAATTTGAATGGTGTGCAGCTCTTTCAGATTACCGTTCTCATCACCTACAAATTTGGTCGTCATGATGGAGAACTCACGTGGATCTTCTCCGAACAACGCCTTAGCTTCTTCCTGTGCATAATCGAGAGAATACACGTTTGGAAATTGTGGCCAAGGATTGGCAATCGGGTCACGCTCCATAGGCGCTTTGGTGTGTGTGCCAAATTGAGTGACACTCCGACATCCATGACGCAAAGAAGTAGCTACACAGTCCGAACCCGTATCACCGCCACCGATTACAATAACGTCCTTACCTTGGGAAGACAAATAGTTGCCATCTTCCAGATTGGAGTCCAAGTAACTTTTGATGGTACCATTCAGATAATCCATCGCATAATGAACACCCTTCAAATCGCTACCTTCAATGTTGAATTCTCTTGGCTTCGTAGAACCACCGCATAGGACAACAGCATCATATTCAGCAATCAACTGATCGGTAGGGATATCTTTGCCGATTTCCGTATTTGTGATGAATTGAATACCTTCAGCCTCCAGCAAATCCACACGCCGCTGAACAACCTTCTTATCCAATTTCATGGACGGTATGCCATACATCAATAATCCACCCACACGATCTGCACGCTCATACACAGTCACGCTGTGCCCTGCTTTGTTAAGCTGTGCAGCTGCAGCCAAACCTGCCGGACCCGAACCGACAACAGCCACTCGTTTGCCTGTACGCTTTTCTGGCGGATTAGGGACAACCCAGCCTTCCTCAAAACCCTTTTCGATAATAGCTTCCTCAATGGTTTTAATTGTAACAGACTGTCCGATCAGACCGACTGTACACGAACCTTCACATGGCGCAGGACAGACACGACCTGTAAATTCCGGGAAGTTATTCGTTTTGTGCAGCCGCTCTAGCGCTTCCTTCCACAAACCACGGTATACGAGATTGTTCCATTCCGGAATGAGATTATGAACCGGGCAGCCTAAAGTTGCTCCCATGATATCCATCCCCGTATGACAATAAGGAGTTCCGCAGTCCATACAACGCGCCCCTTGGGTACGCAGCTCTTCTTCAGACATATGCTTATGGAATTCTTCCCAATCCTTTATACGCTCTGCCGGGTCCCGGTCTGTAGGAAGCTGTCGTGTGTATTCCATAAATCCAGTTGGTGTAGACATATTACGTTCCCCCATCTCTTCGCTTATGAACCCCGATCATCCATTCAGAATTTAAGTCAAATTCGAATTTGTCTGTTTGTATTATGAAAGGGTCTGTTCTCGTTGAATTTGATTTATTGTATCACAATACAGCGTAAAAGTAATGAAAACTTATGCAACTTTTTGCATCAACACCAAAAGGATTTTTTATATGGTTTATTAATTTTTCAAATGAGTGGGGTCGGCTACAGTCTATTCTTATTCCGTTTTCTCGTAAACAACAAAACGGTACTCATATGGATTTCTGTCATCCTTGATACCCGGAGTCTCATTAACTATATTCCAACCGTTCCAATCCAGCTCAGGGAACGTTGTATCGCCTTCAAAAGTCTCCTCAATCCGAGTCACAATCAGCCGATCGGCATGTGGCCAAAACAGTGCATAAATCTCTGCTCCTCCAATGACCATTAGCTCCTCCTGCTTTGCTAATTGGAGCCCTTCTTCCAGTGAATGAATCACTTCCGCACCTTCCACCTGATAACACTGATCTCGAGTTAAGACGACGTTACGTCGGTTTGGCAGGCTTTTTCCTCCAAAGGATTCCCACGTCTTGCGCCCCATGAGTACCGTTTTATTAATCGTCTGCTCTTTGAAAAAGGCCATGTCTCTAGGGAGGCGCCAGGGAAGTTTGTTATCCTGGCCAATCACACCATTTTGTGCCATAGCCCATATCATTGAAATGCCCATTTTTCCACCTCCTCTAATCAGATGGCGACAGGCGCCTTAATCCCTGGATGATACTCGTAATTTTCAAAAGCAAAATCGTCATAGGTATAATCAAAAATCGAATCCGGTTTGCGCAGAATTTTTAACTGAGGCAACGGATAAGGATCACGTTCCAGCTGTGTATGCACTTGTTGCATATGATTTGAATAAATATGCACATCGCCGCCTGACCAAATAAATTCGCCGGGCTCCAAACCACACTGCTGTGCAACCATATGCGTAAGCAATGCATAACTCGCGATGTTGAACGGCAGCCCTAGAAAGGTATCCACAGAACGCATTGTTAGCATACAGGAAAGCTTTCCTCCAGCTACATAGAACTGAAATACAAAGTGACATGGCGGCAACTTCATGGATTCGATTTCTGCCACATTCCAAGCACTGACGATGTGTCGACGTGAGTCCGGATTGTTTTTAATTGCCTCTATGACATTCGCAATTTGATCAATATGTTGCCCGTCTGTTGTTTCCCACGAGCGCCATTGCGATCCATATACAGGCCCCAGATTCCCCTGCTCGTCCGCCCACTCATCCCAAATGGTAACTCCGTTCTCCTTGAGATAAGAAATGTTGGTATCTCCCCGCAAAAACCATAACAGCTCATGAATAACGGATTTCAAATGAACTCTTTTGGTGGTCACCAAGGGAAAGCCCTTGGCCAGATCAAAACGGAGTTGTCTTCCGAAAACAGATAGTGTCCCCGTTCCTGTACGATCCTCTTTTTTTACTCCATTCTCTAAAATATCCTCCAGCAGTTCCAAATAGTTGCGCACGTTATTCCTCTCCTTTGAGCATGAATAAAAACCTGGCATCGCCAGATTCTAATCTTTAAAATTCTTTTTCTGCACCAATATCTATATTTAGTTTATCATGTACGGTGCTTCGTTGACCATGTACTGTGTGAATTTTCATAGTAGTCCTGAAAATCCTAAAGTTTGAAAAAAAAGAGACAAAGAGCGCAGATATAGCGCTCCTTGCCTCTCTTTGTCATGTATGAAAACCAAAAACGAGATAATGAAAAATAGTATTAGCGACGTGGTGCCAAAGCATGGATCGGATGACCCAGCACGACTTCCGCTGCTTCCATAACGATTTCGCCCAATGTAGGGTGAGCATGAATAGTCAAGGAGATATCTTCGAGTGTAGCACCCATTTCAATCGCCAGACCCAGCTCAGCAATAAGGTTGGAAGCTTCCAGACCTACGATTTGCGTACCCAGTACCAGACCTGTGTCAGCGTCAGCTACGATTTTCACAAAACCTTCAGCAGCGTTCAGGGAAACCGCACGACCGTTTGCTCCATAAGAGAACTTGCCAACTTTGACATTGTAGCCTTTTTCTTTGGCTTCTGTCTCTGTGTAGCCTACGCTGGAGCATTCTGGATCCGTGAAAACGACAGCTGGCATACATTTGTAATCTACTACAGACGGCTCGCCTGCGATTGCTTCAGCAGCCACTTTACCTTCGTAAGAAGCTTTGTGTGCCAGAGCAAGACCAGCTACGATATCGCCGATTGCAAAGATGTGAGGAATGCTAGTACGTCCTTGGTGATCAACTTTCACCATTCCGCGCTCATCCAGTTCTACGCCGATCAGATCCAGACCCAGTTCACCGTCTGTGTTTGGACGACGTCCAACAGTTACAAGCAGATAATCAGCAGTTACTTCTTTGCTTTCGCCGTTAACGGAGAATTTCACCGTTACGTCTTTATCTGTTTGCTCTGCACTTTCCGCTTTAGCGCCAGTGAAGATTTCGATGCCAGTTTTCTTCATGCTTTTCGCAACGATCGAAGTCATATCTTTGTCGAAACCAGGAAGCACTGTATCCATACCTTCAATGATCGTTACTTTGGAACCGAATTTGGAGTACATTTGTCCAAGCTCTGCACCAATGTATCCACCACCGATTACGATCAGGCTTTTTGGAATTTCAGGCAGGTTCAATGCTTCTGTAGAAGACAGAATGCGTCCGCCAAATGGGAATGGTTTCAGTTCGATTGGACGGGAACCTGTTGCGATAATTGCATTTTTAAAACGGTAACGTGGTGATTCATGTTCGTTGAATACACGCGCTTCGTTTTCGTTGATGAACATGCACTCGCCATTGAAAACTTCAACTTTGTTGCCTTTGAGCAAGCCGCTTACGCCGCCTGTCATTTTTTTAACAACACCGTTTTTGAATTCTTGTGTTTTAGCAAAGTCTACTTTTACATTTTCAGCTGTAATACCGAAGGACTCGCCATGTTTAGCTGCTTCGTATTGGTGAGCTGCAGAGATCAAAGCTTTGGATGGAATACATCCACGGTTCAGACAGACACCGCCCAGCTCAGATTTGTCAACGATCAATACGCTTTGTCCCAATTGTGCGGCACGGATGGCAGCTACATAGCCGCCAGGACCCGCACCGATAACCAATGTGTCAATATCCAGAGAAGCGTCTCCTACTACCATTGATTACACCTCCATAACAAGCAACTCAGGGTTAGCGAGCAGCTGTTTGATATAGTTCATGAAGTTTTGAGCAGTTGCACCGTCAATAATACGGTGGTCAAAGCTCAAGGAAAGAGCCATTACTGGAGCGGCTACAATTTCACCGTTTTTCACGACTGCTTTTTCACTAATGCGGCCAGTACCCAAAATCGCAACTTCAGGGAAGTTAATGATTGGAGTAAAGAACATACCGCCTGCAGAACCGATGTTAGTGATGGAAATTGTACTTCCTCTCATTTCGTTCGCAGCCAATTTTCCATCACGACCGCGCACAGCCAGATCACGAATGGAATCAGCAATCATCCAGATACTCTTACGATCAGCATCTTTGATAACAGGAACGATCAAGCCGTTGTCTGTATCTGTAGCGATACCGATGTTGTAGTATTTTTTGTAGACAATTTCGTTTGCTTCTTCGTCGATTGTGGCATTCAGAGCCGGGAATTGACGGGAAGCAGCAACCAAAGCTTTTACGATGAATGGCAGGTATGTTACTTTTGTGCCTTTCTTCTCAGCAATTGGTTTGATACGAGTACGGAAAGCAACCAGTTCAGTTACATCTACTTCATCCATAATCGTAACGTGCGGAGCCGTATAAGCCGATTTAACCATAGCATTGGAAATAGCCTTCCGGATACCTTTAAATGGTACGCGCTCTTCCTCAGCACGTGGATCTGCTACTGGTGCGGATGCTGCTGCAGCTTTCGCTTCTTTCTTAGCAGGCTCTTGTGCTTTTGCAGCTTCTTTCGCTACTGGTGCAGCCGCTTGGCCTCCACCATTTTTGAAAGCTTCTACATCTTCTTTGGTGATTTTACCATTTTTGCCGGAGCCACTCACTTGAGCGATGTTTACACCTTGCTCACGAGCAAATTTGCGGACGCTAGGTGTAGCTAGTACATCTTTGTTAGAAGCAGCAGGAGTTGCAGCTGGTTTAGTGTTAGCTCCGCCTTGTGCAGCATCCTGTTCTTGTTTAGCAGCAGCTGGTGCTTCTTCTTGTTCAGGAAGTTCACCCTCTGCAGCGATTACAGCTACGACTTGACCTACGTTAAAGATGTCGCCGTCTTTGGCAAATACCTCTTGTACTGTGCCATTGACCGGACAAGGAACTTCAACTACAGCCTTATCGTTTTGTACTTCCATGATGATATCTTCATCTGTTACTTTGTCGCCGGGCTTGATGTGCATCTTGATGATTTCGCCTTCGTGAAGACCTTCACCTAGCTCCGGGAATTTATATTCAAATTTAGCCACGTTTAAAACCTCCCAAATTTACGGTGTGCTTTAATTAAAATTCCAATACTTTATTAACCGCATCAATGATACGTGTTGGGGTTGGCAACCAAGTATCTTCAATTTGAGCAAAAGGATAAACGGTATCCGGGCCTGCTACACGCAGAACAGGTGCTTCCAGATGCAGGATTGCTTTTTCGTTAATTTGTGCAATAACTTCAGCAGCTACACCGGAGCTCTTTTGCGCTTCTTGAACCACGATAGCACGGTTGGTTTTTTGAATAGAAGCAACAACGGTATCAATGTCAATCGGACTAATGGTACGCAAATCAATGATTTCCACTTTGATACCTTTTGTTTTTTCTAGCTCATCAGCAGCTTTAACCGAAGTGTGCACCATCATACCGTAAGTAATGATCGTCACATCGGAACCTTCACGAACTACGTTAGCTTTGCCCAGTTCAACTGTGTAATCATTCTCAGGAACTTCAGCGCGGAATGCATGATACAAGTTCAAATGCTCCATGAAAAATACTGGATCATTGTCGCGAATAGACGCGATCATAAGACCTTTTGCATCGTAAGGGTTGGAAGGAACAACAACCTTGATACCAGGTGTTTGAGCCAGAAGACCTTCCAAGGAATCTGTATGCAGCTCGGCTGCCTTAACACCGCCACCAAAAGGTGTACGGAATACGATTGGAGAATTGTAACGTCCACCGGAACGGTAGCGCATACGGGATGCTTGAATTGCCATTTGATCGAGTGCTTCAAAGATAAAGCCTACGAACTGGATTTCAGCTACAGGGCGGAAGCCTTGAATACCCAGACCCACAGCAAGACCCCCGATTGCGGATTCCGCCAGCGGAGTATCGAATACACGTTCTTCGCCAAATTCTTTTTGCAGACCTTCTGTAGCGCGGAATACGCCACCTACATGACCTACGTCTTCACCGAAAAGCAGGACGTTAGGGTCGCGTTTCAACTCTACGCGCAGTGCGTCACGAATCGCTTCTTTCATGTTCATTTGTGCCATTTGCTTCATTTCCTCCTTAAACATTGACAGATCAATTTCAGTTCAGGTCAATCGAAAAGCAGACCGGATCGGGTTACCGCCCGGTCTCTTTCAAGTTCAATTATTTAAAATCAGCTTTTTGTTCTTCCAAGTGCTTAGGCGTTGTTTCGAACATGCTATCGATCAGGCCAGGAATTGTCATTTTCTCTGTTTTCTCGGCTTTTTTGATCTCTTCGTTCACTTTTGCCTTAGCTTCTTCTTTTACGCGAGCTGTATCTTCTTCAGTCCAAAGGCCTTTTTTCTCAAGGTATTTCGCAAAACGGGCAATTGGATCTTTCGCATTCCATTCGCCTTCTTCTTCTTTAGAACGATATTTTGTTGCATCATCAGAAAGGGAATGTGGACGGAAACGGTACGTTACGGCTTCAATCAAAGTAGCACCTTCACCATTACGTCCACGCTCTGCAGCTTCTTGAACGGCTTTAATAACTGCAAGCACGTCCATGCCATCAATTTTCACGCCTTTAATACCAGCAGCTACTGCTTTATGAGCGATCGAAAGAGCAGCCGTTTGTTTTGAAAATGGAGTCGTGATCGCGTAACCATTGTTTTGCACAAAGAAAATAACTGGCAACTTGTATACACCAGCATAGTTCAGACCTTCGTAGAAATCACCTTCGGAAGAACCGCCGTCACCTGTATATGTAATGGCGACTTGTTTTTGCTTTTTCAGTTTGTAACCCATAGCAATACCCATAGCATGCAAAATTTGCGCGCCAATGATGATTTGCGGCATCAGTACATTAACACCGTCCGGCACTTGGCCGCCGTGTTGATGACCACGGGAATACAAGAAAGCTTGGTATAATGGCAGGCCATGCCAAACGATTTGCGGAATATCGCGGTAGCCTGGAGCAATAAAGTCTTCTTTTTGGAGCGCATATTCGCTACCAATCATGGTTGCTTCTTGTCCGGATACCGGAGCGTAGAAACCGAGACGTCCTTGACGACCTAAGTTAACGGCACGGTCATCCCAAGTACGTGTAAATACCATTCGATACATAATTTCTTTCAATTGATCATCTGTAAGTTTAGGCAACATATCTTTATTGATAATTTCACCATCCGGAGAAAGTACGGACAGCGCCTCAACTTCCTCTGTGTAAACTTCATAAGGAACCTTGCTCATTTTCTTCACCTCAACAAAAAAATTTGAATATCAAGTTCCGCTGTTATAGGATTATTATACACCTGTTATATCGCTCGCGTCAAAGATTTAGTTATTTTTTTTGAGTTTACCACATTTTTGTGTATGTAACAGGGTATGTTTTTTACTATAACAGCTTAGTACATGATTGAAATTTTAAACATCTATTGCAATCAGGGTAATCTTAACTTATTGTGATCCCGAATGCAAAATAATACCCAAGAAAGGTGACGAAAAATGACGGATTCTCGGTATTTAAAACGAACCATCCTTAAAGACGAAGTAAATAGCCGCTTTCTTAGCGAGATCAGAACTCTCCGGATATATTTGCCGCCCGGCTATAATGAAATATTGAGCTACCCGGTCGTATACTGTCAGGACGGAGAAGAATTTTTCAATTTTGGCCGCATTGCAACTCACGCCAACCGCCTCATTCTAGATGAGGGCGTCGAACCCTTCATTATTGTAGGTGTGGAAGTGAATACCAAAATCAGAACTCAGGAGTACGCTCCCTTTGGCAATCGTTTTGAGGCGTATACCACCTGTTTTGCAGAAGAGATTATTCCCTATGTGGAGCAAAAGTATCCTATAAGAAAAGATGCAGCGTCCCGCATTTTGGCGGGGGATTCACTGGGAGGCAGTGTGTCTCTGCATTTGGCTTTGATGTATCCTCAGCTGTTCAACCGCATTATCAGCCTCTCAGGTGCTTACTATGAAGCTTCGCAGGAAATCATCGCCCGTGAGAAAGATCTTTCTCATTTGCGGGTCTGGATGACGGTTGGCCTTCAGGAAGATGCATTTGAGAGTGATACTGGCATTTACAACTTTGTAGAACTTAACCGTCAATGTGCAGATTTGCTGCGCGAACGGAACGCTGAAGTTTCTTACCGTGAAAAGGATGGCAAACATTTGTGGGGCTTTTGGCAAAACGAGTTGCCTGACGCGCTAATGTATTTTTTGGATCGCGCCTGAGTAAAAATTCTTCTATAGGGAATGGAGCATTGACCTACTAGGTCATTAAGCTCCTTCCTCATTTTTTAGCGCATTTTGATTGCGCTTTCAAAAAAGTATAACGAAAAACGGCAATTATCGCCGTCATCTGTCGTTCACATTATAGCTTTTCTTCTACGATCTTGTCCAGCAAGGCGTCGCAGCCTGCGTCCATTAATCGATAGGTCTCTTCAAAATTTCCTGTAAAATATGGATCGGGTACTTCTCTTAATTTTTCTTGAGGAAGCAAATCCATAAATTTTAGAATATCAGCCTCCGCTCCACCTGCAATCTTTCGCATGTTTCGTTCATTAGAGTCATCCATGCACACAATATAATCAAACGCATCAAAATCACGGCCCGTTATTTGCCGCGCCTGTATGCCTTGTTCGCTGATTCCATGCAGTTTAAGTTGCTTTAATGTTCCCTCATGCGGGGGATTTCCGATGTGCCAGTCGCCTGTCCCGGCCGAGTCCACCCCGATTTCTGCGCCCAATCCCCGTTCCTGCGCTTTATGCCTCAGTATTGCCTCCCCCATCGGAGAGCGGCAAATATTGCCCAAACACACAAACAAAACGTTAATCATTTCGTTCTCCTTCCTATTACACGTTACACTTCCTTTTTTCTGTTTCATTGTAGCCATGTCCTCCAAAATTGTGCAAGCCATATTTAACGCGGTATACTTAAAAACGATGGTATATATAGGATCGTATCAGGAAGAAAGGATGTTGATTATGACAAAAAAACGAGCGATTGTATTTTCAGGCGGTCGTCTTAATGAAGAAGATTTACATCAAATACAACCCGATGATTTTATTATAGGTGCAGATAAAGGTGCACTATTCCTGATCGAGCACAGTATTACACCACATATCTCTGTAGGAGATTTTGATTCGATCACACCAGAGGAAAAAGAAAAGGTAGAATCAGCAAGCCAACGTATGATTGCGTGCGATCCAGTACTTAAAGACTTAACAGATACTGAGCTTGCTTTGGAAATCGCTATGGACGAACAGGCAGATCATGTACTGCTGCTTGGTGTGACTGGCACCCGGATGGACCACACATTGGCTAATGTTCAAATATTGGTACGTGCAATGCAGCATCATATTAGTTGCGCTATTATGGACGCACATAATTATATTGAGCTCACCGGATCAACGCTTGAGATCCAGCCTATGGGTTATACATATACATCGCTGCTTCCTATGACTGCCGAAGTAACAGGCATACAACTGGAAGGATTTATGTATCCGCTACATAATGCCACCCTCAAAATGGGACAATCACGTGCTGTCAGTAATAAACTAACAGCTCCAAAAGGTACGATTTCCATCAAAAGCGGTCTACTACTCGTTATTCAAAGCAAGGATTAATTATGACATTGTTGTAACCATTCTTTAAATTGTTTTTTCACTCAAAACCCTTGATTCATAAGGGTTTTTCCGTTTGTAGAGATCTATGAATCGATATATTTTTAACAAATTGTAATTTTTAATCGTTTTTTAATAATCACTGTGTAAGTCTTGTCCCTCAAGCATTTGAGAGTTCTTTTCCAACTATTAGGCGGCTTCAAAACTGTTATACTCAACGCTGTCAGTTAGTTAGCAACTCAGCAAAATATTGCACAAATCAATTTCTGGAGGTATTTACAACATGAATATGCAGAAAATCATAAAAAAGGTAATTATAGCAGGGGTCGCAGCCACGATCGGCTTTGGTACTTTTGCAATTGAGGGAACAAATACGGCACAGGCTGCCACTACTACTTCTGTTGGCCAAAAAGTAATTAACTACGGTGAAAAATATATGGGCACTCCCTATAAGTTTGGAGCTTCCACAAGCACGACGCGCAATTTTGACTGTTCTTCTTTCATGAAGCACATATTCAAAAAATACGGAGTGAATTTGCCGCGTACTTCTGTTCAACAGTCCAAAGTTGGACATGCCGTATCCAAGTCCAATTTGAAAAAAGGGGACTTAGTGTTCTTTTCAAGCGGTAGCCGTGCCACGGGTCGCAACATTACCCACGTAGCAGTCTATATGGGCGGGGGTAAAATTCTACACACTTACGGCGGACCTGGCGTGACTATCTCCGATTTGAACTCTAGCAACTGGAAAAGAACATACATTAAAGCACGCCGCGTGCTGTAGTTTGAAACTCATTATGAAATATGCGAGCCGGGACGAAAAGTTCCGGTTTTTTTTATGCCTTATGCTATTCTGATACGGTTGGTGTTCTGAGTGAATAGCCAATTCCTCGTTCCGTACGGATCATTTTAAACTTATATCCTTTATCTACTTTAACCCTCAAATGTCTGATATAGACGTCTACTACGTTCGTATCAACGATATAATCATGTTTCCAAACATCCTTCAGAATTTGCTGTCTGCTACAAACTTGGTTAAGATGTATCGCCAGGTGAAGCAAAAGATCAAATTCTTTCGGAGTTAATTCCAGCTTTTGCCCCCCTCTGCTCACCATTCTGCTTGCATTGTCTATATGTAAATCCCCCGCCTCGATTGCCCTTTTCACATCACGTTCAATACCAAAAATCCGCAATAAATTAGCCACCCTAGCCTGAAAAACTCTAGGATAAAAGGGCCGAACGATCACGTCATGTGCTCCTTGTTCAAAGCAGGAAACAATATGGTCCTCCTCATCTGATGAAGTCATAACAAATAGCGGAATATGAGGATGGTATTGCTGCAATGTGCGGAGCAAGCCATGTGAATCCGTCGGTTCATCTTCTATATTGAGTAGTAACAAATCCACAGGATTATGGGCTACATAAGAGCTTGCATCTGTCGTATTGCTAACATGAACCACCTGATAACCTGCCTGCTCCAATGGATGAACAAATACGGGAGACGCTTCATTTACATCCACAAGTAAAATTAACGGGCTCATCTTTTCACCCACCTGGTTTGGACATAGCATTACATATTGGATACGAACAAGTTTGTTATAAGCCATTAAAGCATATCTATATTATTGTAACAAAAAAGCAGAAAATCATTCTCCAAAGAATGGTCTTCTGCTCTTATGATTTAACCCAAATAGCGATGATACAGACTTCTTGCTTTTGCCATGTCCTTTGTCCCATGAATCAACGCTCTGCCATCTGCAAAAACAACCAAGCGATGCTCGCTTGTACTAAAGGAAACCAAAAACGGATTCCGCTCTACTTTTCCTTCTCCCAAAGAAGCAAATCTATCTGCTGTTTCTGCAAGATTCAAATGTATCGGGTTTGCTGGTCTAATTTGAACGGTATCCCTACCGCACAAAACATCTGTCTTCTGCCGATGAGAGGCCGACAAATAGGGATACGTCGGTTGGCTGCCGCAAGAAGGACAGTTCTCCTTTTTAACGCTATCTACTGCTATCGCTACATACTCATTTTTCCACAAATCAAACGAAAGCAGCTTTCCTCTCAAATCTTCTGGATATCCACCAAGAAGTTTGAAAGCTTCCGTAGTTTGGTTAGCCGTGACCATCTGTACGGCCTGCGGAATAATCCCGGCGGTATCACAGGTTTCCCCACCAAACGGTACAGTTCCCAGCAGACAGTTAAGACAAGGCGTTTGACCCGGTAAGATGGTATAGGTTACACCATAGCTGCCCACACATCCCCCATAAATCCAAGGTATCCGATGCTTGAGTGCCATGTCGTTCATAAGAAGTCGGGTATCGAAATTATCGGTTGCATCCATCATGAGATCTACCCCCTGGATCAACTCTTCCAGCTCTTCCACCCCAACATCCAGTACATGTCCGTGTATAACCGTTTCCGAATTAATATCCTTTAATCTTCGCTGAGCAGCTACTGCTTTGGGATATCTTTGCGCAGCATCACTTTCCTGAAAAAGCTGCTGGCGCTGCAAATTGCTCCATTCCACATAATCCCGGTCTACGAGGCTCACTGTACCTACGCCCCCGCGAACGAGCGTTTCCGCAATACCTGTACCTAACGCTCCGGCACCTATGATTAGTACATGTGAAGAAGCAAGCCGGCGTTGTCCTGTCGGTCCAAAGGGCGCGAATCTTTCCTGTCTGGAATAACGGTCACTTGGATGTGTTTCTCCTGCACCGGATTTGTCAGTTACCTTCATGCCTGAACCATACCTTCTGTCGGACTGCTTGCTGAAGCGTAACGTTTTACAGGAATCATCCCCGCCTCAAAACCATACCTTCCAGCACGAACAGCCAGTTTCATGGCCTCGGCCATTTTTACTGGGTCCTTCGCTCCTGATACGGCTGTGTTCAACAAAACAGCATCTGCCCCTAACTGCATCGCCATTGCCGCGTCACCGGGTGAGCGAATACCCGCATCGACAATAACCGGAACCTCCGCCTGTTCAATAATTAGCTCTAATGAAAACGGATTGAGCAAACCATGTCCTGTACCAATCGGTGAAGCTCCAGGCATAACGGCGTGTACTCCAAGCTCTTGTAGCCTCTTTGCTAGAATCACATCGTCCGATATGTAGGGCAGCACGATAAAGCCTTCTTCCAACAGCTTATCACTAGCTTTCAACGTTTCAAAAGGGTCAGGGAGCAGTGTCTTGCTATCCCCAATGACTTCCACCTTAATCATATCGCACAGGCCGGAGGCTTTTGCCAATTTGGCAATACGAATCGCCTCCTCTGCTGTTGTAGCCCCTGCTGTGTTGGGAAGAAGTGTATACCGGCTCAAATCCAGCATATCGAGAAAATGCTGCTTATCCCGTTCCTCCAAGTTCAATCTCCGTACAGCAAACGTCAATATTTCCGTCTCAGCAGCCTCTACGGCTTGGGATTGGATATCCAGATCAGAGAATTTTCCTGTTCCCAACAACAACCTCGAGGTAAAAGATGCTTTTCCAATGGTTAACATAATCAACCGCCTCCCACAAAATGTACAATCTCTAGGCAATCTCCATCCTTCAGTACCGCTTCATCATGATCTTCACGGCTCAATATATGCCGATTCAGCTCCACCACTACGGTTTTCACCTTTACATCAAGCTCATGTAGCAATTGATTCACATGAGTGATTCGATTAGAAAAGATCATGCTCTGGCCGTTAATCGTCAGCTTCATAAGCTTTTCTCCTTGAAGAGCTCAGAAGAAAAACTACTTATCCCAAGTTCTGCTGCACCAGCTCCATTAAGCATAGCTGCCATCGCACGCCCGGTAGCATCACTCAGCAGGACACCGTTGCGATAATGCCCGACCGCAGCATATACGCCCTCGACCCCAGGAACAGTGCCTATAAAAGGGTGACCTGATGCAGCCTGCGGACGTAAGCCCGCCCAAGTGCGTATAAAAGAAGCTTCACGGACGCGCGGCAGCCAGGCAGAGGCACGTGCCAGCAAGCCCTCCAAGCCTCCTACGGTCACTTGTTCGTCATATTGATGCGGAAGGCTCGTTGCCCCAATCCAAAGCTCGTTATACTGTTTAGGCACGAGGTAAATATCATCAGCATAAATGGTGTATTCTAATGGGTGATCCTTCAAGGAGACCGCTACCGCTTCGCCCTTGACCGGATAAAGTGGATATTCAAACCCAACCTGCGCCAGTAATTTCATGCTATCCAAGCCTCCAGCAATAATGACCTGATCGCAGGAAAAAAAGCCGCTATCTGTTCGGACACCGCAAACTCGACCATCCTGTATGACCAGTTGCTCTGCCCGTGTACCAGACCATACCGTTGCTCCCAGCACCGCAGCAGCACCTGCATAAGCACGACAAAGCTGGACAGGAGCCACTTGTGTCTCCTTTGAACGATATATTGCTCCGATCGCTTGTTCATCCAAACCTGGAATTCGTCGGGCCAATTCCCTCGCATCCCACCAGATAGGACAATCATCCTCTCGCGTTTTAGCAGCTTTCCAGCGTTTTTGGCCTTCAGTTTCCGTACGGAAAGGGGTCACAAATCCTTCTGTACGGAATTCCACCGAAATACCCGACAAACGCTCCAGATCACAGACAAGCTCAGGGAATGCATCTCGACTTCTGCGAGCAAATCGTGCCAGCTCAGAGTCGGTGAACTCTTCACTTTCCGCTGCCAGCATTCCAACCGCTGCTCCTGAGGCTCCCTCACCCGGGATCAATCGTTCCAGCATGATTGTACTTCTTCCCTCCTTGGCCACATGATAAGCAATGGAACTGCCGATGACACCTCCACCTATGACCAAGCATTCAGCATGTCCTATCGCTCTTGCCTCTGTGTGTATCTTTAGCACTTGTTCCGTGTCTCCTCTCCATAAACCATTCTGCTTTCAGCTTGCCTCTACTCTCGTTTTCTCGCTACAGGCTGTGAACTACAAGATCTGCCATTCGCCTATATTCCATCGCAGCTGCAACGGGCGACTCAGCCTCCCATATACCAGACATCACCGCAATTCCGCTTGCTCGGGCCCTATAAAGCTCCGGGATATGGTGCGGTTGTATGCCGCCCAGCGCGATCACCGGAATGTTCAACAGCCTGCAAATATGTTCAAGCTGAGCTAAACCCCGCGGTACAATACCGGGCTTACAATGGGTCTCATATACGTGACCATAAAGTACATAGTCTGCTCCTGCCTGCTCGGCAGTCTGCGCCTCCTCCAAGGAATGCACAGACACTCCACAGCGTGTACTCTTTGAAAGTAGGCTTTTCACATCCACAACAGGTAATCCATTAGCTGGTAGCTGGACGGTTCCAACCAAAGTAAGTAAAGCTACATCCACACGATCATTTACTACAATTTGTTGCAAAGGAACTTCCTGCTCCACCATGCTGCGAGTCAAAGAAAGCAATGCAGAGGCACCATTCTGTTTTAAACGTGCGTGTACATAATGAACATACGGACAAATCATAGCAGCCACTCGGGCGGCTTGTGCAAAAGTGCCCTTTTCCATCGAAATTGCGTGTAATTCGATTTTGTCTTCACCTCACATTGGATTAAAGGATCTAAGCTTAGCAGCCACGTCTACCAGCAGTAATGAAAGGGGATTGTATGTGAATCCGTCTACGGAAGCTCGAACAACTTAAAATGAACGAAACGCAAAAAAACCACTTCCCCAAGGAAGTGGTTTAACGAACGTCCAATAATCTAACGGACCATGATATCCGTATACGTGTATCGTCCCACGCACAAACAAAATAAAGATGGTGTTGCCTTGTTTGTACGGCGCTCACTTCCCTACGCTGGCATAACCCAGATCAGGTGCAAAGGGTCCGAAATCCATTTATTCCGTCTCAGCCGCATGGGCGGCTCCCCTAGTGTGACTATTTTATTGTATAAGCTATAGATAGCTTAGCATATTTTCCTAATTCTGCAAACCCCACTTCGTGTGAAATATGCAGAACTGGATTTAACTGATTTTAGTTAACTTTACTTGACCACTCTTCCACATTCCACGTTTTGGTTACCCAATCCTCGTAAAAGTCCGGTTCGTGAGATACAAGCAATACCGTCCCTTTGTATTCCTTCAAGGCACGTTTCAGCTCATCCTTTGCTTTAACATCCAAGTGGTTGGTAGGCTCATCGAACAATACCCAGTTGCTTTCACGCATTAACAGTTTGCAAAGACGGACTTTAGCCTGTTCTCCACCACTAAGCGCAGATAGCGGACGTGTGATATGCTCATTTTTCAAACCGCAGCGCGCCAAATGCGCTCGTACTTCATGCTGGTTCAAATGCGGAAATTCATTCCACACATCGTCAATCGGTGTAATTTTCTCTGCCTTTACTTCCTGCTCAAAATAAGCGGGCTGCAAAAAATCACCTTGATAGGTTTTTCCACTGATTGGCGGAATTTTTCCCAATATGGTTTTGAGCAATGTCGATTTACCGACACCGTTGTAGCCGACAATTGCAATTTTTTCGCCACGTTCAATCGTCATGGACATCTTAGGCAAAAGGGCATGTGTATAACCAATCTCAAAATCAATACCCTCAAATACCGTCTTTCCGCTTGCACGTGCCTCTTTGAATTGAAAGGTTGGTTTTGCGGCTTCTTCAGGCTTATCAATACGTTCGATCCGATCAAGCTGCTTTTCACGGCTCTTTGCTCGGCCTGAGGTAGAAGCACGCGCTTTATTACGCTGAATAAAATCTTCTTGTTTCTTAATAAAGTCCTGTTGCTTCTCATAAGCATCAATATGCTGAGCTTTGTTCAGATCCGCCATTTCAAGAAACTTTTCATAGTTAGCTGAATAACGGGTCATCTTGGCAAATTCAAGATGGTAAATAACATTAACGACCTGGTTCATAAACTCAGTATCATGTGAAATAAGGATAAAAGCATAGGGATAATCCTTCAAATAGCGCGTAAGCCATTCAATATGCTCTACATCCAAGTAGTTGGTAGGCTCATCCAGCAGCAGGACATTCGGCTTTTCCAACAGCAATTTAGCAAGAAGTACCTTTGTCCGTTGCCCGCCGCTAAGTGCAGATACATCCCGATCCAGTCCTATGGCCGACAGACCTAGTCCATTCGCCATTTCTTCAACCTTCACATCAATGAGGTAAAAATCCCCCATATCCAGTTGCTCCTGAATTTCACCCATCTGTTCCAGCAACACTTCCAACTCTTCAGGAGAAGCATCCCCCATTTTGTCAGTAATCTGCATCATTTCCTTTTCCAATTCCAACAAAGGAAGAAAAGCGTCTTTTAATACATCACGTACCGTTTTGCCCGGTGTCAGCTTGGTGTGCTGATCCAGATAACCGTAACGTACACGTGGAGTCCATTCCACTTTACCCTCATCCTTAAGCAATTTTCCAGTGAGAATGTTCATGAGTGTCGATTTACCAACACCGTTAGCTCCTACCAAACCTACACGTTCCCCCGCAAGCAATCGAAAGGAAACATTTTTAAATAATGCGCGGTCCCCAAAGTTGTGGGATACATTTTCTACAGTCAATAAACTCATAAGCTGTTTTTGGCTCCTTATTGTCATCGGCGCTGCCGACTGTTCTTATTTCATATGCATTTCGTTTCTTTCAAAGCTTTATTGTAGCACATTCTGCAACCATATCGGAATATTGAAAACAGTGAATTTTAAGGTTTTTTGGTATGGATCTGCCTAAAAAAACAAAAACCACCCATGAGGGTGATTATTTTAAGCCGTTATAACATTTGTACTCAAAGTATCCCGCAGCTGCTGCAGACTTCTCATCCGTAAAACGTTCACTCGCTTTAAAGGGCGCTGGACATGAATCTCTATAGAAATATTTCATTCTAGTATCTGGTTCTATGCCACCGATAATGTTTTGCTTTCTGACGACTCTCCCACCACCAAATCCATAGTTATTGTAATACCTGTCTCCGACCGGGATGCCTTGGATAAACGCGATCAGACCCACATCATCTATCGTGTTGTACCACTCCTCTTGCGGAATGATCGGTAGTGTGAATGTATAGGATATGCCGTTACGTGCAGCTTTTTCGTTATGGACATTAATAATTCGCGCCAGGTCCTCTTGAACGCTGCCAACAATAGTGGAACGACGTATTTGCTCAAAAGCTTCTGAATTATTCAGTAAAGATATAGGAGTCTGATCCTGAAGTTCCTTTTGAAAGCCCTCCACCCACCTGTGATTCCGCGCATCGTATGCGTGCACATAATTATCCAAGCTGAACCCCACACTGTTGCCTACTGAATCAACATAGGCATATGGCTTTTTTTCGCTCCATTTGTGGGCAATAGCAGCTTGTCCACGCTCATCTGTATAGGCTTCTGAAGTGAACGCATAATAACCGTCATAATCCAGAATTACAATGGCTGGTATATAATCCAATAATGCACGTTGTGCTACTATATCCTCATCAATGCCTACATTAAGAAAAAGGGTATGCAGGAATGTGTTCAGCGCTGCTTCTTTATCTACACGAAAAAACTTATCCGATCCGTATCCGGCCTCGCGTTCCTGACGTTCATTCTGTGAGAGCACGACCCCTGCATCCTGAACTGCGGTACGGAGAGCCGACGTATATTTCATTTCTAGCTGCTGCACTTCACGCTGATTCTGCACCCGTAAGTCACTAACTACACCAAAGGGCAAAAACAAAAGTATAAATATGACTGCAAAATCAGTAATCTTCATTCAGAACCATGCCCCCGTAAGAAGCTGTAACTGCCGGCTTGCCGCTATCTGCCCCACCGAGAAGCCATGATTTGTACAAGTTCGCAGGAGTCCGATTCGTATTATGTAACCGGACCGTAAAATAATCCCCGGCCATCAAGGTATACCGACGTGTCTGATCTGATTTTGGCTGCTGGTTGTCAGGAAACAGTACAGGCAAGATTTGCGGATTATAGTACCCATCATATACAGTTTCATAGTTGCCTAGAAAACTGTCTGGCTTCGCGGCATCTGCATAGTCCGGTACATACTTTTTGTGCATATGCTCCAAGTCAACTTCGTACGTATTGCCTGTCAATTCCAGATCACGCATAAAATCGTTATACATCGTCGGTGTAATGTAACCTTTGGTTCTTACCATATCAACAAAACGTACAGTTGAATGATATGTATTTAACCCGGATATATCATCCTGCCGTTCAGCAGCTTGAACTGCGGGTACGATGTACAAAAGCAATACAGCGAGCAGCGTCCCCAACAACTTGGATATTGTTTGAACCACTTCAGTCTTCCCCCAATTTCTCAAAACGTACAGATGTTATGTCCCCATTCCCATTACGCTGTGAATACATGGAATATAAAGAGGAAGCATCCAGGGCAGATACATCAGGCTCAAATGGTTCAGAATACACATCGTACTCTGTCCCGTCGACTTGAACCGAAATCCCCTCCTGTAAGTTCATGCGAATTGCCTGTATGACCTGAGTTCCTTTAATCCGTTCCGGCAATCCCACCCCAGCAGTACGGGCTATTCGCCCTTCAGAATGCTCCTCTTGCTGTGATCTTAATTCCAGTGCACCATCCAGCTGGCTGGACAAGTCTGCTGCCGTTACACATGCGGTTATGAACAGAATAACTGACACACCAAGCCGCAGCATACTTGAAGCGTGATCAGACATACTCTCTTCCCCCTTATGATTATTATCTTTGCTGTAGTGCTTAGGACTGGGTAAACAACAACCCACGGACAACATTCGATTTGTCCTTTACGATTTCAGCCTTGAATTTGCCACTTGGATTTACGTATTCATTCTCTTTCTCATTAAGCGTATTCGTGATTTTCCCAGTCTTATCACTGCCACCATTCACTGCGCCATACTGTTCACTGTCTGGGCTAATGTTTAGAGCATTACCGTACCACTGGCCTGCCATATTTTTACCGGTTTTAATCTGAATGCCGAATTGGTCCTTCCCCTGAAACTTCCGCAGCGCGTTGGTCACCTGGGAACCGCTAATCGTTGTGCCGTCATATACCGTAAAAGAGGCTTGAGACAATTCGGTCTGGATATCAGCAAAATTGTTTTGTGCAGTTTTAGTCGCCTCCTGGGCTGAAATAAACAGTATAACTACAATCGTAATTAGAGCGATGGTCAAAAATATCCCAGCGGCTACCTTTAAAGCTGTTGATGCGTTATTCATTATTTTTCTCTCCTCAGCTTGTTATTTTGTATTAGTCATAATAGAACTTTCTTACTGAATTTTTTGTATTTGCTCATAATAGTTATCCATTTGAACAAAACTCATGCCGATCAACGGAATCACCAAATATAAAAAGATAAGACCATACATCGGGGCAAAACCAATCATCCTTCCCCAGATAGCCTTGCTGTCTATTATTTTTTCATACTCCTGTTTTCTTTGTTCGAAATAGTAAGACATATGGGATTCCAAATCATCAAAGGCCTCTCGAATCGTAATTTTACCCAAAGACAAATGGAGCTTGTCCACTAGACGCTGAAACTCCGGCAAAGGTGCCTCTTCTTTTAATAAGTCAAGAGCTGCCTCTGGCCCATGTTCATAATGAAGCAAACATTTTTGCAGAGGTCTTTTGAATATAACTGAAAATCTGTTCAGCCACTCCAATATTTCCTCGACAGACATTCGTTCCATAACCCGCAAAATGGAAATAACTGTTTGAAATTGATACACCTCGTGCCTCATGTCCAACCGACGCATTTTTCGTTGCAAATATAATAAAAGCATAGGCATTTGATAGGCTACATACCCAACAATCAAACTAATCAGCACTTCCCACCACTTGATGTATTCATCATTCCAATCTTTCAGCTTTTGGAGAATACGCCGAGTATTTGTGGATAGCTGTTCAGGAGTAACAGTTCCATTGGCATTATGTTCTAAAGCAGCGTACGTTCGTTCGTATGTGCTGTCCGCTCTCATGTTCAGCAAATGCATGATTTTGCGATCAATCCCACTCTGCTTCAAAGCTTCTTTTTGCTCCATCGAACTTAAATGTCCAAACATTTGACCCGATTGTACCGGGGCGTGAAGGATATGCGTTTTCTCAGCTTCATGTAAAAAAAATATCGTACTAATACTGAGCACCAAACCTACGATAAAAAGAGCTATTCTGCGTATGTAGAGCCACTCCAGCTTTATCTCCGCACCACTTTCTTTTAATAGACGGGTTATCTGGAAATAAGAAGATATATGCTGACGCGGAATTAAAGAATCCACCACATTACGCATGATGGGAAAACGGTATAGCTTCTGTTCCCAAACCCTCCGTCCTCTACCCGCACGATATCCTGTTTCATCGGTCTGTTGAAGCTTCTGTAACAGAAAATAAGATACGATTATCACAATATAAACGGACAATTTCGTGATATAACCCAATTTTCCCTGATAAAACTCATCCATGGATGGAAAGCTGGATCTCGCCCATGTCTCGATTGGGGTGGTAAAGAAAACAGGTGCCAGTGCGATCACGTTTAGACTTTTTAATAGATAGTCCAGTTTATTTCTTCGCAGCAACTCCAACTGGATTTCGCGTGCGAGACTGCCGAGCCCCTTCAAATAAATGGAGCCCCCCTCCTCAATCCGATCACCAAACTCCATTACCATATACGAGATACCGGCAAATGCTTTTAAAAATCGATTAGGAGCCGACTCATAGTATCTTTCCAATGCTTCGTGCGGATCAACATCTGTTAGCGCCTCATGGATGAGTCGTGCGTGTCTCCCAGCCTCTGCCTCCGCCAAATCGGCCGCTTTGGATATGGCTTCCTCCACCATACCGTGCTGATGGTAATAATGACGTACATTGGCGAATAATTCGATCATCTGTGCAAGTAGCCTTTTTTCCATCCGGCTAATGGCCATATCCAAAATAAGACTGTTGATTACCACTCCGCATAAAACGGCCAATATAGCAAACTCTATTCCTGGCTTCATCATGACCAGTACAACGCCACTGCAAGCAAAAGCCCCCCAGATGAACAGTGTCATCTTCATAGTCTGTAGGCGAAGCTTGTACTCATCGTAGGCATGCTGACCAGCTAATCGCTTACGTACACTCGTGATGTATCCAGATAAGAAAGGGACCTTCATACACAGCGTGTACAACTTATGCAGTAAGGCTTGCAGCTCACGTTGCAGTACCGCTTTTCCCTTGCGTCCTTCCTGTACAGAATAAATTCGTCCTCTGCGAACTGCATGACTACTGCACTTACGCAACCCCCACAAAACTATATATAGAAGCGCAAAGCTCCCACCTGATATAAGTAAAATCCATAATGAAATTTCTTTAAGACTCATAGTCTTCCTCCCAATAGCGGGTCAAAAAACTGCGGAAATCTCTGGCATCCTTTACATTCATCTGCTCACACATTTCTTTTGCACTTTTGGCTGTTAAGGGCTCCATCGGTATATAGCTTCCGTTCCGATATTCCATAACGTGGCGATAACTGTAGCTCGATGAAGCATTGGTGCCTGCATCCGTATGATCCGGGTCACACGGCACACATTCTGTGATCCGTTCGATGTAGCGTCGCCCCTCCGCATCACGTTTGAGATGCACATCAAAGTTAATGACATGAACTACCTGTTCCTCAGCGATGCCTTCATGCTGAAATACTCCTGTTTTGAGCAATGAATTACGAAGTGAAAACACGAGATCACGAAATGTTTTGGCATGATGAGTAAAAATGGTGAACAGACTGGCAACCTGCGACATTTGAATCATCCAAGCAGCTACTTCATCACTTGCTACTTCGCCTAGGATATTGACGGTTCCATCTGTTTTTTTCTGCAAGTCAAGCCCTTGTTGTCCTGAAATATGGTCCGTTTCTCGAAAGGTAAGAATGTTACGGCGACTGTAAATGCTGCGCAGATGCAGTTCAAAGGCCATTTCCTGAACACGAAGCGTATACGAAGCATAAATATGCTTGACCATCGCCATTAACAACGTCGTCTTACCTGAACCCTGCGCGCCTGTAATAGCAGTAATCCGGCTGCCTTTCATCAAATAAGAAAGTAGTTGGATTGGAAAATCAGCATTCTGACCCTTAATTAACTGTTCCAGCGATGCGCTTTGAATATCGAATTTACGAACAAAGAAAGCCCACGATTCTGAGAAAGGAGGACGCACCACCACTACCCGTGACCCATCCTTCATTTCGTTGACCTTATAACCATTCGCTTCGGAAAGCTGTCCCGGGTAATTGTATTTGTAAATATTTTGGCACACCCTTTTAAGTTCACGCTCAGATCCGAAGGAAAGGAACGAAAGATGGATCGTTTTACCTTTATAAAAAATCCACACACTCTCATAACCATTGGCAGTAGACGCAGATGTTTGTTCAAATGCATACCCATCCGAAGGCCAGTCTGATGATGCAGGAATCCCACCTTCCGGCATACCACTGACACCCCCACTTACACCGTCGATCCGCTGGTCACGAATATCATCAATGACGGAAAAGCCTTTGTAATGCTGATAAATGCGCTGGACAATAATATCCACTTTCTCCAAAAAGGAAAGAGGGCGGTACTCACAATCATAGATATAACGAATATCCTCTGCGGTAACGAGATAACTTCCATCTTCTTCACCTTGCTGTGAATACCTCATTTCGGCCAAGTCATAAGTATCCAATAAACGTGATAGTGCATCAGCGCCAAACTTCTGCTGGTATTGGTAAAATATAATTTCGAATTGATCCTGTATGCTAAACAACTCAGGTCTGGAGAATGGCATAACAATATCGACGATTTTCTCGTTCAAGCCGTAACCGTTAATCAGAAGCTCAGCCATCAGATTTTTAACAAAACGTTTATCTCCAATGCTGCCATTGGCACAGTCCTTTAACGCCCTGCGTAGTTCCGCCCTTTGATGGATACGCCGTCTATATTCCTCTTCATGCAATCCGGCATCGGCCATCTGGCTATGACTCAGTTCATGAAGTGCATTTTTGATATACTCTATTAATGTTTCGAATGTGGCATCTTCGTTCTTTTTTTCTACCCGAAGGGTTGAATGTCGCGAGTGAAGATTCCCTCGATATTTAACAATAATCAGTACGATGCACATCAGTACTATGCAGGTAAGAATCAATCCGTTGATCATTTGAGCGGACAGCATTTAAGCGCCCCTCTCCAAAGCCTTGAGCCGAAGATCGGACTCTGCCGCCTCCAGAATAGCTTTGCTGATATGCCGTATACTCTGCGCCCATCCTACGGGCATAAAAAGCTTGCGGTGCTGCTCTTTTCCACTTCGTACCTCACGTTGCACATGGCCGATCACATCCCTGCGGTTCCATGCGTCCATAAATCCGGTGCTATAAGGGACTGTATACAAAGCACCTTTGTAGCCATATCTCCTGCGAATATTCGTTTCATTCACTTGAGAATGCACATCATATTTCCCAAGTACTATTAATAAGGGCAATGATGAGTAGGTAGATAACGGAGACACGGATTCAAAATAAGCATCTAATTCTCGCATATTCTGAGTGAGTGAAAGAACGGCCAGTTTGGCTCGTGCACATGCTTCATGTTGTACAGCCCCCCACCCTGCTCCACTTCCTGCATCAATCAGCGTTAAATCATAATATTGATTCGCTGTATCTATTACTGCCCGTACAAGCCCTGGAGATAGTAACGGCGGTGCAGCTCCAAAGGTGGAGGTTCCCTCAAGTACATCCAAAGTATGTTCGAGTACAGGTGTCGTATAATTACGAATATTTTCTTTAGACAGTGTCCCTCGCAGAACTAAACGTGCGGCAGCATCCCAGCCCCCTTCCTGAAGCTGTAGGGTTGGATCGTCCATACCATACTCTTGTATAGGTAATCCTGATTCAATACCGGTATATCTACGACCTAAATGTGTCAATAATAGTCTTCCTCTATATAGATTCCCTATGGTAATTGCTATTGCTGCCGCCAAAGAGCTACTTCCACTAGCCCCCTTAATGGGGCTCCAAAACAAAATGGTACTCATGCCCTACTCCTTTCCGCACGCTTTAGCGCACGACGACTCACTTTTAATTCCCAACTCATCCATTCCCCAATACAACGGCATAATTCTTTCTTATACATTCTGGATAGCGGTTTTAGTAGTAGCTGTTTTTTATGCTCATTTTCCAGTTTCAGAGCAAGCAGCCCCTCATCCCATGGCAGAACATATGGCTCTTGCTGCCAAGAAGCCGGGAAATGGTTCATGTATTCCCACAGATACGGCTCCTCCACACCACAATCCACAGCCTGTAAAAATAGCTTGTGAAATACAAGATCTTTGGGGAATTCGGGTTGACTGAATAAATGCTCAAGCCAATTCTGTCCGTTGTGCATTAGCATACGGCTATAATCACTGACCCAAACTCGCAGTTCTGCCCCTTTCCAAACAGAAATTGGACAAAAATCAGGTAACTCTACATCCAAAATAACAATGTCATAAGCCTGCTCCGCCTTTTGATCAGTCATCATAACGGTATGCAGGTCTTCCCATGCTGTAAATCCAATTGCTACATCAAAACCACTAAACTGCGTAATGGGAAGTGGTTTGTCGAGCATCCCTATGCTATACCGATACTGTCCCCGCAGCGTAGCATCCACAAGCAGTACCTGTTGGCCGGAAGCTGCTAATATGCTGCTGATATATAACAAGGTATCGCTTTTGTCACAAAGCCCGGCAAATATCCATGTTTTCATACTTCCGTTCCTTTTCTCTCATTTATTTGGCATACGGATCAGAGCTTTCGCCCTGCGTCAGAATCTTTGTTTGTTCTTGATGATCCTGCTCGTTCTCATATTCATTTCTTGTATCATCTATCCCGCTTGCTGGGTTTTCTATAGTAGCACCCGCATGCTGGGCTACAATTTCCTCACTCAAACTTCTTTCCACGGGTGTTGAAATCACATTGTTTGACGCATTAATTGCATTTTCAAGCGAATCCCGCAGCTGCTTGGACAGCTTTTGTTCAGCCACGCGTATCAAATTCGGATCACTATTCATTAACGCTAACACCTGCGCATTAGGCGGATAGGTCGGGATTGCCTTGGGCTGAAATTGGGGATCGACATATGTCAGGGCATAGATAGATGCTTTATGCAGATAAGCATCAACAATCGCACTCGAAAGCGATAATATTTCCTGCTCATTCAAAGTGACCCAGACAATTGGACCTTCCAGTCGAGAAATCTTCTTCTTAGATAATAGAATGTAATCCTGCCCTGTTGGAAATTGAATGCGGATATCCACTTCGTCACCCGACTTGAGGCTGTTGGGCAATACTACCACCTTTAGCTCACGGTTGCGTAAATCTTTAGGTGTGGGCTCATCAGCAGTAACCATGGCCGATGTAAGCACAGATCCCTTTTTTAGCTCAATCTTGGCTGTGGTACCGGAAACCTCACTTTTATCTGTCAGCAAATTTGATGGGGCCTGAGAACCGGGAACTTTAATTCCCTTCAAATCATTAGATGCAATCTGTTCGCCGGGGGAAATGTCACGGACAACCGCCCAACCTTTTTTCGCGGTTCGTTGCTCCTGTTCGTACACTTTCCATTTCTGCTCTGCCTCTACTTCAGCCTGTTTCCTGACCTCATCCATTTGATGGATATTAACCATAAGGTAGCCAGCAAAGATAATGCCAACAATTCCTGCGCCAATACAACCGGCGTATAGCTTTTGCTTACTGCTTTTTCTTAGCTTGGACACACAACTTCTCCCCTGCCTCTTTTTGATATATACCGTTTTATTTAGCGCTGTCGTTTAAGGAATCCGAAGCGTTTTTTCCGGGTATCTGGAATGACTCCGCGAAACAGCTCGTCCAGCACCTGATCCACCTCATCATCTCGTTCGAACGGGTCTGAGTGGAACGGTAAAGCAAATACTTTATCGTGATCCAGCTCCTTACGAAGCCTGCGAACCGCCTCCGAGGTTGCCAATGGCAAGCAGTAATTCCATTTATGCTGTGGGTGGCGCTGAAGAGATCGGGCTAGCCCTGCTATATCCTGAACTCTCCATTCGGCCCCTGAGCCAACGACAAGCGGATAATCGGCTCTCAAGAATTCTTCCAGTCGTTCATTGTCCTGCCCACTCCCCAGGTCCAGTACGATAAATCTATAGGAACCACCCAACAAAGAAATGACATCCGCACGAGATGTTTGCCGCCAGTAGTGTACTCCATCAACTTCAAAACGCCGACTTGAACTCGATTGTCCAACGGATGTGCCTTCTACGACTTCTTGAAGTCGGGCAAATGCTTTGGCTGTGCTGTGCAGCTCAACCAAAGCTACGGAGCGGGACCTTCGAGCCAGATAGTGGCTCACCGCAATTGCTGTATGAGTAGCACCGGAGCCGGCAGAGACACCCAATACAGCCACTACCCTTGTACCTGCATAATCCATTGAGGCATCATTAACGGATATTCCTTGTTGAGCAGGCTGAAAATCCGCACTGTGCCGCAGTTCTCCAATGACCTCCCCGGCAGATTGAAATCGTTCCTCAGGATGCTGACGCAGCAGTTTTCGAATCACCGGGATCAAATGGCGGGGCAATTCTCCGCGAATATACCCTTCTACTCCCGCAGTCCACTCGCTATATTTGCCTCCTGTACATAGATACAATAGCAGCGCTCCCAAACTGTATAAGTCTGAACGAGCATCCGTCTGACCTGCTCCATATTGCTCCGGGGCAGCGAAGCCCACTGTGCCCAGCTTTACCGTATCTTGATCCAGTTCAGCCTTATAGCTCCTCGCTATTCCAAAATCAATCAGTATAAATTCCATTTCCGGTGTCAGCATAATATTCGTCGGTTTCAGATCCCGGTAAATGACTGGCGGTTGACGGGTATGCAAATAATCCAACACATCCAGTACCTGCAAAGCGAATGGGACGATCTGCTCCTGTGGAATATAGCCTTCATAGCCCTTCATGTATGCTTCCAGCGTAATTCCCTCGATGTAATCCATGACCAGGTATACCGCACCAGATCGAGGATGCTCAAAAAAATCAACAATTCTCGGTAAACGTGGATGACTTAGCGAAATCAGCATCTCTGCCTCCGTACGTACAAGCTTCATCACTTGTGGCCCGGCAACCGACTCCTTCACCGCCCATTGCTTGCCTGGCAGTTTTAAATCCTCTGCCATGAACACGCGGCTCATTCCTCCCGAACCCAATGTGCGAACAATACGGTAACGCTCACCGACAATGGATCCGAATTCCAACTGTGATGGTTGCTCCATTATTCTCCTACCTCCTTTCTAAAGCAGAAAACGCAAAAAAGGGAAAGCTGCCGCAAAATCAAATTTCCATGTCGCCATGAAAACCGTTTTTGCGGGATGCTTTCCCTTGATTTAAACATGATTATTATTTTTAAGGAACAATTTGGATTTATTATATAGCACACCTGTATCTATTGTAAAGTATTATTTTCCATACTTGATCATGTACAGGGTAATTTCATCTCGGTTATGGAATAGCTGCTTAGCTCGCTGAATCTGCATGCCGGACTCCTCAAATGAAGCAATTACATCATGAATGAGCGCCAAGGGCTTTTTATGCATTAGCTTGACCGTAACGATAGCAGTACCACCACTTCGCAAACTATATAGTAAATCAGTAACGAGCCTTGCCATTTGCTTAGGACTCCAGCTCATATCACAAACCAGCAGATCGAACGAATTCTCTTTAAATTTGACTTCACTTGCATTTTTACGCAAAAAAGTCAGATTGGCGTACTTCATCAGTGATGGCTCCATCTTTGCCGGATCAACCGCTGTAACTTTCAGTCCCCGCTCCAGTAAGAAGGAAGTCCAACCACCCGGTGCTGCCCCAATATCCAGTCCCTGACGGAAAGCGCCAAAATCTATGCCGAACGTTGCTTCTGCTTCCAATAGCTTGAATTTGGCACGAGAAATTTGTCCATCTTCTTTTTGAAAACGAACCGCGCCTCCGCTCCAATCCGATAGGTTATCCTCAGGACGTGATACACCTGCATACCACGTATCTGTATCTGCAAAAACGGACACAATAAGATCGGCGCCTTGTACTGTCTGCTCCATAGGTAAATCACTTATTTGTTCACTCAAAGCCTGCTTGAGCGCACCTGCGCTTTCAGTCCAACTGCTATTAGTTCCTTTGCGCACTTGTAAAGAAACACGTTGATCCATCAGTTCCTTGCGGTTACGGATGAATGCAACCAGCCGTTCCTGCACCTGAACCAGGTCCGTTCCTTCTTCCTGAAAATGAACAGGAAACAAGTGACGTAAAAACATCGGCGGCTGAGCTGTAATTGTCCTCACTGCCTCAATTTCTTCCGCAGGTAATGTAGCCAGAAAAATTTCACCAGGTAAAAGCATCGTGCTTTTTACAGAGCCAAATAATCTTCTAAGCTCCTCTTGAGCATAGGGTGCAAAACCATGATTGGCCGTACAAACAAATCTTGATGATGACAAAGTAGATTCACTTTGTTCATCTGTACTCATATATAGTTCCTCCAAAATAACATTACCCTCCAGTGCACACCCGAATCCAGGGACGTTCTCCATCCCAATCCAGCTCAACCGGAATTTCATATGTGTGCATAATCAATTCTTTCGTTAAAACTTCTTTTTTCGGTCCAGCTGCTGCGACCTTACCATCACGAATCAATGCAACATGCGTAAAGAGGGGGACAATCTCCTCAATGTGGTGAGTCACATAAACCACTGATAAGTCTCGCTTGCGGAGCCGATCAATCTCGACCAGCATTTTTTCCCGCTCAAATAGATCCAACCCGGCACAAGGCTCGTCCATAATTAGCAGACGAGGTTCTGCCATCAGTGAGCGGGCCAGCATCACCTTTTTACGTTCTCCTTGAGATAACGTCCCCAGTGGGTGATGAATCAAGTCGCCTAAATTCATACCCTCCAGCAAAGATATGGCCTTTTCTTTTGCCTCTGTCGGAATTTCCTGATAAAAGCGCAAAAAAGCATACGCACCTGTAGCGACCACTTCCCAAACGGGATCTTTTAGCGCCAGCTTTTCCAACAAGGTCTGGCTGATATATCCGATTTGTTTGCGAACTTCCCGCACATCACATTGACCATACATTTGCCCAAGCACTTCAACCGTTCCATGACTTGGAAACATATATCCTGTCATCATTTCCAGCAATGTTGTTTTACCGGAACCATTGCGACCCAGAATAGCCCAATGTTCACCTTCTCGTATGTCCAGGCTTACATCGTCCAAAATCCGTCTTTCTTCCCGCTGCAACGTAATGCTCTTCATGGATATCATTCCATCACGCTCCTTATTTTGCTCAGCAAGTGTTCTACAGATTCCATTTTGTAGATAATTTCAGGATTTTTGTTTTCACCATTATATATAAGAAGCGCGGGAACGCTGGATATCCGGTACTCCTGTACCAGTTCAGGAATATAGTTAATGTTGCTCTGCACCACTGCTTCTTCAGGGAGCAAATGCTCTGCTACCTCCAGCATTTTACGGGCAGCCGCGCATGTTCCGCACATGGGAGTGTACACAAACAAAGCCAGCTTGCATCCCTCCCATATGGCACGGCGCGCCTCTTTTTGTCCGATCTCTTTCATCGTTCAGACCCTTTTCTGATCTCTCGCATACGCTCTTCGGGTATGGGCCCGTTATGTACGGTGACTCCCTCTGGCTTATTCGCATAGAGTAGCTCATACATGGCTCGCCGCCCCTCTGGACTGGACGAATGCAAGTAAATTTCACGTGGATATAACCGTTTCTCTGCGATAGCAGCAGCCACATCCTTTCCCGTAGGCTGACCTGGACCCAAATCATAATCTAGCGATAGTATCGAAATAGGGTATTCATGAAGCAGCAGCAGACACTCATCCGCATCTCTTGCCAGCTTAAAGCCCGGAGGACAAGGCCGATAATCGTCCATAAACAAATACATCAACTTCTCCTCCTTTTTCCATATATGCAAGCTCACAAGCCTCAAAGATAGTTATTATCAATCAGACCAATTTACTCCCAGCTTAGAATCATTTGAATATCCTCCTGATGTGTCCCATCAGGTCCCGTCTCACTCTCCAAAACGATAGGAATACCTCTTACAGCCTCCTGTTCTGTCATCCAACGCATGCCCTCAGTACCAATGTAGCCTTGTCCCACACGGGCATGTCTGTCTTTTTTAGAGCCATATGGGTATTTAGAATCGTTCAAATGAACTCCACACAGAGCTGACCAATAGCCGAGACGATTCCCTTTTTCGATCAAAGCCTCGTCCATTCCACCGTTCCACAATCCCGCTGCATATGCATGACAAGTGTCTAAGCAAAAGCCGATACTGTCAGGATACCGGCACAGCTGACGGATCTGCACCATTTCCTCAAGCGTGGTTCCCATGGGTCCATGATCTCCCGCCTGATTTTCGATCAATATTTTAGCATTTCCCTGCCAGCCTTCCAGCACATCATTAAAACAGTTAATGATATTACGGTAGCCCTCTAGAGGGTCTAACGAATGCATATGACCAAAATGAACGACAATCCCTTTTGACCCACATGCTTCAGCAATATCCAGATCATTGCGTAATGAAGCAATCGTCAGCTCATAAAGTTCCTGACCACGCTCGGACCCATGAGCCGGATTAACGGGATATGGTGAATGAGCAATGGATTGAAGCTGGTGCTCTAAACAGTAAGCGTTGCAAGCAGCAGCATCAGTAGCACTCCATTCCTTCAGCCTAAGACTACGAGGATTTTTCGGGAAATATTGAAATGAACGTCCCCCCTGCTCTCGCGCACGCATAGCAGCTTTGGAAAAGCCACCACGCGTACTCACATGGGAGCCGATGAGCAATTTAGGCATCATGCTGCTGTACCGGGCAATAAAATGCTTTTTTCCCCGCCAGTTCAACCCTTACAATTTTCCCGCCACTTGGAGATTCTTCTCCTTCGCGGTCATATACTCGGCACTGATGATCAAATCCACCTGTTAGCGTGTCCCCCTCCATTAGAGGCATTTCCATGTACCCGCCTTCCGCTGTAGCTTCACGTAGTACGGATTGAGTGGCATGATATAGCTTTTCCACTTTTTCTGGCGACTGCACAATGTTCTGTACTTTGGAACCCGGTGTAAATCCGGCGATATAAGCAATTTCGTCTGAATAACAATTGCCAATACCCGAAAAAATCTGCTGATTCACCAGCGTTGTTTTCAAAATCCCCCGGCGTCCCTTCAGCCGTGCTGTAAACTTTTCTAACGTCATGCGACGGTCTAACGGATCAGGTCCCAGGTCTGACAAAGCTTCTTCTGTTTCTTTAGCCGTTAGCAGGTGCAGATAACCTAAGCGTAGTCCGATAAAATAAAGCTTTACTCCACTAAAATCTAATTCGATCTGAACTGTACGATCTGGACGCTGCTCCTCTGTTCCCAGATATAACAGTCCTCCGAGCATCAGATGAAGTACGAGCCGCCCGCCCGTGTTTAAATGAAAAATCAAATGCTTGCCTCGACGCTCTAAATATACAACGGTCGTTCCCAGCAATTGCTTCTCAAACGTTTCCACTTCAGTATTAATGGACTTTTCACGGCTAACCGTAACTCCAGTAATCGGAATGTCCAAAATTTGTTTTGATAATAAGATTCTGTAGTTTTCCATTTCAGGAAGTTCCGGCATAACAACATCTTTCCTTTCGTAGCTACATAGCTTTTAATTCTCGCAAGTTTTGTAAGACATATACTTTCTATTATTTCAGTTCTTCTTTCATCCAGTCCTGCAGTTCAGCGAGATTGTCAAACATCAGGTCAGGTTTCACTCCAACGGTACGCACATGCTCGTCCATATTAGCGCGGGTCGTCACGCCCGACAGGATCAGAGCTGTTTTACAACCTGCTGCTGCACCTGCCGCAATATCTGTAAGCATATTATCGCCCACAACCAGAGCTTCATCCGCCCTAATGTTTAAGCGGTTCAGCGCATAGTTCATCAATATGCTTGAAGGCTTGCCGATGACAATAGGCTTTACCTGTGAAGCCGCTTCAATTGCAGTTCCAATCGTACCTGCACCTGGCGTTAGCCCATCATGTGAAGGCAATTGGAGATCCGGGTTTGTCAAAATAAAAATTGCTCCTTCCCGAATCCAGCGCATGGCAGCGGCCAGCGTATCATATGTAAATTGACGATCTATCCCCTGCACCACATAATCAGGATGGTTCTCAACAAGCTGCAAACCGGCTCCTGTGAGTGCATCGCGTAATCCTGATTCACCAATACAATATACACGAGCTCCAGGACTTTGCTGTGCAACATATTGTGCAGCTGCTAACGCCGAAGTATATACTTCATGGCTGGCCGCTTCAATTCCCATACCAACCAAATGCTCAGCCACCGATTCGGGTGTACGTGAAGCATTGTTTGTAACATAGGCATAAGGTATCTGGTCTGTACGCAATCGGGATATGAACAGATCCGCACCCTTGATCATCCGATTTCCATGATAAAGTGTTCCATCCAGATCAATTAGTAACGATTTTATCGCAATCCCCTCCCCTACTTCAAATCCATTCACATCATAGCATTAAAAATTATAATTCATCCCATAAACGATGTTCTCCTTCTTATTTAACCACCTTAATTATTCAGGTCATAAAATAATCGGCCGTCTCTATTCATCTCATCTATCTTAAGTCAAAAATGCTTATGAAGTCCATGAATTGCTGGTAAAACGTCCAAAATAGTGCCATTCCTCGCTAAAAGCCGTCGCTTTCCCATGACATAAGTTCACTTCTTCGTCGAAATCCATCGAAGGCGCTATTTCCTCCAAGGAAATCTCCTGTATTTCCTGGTCATGCTCAAGAAGTATAATCCTTTAAATTCGATATATAGAAACTCGAATAGGACACGCCTCCATATGTGGTAGAACAAATTCATCCCCCACCACCCTGCACGGGTTCTCATCACTTGTCGCATCCTGCGCTTTCCCGGAAAATAATTTCGGTGAAAAACAAAGGCACCGAGGCAAGCCCCGGCACCCATGCACATATCTTCTCCAATCGTTTATTAACCGATATCGGGTACCGGTAACAACACATGCTGCTCCGCAAGCAATGAATTAGGAAATATGCTTTGCGCTTCCTCCAGCAATGGCTGAAGCTGCTCCTGATCTTTATACCTAGAACTAAAATGCGTCATGATTAACTGACCCGCACCTGCAGCTTTTGCAGCTTCCGCTGCCTGAAGCGCTGTACTATGATGATACTCGTAAGCTGTATCTGCCAGTTCATGCAGAAAAGTGGCTTCATGAACGACGACAGTTGCATCTTGAGCCAGCACTACCGTATTCGGACAAGGTCTCGTATCCCCTAAAATCGTGATGATGCGCCCTTTTTTCGGCGAACCCAGTACATCCTGAGGATGCAAAATGACTCCACCCTCTACCTCCACGCTTTCCCCACGCTTTAACTTACCGTACACCGGGCCGGGCTTAATACCATATCGCTCCAACAGCTCTTGGTTAAGCTTACCGGGCTTATCCATCTCTACAACTCGGTAGCCATAGCTGTCAATCCGATGATCCAGCAAAGCTGACTCTACCCGGAATTGTCCGTCATCAAACAGAACCCCGCCCGTATGCTCCACAATATGTAGTTGGTAATTGATACGCGATTGGCTGATCCCTAAAGATAGCTCGATATATTGCTGGATTCCAGGCGGCCCATATACCGTCAGTGGTGTCGTTCCCCCTTGATAAGCTCTGCTCGACAGCAGTCCCGGCAGACCAAAAAGATGATCCCCATGCAAATGGGTGATAAATATTTTTTCAAGTCTGCTTAGTTTGAGCGGCGAACGCAATACCTCTTGTTGAGTGCCTTCGCCGCAGTCGAACAGCCACATGCTTCTTCGTTCTTCCAGCAAACGAAGAGCGATGGACGTTACATTTCGCTGAATCGTAGGCACCCCTGCATTTGTACCGAGAAAATAAAATTCCATAACATTAACCTTCTTCCTGCTGACCAGCAAAAAACCTCCGAAGCTCGGAGGGTATTTGCTATCCCATCTGATAAAGGTGTTAAACCTTTTCGACGTTAAAATACTGCGCCTGAGGGTGGCTGAACACCATGGCTGATACAGAAGCCTCCGGTTCCATCATAAACCCTTCCGTCAGCTCAACGCCAATATCCTCAGGTTTTAACAACTGGAACAACGGCCCCTGATCCTCTAGATCTGGACATGCCGGATAGCCAAAGGATACCCGAATGCCTTGATATCTGGCACCGTGTCGCTGTTTCATTGTCATATCGGCAGGGTCCGGGAACCCCCAGCTATCCCTGATAATATGGTGAAGCCGTTCCGCTAACCCTTCTGCTACTTCGAGTGCTACCGCTTGAAGTGCATGCGAGCGCAGATAATCTCCTTTATCTTTCCACTGGGTAGATATCTGCTGAATCCCATGACCAGCTGTAACGACCATGAAACCTACATAGTCCATAACTCCGGATTCCACTGATTTCAAGAAATCAGCCAGACATAGATAAGGCTCTACCTGCTGGCGCGGGAATGTAAATGTGTGCAGTACCTTGCTCACATCCGAGGGATCATAGATCAGAATTTGGTCTCCTTGGGACTGCGCTGGAAAGAAACGATACATAGCATGTGCTTGAATGATTCCGTCTGTCACAGCTTCAAACATGATGCTGTCCACGGTTTCCTTCAACTGAATCGCTTTCGGATCTTCCGAAGCCAGCAGCTGTTCAACATTGCCTTTTAAACCAAGATGATGCCCCATTAGCATCTGCATATTCACGTAAGGCAAAATATAATTCAGTGGATAGTTGCGCAGTACATGGCGATCCGTATCTGGTGGAATATAAACGGGCAAATCCTGAGCAATATTAGAGCGCACAGCTCGAGTGAGCTTAGGGAGCGGCTTGGCTTCCACGACGATTGCCGCTTCCGCCTCCCGCTCAGCCTCCATGTCCTCAGCCATTTTTTTGCGGGACTCAGGATTCATAAGCTTATTGGCAATATCCAGACCATCCATAGCATCCTTTGCATAGGCAACCAGACCATCATACTCAGGACGGATACGATTTTTAGTGAACTTACGTGTTAAAGCAGCTCCACCCACCATTATTGGAATATCAATATTCGCATTTTTTAAATCCTGTGCGGTCAGCACCATTTGTTGTGCCGATTTAACAAGCAGTCCGGATAAGCCAATCATATCGGCCTTTTCTTCACGGTAAGCTTCAATAATGCGTTCTGGTGGTACTTTTATGCCCAGATTCACGATATGGTAACCATTGTTGGATAGAATAATCTCCACCAGATTCTTACCAATGTCATGCACATCACCTTTGACTGTAGCCAACAAAATCTTACCTTTTACTGAGGATTCATTCTTCTCCATGAACGGCTCTAAATAGGCTACGGACGCCTTCATCACTTCAGCGCTTTGCAGCACCTCTGCAACAATCAGTTCGTTATTGTTAAACAGTCGTCCTACTTCCTCCATCCCCTTCATCAGCGGGCCATTAATAATCTCCAGCGAAGAATATTTCACGAGCGCCTGCTCCAGATCCGGAATGAGTCCCTCTTTACTTCCCTCGACTACATAGGAAGCCAGTCGTTCTTCGAGCGAAAGGTTTGATATCTTTTCTTTTTTCTCCACTTTCTTGTTACGGAAAGCTGCTACAAAAGCGGATAAAGTATCGTCATTTGTTTTATAGATCAAGTCTTCCGCAAGTTTCCGCTCATGCTCTGGAATGGATGCATAACGTTCAAGCTTCTCAGTGTTTACAATCGCATAGTCCAGACCTGCTTTGGTGCATTCATATAAATAGACGGAATTGAGCACTTCACGACCCGCTTCCGGCAAACCAAAAGATACGTTACTGATGCCCAGGATGGTATGTACCCCGGGAAGCGCTTCTTTAATAATGCGAATGCCCTCAATCGTTTCCTTAGCTGAACCGATATATTGCTCATCACCTGTTCCTACTGGAAATACGAGTGTATCAAAAATTAGATCCTCCGCTGCCAAACCGTAACGGTTCACCAACAGATCATAAGAACGTTTAGCTACCTCAAGCTTATCCTCACGTGAAATAGCCTGTCCGCGTTCATCAATGGTTCCAACAACAACAGCGGCGCCGTACTTATGAATAAGAGGAGCCATTTTCTCAAATTTCTCTTCACCATCCTCCAAATTAATGGAGTTAATAATCGCCTTACCTTGCGAATATTGAAGTGCTTTATCAATGACTTTAATATCCGTGGTATCAATCACCAAAGGTACTTTCACCTTGTTTACAACCAGTTTCAAAAACGCTTCCATATCCGTCATTTCATCGCGATCCGGGTCCTGCACACAAATATCAATGACATGCGCTCCGCTTTTTACCTGAGCGCGGGCAATTTCAGATGCCTCTTCATATTTGCCTTCCACGATCAAACGCTTGAATTTGCGGGAGCCTAGAACATTCGTTCGCTCACCAACCATATACGGACGATTGTCCTGTTCAATATATACAGGCTCAATGCCTGATACGGCAGGAGGATGATGACCTACCAGCGGACGTGGCTCAAACTGCGCCATACTTTCACTCATAACTCGGATATGCTCAGGCGTGGTACCACAACAACCCCCAGCAATGTTCAGCCAGCCTTTTTCAGCGAAAGCAGCCATTTTACGTGCTAATGAATCAGGCGATTCATGGTATTGGCCATTTTCATCGGGCAAGCCCGCATTTGGATAACAGCTAATAGCTGCAGAGGACATTTCAGACAGAGAGCGAATATGATCACGCATAAACTCTGGACCTGTAGCACAATTCAATCCAATCGAAATTGGATGTAAGTGTTCAAGTGATATGCAAAAGGATTCGATATTTTGTCCGGCCAACGTCGTTCCCATAGGCTCAATCGTGCCTGAAATCATTAGCGGAAGCTCGATACCTGTCTGCTCAAAAGCCTGCCGAATTCCGATGCTTCCAGCCTTGACGTTAAGCGTATCCTGTGAGGTCTCCAAAAGGAGCACATCCACGCCGCCTTCAATAAGCGCCAAGGCCTGCTCTTGATAGCTTTCAATCAGCTCAGCAAATGTAACACCACCTGTGACAGACAAGGTTTTCGTGGTTGGGCCCATAGCTCCTACTACAAAACGAGGCTTGTCCGCAGTGCTGTATTTATCCACCGCGTTACGCGCTAGTTTGGCCGCCACCAGATTAATTTCACGGGCACGTTCTGGTATATCGTAATCCGCCAAAACGACGGATGTTGCTCCAAATGTATTCGTTTCAATTAGGTCTGCCCCAGCCTTCAAGTAGGCTTCATGAATGCCTTGAATGACATCTGGTCTCGTTAAGACCAGCATTTCATTACAGCCCTCCAGCTCTTCCCCACCAAAATCATCGGGGGAAAGGTCTTCCTGTTGAATCATGGTGCCCATGGCCCCATCAAGAAGGAGTATTCTTCGTTGTAATGCATCCTGCAAGCTAACTTTATCCAAATTTCTTCACCCCCGCAAAACGTTAAATCCTAGTTTAGCAGAAACCGTATCATTTAGATAGATTGAAGTAAAAACATACGTTTTATACAGGTTGTTCTTTGTAAAAATGACTTCTCTAATCCATTTTTATAGTTTGTAGCATTACAGAACGTACTTAACCCTGACCCTTTAGCTATAGTCATTTGCATTATAAAATGTTGAAATCCTGTATTGTACAACGTTTCAAGACATGGTATTCTTTATACATCATTAATCCAAGTGGAAAAGAGGGAATAGATATATGGCCGAAATCTTAATACGTAATACGAATAAACGAATTAGCGGTGAAGAACAAGTACGTGAATTTCTGGAGAGTCACGAGATATTGTATGAACATTGGGATGCTTCCAAATTGTCTGGGGAGCTGCAAGAAAACTTTACCTTAACAGATGATCAAAAGGCCGCTGTTCTCCAAACATTTGAACCCGAAATCAAGGATTTAGCCGCACGTCGCGGATATAAAATATGGGACGTTATCACTTTATCTGAAGCAACGCCGAATTTGGACGAGCTGCTAGCCAAGTTTGAGCAAATTCACACCCACACCGAGGATGAAATTCGTGCCATTGTCGCTGGTAAAGGCATCTTCATCATTAAAGGCCCTGAAGAGATCGGCTATTTTAACGTAGAGCTTTCACCGGGGGACGTTATCTCCGTACCTGAAAATATACCTCACTTCTTCACTTTAATGGAGAATCAAAAGATCGTCGCAATCCGCTTGTTCATCGAAGAAAATGGCTGGATTGCCGAGCCGTATGAAGACCCAACCTTCATTAAAGCATAATTACGAATTTATCCTTGTGTGAATAAAAAAACTCCCTCTGCTCTGTGAAGTGCACCCCTTAGAATAGACATTGGAATAAACCCCTGGTTTATCCGATGAATTTCTAGGGGGTGCATTTTTTATGCCAGCGAAAAAAGGACAGAAGTTTAAAGAATATACGTTTGAAACCAAAGTAGAGGCCATACGGCTTCATATCGAAGAAGGTTGGACATATCGTAAACTCATGGAGAAGTTCGGGATTGCAGATCGACATCGGTTGAAAGAATGGATGCGGAAGTACAAGGAACTCGGTGAATTCGGACTTATGGACCAACGAGGACGACGGAAGGAATATATGGACCAGGACAGGTACGTCCAAAAGTTAAAACGGGAAAATGATATGCTAAAAAAGTGTTTGGAAATCTGGATGCAGGAGATGAGGAGCACAAGTATGTAACGATTGAGAAGGCCGCTAAAGAGTATCCAGTTAGCGAACTCTGTAAGCTGTTTAAGGTCTCTAGAAGTGGATATTACTCCTTCTTAAAACGGAGAGGAACTGATCGGGATCAGGACGCGAAAGCTCTTGTGAAGAAAGTGTATGAGCAGTATAACGGAGTCTACGGCTATCGCCAAATTCAACTATTTTTGCAGCACGATCATGGAGTCTGGATGAACCATAAAAAGGTACTCCGGCTCATGCAGGTCTTGGGGATCCGCTCACAAATTCGCCGGAAGCATCGCTGTAATTATGCTTCTTCTACAGAAGGTCGTGTGGCGAAAAATCTGCTAAAACAGGATTTCAAGGCGGCCAAACCTAACCAAAAATGGGTCACAGATATCACGCAATATCGTGTGGGGGATTGCTGGCTATATCTGTCTGCGATTAAAGACTTGTTCAATAACGAAATTATCGCGTACCAGATGAGCCATAGAAATGATAACGAACTGGTTTTACAGACGTTTCGACAAGCCTTTAAACAGCAAAAAGACGTGACTGGCCTCATCGTTCACAGCGACCAGGGATTCCAGTACACGTCCCATGCGTACCATGACATGCTGCCAAAGGTTGGCGCCCGAATCAGCATGTCTCGCCGAGGCAATTGTTATGATAATGCCTCGATGGAGAGCTTCTTCTCGCATCTCAAAACGGAAGGGCTCTACCCCTATGATATCCGAAATATGGACGAGGCACAAAGGAGAATAAAAGAATATATCCAATTTTACAACCAATGTCGACCACAACGAAAGTTAAATAAGCTGCCTCCGAAAGAGTATCGGAAGCAGCTTATAGCCTAGGGTCTTTTTTTAGTGTCTATAAAATGGGGTCTTGACCACTGTAACAATCGAGCGAAGGGAGTTTTTTTAATACTCGTTTCTAAAGACTATGGATTTCTTACTTTAACGATTGAATAATTCCGTCCAATTCAGACAGATGCTTGATTTCGAACTTCGGCTTGATCTCTGTGGTATTGGTTTTAGCGTTCCGGTTCACCCACACCGAGTGTACACCTGCTGCCAATGCTCCTTGAATATCAGTCGTCAGCTTATCTCCTACCATTAAAGCATGTTCAGGCTCAATACCAAGAAGCCCCAAAGCATGCTGAAATATAGACGGATCAGGCTTGCCTCGACCAAAAGAACCTGAAATGACAACATGATCAAAAAAAGGAGCTAATTGAGGAACTCCATCCAGTTTCTCCTGTTGTAGATCAGGGGAGCCATTTGTCAGCAATAACAGTTTGTAATGTCCCTTCAATTGTTCTAGAATCTCGAACGTTTCTTCATATACATGTGGACGCGCGCGTCTTTCCGAAGCAAATTGGGTAGCCAGCTTTTCCGCCAACTTCTCATTATCTATCCCTAGTTGCTGGAGTCCTCTGCGCCATGATTCCTTTCGATAAACAGGGGCCAACTGTTCCAATTGGCGGAATTCAGGTTGCTCACCTGCTGTAAAATTCGCCCACAATCCTTCAAACGGGTTAATGCCGATCATTTGAGTAAAACTAAAGGTTTCATAGGATTCATACAAAGCGCGTGCTTCCTTACGTACCGCTTCCTCCAGAGTTTTCGGATCAACGCCTGCTTCACGGGAGCCTGTTTGGCACGCTGCATCAAATGCCTCTTCTACACTACGTTCATCCCATAAAAGGGTATCATCAAGATCAAACATTACCGCCTGAATCGTCATCTGAATTATCCACTCTCTTTCCACAGTATATGTACACCTATTTGCTCGGTTAAGCATTTGAATCGTTATGTGTGCCCATATTAAGCAAGCGGCCGCAGCATGTTATATGAAATAACATCATACGGCCTTTGTTAAAGAGCTACAGGCTAAATCAGTTATTTCTTGTCCACCTGTATCTGATTGGATAGCGCAAACTTCTCAAGTCGCTCTGCAATGGCATCCGTGTCATAGCGACCTAATGATTTTGTGAAAATAAAATTACCGCCCTTACCTTTTCTTTCAACGGTTACGTAACCCTTTTCAATCTTGATGGCTTTCATGTCCCCAGCCGTCATTGGACGTTCTCTACCACCTTTCAGCATGTAGAGAGTATCCTTTCCCACTTTCAGATAAGGACGACGGATGAAAAAGATAACAGCCAGCATCAAGTACAGGCCGAATACAAGCCAATCCATCCCTCGCATGCCAGTCTTAGTCAAAAAGTAACTCATAAGCATGTACAATACAGAAAGACCAGCCAGCATAATTGGCACAGTAATGTTACGGCCACGGAAAATATCCATTGCAGAACCTGCGCCGTTAATGGTTTGAATGCCTTGCTTTTTGCGCGATTTATTTAAATGCGCTGTGTTTTTGCGTACTTTTCTTTCAAATGATCGGGCCATCTCTCAATTCCTTCCCAGATATATTACAATAAAACAATTGCCTCAAAGCTGATCTATATAGATACCGAGAACGGTACCTAAAACAAAAGGCAAATTGCAGGCTTGGGCGCTTTAACAACATTAATGCTTCAGCCCGTCATTTCCCTTCGATGTATCATCGTCCACAAATTCAATCGTTTCAAGCTGCTGCCGAAAATTACGGCGAATGTTATCTAAATAAATTTCCCGAAGATTGGCGCGCTCTGTGGCTTCCTCTTCCGTCAAACCCTCGGATTTTGCTTTGCGCGCTAATTCATTGATGCGCTGTACCAAGCTGTCTATATCCAAATTGTGTCCCCTCCATAAAAGCAAAGATATAATACACTTTGACATGTAGAAAAGAGCTTGTCAAGGCTCCCGCATTACGCTCCCTGACAAGCTCTAATAGTCTATAGGTCAGAAGTTAGGAAGCTTGAGTACCTGACCTACCTGTACTCCCCGATCCTCTAAACCGTTAATCCGCACAATTCCTTCTATATATACCCGTGTATCCATTCGTTCCGGTTTATGATTTGCGGCAATCTCCCACAACGTATCTCCAGGTTGTACGGTCAGTTTAGTCACTTCTTCCTTGGAAGCTGAAGGTGCCGCGAAAACCGTAAGTACACCTGCCCCTGCAATCCAAGCAACAATCACTAAAATAAGAAGCTTAAATAAAAGAGTATTAGTAATAATTTGCATAAAACGCGCTCTACCCTCTTTTCGGGTCTCCTGCAAATTTTCTGAATTCATCGGAAAAATACTTTGATAAGTGCTATATTTCATCATTGGCTGCGACCTCCAAACATTTGTTCTTATGTTTTCACAATATAACACGAACATTTGTTTTGTTCAATAGAAAAGAGAACAAAAGTTCGCGATTATTTTTAGGGATTATTTAGAACTTATGTTTGTACGAACGGAGGTTCTATGCTATAATTTTCCCAAACGTTACTAAATGGGGTTGATACGGTATGTCTAAGATTTCGAGCCGCCAGCAGGCCATTCTTGAATTTATCCGCAATGAAGTGCGTCTAAAGGGATACCCCCCTTCTGTACGCGAAATAGGCGAGGCTGTCGGATTGGCCTCCAGTTCTACGGTTCACGGTCATTTGGATCGTTTAGAGAAAAAAGGACTCATTCGACGCGATCCTACAAAACCACGGGCTATTGAGTTACTCGGTCAAGACGAATCGGATAACAGCAACTTGATTAATTACTCCATTAGTCGTGTCCCCGTCGTCGGCAAAGTAACTGCTGGCCTTCCTATTACGGCGACAGAAAATATTGAAGATTACTTTCCTCTTCCCCAACACTTTGTTGGTGAGGATAAAATATTCATGTTATCTGTTGTAGGCGAAAGCATGATTGAGGCTGGGATTGCTAACGGAGACTATGTAATCGTACGTCAGCAGCAGACCGCTGATAATGGCGATATTGTTGTAGCTATGACAGATGAAGACGAAGCTACAGTTAAAACCTTCTACAAAGAAAAAGATCATATCCGGCTTCAACCTGAAAACCCAGCCTTTGAACCGCTTCGCCTGACACACGTCAGCATTTTGGGCAAGGTTGTAGGACTCTTCCGGGACTTCCACTGATTTCTCGTTCTTTCTTCCCCGTTATTCTAACCACTAATACAAAACCGGCTGCCTAGGGCAAGCCGGTTTTGTATTGTTATTATGTATCTCACAACTATTTTTTCATTTCAGCAATCTATTCCTATAGTTTCTACTATAAAATCAGCCTCCTCATCTCAAATAATCACCCACTGATCTTGAGCAGCTATACTGTTATGGGCAAAACTAATAGATCTTTCTTTGTTTTAGATAAATATGGCATATTAATTACTCATAGCTCTGTAGGAGGAATTAAATGAGAAAAATTATAATTTCAGCGTTTGTTGTGATATTTATCGCCATAAGCTGTGTAATACCAACAATGGATCATTTATATGCAAAAGAGAAATCACACATAACAACCTACGATCGTATTCAGTACATACAAATACTTATCCATTTCAGGTATTTAGAAAAGCAACTCGAAGCTGTAATTTCCGAAAGAAATAATTACCCAGAAAACAGCCAAGAATATAAACTGCTCTCTGAACAACTGAATCATATTCTTGCTCAAGAGGCGTACTACGAGAAAAAACTTAACACTCTTAATAGTAAATAATTTTCATACTAAACTGCATATTATTTATCTACACTATTAGACTCATGCCGACCTGCCTGTAACATTCTCCTGCAACGTAAAGTTGAAATGGCGAAGACAGGTTCGCATGAGTTTTTTGTTAACCATTAGTAATATAGGTACCAGCTTCTTTTTGCTTTTAATAGATTTATGCTGATACATTACTATCACAATTGACATAGTATATAGCAGACCTAAGCAAAGGAGATATGCAGATGATCAGAAATAGAGTTAAAACGTATAAGCATCGCATCGGGAAAAACAGATATCTGGTCGTTAAAGTCTTTCAAGCCGCAGCTGCTAAAACAGGAAGCGGAAATGCACTAGCAACCAATGCCTTGAATATCAAAATTTCCAAGCGTAAGCATAAACACCACTAAGATTCATCCGTACCTTCATTTCCTTGAAGGGAGGTGATCATATGAGCAGAAGACATTGCAGACGTGATTTGAGAAGAAGAAGATCAAACATCCGTTCGAATCAAAGAGCCGTTGCGCGTGCAAGAGGTAACGCACTGGCTGTTAATCTGTTTAGCGTGAATGATAGACAACGCAGACGTTAATAATCGTTTTCAAGCAAAAGCAGGAAGGATTCTTCCTGCTTTTTTTGTGTTAAACGGTACACCTAACTACTGCTATGAATCGTTGAAGCAAGCGGACGAGATCGTAGAATATCAGACATAGTTGAACAGTCGCTACAATTTTGCTCTTTTTATAAATCTAACAGACAGGAAAAGGTGGTTCTCTTTTAGAATAGTGTGCATAGAGAAATTAAACCAGGAGGAGACAAGCCATGATAATTAAAATGTCACTTTCGAATATGGGAGATTTTAAGAAGTCAAATGAGAATAACGGCTTTATTGTGTCAGGAAGGATTATACCTAAATACGAGAACGATAATTGGACATATATAGAAGAAAGTTTCCCCGAACCATATTTTAAACAGTATGAGGATGATGACGTTGACATCAGTTATATTGATGAACAAGGAAAATCTATTTTTTTATATTATGATGAGAACGACTGTGTTGGGCAAATTAAACTTTGTACTAATTGGAATCGCTTTGCTCTAATTGAGGATATTGCCGTCGCTAAAGACTGGAGACACAAGGGAATCGGAGCAGCCTTATTGAGTAAAGCAACCGAGTGGGCTAAGCAGAATAACCTTGTTGGTCTTATGCTTGAAACACAGGATGTGAATGTTTTAGCTTGTCGATTCTATGCTAAAAATAACTTTGTTATCGGCGGAGTTGATACTATGCTATATTCTAATTTTTCCACAGCCCATGAAAAAGCGATTTTTTGGTATTATAAGTTTAAGCATTCAAATTAGCCTATCCTTCTGTAACAAGGCTGAATTTGAAATAATACCATCTTGTACGCACACTTTGCGTTGCCATCTCTAGTAAAATCAAACTGATCAGCAAACAAAGCTCTGCCAACCAATTAAGGTTAGCAGAGCTTTTGATTTATTTAGAGTATCCACTTACTTCAAACGTGAGGATGCGATCATTTTCAGCATGTAATCCTTTTCTGCTCTTATCAGGAATCTGAAACTGAACGTCTATATACAATAACAGTTAAAATCCCGCTAATTATAATGACCACTGTAAAAATCAATAACATATTGCTATATAAATAAGCAGCTGGAAAATTAAAGATTGGTATAAATTTTTGATGAATAAAACGTATTGACAATAAGCCTCCTACAACTGAAATCCCTGTTCCTTCTGATAAAAAGCTTATAAAATTAAGCAAGCTCATTCCTGCGCCAGCTTCTTCTTGTCTTAAACTACTTGAAACAATAGTGGATATTACTGTTTTAATAAAAGAAAGACCACCGAAAACAAAGACTATAATAATAGACATCAGCCAAGGTGTCATTTCAATAAAGAAAGCTGCTATCAAAAAGCTGACGGCAAGAAATGCAACGCCGACTGCTAGCACATGTAAGGAACCTTTCTTATCAACAAGTGCTCCTCCAAGGAAACCAAAGAAAATAACACTCATCGTTCCAGGAAAAATAATTCCACTGCCAATCATTGCGGTACTTAAGTGATGAACGTCTTTCATCATATAAGGGACCATAGAAACAAATCCAGCTACGGTACCAAACATAAGTCCGCCACAAAGGATTCCTATCATAAATGCAGTATTTTTCCCCAATGAAGGATCAACAAAAGGATTGGTTACTTGTCTGATATGCTTTAAAAAGATCAAGAAAAAAAGAATACTTATCACCAGAAAAGAAATTCTGTAAGACGTTGTATACAACATAAACATTACAATGCCTAGAGATATAAGCACGATTCCTGCAATGTCAAGTGAACCCTTTGATATGACTTCCTTTTTCAATAATTTTATCAGGAAGGGAACAGTGACAAACGTTAGAACAGGAAGAAGCAGTAAATGAGACCAATGAATATAATGAGCAATCATCCCACCAATAGCCGGTCCTATCCCTTCACCCATTGCTACGATAGACCCGATGAGGCCATATGCCTTGCCCCTGTTTTCTTTTGGGATATAGCGAGCAACTACGACCATCACAAGTGAAGGAAATGCAGCTGCACCAATCCCTTGTATAAATCGCCCCAAGATAAGTGTTGGATAAAAAGTATGTCCCATAAATCCAATTAATGATCCTATGCAATTTACTATGATTCCAAACAGAAGCAACCTTTTAATACCTAACTGATCAGATAGCTTTCCGTATACAGCGGTTCCTATAGAAAAACTTAGCATAAAGGCAATATTTACCCAATTTGTAACGGCTGGTGTTTTATTGAATTCATCAGCAATATCAGGTAAAGAGATATTAAGAACCATTTCATTTAACACACTAAAAAACGAAAGAACACAAAGCCACATTAAAATTTGGTTATGGCGTAAAACAGACTGTGAATAAGGGGTTTTCACTTTTGACCCTCCAGAAATGAGGGTTAACGTAGTTTATAGGGTCAAAAATATAACATTCGGATACGTTCAGTTTTCCGCAGTATAATAGGAAGGAAAAAATTTTATTCCGATATCTTAGGGTCTGTTATGGTTCAAATATGGTCAAAATATGGTCAAAAGCCACATGTTCTTTCTTGTCTTGGTCCTGGGGAATTCCAGGGCCTTTTTGCTCTAACTTCAGTTCTTAATCTTCATCAAATTCAAAATGATGATATTTGATTTTATTTACTACATACTCGACAGTTCTTAAAATGTATTGACCTTCTGCATAACATAAAAGTTCCCAGCCATCAATTGATAACTCATCTAAAACATATAGAAGATCCAATTCTCCGTATTCCTGTATAACATCCTCAGACTTAAATCTCCAACACTCTTCAGGATGTTTGATTTTTTCCAGTATACCATGGCGTTTGAGTTTGACTTTCTCAATTTCAATCTTTTTCATTCCTGCTTCCACATGTATCCCTCCAGATCAATACTTTGTTTGAACAAAATATTCTTAGTACGGCACAAAAAGCGGCTGTATAATCTATTCTTTACTATAACTATCTCTTTGTTCTTGTTTACGTTTTTCAATCCAATCTAAAAAGTCGCTTTTCATGACTCTTCTGCTGTTACCCACTGAAAAATTAGGAATACCACCGTAGTCCTCATTTATTTTTAATAACTCATATACAGTACGTCTGGAGATGCTCATATATTTAGCAATATCATTAGATGTAAGTACGTCTGAAAGCGTTTTTAATGTCTTCCTTTCTTTACCTACAGTCGATATATCGTATTCGCTATCGCTTAATATCCTTTCGTTGTAACGTACTTCAACTTCTCCATCTATGTATTGATTAATGTCCTTCAGTAATTTTTCAAGAAAGTCCTGTTTACTCCTCATTCTGTCCCTCCTTTTTAGAAGATATATTCTCAATAAATGTACCATTACGCATTGCCCTCAAAATCGCCTTTGCGCAAAGTTCATGGATATAATCCTGTGTCTCCTGAGGAAATTGATTAATATGCATTCTACATACCGCCTTTTTTATTTTGTGATTATAGAAAAATATCCCAAGGTCTGATAGACTGGGTCGTGAATATAGTCATCTATCTGGAGGTTATTTATGGTTTTATTATCAATAATGTGTTTCCTCCTCTTTCTTTTTTTAATTGTCTTATCTATAGTGCATGTATTTAAAAAAACGGGGAAAGCAAAATGGATGTTTCTATCATCTATCGGATCGTTTGTTATATGTATTGCACTTGTTGTAGGCAATGCCTTGGCATTAGTGTCATCCCCGCCAGATGCAACTCAACAAAACGGCCAACTTGAGCCTGAAAAAAAAGAAATTGTCGAAAACCCATTAACGATTAACTTAAGTGAGTTCAACCGTCTGGAAATGGGTATGTCATACGATCAGGCGACTGACATTATTGGCGGTTATGGAGAGGTGCTCTCTGAAGGGGAAGCGGAAGGTACACCATTACATACAATTATTTATCAGTACGAAGGAGAAGGTTCCCTTGGAGCAAATGCAAACTTGATGTTTCAAGGTGACAAGCTCACAAACAAAGCGCAATATGGTCTGAAATGATTAAACGCCCTGGAGAAATTCAGGGCGTTTGTTTTAGCCTGCCGATATAATATCCTCCAGCTTAATCCAACTAAAATCATCTTCCTCATGAGACAGCTTCACTTCGCGTCTAGCGGTGTTGATTACTTTTATCACACCAGTCATAACCTCGTCATCAAACGGGCTAAATACGGTCACTGTCACGATCGTACGTGTATTGTAAGACTCTATTAAAGCCTGCTCAATCAACTGTACCTCTTGATCGTCCAGCTCGGGTTTACCGCGCCGCTGACGGTCTTTCATTAAACGTAAGTATCCTTCTTTATGCTCTGGCAAGATAATCCGCGAACTCTCCCATAAACCATTTCCCTCAAGTTTCTTTCCCATGTATGTAGCCTCCTGATGTAATATGTTCAAATTATATCCCGAACATATGTTCCTTACAAGGGCTTTTGTTTTCTACTTCTAAGACTTTTGTGCTAGAAAATTATTCCTAGGTCATATATACTAATTTTACTATAATATTACCAATAGATAGGGGTTATGTAATGACTGCAATTGCTGTGATTGCTTTGCTGGCTTTTTTTGTGTTTTTTGTTTTGTGGGCTATAGCTTTAATAAAAAAGAACGGCAAGGCTAAGAAAATGTTTCTCTTTGGTTTAGCTGCTTTCCTAGTATTTATTATTGGAATATCAGTCGCTGATACTCAGAAACCAACCGAAACTAATTCCAAACCGGTAGCTACCACGCCTGTTAAAGAGAACAAAGTTACTACTGAACCAGTTCAAAAGGAACAGACTGATGCTAAAAAAACATTGATAGACACATCGCTTCCTTTTGATAAGTTTTCATCTGCTCTCTTTGCATTGCCAGTATCCAAGCAAGGGGAAACATTCGACAGTGTAAGAAATCAAGTTGTTTCATGGTCAGGTGTTGTTATTGAAGCTGGATCAAGCAGCCTTTATGTCTATGGTAAACCAGCAGATTACAACGGTGAACTATGGTCAGATATTAGCGCTGAAAAGAAAAAACTCGGGGATGTTATTGTTGTAAAAGTTTCAGATCGTTCAGAATTAAATGGTCTTAATCCGGGGGATATAGTTACCTTTAAGGGTGAACTTGGTTCCCGTGGTGTTAAGGGAGAAGCCAATTGGAAACTATATAACGGAAAAATAGAGGGTCGGACAGTAGCAGAATCGCCAAACCTCGGAACCATTACCAAAGCTAAATATAACAAGATTAAAAATGGAATGACTTATGAGGAAGTTGCGAAAATTATCGGTGGTCCCGGTGAGGCTCTTTCAGAGGTTGGTGAAAAAGGAGACGAATTTTATACTGTAATGTATTCGTATAAAGGTGAAGTCGGACCTGGTGCAAATGCCGTTTTCACATTCCAAGGCAACAAACTACAAGCAAAAGCACAATTTGGTCTCGAATAAAACAGCCCCGGAGCAATCCGGGGTTTTAATATTTCTATAACCATTATGACTATTGTCAACAGAGGTAATTCCATTGCCTGTATAAAATGAATATGATAACATAAGAATAGAAAAAGGGAACGGCTACCACCGCTCCCTTGTACGACTTACCGCTATAAGAGCGGTCAGCAATTGAGGTTTGATCCAGAAATAGACCGTATCCTCGCCAGGGCGGTCTATTTCCGTTTATGGAAAGAAAGTATCAGAATCACCAACGTTGCGAATTGAATCATCAACATCAGCGTGTCTTTAACTTCCATGGCGTCACCTCCCTTCCGGGAGATTAGCCGACCACCCTTTATAGCTGTTTTGTCGCACAATCCAGATTATACCACAAACAAGCCCTAGGTAGGTCCCGAGACTTGTCTAATCAATAGAATTCAATTTTCAACTAGTGTTCCAGACGCTTCATCGTCTAAGATTTTGTAACCACTGTAAGGACAGATATATTTTCCTACCTCTATAAGACCTCTCCTTATTATGTATTTATTTATTGTTCCGTTTGCAAGTATGAGAGTCCTTCATTACTTGTAATTAAAAGAGATACTCAACCTAAAGAGTATGTTAACTTAACCTTTGTGAACTACTTAAAGCTCCCTTGCTACCACATTTGCTCATGATGACTTCTATTTTTCCATTAATTTATTAAATATCTCTCTATCTTTGGAGGTAAAGTCGTTAATCCGTTTCTTTTGCTCGTACGTGTTGGTACTTGAATCCAATTTAATGAAGCCATTTTCACCAACCACATATACGATATTTTTTTTTATCTTATATGACACAATATTATCAACAGCATTTTCCAGTGGATCAGCAAGATGATTATAAAGTATTAAGGGGTCGTGCGGCCCTCCTCTAAAAATTTGAAAAGTCCCGTCACCAAAATATTCTACGGTATCTTTGCCTGATGGATATTTATACTTCGTATTATCTCCAGAACTCACCAGGAAAATTAGAGTAGAAGTTGTAACTAGTATAGCAATCAAGATAATGATGTATCTACGCTTCATCTGCAATTCATACCTCACTTCCAAGCTTTTCTTATATCAGTTACTGTAACATAAGATGTATACTCATTGAGCGTTCCCCATGATTCCATTAAATTTGTTAGATTGGCCGCAGCCCAACCAAGTTTGTTATCCCCAGTAAACATTTGTTTAAAATTATATTCGAAATTATATACATCATAATATATTGCAGTAATTTTCCATTGCCCGTGAACGTAATCTCCATTTATTTTATAATACATGTTGTGAAAAGCATTATATAAATCTCTATTACTTTCTAGCCCCTCAGATCCATTATATGAAAAACTTTTAACTTTATTAGCGTTAGCTTTTTTGACTGCGGCATTAACTATGGCGATGTGCTCTTTAGATTTTTTAACTTGCTGCGCCTCGTATGACCATTCGTTAAAGTTTAAATTTCCTGGTTTGTAATCAAGTGAATGTTTAAGTAAATTGGCTGTGATGTCCCCGTACTTTTTTCGAGCTATAGGAACAGCTACTAATGTAAATGCTTTACGATCAGGATAATGTATTACAGTGTCTGTCGAATCTTTTACCTTCTCTACGCCTCGTACCCAAGTCTTTTCTAGTTCTACCATAGGATTTTCAAACGGAAAAGTAATATTTCCTGCATACACTAACATATTCTTACTATATGCACCTTCCAGTACTTTTTGCGAGACATCAGACTGATCCTTTTCTCTTGTTTCCTTAGGTTCTAACTGAGGACTGTATTGAATTTTTCCCAATTGATCTTCTTTTTGTTTTAGAACAAGTTCAAACTCAAGGATCTCTTTACTGGTATCAATCTGTTCTTGATACTTAACTACATAAGCGTGTGTAAACGTAATATCTCGGATTGTGTTTTCATTTCTAACGATTTGGATATTACATTTGCGATAGTAATCCTCACTATCAGGTTTATATTCTGTATTTGCCCATGTATACAGCATGTTGGAATTATCCGCATTGTCTATAACTGAAGGAAGCGAATGAAGCGGAATTTTGCTTCGAATATGTAGCGAATGAGCCAAGTTTGTAGACTTAGCTGAAAGGTTTATGGAACTATTATTCTTATAAGTAAAGCCAGTGATTTCACCTTTTACAAACTCAATTGGCTCACCACCGGATTTGCGTTCTATTCTTAATGAAATACTCATTAAAATAATCTCCTTTGTTAATTTAATCTGGTTTTGTAGGAAAAATTTATGAAAACTAATTTCCAAATATTAATATATACGAAAAATATTAAATAGTAAACATATTTTCAACGTGGTAAAGGACGACAATTGAGTTTCGTAACCTCGGCAAATTATATGAAGAAGCTAAAACGAAATATAATCCAGCCTAACACAGGCCTGTTAAAAACGATAAAAGCTCTGCCGACCAATTAAGGTTAGCAGAGCTTTTCCCAATTATTTAATCAGTTAATTGGTTTTAGTAAGAGTAATTTCATCGGCCGTACCACCGTCTCCTAACCATCTATTAGGTGCGCCAAAATTAGAAACTGACCCGTCTGGATTACTTACATGAATACTGCTAATTCTCCATCCTGGTTTTTTACCCTGACCGTCTGTCTTTATAGTGATTTTTCTTATGTTACCGATATTGCTACTACTAACTGCTGTTGTATCAGACTCTCCTTTTTCGTATGTTCCGGTAAGAGTATTCTCTCCAGAATTTTCGTTGGGCCCGTATAATATTATACTGAGATAAGAGTCAGTTCCAGCATTGTCCTCATTGCTAGTGGTTATTGTGACATTATAGGTTACATTAGCAAATGGAGTTACAGATTCTGTGTTGTATGTTGTGTCTGTAGGTTGAGCTGGAACAACAGCCTCACCAACTTCTTCTGAAGCAAAAGCCGGAGTCACCATAGAAATTGCGAGAATAGATGTAACAGCAACAGATAATAATTTTTTCAAAATAAATACCTCCAATTAGTTGAATTTATGTAACACGTAAATCGTAACATAAATATTGTATGTAATGGGATTTCAGACAAAAGAACTGCTAACTTTTCAATTTTTGATAAAATTCTACATTATAATTGAACCCTCGTTTCATGATGACAACAAAGGACTCCATACTAGTTATATACCAGTGGAGTCCTTTTTCACATCTACTCTAAATTCAAACTGATTACGGAAGAAATAAGATCCGTTAATCCTAATTGACTCTGGTGTAATCTTCTCCACTACTCCACCGTAATCCACGATATCTATCAGATCCTCTCCCAACGGTTGAACAACATATACTCGTACCTGGCTTAGCGCAGCTGTAAATAGTTCGATATCTGACTTTAAGACTTTATATGTATGGTTCATGCTGATCACCTCAATAATTTATTCGGTGAATGGTGTTGTAATTCCTTCAATAAAAAATCCCCGCCGACCATTAAGGTTAGCGGGGATTTAATTTTATTTAGAGTATTCACTTACTTCAAACGTCAGGATACGATCATACAGCATGTAGTCCTTCCGACTACTGAAGGGACCTTTATTGTTATCGTGTTTATTAATGGCATATGAAGCCGATCCAGAACCCGCCTGTTTGCCTTCGTACCATGCAATAAAGTCATTGATCTCTTTCATGCTTAGGTCGAATTCCTTCTCTAAGCCAGTTGTCATAGTGACCACCAATATTGCACGATCTCCAGTAGTTGGCTCTGGATCAGGTTGACTACCTCCTCCTTGTGGAGTGGCAGAAGCCTCATTTGAGTATTCAGAATCAACGCCATTCACCTTAGCACTCACAACAAAGTAGTATTTCGTTCCGTTGGTCAAACCTGGAATAACGAAGTTACCATACACATCTTTAGTAGCTGTAGCAGTTTCGTTGTATTTGCCTGATTCCGTGCCATATTTAACTGTATAGGTTTCGGTACCCTTAACTTCGTCCCATTTCAAAGTTACTTGACCATCTCCACCTGAGGCCTCAAGTTTAAATGAAGTTGCATTCACCAAAGAACCATCTTCATTAATATCAATTCCGTCAAAACTCAAGAGCCCATCTGCCTGAACTAACTTTATAATTACATCATGATTTATATTGGATAAACCCGTTTTCTCATAGACAAGCGTTTGTCCAGCAGTTCCACTGTTCTCATTAAAATATTCTGTTGTTCCATCAATCGTTATTGCAATTTTTTTGCTTTTATTTGTATAATTATCTGCTAAAATTCGAACTTGCGTACCTTTGAAAGAAAAAGAGAGATATGCACCTACTTCATTAGTATGATGAGAATACCCTTTACTAAGATTACTACCATTACTATATTTACTCCAAGCTCCATGGTATTTGATGAGTTCATCCGAGTCATCATATCGCTTCCATCCGCTTTCAGGAGTATAAAGATTTTTCCCTACTGTAGCTGCATAGGTATTAGCTGTTGAAAAAAAGACAACTGACATTGATATTAATATTAATAACAAACTAATCTTCTTCAAAAGTCTACAATTCAAGATAATTCCTCCAAAACGAATATGTCATATTGTAGGATTTTCGATCAACCTGCCCTACTTATTCTTATTTCGTGTATTCACTTACTTCAAAAGTGAGAATCCGATCAAACAGAATATAATCTTTTCGGTTACTGAACGGTCCTCTATTGTTATCATGTTTATTAATTGCATACGAAGCCTTCCCTACTCCCGCTTCTTTTCCTTCATACCAAGAAATGAAATCACTGACTTCTTTCATGCTTAGATCGAATTCTTTTTCCAATCCTGTTGTCATGGTTACTACCACTATGGCACGATCACCTGGTAAATTTTCATCAGGTTCTGAGGGCTTTGGTTCAGTAGTTGGATTAGGATCAGGAATAAGTACTGCCTTTGGAGTGGCTGAAGCTTCATTTGAAAATGTACTTTCTCCCCCGTCATTAACGGCTGTTACAACGTAATAATAAGTTGTACCGTTCTTAACATTACTATCTATGAAAGAGGTATCTTTAATCATGTCTGCAATGTTCTCATAAGGACCACCAGATTTTACAGACCTTTTTACCGTATAACTTGTAGCATTGGCAACCGAATCAAAACTTAATGTAACTTTTGACTCTCCGCCAACAGCATTTAACTTTTGAGCGGCAGCAGGAACATCACTCCCGGTGAATACATCAAGCTCATTAATTGTTCCAGTTCCACTTAAGACTAAATATCTCGAATTGGGAGAAAGGCCTTGAAAAACAGAACCATTCATTGGATAAGAACTAGTGCCGAATCCTGCGATGTAACCTTTAGCGCTATTATACATATCCCATCTTATTGAACCTGTTGCATCAAAACGATAGGACCTTACCGTGTAACTAGCTCCTAAATCGATAATTAAATACTGTGATTTTAGAGATATCCCTGTTTTATTATTATTATCAGTAGCTAGTAGACTTGACTCCCCTTCTCCCCATAATGTGCTACTTAGGATGGCTTGCTTTCCATTGGCTAATCCACCTGAATAAGCACTGACTGAAGAGAATGGAATGAGTAGTACAAACAATAAAGTAATAGATAAAGTTAAACCGAAAATCTTTTTCATTAAAAATTGCTCCTTTGATTAATATGTTCAAAGAATAACAAAATTCAGAAAGGGGTGTCTAAACATAAACTTGCTAATCTATAAATATAATCTATATATTTGCATATTTATTTTTTAATGGGTATTAAAAAGACTCCATTGGCTGCTAACCAGTAGAGTCTCCCATCCTTATTTCACTATGAATCTTACCTTAGTTCCATCAGCATACTTATCTAACTGATGACTTACCCATGATCCTGCTCCCCGGTTATCACTAGGAGTTATGTATCGAATATCAGCACCTGCACCACCCTCTGCACACATTGCCATCGGCCATTCATCACGGTCATATCCTTTTTTAGTCGGATAGCCCTTGAGTGACTCCTTCCTGTTTTCCTCGGCTCCATCCCGATCAATTGTACATACCGCAGAATGTCCTGCTGCAATGGCATCCCTAATGTGTGCTCCGGTTTCTGGATAGCGTGAGCTTGGGAACTCCAACGTATACCCAGCTACTTGTTGGTTGATTGTTGTCGGTTCAGCATAAACACCTTGTACGGAAAAGATAGCTGCCAACAAAAATACAATTAATCCTTTTGCGATTCCTCTTATCATACATACACCTCCATAGTGTTTAAATCTTCTTTAAACTAATTGGAGAGTCATGTCGAAGTATCGCAAAGCATGTCGCAAAACAAAAAAGACTCGCCAGATACCCAGCAGAGTCTTTTACATCTACTCTAAATTCAAATTTTATACCAATTATCATGTGGAGTCTATTAAACAACCCTTTCTACTCTTAACAGTTTACGTTGTCTTATTACATTGATTGTGTCCCCAACAACAATAACCCCATACTCACTTTCATCGACTTCTATCTCTTCTCTTTCCCTGTTTTCATACTCACAAGTAAAAAAATAATCTTCTGAAGGTGAATCATTCTCTAATCTAACACGTTTATCAAGAACTACTGCCCGACGAATTACTTTAGGTGCTCTTTCGTTGCGCCTAGCTGATATCCAAAGTGAAAAAAATAAAATAAAAAGCACAGCTATAAAACCCATTAAAACCATCAACTAGATCCCCCGCCTTTTTGACAAATCATTGTGTGTATTATATCGGGATAAATCAGGCATTTATTTACATCTGCCTAAAGCACTACTTACTTACTCTAAACTCAAACTGCCCCCTCATATAATATTTTCCTGATATTTTAACTGACTCAGAAGAAAATCTTTCGACTACTCCACCATAGTCTACGATCTCTACTATTTCATCACCTAACGGCTGTACAACATATACTCTTACCTGGCTTAATGCAGCTGCAAATAGTTCTATATCCGACTTTAACACTTTATATGTATGGTTCATGCTGACCACCTCGGTCATTTATTCGATGAATAATGTGGTAATTCCTCCAACGACAAAAATAGACTCGCCAGTTACCTAGCGAGCCTTAATTTTAAGTTTAATGTAATGGAGCCTGATCCCAATCCGCCTGCAAATCGACACCGAACTGTCTTATTGCTTCTTTAGTAGCAAAAAGACAAAAATCTTGTTGAGAACCGTAAAAATTCAGCTTGTATAGGGTGCCGAAGTCAACCTCTTCCCAGTTTAACTCATAAAGATCTTTCTCGAATGATGAATACGATCCATTTAAACTTTTTACGGGGAATTGCGAAGTGGCTTCAATATAATTCTTAACAGTGATATTTGTCCACCCAAAATCCAAATCATATATCTTTTTATCCGATTTGAAGTATTTAAAATTGAGCTGACACCCTTCACGTTCACCCGGGATATGATATTTGAATGTAAATTCAACACATGTCCCCTCTTCATTTTTGTCTTTAAGAATAGCCATTGTTCTCTCCTCTTTATTTAAAATTCCACATAGACTTAAACCAACGTTTTTTCACATTTACTCGATAATTAATAGTGTCCTTACCGTTATCGCTATAAATTGTGATTACATCATTCGCGCTATTATCCAAAATGGCTATTATTTTATTATTAGGGTCATAGACAACACGAGCTCCTGTTTGAATATCAACATATTTTTCAACTGCTCGCATACCGGATGCTTTGCCTTCAAGCAGATTGTCAATCATAAGAGTAGTAATTCCATCTTTAATAGCTTCTTCAATGGCATGTTTAGTTAAGTTTGTTATAACATTTCTTGTTGTGGTTTGAACAGCAACAGAACTACCTCTTTTGAAAAGTTGTTGTATTGTAAACTTAATTATATGACCAATTGATGCTGGTTGAGCTGCAAACGGAGTAATGTGATTTTGATCAAATTCAGATTGAACGCCAGACTGATTTTCCTTGTATTCTTCATACACTTTATCCAATTGTCTGTCATATTCCTCAGTAACTTCTTCAGACTGATGAGTGATTTCTTCAGCTGAAGTTGCAGTCAAACCAAAAATATTAAATAATAAAATAACGGATAAAATTGCGGCAAAATACTTAGCTATTCTCTTCAAGTTAGCACCTCTATGTTTTATTTTTAGCAAGTATGGTTGGCCAACCAATATTTACAATAATAATACAACTTGAATTATTATACAATTATGTTCTTTTTTACACTTGAAATTTTAACATATTTTTGAACTTTATTTATTGAATTTAATTGTAGAACTGCACAAAACACCCGACTAGCTAAGCTAGTCGGGTGTTACCAATGCTTTCGGATTGCACTACGGTGCTTCCGTATGTGTTGTTATCAGTCTAATTGGTTTGGGTGATTCTGTAAATACTATATATAGATTATGCTGATCCCCTTAATTAGCTATTCGGTGTTTGACTTGATAATTCCTTAAACAAAAGGAACTCTAACGACCTATTAAGGCCAGTAGAGTTCTTTTTGCAACTATCTAATCGATTAGATAATTATATTTGTTTATAAGGTGCCATGATCAGCCCCCATTTAGGGAGCCGACCAAAACACCCCTAAAAGTCTAATCTTATTATTTAATTATTTTCTTTAATCCAAACTCAACTAACTTAAGGTATAAATAACTACTGGTTGCACCAAATCTTTTAATCCTACACCAATAAATACAATATAAAGCTGAATGCAGCAATTATTATAAGTATAACTGCTACTCCGCTACTAATTAAAAACAAAGATAATTTATACAAACGTTTGTCCATTGTTTGCTCCTTTTCCAAGCTTATAGGAGCATAGTTTTGGTCGACAATAATAATTATAAAGCAAACTAAGAAAAAATGTCAAAAAGCCCTACCAACCAATTAAGGTTATTAGAGCTTTTACATCAAGTGTTACGGTTAATCATTCTAAAATAGAATTAAAAATTTCAATACACAAAGGTGTTACTGTTATATTTGATGATCATACAGTTAAACAGGAGGAATAAAAAAATAAACACAGACACTTCATCAACCACTCATTTTATCTAAAATTTTCGAAAGAATATTAACTACTCTTATTACTGACACAGCTCCAGCGACACAGAAAAAAATCCAAATAAGAAAAAAAATATATTTAGTATTTCCATTACCATCAATAAACAAGCAAGCAGCAGAAACAATTGCTATGAAAAATGTCCAGCCTATTGCAGATTTCAAGTAATTAATAAGGTGAATATAAAGACCAAAGTCCCTCAATCTCTGGATTACAGTTTCGTTTGTTAGAGTGATCAACAGTGACATTGCAGTAGCTAGAAATCCAGCTGTAATTGCCGAAACGTTAATGGAAGAAGCCAAAATATCTTTGAAATTTAAAAACCTATTAGGTTCAATTCCTAAAAAGCAAACTAGCCCAGTCATTAAAACAGCAATGATGTAATGTATGTTTTTTTCGAGGAACATTCCAATCATTCCTCCTCAAAGTATTGTAATATTATTTCCCTTCTTCTCGTTTCATAAGCTGTGTTTAAAAGATCGTTCATCCAAGTGAATGTCATCCTGTTGTCTCTTTGTACATTCGCCTGGGCTATTTCAACTATTCGGTCTTTAATTAAATCAACAAAGTTATATTTTTCTACATCCCTTTCATCGCCATAAACTCGAAATTTTTCTACATCTTCTACTTCAGCTCCAATAATTTTATTTGCCAAATTAACAATTGCTTGTTTATTAAGCACCTTTCCCTTATTAAGTTTAGTATTATCGAAACCAAACTTAATATCTATATAGTAAGAATCAAACTCATCAATTAGATCAAGCGCTTTAGACGCGCTCACTCCTTTTATTTCCTTTTGAATCTTCCCAGGTGGTCGAACCATTTTCAATTCAAATCTCCTGATATTATCCTTGTGTTTTAGTCTTTGGAGTGCGTTTTCTTGGATTATTGGTTCCATATGGAAAGTAAATTTTCCAATTCTTTCAAAATAATATTTTGCTCCTCCAGCTCCTATACTGTAGCGACTTCTTTGTAAAACAAGGATTTTATGGTCTGGATCATATAGGAATCCAACTTTTTCCCCCAGACCTTGATCCTCTTCAAAATTAATGGGTTCAATATCTCCATTCAACTTCGCTTTTTCAGGCAATGTCTCGTTACTCATGCGGATCTTCATGAATGATCCAAACCATCTGTCAGAACTTCTCATTAAATCATGAACTCGATTGGGGATCTTATATATATTTCTTATTCTTGCTTCTAAGCTTAATTCACTGATTTCATTTAAAACAGAATCTAAGGTTTTGTCCTTTTCTTCATGTGATATCTTAAAAAAATCGAACTTTATTTCCATAATTGATTCTCCATTCCTATATTCAAGGTCAAATTCAACTAAAATATAGTTCTATGATCCCTGATTATGGAACGTTTGGCAATTGGAACAAATGTTCTTTATGGAGAACATATGTTCCCTATACATAATTATATACAATATCTCTATATAAATCTAGTCATTTATTCCATTGCTAAACCCGTTACGGTTGCCCGTTCTGCTGGAGATGTATCTTGCACTGTTACCGACTCCACTTTTGTTGTAACTTCCAAGCCAGTAGCCTGTGTAAGTATCTCTGACACCTTAGCAGCAAGAGAAGATACTGCCTCCTTAGCAGCCGCTTGAGTAACTTCTTCGTTTGGTTGTGATTCTGTAACGATTGCCTTCGTTTTGGAGTTGTACTCCAAATATGCCTTTTCTATCGCGGATCGAATCTCTACAGCTGATACAGTAATGCCCTGTTCTGCCAATCGCAATGTAGTATATTGCAAAGCCTCCTGAAGCTTACGTTCTCCCCCAGTTTCTTTAAATGCTGTTTGAGCAAAAGCAAAGCCCTCCCCAGCAATTTTATGAATCACTTCACGTTGCGCTGCCGTTGTACGCGCTTCTAGCCACACGTTAATCTTAGTTTTGAGTTTGTTCAGACCTCCTAAAACAAACGCTGTAAGCACACCCGCAGCGGCTGTGACGATGGTATTTACGTAAGGTTGTACAGTTTCGATAATTGTTTGCATGATTACTTTTCTCCTTTCGTTTTCAGACCAGCAATTCTATTTTTAGAATCCCATGAAACTTCGGCTCCATAAGATTCTGCAATTGGCCGAAGTTGTACATAAGCTACACCCTCCACAAGCTGCACAGATTGCAATTTGCGATTGTTCAAATATGCGACCTTTTTGGGATTATCCCAGCTTAAAGGGATGCCGAGAGCATTCGCCAGCACGCACAACGGAACGTGAGTCTTACCATCAAACAGCAGAGCTTTACCCACATTCTCTCCGTTGATCTGGAATGATCCATCCGCAACAGTCGCAGACTCTTCTTTGGGGACGGATGTCTTCTTCCTAAACCGTGTCCGAAGCTCATCTGTCGTACCGTCAAATTCATTCAAATCGACTGGACCCGCTATGCCAGCCACCTTACGTGTGCCGGACGGCAATGTGCCACCAGCCGAGCCATCGCTATACTGCCAGAAATCCCAGCGTGACCAACCAGATGCGCCAGGCGGAACCTGTGTGGCGCTGTACCGGGCAATCCACAATGGGTAATCTGATAAGCCGCTGAAATTACCGATGAACGAAGGATATGTGTACACGATTGGTCGTACTCCAGTAAGCCGCTCAACTTCCGCCAGAAATGTCCTGGCTACGGCTGTAAGCGCCGCTTTGCTTAAGCCGGACTTGTTGGACTCATAATCCATTACTGGTGGCAGATCGAAAGACGCGATGCCTCCGGCTGAATTAATGGTGCTCACAAAGTTTGCAGCTTCCTTTCGGGCATCCTCTGGCGTTATGGCAGAGTCATCTACATAGTGGTAAGCTCCAACCAGGACTCCTACAGCTCTAGCAGCCTGCGCATTACCTATGAATGTCTTGTCCCGGTATGACTTCCCTTGACTGGCCTTGATGAAGGCAAACGATAAACCGTCTTCCTTCACTGCCTTCCAATCAATCTTTCCTTGATAACGGGATACGTCAATCCCTTGAGCATTACGGCTGTTTCGTCGTTGCATCCTCTTTCTCTCCCTCCTGATTACCACTTTTACTTTTTAGCACTTCAACCGCCTGCCGGATCACTGGTGGAATTGGCGCTCCAAGCCTGCCGCCGTTCTCAAGAATCGAAAGCAGCTCATTTGCCATATAAAAATAGGCGACCGCATCCCGGAAAAGGTGCGAATCGCCTAAGACGCCATCAATCAGATGGGATACTGCTACCATTGCAAAAATAAATACCTTTCGAGCGATACCGATGAGACCAATCTTGCTTTTTAAACCGGGTCCAGTTCCCTTCTTACCTTCTGCACCAGCCGCAAATAATCCGGTCACGTAATCAATGATGATCAGAGCAAGTAACACCCCCAATACTCCCGACCACCCACCGTAAAAATACGTCACAGCGCTGCTTCCTAAAGCAGTGCTGAACTTAAAAACCTCCCACTTATCCACCTTGCTTCCCCCGTCTCTCCGTTCAGGAAACTTTTCCTGAGCTATCATCGTCTACTATCTGTTCCTTTTCTTCTTGCGCCTGTATCTCTGCTAATGCATTTCCTACTGCTATATCCAAACCTATAAGTATTTCTTTCCGGCGTGCTGGCTGTGAAGCAATTACAGCAGAAATGACCTCAGTTAATTCTTCAACTGGTCTGGTTAGATCCAATTGAATATCCAACGTAGACTTGATCTTTGCCACGGTTTTTTCACCTCCTTCAAGCGCAAAAAAGACACCTCATTAAAAAGTGTCTTGCCGTTATTGTTTTGCTATGGAAATACCTTCTGGCGGGATAACACCGCTATTGAACCAAACTGCATATTCTGAGCCTACAATACAAATAGTGAACTGCGTCTCAGATATATGCTTCGAAAATTTATGTTTTTCGATTTCAAAAGAAAAAGTAGTGGTTCCAAGTTCCAAAGCTATTGCAGCTTCAGCACCATCTCCATCATAAAACTCAGGAACGATTTTTTCATCAACCATTCCCATCAGCGGATCGGCTTGTCCCTCAATTTGAAACTCCAAACTACAGGTCGATCCGAACTGATTGATGATTTCAAACAAGCGCACAAGTTCCTTTGGGTTAGACTCAATCATTTTATCTGACATTAAGATCATCGCCTCTCTTGTGAATTTTATTATCTTGCGTTTTATTATCTTGCGTTTAATTCATACAGTTCCTCAGCAAGCTCTTTCACATCATTCTCATAGAGCTTTGCCGCAATTTCATAAAGCTCTGGAATCTTTCCCATCACTTTGTCGATGTATTCAATTTTATTTTTCAGTTTCGGCTTGTTATTTTCGTTATAACGATCCAACCGAGCAGATAAATTGATGTGATATTTCATCTCGAATTGTTTGTACAGCTCACGCCAGCGTTCTTGATACCTCTTCCCACCTCTACGGACAACTCTATTCAAAATTTGTCGCTTGGCAGCAAGGTCGATATCATCAACTAACCCGACAATGACCGTCTCTTTATATTCAATTTCTTCACGTTGGGATTTGATTACTTCGTTTTGTTGTCGCACAACCACTAAAGTCTGTTTGAACATGGTTCTGGTCTGGTCGTCAGCAAAAGGGAGATATGTTTCAATGAATGCATTTTCGTTCGCTATGTATCCTCCGGTCTTTCTAATAGAAGGTAGTACCTCATCTGCCACCTTAGCTTGAAATGCTTCAGCTACTTCATTTTTTGCCTTCATTGCAAGACGATAGAAAACATTCTCAGGTATATAAGATTCTTTCGCCCACTTGTGGTCGAAACCAAACTCATCCAGGTATTCAAAAATGCGTTCCCACCGGATGCTTTTGTATTCCTTCCCGTTCTTGGTTTCGCACTTAGTAAATCCAAGGCCGCGCACCGTATCTCCTAAATTCAGTTGAGCTGTACCATTTCCATCAATAAATCCTCGCACTCCATGAATCGTAAGTATATCCATTGCTAATCTCACCTTTCTTTGAACGCAAAATAAGCCCCCGAGTTATCAGAGGCTTTCATACTTATATCTTAAATTGGTTCTGCTGCTATAACGCTACGGATTTTAAACCCATATGTTATTAACCTAATACGAACGAGCAGGATAGTTGAATAACAGTAATCAACCTAAGGAGCATGTCGACCTACGAACGAGACTACGCAGGTTGTAGTTAAATTACCATTGTGATAAACTGAATGTAATTTGATGATGGGAGTTGAACGGATACATGTAGGACTTTCTTGCTTCGAGATCACGAAAAGAACGGACTCAGCGATCGGCTGTGATCGTTTTATTTCATCTCTGCAAGAAAGCTCTGCGTTTCGTTTGCGCTCCCTCTCCGGACAGTCATACGGCCCCTTGGAATGGGGCCGTATTTCCTCGTATGGATTAGAGCCGCAAGAAAGCACCTTTCTTGCGGCTCTTTTTTTATTTCCAAACGAAAGGATGATTGCCATGCCCGCCATTCAGGTGACCAATCTTACTTTTGCCTATCCAGGCAGCTATGACCCCATATTCGAAAATGTTCATTTTCAAATTGATACAGACTGGAAGTTGGGCTTTACGGGGAGAAACGGTCGGGGGAAAACGACGTTCTTAAACCTGCTTCAGGGGAAGTACGAATACAGCGGTACGATCTCCACACCAGTCGCCTTTGATTATTTTCCGTTTCCCGTCGAACATCCTGAGTATTTGACCTTAGACGTCGTCGAAGAGATCGTGCCAAACTATGAGAACTGGAAGTTGATGCGCGAACTGAACCTGCTTAAGGTTTCAGAAGACGTGTTGTACCGGCCATTCGAATCGCTGTCCCAAGGAGAACAGACGAAGGTATTGCTGGCCGTGCTATTCATCCAAGACAATCGATTTCTGCTCATCGACGAGCCGACCAATCATCTCGACTTGCACGCACGCAAGCTTGTCGCCGATTATCTGAATACGAAGCGCGGTTTTATTCTTGTTTCACACGACCGGGCTTTTCTCGACCGCTGCGTGGATCATATTCTATCGATCAACAAAACGAATATTGAAATCCAAAAAGGCAACTTCTCCAGCTGGTGGACGAACAAAACTCGCCAGGACACGTTCGAAATGGCACAAAACGAAAAGCTGTACAAAGACATACAGCGTTTATCTGCTTCTGCTAAACGTACTAGCGGCTGGTCTTTCGAGACCGAAAAATCGAAAAACGGCACACGAAATTCCGGTTCCAAGCTTGACAAGGGTTACGTCGGGCATAAGGCAGCGAAAATGATGAAACGCTCGAAATCCATCGAACAGCGGCAACACGCCGCTTTAGAGGAAAAATCGAAGCTACTCCGAAATATCGAACAGTCAGAAAGCCTTGCGATCTCTCAGCTCGTGTATCCCAAATCGGAATTGGCGATGTTGGATCACGTCACGATTTACTACGGGGAAAGAGCGGTTTGCAAGAACATTAGTCTGACGATCGAACCAGGAGATCGGATTGCAATTTCAGGTCCAAATGGTTCAGGCAAGTCTAGCTTGCTCCGCCTGCTCAACGATGAGGCGCTACACTATACAGGAACGTTTCAGCGGGAGCCGCAGCTTCGCGTTTCCTATGTATCCCAGAATACTTCTCATCTGCGAGGAACGCTTTCCGATTATGCAGCAGAGCACAGAATTGACGAAAGCTTATTTAAGGCCGTGTTGCATAAGCTAGATTTCGCCCGCATCCAGTTTGAGAAGGATATATCGGCGTTTAGCGGCGGTCAGAAGAAGAAGGTTCTAATCGCGAGAAGCCTATGTGAGGAGGCTCATCTGCATATTTGGGACGAACCGCTCAACTTTGTCGACGTGATTTCCCGGATGCAAATTGAGGAGCTGCTGCTTGAGTACACGCCGACCATTGTATTCGTGGAGCATGATCGGGAATTTCATGACTGTGTCGCCACGAAAACGGTTGAACTCGGTGAGGATTATAATTTTACAAAGTGACTTGGAGTAAGACATGATTCCAACGGCAGAAAGTTCTGCACAACTCTTTTATGAAAAGGGAAGAGATTGAACTATAGGGACACGATAGTTCAATAGAACATCGGCAGTCTAGGATTTTATTTTCTCGGCCTTGGCTGCCGTTGTTTCTATTATTGAGTGCAGTCTAATACTATTTCACGAATTCTAAGGGATTTATAATTCTTCTATAGCAGTTTTTGTTTCCATAAAATCATTCTACCTTTATAAAAGAGTTAAAAAACCTCTCCGAACGTAGAGAGGTTTTTCTATATCTTTATTGTATTTTGATTATAATGTGAGTGATACTACGGATTTCATACGATGTGATCGTATTATTTTAGCATTTCCGACACTACTCTTGCTCCGAAATCTTTAAACTGATCCCATCCCCATTTCCCCGCTTTCTCCAGTAGGCCCTTTACTTTTTGTTCTCCAGAAAGCGTTTGGTCTAATTGAGCCTTGCTCTCTATGTAATCTATGCCGAATCTGGTCATTTTGCAGTATTTAACGTTAACCATTAAAGGAATATTTCCATTTCCTCCATGTGTAACAGTAGCATCAGTTATAAAGCCTTCATTGACAAGCTTTTCAACTGCAACCTTAAATACATCGTTTTCCAACCCCAAACTACTAAAAGTGACATTCGCCATTTCAGGTATGTCCTTTTGATATTCGGTGTATATTGCAATCAACACCTTTTGTTTAGCATCCACTTCCATGTAATCACCTCCTGACTTATTTATTCTAAGGCAAGAGCAACTTTCCCTTTAATAATCATTCTTTCTTATTCTGTCTAAATGAACATCTCTTTTTATGAGATGATAGTGTCTTGATTCATTATGATAGCGAAGCCAAAGTTTATTCCACCAAGATGCAAGGATTCTCATACGTTGTCACCCTCTCTTATAATAGAAAAAGCCCTCAGTTTAAGAGGGCTTTTTGTGTATCTATATTGTATTCGCTGTTTAATACCTCTACACTACGATTTTAAGTCACGCACTCTATACTAAGTGCGACGTTTGAGCGGTTGCTGGCTACCTGTTTGGAGGAGGCTGATTTCAATCCACGTACTCATATAAAGTACGACCGACTTACTATCAAAGTATACCTTCCATAATTAGCTATTTCAATCCTCACACTCGTATACAATACAACAATTATTAACGAGCATGAAATTCATGCTTCATTATTTAAAACTCATACACTCCGTATAGAGTGACTTCGACGAACCTTGAAATTCACGATTTGCTAGAGTGCAACTTGACCGATACGGATTTTCCGTATTGCTAATAATCCACCATACGCAAATTGAGGATGGTTCAATATCTAACCGTCTTGATGTTCAAGATTAACTTGGCTGAAAATTCAGCCCAGTTCAACTCAATTTTGAGGCGATTAAAAGGACTCCTAAAATTTCAGGAGTCCTGATTTACTGACCCCAAAAATGGGGTGAGTGTGTTTACCTTAGTTCGACAAGACCGTCTAGTGTAGTAATAAATTCCTTGAAGGATACATCATTTAGTTCAGCAAGTTTAACTCAAGATATTGATCAGGTGAAGAATTTAATATAAAGTCCATTATCTCTTCTTCCATTATGTTTGCCTCCAGAAAAATGGGGCATACACCTCTAACAGAATCTAGGCAACAAGATAAATAATTTTGACTATAAATTATACTATTGTATAATTGTCTATGATTAGGTTAGAGGGTATAACCCTTGAATAATGTCACCTTACTCCGGCCAAGAAGACAGGTGACAACTTTGTTGGGAGTCGCTTTGTTAAGCGGCTCTTTTTAATTTGCATGTTTATTTCTCGGGTGATCACCTAGATACTTATCATAGATAGTTCTAGAGACTGCAATGTCTAACTTGAACTTGTCCGACATTGTCATCAGGTTAACAGCATCTTCTAAAACAGCTTGTCTTTCTACAAGCATCTCGGGTGTCATTTGGTCTTTCTTGATCATCTTGGGGTGACCATGCATAGAAGAAATTGCTTTGTTTGCAATGGTATTAGCTTTAATAAAGTCAACTCTTACTGGTTGTCTTAATCCACTGCAAAGTTTACCCATGGCTTCTTTTTGATGATCTTTATCTAACATACGAAAGATTTGGAAACCTTCAAGTCCAGTAGACTGGCGAAGCTGCTTGATTATGTCGAAAACCCAATCTTGGAAAGCCTCAGCTTCTTTACGGCGTGATCTCATAATCATTCGGTAGACTGCTTTTTCAGAGATAATCGCAACTTCTTGCTTTCCCCCGAGGGTGTCGGTTAAAGCTACATCCTTCTGAGTATCAGGCAAGCGACCTACCGCATCACGATTGTTTCTTATGCCGAGTACCCTAGTGACATCCACGGCTACTGCCCACCAATCACCTAGTGTCTTCTCTACAAAACGAATTTCGTGTCCCATCCAATTCTCAATACGAATATTCATATTATTCCTCCATTTTGGTGATACTTAAAATAGTGTACTAGGCTATAGTTAAAGTTAGATTTTTTATTTTTACCGATAGGTTTAGATAACCTTTTATTATAATTATATCCGTTTATCTAAGATGCCTACATTGTTTTTCTTATTTCTTTCCTTCTTGTCTTTTAATCCCGATATGGATTAGTATTAGACTTATAAGGATTAAACTGCTTCGGAAAATAGATCATCTAAAGAGTTCACTTTAAAGATAACTTTCAGCTTCTTTGCCATGCCAACATTAATGTTCTCTGGATTTCTCTCTAGACGCCCATAGTACGCTTGAGATATCCCTAATTCCTTGGCAACATCTTCTTGAGACATGATGTTGGTTAATCTGTAGTATGCTAACTTGTTAATTGGCTTTCTCATTTTCCCACCCCTTTAGTACTTAATGGTCTAAATAAATTCCATTTCAGTCTTAATATATGCTTGTTATAGTCTAATGTCAATACTTGGAGGTATTCATTTTGGAAGTTTTTTCTGCGCGCCTCAAATGGCTAAGAGAATCAAAGGGTTTTAGCCAGCAAGAAATGGCTGATATGCTAGGTCTCTCGCAGTCCTATTACGGAAGATTCGAAAGAAATAAAGGCGAACCCAATCTAGAAACACTCGCAAAGATTTCTTCTATTCTTAAAGAAAGTGTAGATTTCTTACTAGGACTTGAAGAATTGACAATAGAAGCTAAAGAGTTACTTGAGAGATCTTTAGAACTAGCAGAATCAATTAAATCCACTAATGACAGCGTGATAAGAATGTTTGAAAATAACATGTCGGCAGCCATTGAAAGTCTTGCTCCAAGATTACAGAAAGCTCTTCTTAAGAATTACCAGAAGGACTTATCTCTTTACAAAGCAAAATATAAAAAGGCAGCAACTGAATTTGCATTAATGGTAGTTAAAATTCCTTTCTCTAAGTTTTATGGAGAAGGATTAATTGATGATGAAGGTAATATTCTTTATAATCCAGAAATAGATAAAGATAATATTCTTCATGAATCAGAAAAAATAGTAGATGAGTATCTAGAATTAGATTAACTAGTTTCTTGAACTACTTAATTAATTAGTTAGATAGAATAAGAACAAAAAGGACTCCTAAAACTTAGGGAGTCCTTTTTGTTCTTATTCTATTTGAGCGATTTCTAAACAACTACTTTTCTAGTTCAGCTTTTTGCTTTTCATTTCATTCCACGAACTCATGTGGAGTGCGACTTTTAATTTGAGCAATACTGTCTTATTCCTTTTTTTCATGAGTTATTTAAGTGAAGCTATAGCTTTATCTATTTCTTCTAGTTCAGTCTTATATTTAGCTATAGCGCTCTCAATGCTGTCTAATTCCTTCTTTGTTTTAGCCACATTCGATTCTCTAATGGCTAATGTTGAAGAACTTACTGATGTTTTCGACAATTTATCAGCAATTTCAAGTTCATGATTTAGTTTTTCTTTACTGCTTTCAGATTCTGAAATATATTTTTCTAAGTCAGATTTCCTCTGTTCCAACTTCACTATGCTCCAACCCGCATACTGTCCTTCTTTTTTTATCACTCCATCAGTTTCTGACAAAGAAGTTGTTTTTGTATCAGTAGATGAATCTGTACTTATTTGAATTGTTTTCCCGTCCAATTTTAGATTCGCCCCTAATGAGTCGGTTACAGCTCGTAAAGGTACATGTGCCTTTCCGTCTACCACAATGGCATTTTCGGAAAGAGAATTTCCATTTACCTTGACTGAATATTCCCCAGCTACCTTTTCTCCGACTAAAGATTTGATTTGATCAGCAAATGCGCTGCTAGCCGTAGCAACAACCGCGCCGATTAATACACCACTAAGTAAATAAGACCACTTCTTCATGAACCGTGCCTCCTACATAGTATATATGTCCTAATATTACCATTGGTAGGAGGTGCAGTAAACATTATGTTGTCGAACTAGTACCAGCAGGAATTTTAACAGTTGCAACTGTCCTTGTTCGACTAAACAGTTTCAAATTTCTTGATGATGGATCAAATGTAGCGTTCACAATCACATCATTGTACATATCACCTCTCAATGAAGCAGCATCGTTCCTCAATTCTCTAATTGTATCCCCGAGATTTTCAATATTTTCAACTCCAAGCTTAAGCCCGCTTACAGTAGCGTCAGTAAAATTAATCTCATTCTGAAAATAAACCATATCATCAGTAGACTTAATATATACCCCGCCCATATTGCCTACATGAAATCCGTCTGAGTCTCCAAAAATACTCCCTCTCGGCGAACCATTGTCCATAAATAGTAAGGCCGCTCCATTGGCATATTGACCTAAAGAAATAGCCTCGCCGCCAGATGAATTATAAGCGGTCAATCCATTAGAGTTTATTTCAATCCTGCGGCCTTCTTTAGCCGTTCTAAACAAAGCCCCTGTAATAATACCGCCCTCGATCTCATTACCGATTAACTTACTACCACGTATCGTACTTGCAGTAACAGTACTAGCCTTAATATCTGAAGCATTCATTTCTGAGTTATCAATTTGGCCTGTAAGCTTGATTGATCTGGCAACTACATTGCCCTGCATGTCTACCCTGAACGGTGCAATAGTATAGTCGTCATTTCCGGCACTGATTCCGTTGGTATTGATTTTAGTTACGTTATTGCCGCTACCAATAACCAAAGATACAAAGTTACCAAGTTGCCCGACAATCTGCTCGGCTACCACCCCGCGCGCTGTAATAGCCGTTCTTGCCGTTTTACCTCCATCTGTTGTCAGGACAACACCATTTGAAGTGATAATGACCTGGTTCAATGCGTTGGTTTGATCCTGCAAGACGATACCGCGCTGATCGTATTTAATTTCTGTTTTGGAATTGTCAATGTCGATCACGGCCTGCTTTGCAAAAGACTCAAATACTTCCGTCCGGATCTTCCCGTTACTGAACAGATTATTAATAATATTCTTGTTCCGCTCCAGGTCAGAAATGATATCTGCATAGTCGCGTAAATTGACATTGGATATGGTAGGTTCGCTGTGTTTGTCACGGCTATACGGATATTCTGTAAGCTCTGTGATCCTGGCTTTGAGTTTGTTCATATCCATTGCTGGATCAATACACATTACAGCATCACCCAAATGTGGCTCCGGTTCCGAGTTATCAATTTTAAACAAGTCTGCTGTTGATACAGTTACCTCCAGCGTTACATTCTCCTGTTCGGCAAGAGCCTTCCGCGTAGCCTTCAACAAGTCCTCCGCTTCCTCAATGTCCTGCTCTATAATCTCTCCATCATAAAACGGTACGGAATCACTGGCCCAATATTGGGCATAAGGAGAAATTAAATAGTTAACAGCGAGCTTCCCGTTTACGATCGTTCCCGGCACACCGGAAAGCAAACTCCGCTCCTCGTCCGTCAGTTTAGATGCATCCATTCCAATAAAGGTGCGTCCATCCTTCATCTGCGAAAACATGCGGGTTACAAGGGATTCCCCTTTATCCTTGAATGAGCTAGAAACGATATTCTTCTTGAGTCTGTATTGTAGTCCATTATCAGACCCTATCTTTTTTCTCAGATTGATTACAAAATTATCCGGCTCTACTTCACATTCATACATTTGAACGATCTTATTGAGAGCTTCCAAGCACGTCCCACGCCCAAAGTCTTTGACATCATGCAAATCGAATGTGTCATGGATTACAAATTTGAATCTCCCGCCTGTAGCAGTTGTAATCAGGTCTGTAAGCTGGTTGATATGGATACCATAGGCTTCTGCAATGTAAGACGCATACGGAAACTTGTAATCATTGAGCTTGAACATAACGTGATTACAATAAATATTGGCAGTCAGCTTTTTTCCCTCGCGTGATCGGCTACGAGACTGAATGACATAAAATTGACCACGCTCATCTTGAACGTGGCCCTTGATTGCTATTTTCTCACGGTAGTCATCTGAGGTCATTGGAACCATGAAGGTTAATTCATAGTCGCTGTTAATTCTCCTCCTCCGTTGAATATCGTAAGAGTCCACCAGCGTACCAACACGCCGCATGTTTTTATCAAACACTTGCATAGTTGGAGTAGGCATAATCCACCTCTCTTAATATAAGAATTTATCTCGGTGTGTAATACGGAACAAAACCGTCCGGCCTGTCTCTGGGTCTGTCCAGGTCAGGTTGTTGTTACCGAGATTCAAATCGAAAAAGTCGCCATTATACAAATGGGAAACATTCTGACCATTCCTAGTAATCTTGAATTTACCAGAATCAATGACAATGACTTCTCCCGGCTTGAATGCGTCTGTAAATTCGATGAAATCCGTATGGAACTTGGACAGCTCCGCCGACATCCTTCCTTCACCGGACATAGGCACAACCTGCGCTAAGATTTCACGGATATACACAGCATCAGTTATACGTCCCTCGCCCGACATCGGTACAGCTTCCAAGGCATATTCACGGACAAAATCAGCCTGCGCCTGACCTTCACCGGACAGATTAGCCGCTGCTGTCATATCTAAATTAAAGTCCAATATATATTCAGTGACCGTTCCCGGCTCTGTGACATTGAAGGCCATTAGGTTAAAAGCATTGTCGCTATCGACTCCGTCCGTTTCTATCTTTCTGGAATACATTTGTCCGGAACCAGAAAGGGATGCAGAAAGGTCAATAATGTTCCCCTCTACATCTCCTGTATTAAAACCAAGGCTATTAAATCCACCATTAAACATAGCGTCCTCCTAACTTGCTAAGGAAACTTTTCCTACGCAAAGTCCAAGCCTGTAATGGTCTTGTATTCTTCCGGTGTGATTTCCCCAAAACGATTCGTCTCTGTGATTACTGCACCCTTCAACTTCTCTGCGGTTACCCAGTTCAATTTAAAAGCAAGGCTCCAGAAATTCATGATTGGTTAGCTCCCTTCAAGTCAATGATTTCAAGTTTAGCTGCCGCTAGTTCTGCTCCCATGCCGGCTAAAAGTTGGGTTTGCTGCATAGCCTGAATCTTCAGCTCCGCAAGCTGCTGGCCTACAACTTCCGATGCATCCTGGACTTGATCTGTTGGTTTGGTCAGCTCCGCTATCTCTTCAATCGTCAGGCCTTCTTCCCATGAAAAGGTTTCTAAGTTAAAGCGAAACCCTTTATGTTCGGTCACATATGCGCTAAATCCTTCTGGAAACGGCACCCCGACGATGTATCCGGCTATTACTGGTTCCTGTGGTGCGTTCGTAGCGTCTTGCTCGGTTTTCTCAAATTCTTGTTCTGAGTTGTCCGAATAAAAAGGGACGACACCATTAAAGGCATCGTCCACTACTTCATCTTCTAAATAGAGGCCGTCTTTATTTACTTTAGGTACTAATTTCATGTGTTGCCCTCCTTTATTGCTCGGCTAGATAACTTATCTGGTATAGTGATAGGTTCCCGCCAGAAACTGCATCCACTGACACTGTGCCATCCAGATTAACGACAATAGCGGATGCTTTAAGGTTGGTTCCCGCCAAGCTAGAATCGTAGCAAATGAATAAACTGCGTTGTGAAGGCCTGTATCCTAGGGGCAACTTAAAAATAGCCGTCGCCTGAGCCGTCGCCCCACCGTTTATCCATCCCCTCATGTGGACAACACCTGAACTATCTTTATAATAACCCGCTGCGTATGGGACCCCTCCTCCACCAATGACACTACTCCACCCATTCAGCAGTGTAGGCGTAAGCCATGCAGGGTTATCTTTGTCAGCCTTCTTATTCTCAAGCACACTCACACGCGCTGTGTTTTGCTGCACACTGTCCACCAAGTCCGTCAGCAGCGTCTTTTCATTGGCTGCGTAAGAGCCTGTTAACGGTACGACTGGCGACTTGTCCAGCATCAGGTAGGTGGTACTGTAGGATGCTACTGGATCGTAGTTACTTGCTTTTATAACTGACAGTTGCACACCATAAGCAGCGGTATTGCTGATAATCTCAAACGCCTTATCGGATATGCTGTTCCTAAAAACATTTAAAATCCTCTCGGCTTTATTGCGTAAGGCAGAACCAGTTAACGTTGAATTATTAACTTGGTAGTTTCCACTTGTGCTTTCGTATGAGGGTTTCGCGGCTTCGCGCAACACAATCCCCGTACCTACTTCAACTTGGTTATCGCCGTCAATAAAAGATAACTGGCCTTCGCTAATGATAGGCTCAACAGTAGGCGTTGCAAGTTGGTATACGAGTTTGTAAGGCGTGTATCCTGCATAGGATGCTTGCGGCACGGATTGTGTAAAATTAGTTGCTCCAACCCGTTGAACCCAATACTTAGTTCCTGTACCATTCCATGTCGCCGTCGTGGCTGCTTGAGCGGTGGCAGGAGTAATGGTGTTAGCGTCATACGCCTTATATCCAAAAAAGTAGGCTTTGATGTCGTCCTGAGTAGGTGAATAATTGTCTCCCCATCCGCTGTCTGCAACAGGAATAGCTATGTAAACGTCTCCAGCTGCGGTGACTGCGTTTGTGTCGGCTGTGTTGCCTGTACTCCCTTGGGGTACTATCTTACCGTCAAACTTCGTCACAATACCGCTTGCAGCCACAGCGCCAGCCGCTAGACCTACCACTTTCACCTGTCTGACCCCAACACCAGCAGCTGCGTCACCGATCACCCACGCTCTGTTACCATCAAGCGTTAATCCTTGCCACTTCTTGGACTTGAAGTATTGACCATCACGCTCAAATACAGTATCTGCATTAGCTCCTGTAACTGGATCGGCGTACAGGTCTGTTTGCAACGCCAGCATGGAATCTTCGCGCGGTTTGAATGGTTTGGCTGTGCTGCCGATATTTATGGAAACATCGCGAAATACAGCCGTACCCATTGCGTCAATGTCAAGCCCTACGATAACTCTTAAATATGATGTGTTCGCTGGCGTTGTGAAGGTCTTAACCATCGTTTTTGTTCCGTTCGATGTTGCGAACGGTCCAGTCGTGAAGTCTGCCAACACTTCACCATTCTTCCCAATAGCTTGAACATTCCAGTACGCCCCCGCTCCAACAGTCCCACCTATGTTAGACACATCAACCGTTACCGATAATGTATAATCTGTCGCTGGTACCGCATTGACGTTATACGCCTGTGTATTAAATCCCGATAACCCTGCCGATTTAGAAAGTGTTATCTGGTTAGGACCTGTAATCCTTGCTGTGCCTGCCTGTGCAGTGGCGGTCCATTCATAAAAGCTCGGTAGAATGTTTTCACCGTACCGTATCACATACGGATTACGTACACCGAATAAACCTTTTTGACCTTCATAGTCAATTACCGTTTTACCTGTTAGTCCTGCTAAATTAAATACAGTCTGCTTGTCTGTTTTTACAATTTGGACACCTGGTTGTAATGTAATGGGTTTACGAGATTCCGAGTTTGCTTCCTCATGCAAAGCTTGGATATTGTTTATAGCTGCTCTCCAGTCTGCCGCCGTGAAATTACGGGCGATTCGTGCACCAACAGGCCAAGCACGGGCAACACCTTCAAAACCGCGTACACAGCCTTTCAATACGTTATCTTCCACACTTGTATACGTAATCGTCTCCGCTGCATCACCATTGCCCAAAACGGCAATACCTTCGCCTTGCAGCAGCACGGACGCATTAGCAACAGTTATTTCCGTTTGTTTGTCCGTAATCAATTCAGTCAACTCTGTTTTAGGAGAATTCACCACTGGTGGATACATTTTTTCCACGTTTCACACCTACCCTTCGTCTACTTTAATTTGCCCAGCCAGAAACCTGATCGTGTCATTTGTCTGGACTGTGCGCGGTGTTTTGACAGCACCGTGATAGACAAGATTGCCCCCGGTTGCTGCTGTCCGAATGCCTATGTGTGTTATCAATCCCCAATCTGTTCCAGCGATAGGAAAAGAGACATCCCCCACGCTGGAAGTAACGGCTCTACGATCCACTATAACTGGTTCTGAGAACGTCACAGCACGGCGCGTATAGCCTCCACCGCTTACCTCCTGCCCTGTATCCGCATCGGTTGGACTACTGGTGTATAGGGCAATGTATAGCGCTTGAGGAGAAGCAAAGTTAATCCCACGCAAGGCCGCATTAATACAGGCTGTTTTCCACCAGTTCGACTTACTTAGTAATATGTCTGCCAATATAAAGACCTCCTATTCTACTTGATACTCATTTGCGATACGGAAATTCCGTATGTCGTTATTACCGATGTTAGTCAGGACGATAATAGGACTGGCTCTTTCATCTCCTGTAGAAATGACCGACACTGTTTGTGGCGATTGAGTAATGATAACTTCTTTGATATTCTCATCGCTTTCCGGGAACGGATGCTCCCCCATTTTGATTGGTATGGTAAGCTCCCCATCCCAAAGTATCTTTTCAATATCCAGAGTTCCTGCGTACCGTCCTATATACCTTCTTCCCGGCAAATCAGAAAATGTAAATACGATATCCCCTTTTTTGGCATTAAAAAGAGCCGCCACTTGGGCGACTCTCCTATGGTAATCAAGGGTAGTATCATCAGCCATTAGGACGCATTCGAGATTGATTAACCGCGCTCCATACGTGCTGCCAAAATCCAACTCTCCATCCCTCTCAGCTATCTCAAGGCTATGGTCTTTTGTTGGGGGTAACACAGGTATATTGTGAGTTTTAAGCCCTAATCCAATGGATTTAAAGGATTTCCCATCCACCGTAGCGTCTATCATTAAGACTTGCCTCCCCTCGTTTGCAACCTCCGTACAAAGTTGTCCCTTTCGCTCCAAAACACCTTTGCTGCGGATTCGTCTTCAATATAAGTATCACCTGATTTTATTACGAACTGGTTGCTGATTTGCTGCGGATTTGAACCGCCCGAAGCCATTGGCATTGAAAAATCAGGCATAGAGAAATTAAGTTTCGGCATCTTAAAATTGATAATTTTCCACAAGTTGCTCTGTTGTTGACCATTCAAATACATTTCCCCTTCACGGGCAATGACGGGTACCTCTGCTCCCTTCTGGCCTTGAACGATCCCGCCAGAATGGAATTTTTGAAGTTTCCCTGTATCCTTCTTAATGCCATACTTATTCCGCAGAGCAGCATTTTCTTCGTGCAGCTTGCCCTTCTCAGCAGTGCCTGCCGAGTACCATTTATCAATATTGGAATTATATCGCGCCAAGTCACTGTCTTTTTCAGAGATTGAGGAACCTGTATCCAAAGAAGCAGACAACGAGGTTGCATTAATTTCAGCCATTTTCATCTGATAATCAGCAATAAACTGATCCAACTGACGCAAAATCTCCGCGTTCTTTTCAGTTTCTTTTGAGATTTGAGTATTTTTTAAATCTTCTGCTTTGGATTCAACTCCGTCTGAATACTCATCGTATTTTTCAGCAAGCTGATCATAATGCTGTTTGGCAGCTTCAATCTGGTCATTGTAGTCCTTTTCCCGTTCAGTCTTCTCGTCTTGGAGCTTCTTCTTCTGATCCTCCAATCCACGCTTAGCAAGCGTCCGGTTATGTTCCCGCTGCATATCTTCAATATCTTTTTCAGTCTGTTTCCGTTCAGCTATACCTTCGGGACCCACAGCAGACTGTAGCAGGGCAAGGCGCGCTTGTTTCTCCGCCATTGCACGTTCATAATCCTCGTCTTCGTTAGCTGTCTGCATTTTGGCAAGCAAGTCATCTATGGCCTTAATTTTAGCGTCCTGAGCCTCGATAAAAGCATCCCGTTCCGCCTCAATCCGCTTTACTTCATCATCCCGAGTCTTTTCAAGTGCTTCCTTTTCCTTCTTGGCAGCTTCGGTAGCAGCCTTCTTCTGATCCTCCAAAAGTTGCTTCTTCAAATCATGGACCTGTACATCAATTTCCATCCGTTGTTCTGATCCTTCTTTGTAAAGAGCCTGCATTTTTGTCCATGCATTAAGCTGATCAGAAACAGATATGGCTTCCATACTCTTCTGGTAATTGATTCTTTTTTGGAAGTCTGACAAAAACTCATCTTCCAGAGCTTTACGTTTCTCGTAAATCTTCTGCTGCAACTCAAAACTCTGTTCGGCGGTACGATCCTTTGCCTTACTCATACGCATATAAGCGTCATATTCCATTTTGAGGATAGAAATTTGGGTTTGCCCTGCCATCTCCATTTTGGAAGTTTCTTTATCAATCCACTTCTCACTGTTTTGATAACGAAGCTCATTGTATTTGACGGTTAAATCATAGATTTGTTTGGCAATCTCTCTACGGTTAGCAGGAAGAAGATAATTTTTATTTTGCTCCTTTTTGTAAAAGTCCAGGCTGGTTTTAACCATTTCAATTTCCTGTTTATTGGCCTGTCGCATACGTTCGGTTCTTCGCTCTAAGTTCTCAACATCTTCCTGATACCTGGAATCGTTCAGTTTCTGAACATCTCGGCTCCATTGCTTCATTGCATCCTTATCTTCGATAAGATATTGCTTATGCCGCTGAGCCAATCGTTTGTATCCTGCAACCTGTTGGTCTATAGACCATTCATTTCGTTCAGCGATGTACTTAAAGTTATCAATGTCGTTGTCATAACTATCTTTTCGTGCCGCTGAAGCGTCCTTAGCTGCTTTTTCGGCTGCACGCTCCGCATCGCTCTTGCCTTTTTTGCCCCCGCTTCCCTTCTCTTTTTTTGATCCAGAAGAACTCACACCAAATTTAGGGTCATTATATAGTTTGGTTAGAGCATTGATACGAGTGTCATATTCCTTCATATCTTTCTCGTATCCACCATATATTTCGCCTATGTCTTTTTTACTCTTCTCCATGTTTTTCTTATCTTGATTTAGTTGGTTTTGAAAAGGGGCACTTAGGAAAGATTTCACTCCAGTCATGTTGTTTAGCTCTTTTTGTTTATTAAAAACATCTAATGAACTTTGAGCCATAACTCCGTTCAATCTAGCTTTCAATTCAGCAAGACTTTTAATCGCCCCAGCCTCTTTAATGTAAACTGCAATACGGTCATCAGACTCAAGTTTTGTACTTAAACTAGAAGCTTTTTCTGACTTTAGATCGTCTATAGCCTTTTGTATTTTAGCTTTACGAACAACTTCAATTGCATTCTTTTCGAAGGCCCACCCCTCAGATGTTTTGTAAATCTCTGAAGCTAATTGAGGGTATTTGAGTATTAACTCTGCCGCAGCTTCTGCGTTCATGGACTGTTTATTGGCCAGATCATTTAAAACAATATTCATCTCAGAAATAGCCTGACCATTGCCCTGAATCTGCTCTCTTAAATCAGCAAGGGCTTCCTCCTGTGATTTAACACTTTCGGTTGCTGTTCCAGCTTTCCCTGCAAATTGATCAGTTTCAACAGTTGCTTGGCCTAAAGCGACTCCTACTTCTGTTACAGATAAAGTAAGCTTATTATTTTCTTGTTCTAACGATTTGATTTTTTCTTCTAATTTGGCAGCGTCTTCTTTGAATTCCCCTGTCCCTAAAAAATCTCCAATCGGATTAGCAATGATTTTCTTTACTCGTTCCAGTTCTTTGGTGGCTTCTGTGATTTCATTTATTTTTTGCTTTTGTTGGTCCAGTAATTGCGATTGCTGATCTTTCAATACATTTTTTCGGGCTTCATTCTGCTTCTCGATGAGTTTGTTCAAAGCTGCGACTTGCACCTGTACAGCTTCATCGGTATAACCAGCAGCTTCAAGTTGCTTAGCTCCTTCTTTTCCAAGAGTGATGACCAGCGCTTTTGAAACCTCTTCGAGTTGTTTTTTTACTTGTGTTTCCTTTTCTGCCGAGCCAGTGCTTAGTTTAAGTGACTGTTCAAGAGAACGATGCGCATTAGCTAATTTAGGTACTAATTCAATCTGTCTTTGATATTGGCTAACCATTTGTTGAGATGCCGAATCTTCATCTTTTAAGTTCTGGATTCTATCACGAGCAGCCTTTTCTTCTTTACCACTATTCATGGCAACAAGCGCAATTGCGCCAACAAGCAGACTCAATCCTGCCGTTGCTGCTGCTGTCGTCACTGTCGCTGTCGCTTGAGCAACAGACAATGATTTCGTAGCTACTGTAGCTCCTTCAGTAGCCACTATTAACGCTCCTTGTGCTACTGTAGCCCCTTCGGTAGCGGCGACTCTCTGAACTGTTGAAAGAGTTGCTCCTTGTGAGGAAACGATATTAACGTTATTAGCTACCGTATTAGCGCCAATAGCAGCGGTTTCCGCTGCCTTCGCTGTGGTTAACACTTTCACAGCAGCAATTACACTCATGATTGGGCCGCTCAGGGCTTTATAGGCAAGCAGTAGACCACCGATAGCTGCCGTTCCCTCAAACGCGCCGGAAGGAAGTTTTGTAAGCCCGATAAGTAGTTGGTCAATTGCATCCAATACATCCTTGATCGTTCTTCTCAAACCATCATCACCAGCATTGTTGAATATTTCTAACAACGAAGCCTTGGTTTGAGCTGCTTTACGCTGAATGGTATCCATCTGAACTTTCAAGTATTCCATTGTCGATCCGGTAGAACCGATAGACGCTGCTGTACCTAGCAAGATATCCCCTGCGTTTAAGGAAGCAGCCAATTTAGCATATTGATAGACACCGCGTGAAATATCCGCGTATGATTTTGTAAGATCATAATTCTTGTCGATTACTTTGGTCGACAACTCTAACAGAATGTCTTCTGCCCTTTTCCACTGCTCTGTACCATTTACAACTTCTTTTGTTTGAACTCCTAATCTCTCAATCTCTGCGACGGCTTTATCTGTACGGATTGTACCCAGAACTGTCTTCCACATGTTACCTAGATTTTCCCCGCTCAGCGCCGTGTTACGTATACCAGCTGAAATCAAGCCATTCATAAAGTCAAATGAAACGCCAGTTTCCGCCGCTATCTTACCTGTCCGTTCAAAGGCAGCTCCCAAGTCTCTAGCCGGGGCCATCGTGTCATGGGCAACCTTGGACCAAGAATCCAGTACGCGTCCACCAAGCACCATAGCGTCATTGCTGTCCTTGATTTGTACACCGTACTGAGCAAAGGTAGACTCCATAGATTTCGTCGCATCTTCCAAGGATACAAGGTCTACAGTACTGAGCATTGTGGACTTACGTACCATCTCTTGAACAACGCCTGCATCCTTATACATCCGGCCCCACAGACGTGCTGATTCGGTAACATCCATGATTTCTGAACCAAGATCATGAGCCGTCCGGATAAACTTGGTTGTCTCGTCGTGCAACTTCTCAGTGTTCATCACCATTTCCTTAGTACCCTCGTTGTACTCAAGGAAATAATGCTCATTCGTCTGGACGTAGCCTGCCATATTAGATTCAATGCCGACTATACCCTCTCTTAAAGCTTCCTGTACTTTATGCATAGCTGCATATGCCGTGTGGAATACAGCGGCATGGGTAGCCATATCACCAAGCTTGCCTATCCAACTTGGCGTAATGTTAAAGGTTTGCTTCATCTGCGTTTCGGTTTGGCTTAATGAACGCCTGATTTTTTGCTCTTCCTGAAGAACCTTCTCTCGAACTTGTGCCTCCTTCTGCTCTCTGGTCCGTAAAGCATTAATCCAGAACTTCTCATAGTCTTGAGCGTTCTTCCTTGCTTGCTGTGCTTCCTTATCCGCCATTTGTTGCAACTTCATACGGATAGCCTGTTCTTGCATGAGGACACGTTCACGCGTCTTATCATCCGTTCCTGCCCCGGAAACTTTAGCGGCTTTCTGTCCGGTTGATGTCGCCTTGTTTTGTAGGGCTTCCATCCGCTTTAGATGCTCTCGTTCCTGTTGCTCAATTGCATCCTCACGCTTTTTTACAATGGCCTGCTGTGCTCTAAGCTTCTCGTCGGTTACCTTATTGGCCTGATCTAATTGATTCTTCCGTGCCGTATTTAATTCGGCCTGTGCAGTACGTTGCTTAACAAGAGCTTCGGATTCAGCAAGGATCTTCTTCCGTCTGTCCTCTGCTGAAAGAGCAAACTTGTCTGCGCTACTGGCTAAGGACTTGAAATTCTTCTCACTTACTCCTAATTCAGCATTCAGTATTTTAAACGATTCGGCATTGGCTCTTGCTCCACTGTCGATAACTTTGAACGCCGGAAGTATCTTGCTAGTGTCCAGATTTATTCGTGCGCCTACAACATCTTTATTTAAGTCTGCCACTTAATCCACCTCACAAATGGTTCAGGAAAAGTTTCCTGACCTAAATACAGAAAAAGAGGCATCCTGCATGATTGCGGATGCCTCTTAGTTTTTTACTTTGCGAAGAAGCCAAGATCAGATAATGACTTGACCTTCTTCGGCTTTTTATTTTCCACCTTACCACCGTGGAGAATGATTTCAAATTCCCGGTTTCTGTTCTTGGCCTTCATCAGCGCTCTAATCTTTGGAATAGTCATATTAGGCCATTCTGAATCTGAAATACCATTACTCACGCATAAAGCCCAAAGTTCTAACCAGTCCGTTTCATGCTCATCCTCGACAGGGTTAGACTCCTCCTGTTCATCTTCCTCATCTGACTCTTCATCTGGAGGAAACGACTCAGAATAGAAATCGGTCTAACAAATCATCCAGTTCTGCAATACCGTCTTGGTCAATCTGTTCGTACTCTTTTTCCGTTATTTCCTCAACCAGCACGAGATTAAACGCCTTTTTGTACGTTTCCTCCACTTTAGGCCAGTCAACAGCCTCCCGTTCCTCGGTAGCTTCCCATTTCTTTCGACCGATAGAAAACGAAAACTTGTGTGCTACACCGTCCATCTCTTCACGAACCTGACGAATCAATGCAATGGTCCCGATCTTCACATGCTTTTTGATGCCCTCTGCCAACCGAATTTCTGAACCTATATTAAGCGTTTTATCCAATTGTTTGTCTGTCATTTAAGTTTCCTCCTCAATGTATGTAACCCCCTACCTTTAGTGGTAGAGGGTTGGGTTAGTAATTAATTAGATACCGAAAATGATTTCTACTGCATATCCATTAGGATTCTCAGGTGTGATATCCGGCTCCATAATCTCCAGCGCCAATGTATTGGTGGTTGGCTTTTTGCGCTCTTGGGACACGTCCAAAGTCCCGCCGCCGAGAGCCTTCCAAATAGTGAGCTGGCAAGGGACTTCTTTGCCGTTCCGATCATCGGTTAATGAAAAGCGATGTACCAGTTTAAATGGTTTCGGACGGCGTTTACCGCTTAAGCTACTTCTTGTAGCATTCTCCTTTGACCATTTGAACGTAACAGTGATTAACTTCCCTTCGTTTGCAACATCAGATGTAATTTTACCCTCGGTAATTACATACTGTTCTGCTGTTGGAGCAGATGCTACACGAGTCAGTTCAGTGAGTTCTCCTGAGGCAGTATCTTTTAAATACACACGGTCACTCTTAGCGATAAAAGTTCCGCTATACTTTGAAGGCGCTTTTAGCTGATAACCATCCGTAGCAGTCAAGAATCCTTGCTCCACTTCGTCAAATTGAACCGTACCTTTTTCTGATTCGGCCCCTTGAGACAACTCAGCGAGGATGTCTGAATAACGAGGAACCTCCATAGAGGCTTTATCCCCTAAATCCTTAGCAGTATAGTGGAATGCATATCCACTATCGCCGCCCATTACTTTGTCCCAATCAAACTGCAATTGCAAAGTTACTTTAGTGATTTTATCATCAAGAAACTTGAGCCTTCCGCCTTCTTCATAGACCTGCGCTGACCCCACGCCATCAAATACTAAAGGTTGCATATAGTTTCATCCTCCTTATGTGTGAACAAAAAAGAAATGATCAGTTATTTGACCAGTTCCCATAAACGCTTATCAATTTCTGCAATACGACTGTACTCTTTGGTTAGCTTGTAACCCTGTTTTGGATTCCAGACACCCATAATACCCAATCCTTTAGCAAGCGTGATTTTTTCAGCAATCAGCGTATCCCACTCGGTAGGTTCTGGTTTAGGAGGATTCGGTTGAGTCCAATTCAATTCGGATTCATAAGTTGTACCAGCAATAGTAACTACATTGAATTTGTACTTCTTGGTTGCATTTGCTTCACTAAACCATAGAGTTTCCTGATCATCCGGTTCAATTTTAACCCCATCTTTTTCAATACTGGATACGTTGGTTCTAGCCAAAGAAACTCGCTTTTGTGTTGAATCCAGCAGCTCATATTCAACGTGGTTAATACCGTTATGATCACCGGATCTCCCGGTTACTTTCCATACTGCTGCTTCTGCCATTTAAGTTCACCTCAATTCATTCTTAAGTAATCAACATCGAAAATTGCTTTGTACCCCTTGGCCCCTTGGATGCCAGTAGCAAAATCTGAGTCATGGGACAGCACACAAAGATAGGACATAAACCCCTGGGCAAACAACCTTTTTTCGTGCAAGGTTTTGAATGCTCTTTCAAATAGAAGCTTTGCTTCATATGCTGTCTTACCGTAAAAGTCGATACAGAACTTACCTTCGAACACCAGTGGATTAGCGGCATATCGTCCCGGCATGACATATTGGCAGATATGTGGAACTGTATCCTTTGAAACTGTTATCTCAGGCTCCATGCCTTTCGTAAATCGTTTCACGACCTCAGCAGATGGTGATGAAGGAGTAAGCTTCATCATGTTCATAAGCTCTGTATCTGCCTTCAAAGCACCCTGAACAGCGTCAATTAACTGTAAGCTCACTCCTTTACCTCCTTGAAGTATCTGTGATACGGAAACTCGGTTATGACACGGCTAATACCGTCCAAGATACGCTTGCGGTTGGACTGGATTGCAATACGCAAAAAGTAGGTTGGTGGTGTGGCTCTAAATGAAGGATCAATATCACCGCGCTCCGCAAGCTCCTCCAAGTCTACTCCAGCATACCCACCACCTGATTCCCTCATAGTTCCGTCTATCGCTCGGTACTTACCACGGGAACGACCTACAATTATACGATCACCTTTGGACCTCAGACGGTTCCATGCTTCGCTGTTCATGTAGGTCACCAATCCGGGGTTTTGGCTGCTGTCTGCCATCTTGGAGCCTTTGCCAAACTGTTCAAGCCATGCTTGCCAATAATCGGCGGTGATATCTCCTGAAATCATTTGATTAGCAAGCACGAACATGTGCATCTCTAAATGGTCCCGAACTGCTGGATAGTACCGTATGCCGCTTTTGGCTGTCAGCATGACCAGTTTCGTTAGCCCAGTAATTTCAACAGCGAGCTTATTCTCCAGATCCTTCGCCGCTTTTACTGAATCATACCCTGTAATCATCGGCGGTCCTCTGAAAGCTGGACGTGCAGCAGATTAGGATACTTCATCCTATCAACTGCATCTACCTGGTATGTCTTCCCGCCCATAACGATTCGGTCAGGAATAGCAGTAGTTGCCTCCTCTGGCCTCTTTACATCAACAGTCGTTTGCATCTGCAAAACAAATACGGTACTCGATAGTAATCCCGGTTCCTGCTGCCGAAGTTGCGCTGTAACATACTGTGCAAAGCAAACAACATCAGCAGCGACCGATGTAAATTCAGCATCGCCCACCGGATTATCGTTTGCATCATAAGCTTGCTGGTATCTTTGCACCTCGATTAAAGCATTCGTTTTAATCAGAGAGCAGTACTTGTCCTTCTCAGTTGTTGTACGTAGAGTCTGTACCAAATAAGACGATTCGTTCTGAACTATATCTCCCGGCTTTACAAATGATTTCGAAGAAAACAAACCATTGTACATATACTCTTTTCCGATAACCGTTGTGGCTTTCGTTTCCCTAGACAATATAACGACATCGGGCTCACCATTGACAGTACAAGGTGAATGCCTATGAGCGAAGTCTTTAAACATTAGTGACGCCGCCTTTCTCTCGCCCGGGTCGGCCCAGCTACACCGAATACCGGAACATCTGTCCCTTGCTGTACTATTGATATGGACTCGATAAACTCATAGGCTTCATCAACAAGCTGAACAGCGTACTTTCTCCAATCAACAACCTGATTTTCAAAAGAGAAGTCAAAGTCCTTTTTAGACTTCTTGATTCTCGCTGTCATGGAAGGGGCCAGTATGGCAGCAACCATACAAACGGCTGCTGCATACACATAAGTTTGATCATCACCAGTTAACTCAGCATAATCAGGAACGGCTTTTACAATCCTCGATTCTCCAATGGGCAAAACAGAAAGAGCGTCTATGTCAGCATCGGATATTACATCCTCACCAACGCCTAGACGCCCTCTAATTTCCTCATGATATGTTTCTGTAATGAGTATCTTATTTGCCATCTGCTGCACCGCCAGCAGCACTGATAGCCTGTTTCAATTCTTCAATACTCATTTTGGTGTATCCGGGTATTTTTAATTCCTTAGCTGAAGCTTTCAATTCTTTCAACTCACCATCGGACTGAAGAATATCAATTTGCTCAAGCAATTCTGTCTCTCGCGCTTTGGACTGTTCTAATTCGGCCTGAAGTTGCAACTCCCGTTCTGAAGGAGAACCATCAACAGCCCCGTTATCATCTACAATTTCCGCAAGCAATTGTCCGGTTGCCGCATTACGAATTTCTTTCTTTGCGATATCTACAAGACCGTCAGGGGCATCTGTTACGATGTCCCCGGCATTGTATTGTCCAACAGCATCAACCAATACTTTTACAGTTGTCATAAATTGAGTTCTCCCCCTTACGCCACTGTAGCGAAGATATGCCAGTTGACGTATTTCAGCCGCGGCAGCACAGTCGCACCATTGATGACTTGCCATTGATCAGGGTCACCTTGAATCAGTTTGGTGAGAGCAAATTTCCCAGTATGGCCTGTAAAAATATCCTCATAGTTATTTGGACTTGTAACAAGATCCATAATGGAGCCTGTCATGCCTTGACCGATGATAATTACGGCATTATCAGGAATAAACGGGTAGAACGTCCCGGTATCATCAATGTAGCCACCATCGTAAACTTCATACTGAAGCCCGCTCAAATTTTGGCTGACAATTTCAGAAAGTGAGCCATCAGTTACAACATCCTTGCCATATGTGTATCTAATCAATTCGCGAATTTTCTCATTTTGCTTCATGTAGCTGTCTACCTTTTTATTGGCCAGAATCTTAACTCCTCTTGCACCACTTCCCCGGAATAGAAGGAGCCACTCATCCAAGTTTTTCAGCGGATCAGCGGTTGCCGTATTGCTCCAGAGCACATCTGCCGTTGGCTTGTTAGTGGCAGGGACGCCGTAATCAATCGTTCTGGCAGGTTTGTTTGCTGTTGCTGGAACGATAAGGTTGCCGGTCAGGGACTGCCAACGCATCCACTCAAAACGTGTCTCAAGCCGCACATTCAAGTTGACCAGTTGATCTACCATATACTCCTCTGCCCACTGTTGCTGCAAGTTATTACCTGGCTTTCTCAAAGTGGCAATCTTTTCACGATCAATAATGGACTTTTCTCTCCATTCCTGGTTCGTGAAGTTCATATGTTTCACCACAGGAGACGTATGAATTGGTGAAGGATCATTCAGCCCAGTAGCAGGTGTCATCCCCGTGTCGTCATAAGTAACGTCATATTCGATGGTGAGTCCAAGTTCAGGTTTGAAGTCAACGCCATTTGTCAGTAGTTGAGCCCCGCGAAAACTGTTAATATCCGTCCGAATGTTCTGGACGACTTCCGTAAGGAAATATGGATCAAGTACGTTTGCCATGTGTGATTATCCCCCTTATACAAAGTAGCAAAGCTTCAGCGCTGTTTTAGCTGCCGCATCAATGCCTGTCAATTTAGATGATTCGAAAATGCCTGCAATCCATGCGGATGCGCCGATATCAGAAAGAGTGGTATCGTGGTCATTATCCAGAATGCACAAGGCTACTTCGGAACCATCGGTTGCCGAAGCGCTGTAAGCCACTGCCTTGTCTTTATCCGCCCCAGCCGCTGTGATCCTGCCGATAACCGTCCCTTTTTTCAAGATTCCTTGTCCTTTTTTCAGCAAAATCCCTCCTGGGAGTTTAGCCTGAAGGTCAGTAGACGCAAGTATCTCCGTAAACTCTTGAGTAATAACCTGTCCGGGACCAGGAGCACCATTATATTGAGATTGCATCATAATTATTTATCCTCCTTCAGCAGATTACCCCTGCCTGTATTCTTAAGTGCCGCCCGAGCTTCTTCACGAGCTAATGCTTTAAGTTGTTCTGGCGTTTTCTCGCCACCATCATTTTGTGAGTTAGTTGGTGATGTTCCATTCAGTGCTCCCTCAGGAAGGTTTACATCGTCACCTTGTGTATGGCGACCACCGCCACCCAAAGCAGCTTGTGCCTGCGCCTCATACGTTGCGCCGATCTTTTCAATTTCAGATACCGGTAGATGAGACAGTGCTGTTTTCATCGCCTCTACATTAAAGGCTTCACCAAGAGCACGAACACCAGCTCCACATGCTTGTTCAGTAATTTTAACCTTGTATGTCGCCCCATCAGCAGCCTGAGCGCTCAATGATGTAAGCTTGCTTAGAATGTCGGAATCATTATCTACACTCAATGTAGCTCGAATTTGTCCAAGTACACTATTAGCCGCTGCCAACGCAGTTGCTTGAGTTTGTGCTGCTGCTAATGCAGCCTTTTGTTCGTCTGTCACAGTGTCATCTCCTTTGGCCTGTGTTTCAGCCTCATTGTTTTTGTCTTGCTGTAATACAAATCCATCCAAGCCTGATTTGCCGCTAAAAGAATAAAAGACGCGTCCGCCACTTGGTAGTGACTTCGCATCTTCAGATAAAGCTTCACATTTTATAGCTGATTGCAGATCAGATGTATTGCTCATTCCGACTACTCCGGCACCTGGGTAAGCTCCGTCAAAGACTAGAGAGTTTTCCATCAGGTCGCCGTCATTAATGTCCACAGTGCAGAGTTTTGAGTCATACTCCCTTCCGCGAATGTGAGGGCAATTGCCGCCAAAATACTCCTGACCGCAGATTGAACATGTTTGACTGGTTACCGTAAAGCCGATTGATGTATCAAATATAGTTCCGGCATCAATACCTTCAGCTATTTGGTCAATCTTGATATCCCCGACCTCTTGACCCAGTTTCATGTAATGATCTGCATAAAGTGCCAGTTCATCGCCATCCATCTGTAATCGGCTGTCAAAAGTTCTACCGAGTGGTATTGTCATGACACCCATGTTGGCCCATGAGTGATCCAACAGCAATGATACACCTTCTCTTGCTTGGACAGCCATCTTCCTTAGAAAATTAGGGGTCAAACGATAAAACCGACGAGGTATGATTTGATCCCCTACAAGCTTTGCAGGGAAAACATACGCTTCATCCTCAGTAAGAGGAACACGTGCCAACTGATTAATCTTTGCTAATTGTTCGGGTGTAGGTTTAGCCATATTCTCTATTCACCTCCCTCCGGTGGAGTATTTTCTTCATTCGAATCAGGTTCATGCTTCTTTACAAGCAAAGGAAGTAATTCAGCAGGAATTTTGGCATTAATACCAAGCGTCCAACGTATTTCTTCAGCAGCTTCCAACGGTGTGATGTAGAAATTCTTCTCTGCTGTGATGTAGTTGTCGATCTTTGAACGTCGGTCACGTTCAATCTCATTTTCTGAGCGTAGATCAATAGGGAGATAGTCAGCTTCAACTTTTGTTTGAATCCCCTTTACTCTTGCGGACAACGAAAAAGCCCGCTGCCAGAAACGTTTGGTTACGCTCCGCGCGGACTCTACATTTTTGATATATATTTGAGTGTCAATTGAACTGTATGTTTCGGTTGATCCTTGATGCCTGGAAAGGATGGTGAGCAGCGTCTTGAGTGAAGTCGCCATTTGGGTATCAATAATATCGATGAGCTTTTTAATATCAATCATCGGCCCTGAATTACCGCCTTTGAGATATTCGACTTTTACGCTATCCCAGTGGACAAGCGCATCATCTGGGTTAAGCGAGTTGAAATGGTTTAGCATCTCATCCATTCGCTCTTTAAGCCATTTTTGCTGACCATCGGGATTACTCTTCAAGTTATTCGGCATGTTCTTTAGCATGATTTCTTCCAACATGGAGATATCAAGCCTTGGATAGCCTTGGTTATGGACAACAGCCTTTAAATCAGACAGGACCTGCAGGTGAAAGAACACTACCTGAAGCACTGGCAACATTGGCGTTCGACCATACGGATCATCCACCATAGGATCGAACTCTTCATAGATGAACGTTGGTGTGTCGATCTTCTTGTAATTACCGAACCACTCTTCGTTCGCGTTCCTTCGCGGGTTCTTCACGTATTGCCACGGTGTAAGCCTATTAGTCTCCGGCTCCCTGCGGAACCAAATTAACGCTGGATCAACCGGAACAATATCAATTACATCATTGCACAGTTCATTCAAGACTACCTCTCCAGCACATGCACCACGAACCATAATCATCATCCGCTGGATCGTGTCTAGTTTATCTAATGAGCGTCCATGCTGGTATCCCGGCGAAGGTAGCGGTGTATTTAGCATGGCCTTAAGTTCATCCAGCACCCGTTGCCCTCCCTTATCTGCGTTCCCGTTTGGCTTCTTTGCACTAAACGTTAATTCGGTATCTCCCATACGTAAGTATGTGTATAAGGCATAGGATACGTCGGGATGAACGGATATCAGAAGTTCCAGTAATTCCTCTGCTGTATAGCTCTGCAACTTAGTAAGGTCAATATTGTGAGCCTGTTGGTGCTTTTTAGGAAGCCAATTGAATATTCCCCATGGATTAGAGTTCTTTGGGACTGTCGTCCTGCCTATGCCCATCATCTGCCGTTTTACTGATGCTGGAAGAACAACATTCGCAAATGAATATATGGCTTTATGATACCATTTCAAGTTTTCACCCCCTGTTCACGGTCCTTCATGTATAAAGAATAACATCTGATTTATGCGATATCGCTACGGATTTTCAAAAAAACCTGAAAAATAAGGTGTTCAAAAGAAAACGGTTATAATTTGAGAAAACTTGATAGGTTAGGTTATTGAATCAAAAAAAGTAATCTCCTGAAATAAACAGGGGCGTGTGATAGCCTAATCGTCCCCTTGTCCCCTTATGACATACCCCACCATCTTCGATATTAACTACTGCGGACCATATAGATCCCAATAAATAAGAAGGCAGTATGTACAGCCACAAGAAAACCAAAAGCACAATTCACAATTTGCATGATTTGTTTGCGCGGTGGGAGTGCATCTTCAACCGCTTCAAAAACATTCGTTAGATATTGAACCATATCCGTCTTGCCTGGTGTATGAATCGGTCTTCCGTCATCAATTGAGTTAGCTAAAGATTCTATATCACCACTTAATTCTTGAAGATTGCCAAGAAGCTCCTTTAGCGAGAAATCTTGAATTGACTTTGTCAGATCACCTAACTCCATTAATACCTTAGATATTACTCTCAATATGTTGTTAGCAAATGTATCAATCTTAAATAAGCTATCAGCCACATGTTGTTGAATACGGGTTAACGTTTCTTCAAGTTTTTCTGCTACGATATCAAGTTTTAACGCCTGTTCAAAACATGTCCGCGCTAATTTCCTGATTGTTTCGATTTGTGCATGAAGTCTATCCTCATCTTCTGCTAGATGAACTAAGTTGTCCGCTGTTACCCTAAGTTTATCTGCGGTTGCTTGAAGCTTATCCCTTACATCATTAACCCTACTGGATCTCACAGCAGTTATCAGATCATTTGCTCGTCCCCTTATATCCTTTACGCTGGCCACCAATCCTCGACCATCAAATAACTTGATATCGTGTGAAGGAAATTTAAATGTACCCCATTGACCTGCATCAACTCCTTTTAAAAGGGGATAATTACGATCAGGAACGACAACGGAAAAGTCAAAGCCCGCAATGGTATAATCCATGCCAAAGAGAGCCCCTTCTGGAATTTCTATACTGGGAATTGTGAGTGGTGGACTTGGTAATTTTCCAAACTGTCCAGAAGTAATCTTAAGTCGATCACCTAAATCTTTAAATAAAGTTAAGAATACGTCACAATGTGACCGGATCACTGCAGCAAGGGGAGCAAATGGCCCGGCGGCAATATCTGTTAAAACCAATAATGCAGTGATTGAGTTCTTTGCATCTAATACAGAGTCAGCAACATCTTGAAGTGTTTCATCTCCAATTTGATATAACGTACTTCTAGCCTCTTCAAACGTTGCAACCGTCCCTTTATGGGAATTAGAATTTCTCCCTCTTGATACTATTGTATCTATATACTGAGTAAACTCCTCAGCGGATAGTTTGTCTTCAACCTCTTTTCGCAAATCATCCTCTGTCTTATACCATTGGTCTACAATAGGAAGCAACTTATCAACGGTTTCTATAGGAACATGGTCATCATTGATTAAAGCAGCTAGAGCTTCATCGGTTAGCCAAAATAAAGGTTGATATAGATCACTGCTTGACTCCAACAAGGGCTTAGTTGCTTTTGGAATTACATCTGTAGTAAGAAAGTGAATAACGTCAGTAACAGTGATAAGGGTCGCATTTAATTCAGTTGATGCATCATGAATAAACTCACTTATGTGCCTCGGAACATCCTTAATTGCAGTAATAATTGCATTCAAATCACCTGCGGCCGATGTAATCAAGGGCGGAATGGTTTGTTCGATGCTTTGTATTACTTCGTCAATGTGTTCAGCACCGCTTCTTGTCGATAACGCAGCTGCCTTTACCGGTAAAAGAAGGTCTCTTCCACTTGCCAATACTATCTTAGTTTTTGATAACAGTCTGTCTAAGAATTTAATAAACTGCTTATGCAATACGATTAAAATGATAATTGCGATTACCGCATAAACGATCAAAATCCAGCCAATATCCTGCATCATCCTAGACTCACTCCATCCAAAAAGTCGTTTTCTTGATAAGAATGGTTACCAAAATTATTTTAAATTATTCATATATACTTACTCCCCAACAATTTTCATGTTGTACTTTGCTTCATGCCGAGCTTATTAAATCCTGCCTTAAAAAAATAAAAGTCCGGACTCAAAATCTGGACTTTAGATGCATCAACATATGTTATTAACCCATCCTGCAACAAGCCCCTCATTTATCAATGATAGCGGCAATCGCATGTTTGATCATGTCAGAGCTAAGATGCTTTGATTCATTTCGGAAGATTGTACATTCAAACGCATCCATAACATCATCACGAATTCCCTGTCCGTTACCCTAATGGTATCAGCATTTGGCGTTCTCTAACATATTCTTACCAGGTCGGCAAAACTGTTTGTCACCAACGCTTTAACGTGAATAGTGCTTGTCAGCAAGCCAAGGTCCATAATCGGTAATTGGGAGCATTGTTTGTTCTTAATCCATCCGCTCCCAACAAACAAAAAAGAAGCCCAGAAAAATTTTCCTGACCACTTTTAGTCATCCTTATCCACATAAAATATAACAAAAGAATATGGTGTTGTTACTACGAATATCCGTTAAATAAGCAACTTTTCTATTCTGTCCTTTTTCAATTGAAATATTCAAGCGATAAAATGTTCATAATCTTCTAGGATACAAGGGATTGGCTTAACCTGTTGATATCCAAAAGCTCTGGCAATTTGTTTACTCCAATCCTCCAATATGCAACAAAATAGTCTCCAAATAACTGCGCTGAATTACCTCCAGTTGCATGCTGAACTGCTTACTCATTGCCAGTAAGCAACCAGTCCTTAGCGACCAGCTCCGCCTCCTTTTTCTAATCATAGACAGCAATGTTTTCAGTCTGCTTGGATATTGCTTTTGTCGATCGGTGCTCTTTATATGAATACGCTGCGCAATTTCCATCTCACGACGAACAAAACCAAACTGAAATTTATCTTTTTACAGCCACACTACCTATTGAAGGAAGCATAATGTGTTCTGGTGCTTCAACCAAGAATTCTCCGAAAGTCAAAACAAAGGCGTCAGCTCTATCAGGGGACTTGAGTCCGCGCTTTTTCATATCATCCTTACTCTCAAGGATCATTTTCCCTTTTGAAGTCATTCGCCATTTTCTTGTAGCCAATTGAGAAATCAGGGTGTCGTCATCAGGTAGTTGCATGACTCCTGGATCACCTTTAATGAAATTGGTCAGGTTGGTCTCTAAATCCGTTCTGACTGACTGCCACATTTCTGTGACCAGGTTGGCACAATATTCGTCAAGAGACGATGAACCGTTGTTGACAGGAACTACCTCCCAGCCGTAACCTTCTTCGTTGATGACCTCAATCAACCGATCCGTGACACCGCCGCCAACCCCTGTATCATCGATATTAAACTTTACATGTTCAACTTCTGGATGTTTAAGCAGCATGTCTTTGGCTAAGCGTATGGCATTACCAACAGTAACCATTGTGCTTTCTTTGAAATGGCTGTGCTGTCCGACTGTCTTTTTGCCTATGCCAGCGTACATGGACGTTTCGTCATCGCCATATCGTGCAACGTCCACTCCAATGACAAGTGTTGTTCCGGTAGGCTCAATCTTAACTTCTTTTGCTGCATGCTCTGTAGCTTCCAAAGTAATGAATGTTCCAGCCTCTCCGCGTGGGAACTGACCTTGGACACGGACACGATATACGTCACTGCCCTCTCCATACTTCCGCTTAAGCATTTCGATGTTTTCTTTGCTCGTACGTGGACTATCCAAGCATGAGACCTGATGAGTCCTGTATATGGCCCGATCTCTATTATGAGAATCAAAAAAGAACCCGCTCGTTTTCGTTGGGTTCCCGCACATAAATAGTTTATTGTAATCTCCTGATAGCGTACCAAATATTGCAGCCATAATTCTGTCGTCTACCCCGGAAGCCTCATCCACAATGAATAGCATATAATCTTCGTGAAACCCCTGCATGTTCTCGGGTTTGGTGGCTGTACGTGCTGTTGCAAACCAGCGTTCCTCATAATTTTTCATATATATCTTAGTTTTAGTCCACTTGAGGATTCGTTTTAGAATTGGGCTTTGGGACTGCCATTTACTGATCTCCGCCCACAGCACATCATTGAGTTGTTGCCTCGTTGGAGCTGTACAAACAACGCGCGGAAACGGGAAACAGCATAAAAACCATAGTGAGATTGCCGCTTCAAGCGCCGTCTTGCCCACTCCCTGACCGGATCTTACTGAAACAAAACGATACTTTGCAATATCATCCGATACGCTCTCTTGCCACTTATCTGGGCTGAAGTTCAGAATCTCTTTAAAAAATGTTTTAGGACTCTTTCGATACACTTGCATCCTCTTCTTGAATGCCGCCATCCGTTTCGTCAAGCTCTCCGCTTTCTTCGCCATCATTCATTACCGCCTCTACCCAATTATCTATAAGGTCTTCTTCTGAATCGCCTTTCCCGTTTTTCATTTCCTCAATCTGGAGCTGCGTCTTTTCAACTTGTGCTTGCATTTGGTCAAGTTTCAGACGGCGTTCATCTTCCTCATCCGCAATCGCCAGAAATTGCTTGATAGCACCACGCAATTCAGACATGGCTGTGGATTGAGCTTTCAAGTAGGTAGCGTAACGATCCCAAGAAAATTGAAATTCATATTCTTCCTTGATCGGTACTTGCTCAAGCTTTTTCTTCTTGGCAGTACCTGAATTGTGTACTTCATACTCGACTTTTTTAAGTTCTTTAATCATTTCCTGTTTATTTTCAACAAACATGATCCGCTGCGCCCAAATTATCGCCTGAAATTGAGTGGTAATGTTGTACCAGATCATGTCTACTGGGTCCATTTCTTGGACAGCATCCATTATTTCAACGAATTCTGGGTTCTGTGGCATGAACTTACGAAAAAATCCGTGTGTAACAGCTTTGTCGTTTCCGTATGGGCCTCCAGTTCCTCCTTTATTTCCTTTTGCATTCTTATTGCCAGTTTGTCCGCCGCGCTTTCTTTTCTCCGGTATCTCATCCCATTTGTCCAATGCCTTCCATTTGCGAATACTGGAATCGCTGACACCAAGTTTCATCGCAATATCCTTTAATTTCATTTCGCGTCCACTGTCAATCCACATTTTCAGTGCCTTTTCCCTATTCGGGCTTCGTTCTCTACTCACTTCATTTTTCACCACCACCAAAGTATTCGAGTTGGTTTTAACGCGGATGCCTAAAATAAATTTAGCGCTCCACTTGCATTTATTTCTCATGTTGTTCTAACAGTTAGGAATGTAGCACTTATTCAACCAGATACTGTAAAACAAATTCACTATAATATATATTCTCGGTAACTCGTAAAACACTGAGATTGCTTGATGCTATTTGTTTTGTTGTTCTTTCCCCGTTTTGAATTCACGGTTACCCGATTGTAGAGAATTGCTACAACTCAAAATCCTTTAAAACATCGTCTAAAGTGTCCTGAAGGATACCAACATAGCGTAAAGTCACCTTCTGTTCAGTGTGATTGAACAGATCCATTAGTAACGCTATGTCCTTGGTTTCGTTGTAAAAATAGTACCCGAACGTCTTTCTCATGGAGTGGGTGCCGATTTCTTTTAAACCAAACTTCCGCGCTACACCATTTAACATTTTGTAAGCCATACTGCTACTGATCGGCACAACCTCGGATCTTCTCTTTTTATTTCGACTCGGGAATAAATAATCACTATCCAATTTACCGGATATATATGCATCAAGTTCTTTGCGAAGGTTTTTTCGAATGGGGATGTTCTTTCTTTTCTTCGTTTTCTTTTCAGTAATTGCAATATGACTTCCTTTGACTGAGCTGACTTTCAAGGGCAAAATGTCCGATATCCGCAATCCTGTGTTGATTCCAACCAAAAACAAAATGTAGTCCCGTTCATTTTTCTCTTTCAAATATTGCTTAATGGCCTCCAGTTTTTTAGAATCGCGGATCGGCTGAACGAAGTTCACTGCATTTCGCTCCTTTCATGTTTGTTTGAACAGAGGATGGAAACATACATAATTGTTTAGTACCAGTCCAATCGCCCCAAACACATCCATTACATAAAGCTGGTTGACGTGATGACCTAGCCAGAATAGGTGGGGGTTTCCTTGAAGATTTTGTTGGCATCTCACTTTCCTCCAATGCAAAAAGGCCGCCTTTTCAGCGACCTCGAATTTACGTTATTTTATGGATACAATATATCATTTTTCTAATTCGTTATTACTGCGGTTTTATGTATGTTATTGCATGTAAATTAAGCTAAGGAAAAGTTTCCTGAACAAATAAAAAAGCACCGTTCAGGGTGCTTTAATCAAAAAGTCTTCTCTTTGTATCTCTTTTATTGTCAGCTGTCTAGGATCAAATTCAAGCCGTCTACCATCCTTCTCTCTTTTTCCTTGTTGGTGAGAAAAGTATAATTCCAAAGCTTCGCGCGTAGATTCTGCAAGCACTAAATCATGTTCGTTGTTCCATTCAATTAAATAATAATTTTTGTAGCGCATAATCTCATCCCCTTACAGAAAAACAATCTATTTACGAATCACTCTGAATATTGATCTATTAACCTTTTTCTCTCATTTAATTCCTTCGTAAGTTGTTCTTCTGCCCTATCATGAATGCTTAAAACAGACTCTAATCCATCAACAGCTTGTTTGAAATCAAATTTCTCAAAGAATACTTTAGGACTAAAAAAGTTAGGTTCGCCACCACTTATAGGTTGCTTCACGATATATCCTTTTTCAGCACTGTAACAATATAAAACTCTTTCCGATGGATCATGTGCAAGCAAAGGGCCTACACTCGAGACGAGTTCAACATTTGGATTTCCAAAATAAAACTGTTTCTTTCTCAAATGCTTGATAAGAGGTGACAATTTTTCTGCATACTTATTAAACAGAGCTACTTGTTCGTTTACTGCGTCGTCTAGCTGTTTTTGTAAACCCTCGATTTTTTTCTGTTTTTCCTCCATCTTTTGCAATTCAAGTTCTACATTTAAGTTATCGATGCTCATTGATATCCCCCTTGTTTTTCTTTGATTATAACCCAGAATGAGGAAATTACACGAGTATTTTTTAGTTCTTTTTTCGAAACAATATTCTTTATCATAATAAAAAAGAGCAGCAAATTCAGCCGCTCTTATTTATTGATCAGTAATTTATAACATGCGGTTACCGCTAATCCGCCATGCCTGGAATGGGCCTTAAGTGGACATCCTTCTTGCTCCGGGTTTATATTACCCTCTGAGTCCTGTCTCCGATTTAGTTTTAGTTTTGGAAAAATTACAGAAGTTGACCAGCTAGTGCTTTAAGGCCACTTGGTACAGCAATTTGTTTGCCGTCATGTTCATTCCCGTTAACATAAGCTGTGTCTTTGTCTACATAGTAAACTACACCTTCGCCGCTGATAAGCGGAAAGCCGCTTTCGTCGTAATCCAGATTTGTACCTACATACTTGCCATGCTTAGCTGCTTCACTTTCCGATGGATGGAGATGGAGAATTTTTGTGTCGTCCAAGTAAGCGTAACTATGTGCCATGTTTATTGCCTCCTAGAATAGATTTAATTTGTTCCTGAATAAAGTGTAAATCCTTTCTACTACGCGCCTACTACGGATTTATTAGTTCCTACTATCAGCAGAAAATAAAGTAGTAGACTGAGCCTAGAAATTGAAACAGCGACAGCCAAGGACGAAAAAAAAGTCCTAGACTGTCGCTTTTCCATTAAACTAACGTTTCCCGTTAGTTTAATGAACCTCTATTATGCATTTGAATAATTAATCAAGACAACTACTGGTTAACTACGGAACGAAGGAGTACCCCAAGTACCCGAAGAAGAACTTCGGCTCGTGTTCCTAGTTTGTATCCTCCCAAAGTTGAACGGAAAAGAAGTATTTTTATATACTAAAAGTGAGACCTTTACATCTAAAGTAATCTTCATGTTGTTTAACAAAAAGTTCATAACGTTTCTTTTGAAATAATCCCAACCTTTATTTCGCCTGGCACACTATATAATTGTCAGGAATTACAGATGCAACTATGGAGGCAAATAATGGATTCAATTGGTAAAAACGGAAAAGAAGCAGCGGAAGCGATTCGGAGCTATGTCAAACCGATTTTCGGTTTTGCCTTAAACCGGGTCAAGCAGCGGGCCGAGGCGGAGGATCTGGCTCAGGAGATTATGCTGCAGTTGTTGAAATCCTTCTCTGGGGTGCGGGACATTAGAAGCCTTGACGCTTACGTCTGGACGGTTGCCCGATACACTTGGGTGAATTGGTTGAAAAAGCGTGCGCACGCTCCCCAAGCGTTCGAAATCAACGGCATGTCCGAACTGTCTGCTGCCCCTTCCCGGGAGCCGCTTGACCGGCTGCTGGTAACCGAAGCTTACCGCGAGCTCCGCCGAGAAGTCGCGTTTCTGTCCGACATCCATCGCCGGATCGTGGTCATGCATTACTACGACGAGCTTAAAATCGGCGATATCGCGATTGCTCTGAACATTCCTGTCAACACGGTGAAGTGGCATTTGAGCGAGGCTAAAAAGAAGTTACGGAAAGGGATGAAACGTATGCGTGCAACAGGAACTTTAAGTGTCAATCCGGTCAGCATGGGGGAAATGGGCCATTCCGGTTCGGCCGGCAGACTGGGCGAAACCAACGATTTTCTTGGACGCGCCTTGGCGCAAAATATCGTTTACGCGGCTTATCACAAGGCGCGTACCGTACATCAAATCGCGGAGGATCTCGGAATGCCGCCGTCTTTGCTGGAAGGCGAAGTCCGGCACCTGGCCGATTACAATTTTCTCATCCAAACCTCTCCCGGCAAATATCAAAGCAATACCATCGTCTGGGACCTCTTCGAGTTGGCCGTAGCCGGTCATCAATTTTGGCAAGATTGCGCCGCCGAAGTGGCCGATGTTCATTTTGACGCGTTAATGGAAGTTCGCCGGCAAGTCGAGGATAGCGGAGTGTACGTTCCGGACGGCGACTATAACTTCCTGCTCTGGACCTTGCTGCCCAAGAACGTCGAGGAGCAATCTTGGCGGAGCATGCCGGCGGGCGAAAACTTCGATTCGGTCGCACCAATGCGAAAGGACGGAGGTCAGTATATTGCCTATGCGGCGTTAAATCGGAGCCACAATGCCGATCCGGGTTTTGATTTGAGTAGTTACGTCACCTTTGGTCCGTCGCTCCGCTACGTCGAAGACACTCCCTTATACTTGTGGCAATTCAATACTTACTGGAGCGACCGCGAGATGAATTGGCGTTTCCTGGAATACCGGAATGTCGAGATTTGTCATGCGTTCCAACAAGGGGAACTGCCCGACAACGAAGAGAACGCCGAGCAATATTCGTTCCTGCTGGAGAAGGGGTACATCCGCAAGACGGAGGAGGGGTACAAGTTCAATGCGGTTTGGATCGACTCTCCGGAGACGTTGGATCGGTTGAACAAGGCAATGCCGGATTTGTCCGCTCTGTATGCGCCTGCTGTCGGCAAGCTCTACGACAAAATGCTCAACCTGTTCCTGCAAAATCAGCCGAAGCATTTGGAGCCGCAGCTTGCTTACATGGTGAGAGGCAACACCGGCGGAGGCAGGCTGGTCGCTTATATTTTGAAGCATTTGATTGATAACGGGAAGTTGAAACCGCCGTTGCCGCACCAGCAGAAGACGATTTCAACCTGGATGGGGCCGGTCAAGTAAGTCGGTTCGGAAATGTATACGAAGAATGGCCGTTCCCGGGCGGTGGCCATTTTTACACAAAACTCTGTCTTTCCACTCTGTCTGTCCAACGAAGTGATTAGGACATCGCTATTTCACCACGCCCCCCTCCTGAACGTATGAAAATGATTAAAAACTACCCATGACGCATGTGCGTCATGGGTAGTTTTTAATCGCAATCGTATCTGCCGGATTACTCTTTTACCTTACGATTTTTTATCTTTCTTGTCCGCAACCAACCGTGAGAGGCCAGATGCTCCACTACTCAGCAGATCTATTCAGAAAAACTGCCCGTTAGCTTAATGAAGCACCCTCAAGACTATTACTTTATTTTCAGTCTAGAACTTTAGACACCTAAAATTAAGACCGCAAAGGCTTAAGCCCTTACGGTCTAATTTACTTCTGGCATCCTTAGTCCAATTTCACCTTCCTTGTTTCGTCCCCGTCCATAGTCGATGGTGACAAAATCCAATGTACGGTTTGTTTTTAGGCTATTTGCTATATTAACAATAACCCTACGCCGTTTATCTGCAAATGTAGTCGCTGAGATAGGTGGAATGTCCTTACGATAACCTTTTCCCAAATATTGTTGAGCTTTGAGGTATTTCATTCCATCCAAAAACAACAGCGTTGCTATCAACCCCTCGTGCTTATCACGCATATTATTTATTGCGAACTTAATGTTATTCGTAATGAATTGATAGAATTTATAATTTAGATGACGCTGGTCTTTCAATAGAACGGCATTAGCTGTCACATCTGCTGTCAATTCTTGTCCCGAAACTCGTTTAGCAACCGATCCCTCTGCCGAAAGCAAATCATATGCAGTCATACCGTTTTCCAACTGTTGAAGTGAATATTCATAGTTTTTTATTACATCGACTAGATTGGTGTATTTGTTCAACAGCCACTTTGTTTTTCTAATATCATCCTGTTCAAGATCATCGAAGAAATTAACCTGAATAATTTTTTTATTGTCTTCTAAATCTTCTTTCAGTTGTATTATTCCATCACTTGTCATTGCTTAAATCTCCCCAATTTTTAATGTATATATTGTAAATACGATAATAAATTAGACATAAACTAAATTTTATAATATTGTGGTTTTGAATAGAAAAATATTACATAGGAAGTGATTTATTTGGCACAAAATTTAGCCGTAAATTTCTTATCAAAAATAAAATTATTAGAGGAGCATTTTATCAAAGAATTATCTACTTCAAAGATTATGGTTGACTCAAAAGCACTCTCAATTCTGATTGGATCAATTATTTTCATCTTATCTGGAGGTATTATTCCTACAGTCGCCTTGATCGCAAGATTAAATAGTTGGTGGTTTGGAATAAGTAGCATAGCTAGTCTTTTAATAGGTCTTTCGCTCTTAGCATTATCAACTTGGTTTTCACATTCATTTGCTAAAAAGGAATACCTTGACTACGCATCGTTTATTACTAGTAAGAAAATCAAACTAAAATACGACTCAAATTTTTTATTTGCCTACAGATGTGACGAATTACGAAATAAAATCTTCAGTCTAGGTTTTCAGGATACAGATTTTGATGATCTAATTGAGTACTATTCAAGAAAAAGCGGAAATATTAAAAATAAGCGTTGGTGGCCAATAACATTAGCTGGTTTAATACTTTTCCCTTTATGGAGTGAGTTCATCGGAAAGCAAATTGAGAAAGGCTTGAGAGTGTTTCTGTTTATGATAATTATCGCATTTGTCCTAACATACTTCACATCAATTTTTCATTCTATACTTAAGACAATTTTGCTTTCAAAAGCTACCAAGTATGATGAACTCGTAGATATCTTGAAGACTATAAAAATACTTTAATACTTAATGAAGGTTTCTTTCATATAAACAAGGTGGACAGAAACCTTCACCCATTTTTATATCCTCCCTTAGTGGGTGTAGGTCCTACACCCTGTATTGGTTTAATCATCGGCTTTTTCGTGCAACTCAAAAATCTCCATAGCCTCTGTTGCATCAAAATCAATGGATATATCTCCATGCTGTGGATGTGACATTTCAAAAGTGTAGAACGGTGGAGTGAGTCCGGTTTGTCCAGATGAATAAATTTCAAGTATCGTTCCAGGCGCCAACGTTACTGTATGATGTTCGTCCATATCTATCCCATCCCAATACCACGAAAATTCATGCCAATCGGTAAGCTTTACTTTGTCACCTGGCTGAAAAGCCAGATTGTCTAAAATATCACCCATATCTATCATCCTTCCAACGCTCAACCAGGAGCGTATTGTATTGGTGGTTACTCCCAACCTAATGCCTTCAATACCGCTGCCAATGCATCTTTGGCTGACGCTCCGCCATCTTCATCTATAATGATGTATCCAAGCTTGTCCAAATGAGCAGGATCATAAGTGTTCGGATCAGCGTAAAATTTAAATGGTATAACTGTTGCTTCTAGGGACTTGCGAAGATGGGCTATTGTCCGGTCCCTCTCTGCAAGCTGCTTGCCCCTCTCAGCAGCCGTTTGGAAGTTAGCTAGGCTTTCCTCGTTTAACCCTGCTACCTGCTGCTGGAGCGAATCTATCAAAGCAAGCAAATCCATATACTCAGCGTTCGGGTCTGTCGTAATCGCTATAAAGTCCGGCTCCAAACGGTGGCTGAGAATCCCTTCCTCCGAACAAATCAACTCCGACCCATTCAACAACTTATATGTCCGTTCACTCATCTTTACCGCCTCCTTGGGGCTGTAGCAGCTCCGGGTTATCGTGTATGTTTCCGATAGGTTTTCCATGCTCATATATACCAGTCAACATCCATGCATTTACGGCCCATTCTGCATGTTCTGTACATTTCACAACTCCACGCTCCAGCGCACCGTTTGACCATGGTCTTGTAAACTCGTAAATATCACCTTCCCATACACCGTAATTCGGAAGATCTATGAACTGACCTACTGTTTCAGGGTCTACCGGATGTGATTTCGCTCTATGATCTACAATGTCGACCCTGCCATTGTGCTGCCAGATATCTCCGAATACCCATTCACCGTTATCCAGTCGTTTACCACGGAATTTAATATCTCTCATGCTTATCGCTCCTTATATAGGGGTATAGGGTAAGAGGCTGTTATGCCTCATCCCTCAAATCTATTATTTTGCCCCAGTGACTAACACGTTGAAGATCCTTGACGTTGTTGTCACCGAAAGCGATCAAGACTGACGGCGCGCCCGCATTTGCTGCAGCTCGTTCTCCAGTAACATGATGGAAATACAGTCGCCCTCGGAAGAACAACAACGCATCTGCTTTACCCCAAACGTGTTCAAAGAACATTTCCGTTTCGGTCCGGGCGAATATCAAAGCGATGCCGTTCCCGTGTTCACCAAGCTTATGCAGCCATTCAGCGGCTTCTCGCCCATAAGGAGGATTCAACCACACCCTGCCTTCCCACGGTTGCTGCAAACCATCTTCCAGCGTCGTATAGTGCTTGGATGCTGTCGCCCACGGCCTGCTGATCGGTGAACAAGGGTCGAGATCAAAAGGCCCGAGCTCCTGAACAATTTCTGGTGGTGTGAGCCATTCATCCTTCAACATGCGCGCCGACTGGTGCCCTCCCATTCCGCTCGTCCGTATACTCACGTTATCTCTCCCTTGATATATAGGTAGTAGGGGGTGTATCCCCCTTAAAATAGCGTTAACTGCATATTCTCAATACGCTTCATGCCAGATTCAGCAAAAGCCTTGTCCTGTTCGATAACAATGTATTTACGGTTGGTTCTGATCGCTGCTGCAGCCGTGACGCAACTACCTCCGCAATTGTCCAGCACCGTTTCACCTTCATTCGTGTAAGTCCTTATTAGGTATTCATACAGCTCAACGGGCTTTTGATTGGGATGGATGCGCTGAGGATCATCATTGTTAACCACCGGGAAATACAGCACGCTACGTGGCAGCCTATCCGTTTTACCAGCTTCATTTGACCAAGGTGTTCCAGAACCATACACAGTTGATTTATGGTTATTTGTCGCCTTGTTCATCGGCTTGTGGCCTTGTGTCATTTGCGGGTTATAAGTAGGAGGCCTCTTATAAAATACCAAGATGTTTTCATGAGCCTGCAGCGGCATGTTTGCTGAATTAAGATGGCCTGTAGCCTTGTTTTTCTCCCAGATCCATTCGTACCTAAAAAGATTCAGGTTGCTGGCTGCCAACGTCTTATCAAATGGCGCCTTGGCGAAAAGGACTATAGCTCCGTTGTCCTTTATGATCCGCTCGTAATGCCGCCATAGAGGGGCAAACGGCAGGACTGCATCCCATGGGCTTTTCGTAGTGCCGAACGGCATGTCACACAGGATCATGTCCACGCTACCTGAAGGTATGCTCGGGAATACATCGAAGCAGTCTGCGTTTATTATTTGGTTTAGTAGCTCCATCCCTTGAGACCCCCTTATGGAGGGCTATGCCTCCTTATTCAAGCTGACTTAAAATACTTTTTAATCGCCTCGCCAACCCATCTGCCCATCGGCACAGCGACGGCATTACCAATCTGCCTGTATGCATCGTTATCACTTCCAGCAAACTTGAACCAATCCGGGAACCCTTGAAGCCGAGCATACTCACGTACTGAATAAGGTCTGATAGATACCCCATCGTTCACCAGTCGTGTTGATCTATCCTTAGCGTAATGAGCAACACATGTAGGCGCTCTGCCTTCCAAGTCGGTGATAATGGGCAAATCCCTGTATCCGCCGTTTAAACGCTTCTGCACATACTCAGGCGTGTATACCTCAGCTCCGACATCTATGATGTCTTTCATGGATATTGGGTTCTCGTCTGGATAGGGCAATTGGTTAAGAGGTTTCTTAGTGCCTATTACAATCAACCGTTTCCGCTCCTGCGGTAGCCACATGTTTGCATTCACCGGGCATTCAACCCTGACATAATAGTTTGGCAGTCTGGTCAAGCATTCCATTACCACTTGGAACTTCTTCATCCCTGGAACATTTTCCACCACATAAACCTCTGGCTGTGCCAGCGCCACATGCCGGAAAAAGTGAAGGAATAAGTCGTCTCCCGTCCGTGTGCCATGGATGTCTGCGATGGTACTGTATTTAGTGCAAGGAAAAGTACCGATATACACATCTGCGTCATGCTGGTCCAGAACAGTGATTTTGGTTATGTCTGCCTCATTCACTTGGTGATCAAAGTTCTGTTTCAAAGTCTCACAAGCAATTCTGTCTATCTCAAAGGACTCTATGACATTTATCCCGGCCTCTATCATTCCAAGGTCCAAACCTCCAGCTCCGCTAAAGTAACTCTTCGCTGTAATCACTCTGCTGTTGCCCCTCCTTCTTGTCCCCTATGGGGCTAAAATACCAAAATTATGTTAATATTGCGGTACCGTTCCATTTAATTTATAGAGTGGAGTGTTATGTCCTCTCTGCCCTTGGGGGCTATATATTTAATCCTCAAAACGCTCTCCATAACCATAAGATGGAGCCGGCTTACTAAAATTGTTCAAGGCATCAGATATCATATTTGTAAAAACAAGCATTTCTTTATCATCCATTGCTTCCAACAAACGCACTTCCCTAGCTTTCAAAGTTCGTCCTGCCGCTGAAGTAATCAGTTCAATGACTGGCTTTATGCTCTCCAAGCGTTCATTTTTATCGAATTCCACACGCTGCCGCGCCGCCAGTTTACGGTTGTGCTCTTCCCAATCCTGTTCATCGAACCAAAAGTAATCGCCGTATTTATCACGGAATGCCGATATCCAAAATTGAAGGAGTTCTTCATTTATTTGTATCCGATCATGGCAAGGCCAGCAGAGTCGTAGTCCGTTCGTCTTTACGCCACGTCCTTTCCTGCCGCGTGGGTAAACGTGATGAGTAGTTGTAGCTTCGGCAGCTTTACAGCATTCGCAGATTCCGTTTGAATCAGCAATCAGTTCCGCTATTACATCCTTCGGGAATTCTCCACGCTCCTTGGTATTAGGCCGTGACTGGTGGTGAGAGAGAATATCTTTCTTCCATTCAGGAGCAGGCTTTTTATCCCTCTTGCGCTGCCTGAGGCTGCTAAACGCTTTCTTATCTTTGACTTTTTTCTCCGGCTTCCAGAACGTTTGATGAGACATTCTCCCTCGCCACCTTTCCAACAAGATTGATTCGTAATCCCTTTGCTTATGCTTATATTTTGAGCCTAAACCACTACGGCTCCACTACGGATTTTAGAGGTTTGAGCAACCCCACTTCCTCTAAAACGGAATAATGATTATACCTTTCTTCCGTTGTTACACGCACTTTATTTATCATATGCGATGTGTAGAAGGCTACAGCCTGCTGGACCTCAATAGGCTCATCTTCGAGCTTGTTTAAGTCGAGCTTTTTCACAAGCTCCCCTCCCTTATGCGGCGATTATATTTCTCTTGAAAATCACCCTTTATTTCAGGCGGTAAGGTATCAATTACCTCATCCCATATGTTCAATAATTCACTGTTAACTGAGGCAAACTTTTGTATATCCACGTAACGTTCCACCAATGCTGTAGTGAACTCATCCATTTCTTGTTCTGTCATACACCATGCCTCCATTACGTTTTTTGGTTCCAATACAATGTTGCTCGTTCGGATACAATGTAGAGCGTAGGAAAAGTTTCCTGAGTTGATCATTTGGCTTGTATCAATCTCGCTTGAGAATCTCGCAATGCTGTGGACTTGATACGTTATTCTATATCGTATATCGAATTGTAGTTCTTGACCTAATAATATACGATATCGAATATAGAGTCAATGCATGTTGCTAATAAATATTCGGTATCGTATAATTCGACTGAGAGGTGAATTGCATTGCTTAAAGTGAAACCGAATTTGATGCCTTTGTTAAAAAAGAAAGGTATCATTCAAATGGAATTGTCTGAAATGACTGGAATTCCACAAGGTTCAATTAGTAGATTTGATAAAAATAGTCGCCATGAAGCCTGGCATTTATTTGCTATCGCTAAAGCGCTAGATGTTACCATTGAAGATTTGTTTATTACTGAGGAGCAAGAGGATTAATTAAGAACCCTCTATGCTCCTTTTGTTTTGCCTAAATCGGATTAAGAAGTCTTTCAAGCCGTATAACCTCTTTCTGAAGGTACTGAATTAAATCAGCTGCCTCCTCCAGCGCCATGAGCTTCCAGTCATAGGCCATATCTGGTACCTGGTCTATTGTGGTTCCATACTTCTTGAGGCCTTTCTCATTTTGTTTGTCCAGCAATTCTATGATCCGTTGTGTTACTTCTGGACGTTCAATTTCATTTTGAGAGTGCTTCATTTAATCGCCTCCTCCGTCTCCGGTAGAATAAGCATATCTCCGTCATACTTCAACTCCGCCTGATTAGGGTCAATCACTGGTCCCCAATGGTTATTAGCCTGCATGATGCGGACTATATCAGCCGCATATGTTTCGTCGGTGTTAACTACCAGATAGGTATTTAAAGCTGGCTTTCCATTCAGATGTCGCAACTCTTGGATTTTCCAAAGGATGCGGGATAACTCACTTTTATCCCTATCATCAAGGTAATTCTCAGCATCCTCATTTTTGATTACGGTGAATCTGACTTTTATTCCGGCCAGTTCTGACATTTTTAATCTCTCCTTCGGCTCGTTTTACTAATTTATTGATTGCTCGCTTTCGATCTGCTCGTTCTTTCTTAGCCTGCTGTGTAGGGATAAATTCGCCACGCCGCTTTACAAGTATTTCAATTGGTAAAGTCGGGTATTTTAGTAGGAAAAGCTTCAGCTTCACTCTAAAGGTAGCCGTTTCAACTCCCTTTATGTCAATTACTCGTTGGCTTCCGTCTAGATCAGTAACAAGGAAATCTGCAATGTAGGTCACATTTGGGCTTTCCTGTAAGACGTATTTGGGCTACAGACAAAATCCTTTATTTCCCCCAGCTGCTTCAGCAAGAGCAATTCCTGATAGTACTCTCCTTCCATTTTGCTATCGAAGCGAATCCCGTCTACATCAAGGTTATATTTCTTTACCAGCCATTCCTCGAATAGGGTTCCATCGGCTGTAACAATCACTTTTTTAGCATTGTATTTACTCATTAATCTACCGTCCTGTAAGGTTGTACAATATGAACACTTTGATTATCTTCATTGCTAAGAATGAAAATAGACTTCATTTTTCCGGCAAAAACCAAGGTGATTTTTTCTCCATCCAAAGCTCTTAAAGCATCCATAGCATACTTAGAATTCAAGGAAATGGTTAACTCCTGTCCCGTGAACTTAATAGGAACAATACTTTCGCTGGCCTTGCCCGTTTGTTTTCCTTTTCCGCGAATATTTATTTCTTTTTCAGTCACATCAAGCCTAACCATATTATTTTTCTCTTCTTTTGCCAGAGTGTAAATAAGTTCAACGGACTCCAAAAATTCTTGTTTATTTATCTCAATCCTCGTACCACTTTCAGGAACAATGACCATCTGGTGTATGTCTGGATACTCGCCTTCCAGAACACGAGAGTAAAAAGTGAATCTCTCTGTGCGAGCAAAGGCATAGACTACCTGATTATCTTTCCCCTTTGAAAAGCCAAATTGAACATCGTCCTTATCTGTAATGATCTTCAGTAGTTCAACCAGACCTCTCGCTTCGATCACAGCACTACCAAAATCGCCCGGTTCAATATCCTTTTCTGTTTTTGAAAGGCGATGCCTATTGGTTGCTTCCATTCCTATTTTCCCGTTCTTTAGGTAGACATTTGCTCCAGTTAGTATAGGCATGCCTTTACCATCAATGTCTGCTGCAAAGATAGCCTTTTTGAATAATCCCCTTAGGTCCTTCCCTGTAATTTCAATATATTCATTATCATTTATTGAAGGAGGTGGAGGAAATTCCTCAGGGTCCAATCCTGACATTTCAATTTCTTTATTCCGAGACGTGATAATCACATTCAGACCACCTTTAGACTCAATCCGAACATCACCGCTTAATTTCTTGAGCATTTCCAAGAACAATTTAGGAAGAACTACCTTTCCATTCCGTTCGATTTGAACATGCTCCTCAAAAATATACGACTGTATCGTTGCTCTATCATCAGTTCCTGTCACAGTTAAACCCTCTTGATTGGCTTCGATTAAAAAGCAACCAAGTATCGGCATGATACTTTTGGCTGAAATAGCTTTACTGGCATCTTCTAAAGCCTCAGCTAATAGAGAACTGTCCACTACTATATTCATAAGGTTTGATCTCCTTTTTCGCATTAGGATTGCACTCCGGGCAAGGTCCCAGTATTACGATGGAGCCTTTGAACTGATATGCCACCTTACTGCCACTGCAAGTTCTACACATACCCTTAATCCCTCCGTCTATTTCTACCACCCACCGGCAGTATCTTTACAAATGGTTCTATTCGCTCAAAGATCCGGGCCGCTTTTTTGTCATTCTGTTTCTGTTCGCTCGGCTTGCTGTCTTTCACATTCACCAAATGCTGTTTCAGCTCACTCATGGTTAAATTCGATGTGTAGATCGTCGTTAGGCGTTCCATCCGCCGCTGAAGTATTGGTCCCAGGACTTCATCCCTTGTCCAAGTTGTTAATGACTCGGCCCCGATATCATCCAATATCAACACAGGAACTGTTCTCAAAGCATCAAGTTTACTTTCAACAGTCTCTGTCTTTGAGCCAATTGCATCCTTAACCTCCAGTAGGAAATCAGGAACATAGACCATCAGTACGCTTACGTCACGCTTAGCCAACTCTTGGGCAATTGCTCCAACAATACGACTTTTGCCTACACCCATTTGACCGTAAAAGTACAAACCTTTTGTTGTTTCACCTGGTACAAATTCATCACAAAAGTTTATTGCCGCCGCAATTGCAGATATCCGCTGCGGGTCAGGTTCAATGTCTTCAAAGGTGGCATTCAGGATGTGAGCCGGGATGTAATGGCTCCTGATCCTCTGACCTATTCCTTGCTCTTTTTCGTGAGCGACCAGCAATGGGCATTTTCGAAGTCGGAAGACCAGTTCATCACCTTTGGTCGAGCTAGGTTCTGCAACACTTGTATGCCCCTTCTGTTCGTTCTGGCAAGCCAGCAAACCCGGACAATTGCTGCATTTATCGCAATAGGATATATGCTGTGACAAATCTCTATATCGTTTTGGTTCGGTCAGATCCTCGGTTCGATCAGGAAATTCACTTTTTAATCGCTTAACCTCAGGATGGTTCGCTAGGCGTTCCAGCACCGCAGCCTGCCTTTTAGCAAAACCAGCGGGTATTAATGCCTTTAGTTCTTTGCCGAAGCTCTCCATGTGGCATCAACCTCCCTGTTTAGCCCTTAGTTTTGCAAGCATGCTTTGAATGTCCGACTCGGTGTATTCGCTTGGTGGCACATCTATTTGTGACTCAGGCTTACAAGGCAAAGCACTTTCGGTCCTATCCCCCTTACCAATATCTTCTCGTAAGGCGTGTAAGGAGAAAATAATAGTCGCACAGTAACTCAAACTCCGTATCCCATCGCGCTTATGCTTAGGTTTAAATTTGTCAAAGGACTGATCAATTCCGTCCAAAGCGGTTTGAAGCGGTACACCAGCGGCTAGCAATTCATCAATGCTCGTTTCGTCAGCTGCTGTAATGTATAATCCCTTCCCCCTGCGCTGTAGGTACTTGTTGGCAACGGCATTGTGATAGTCGATATCAGAAGATGATATTTCATCCTGTCCAGAGTCGGCATCTGTTTCAGGAGTGACAGGAACGGCATCCTGTCGGGTGAACGGTATCCCCTCATCTTCGAATTTGATTTCAGTCTCGGGCGTTAAACAACAACTACTTTCTTTTTCTTTAGTCTTACTTCTTACTTCTAGGGGCGTGACATCACCGGGACTGTCCGGGACATTTCCGGGACTAGGTTCAGCAAGCTGTAACTGTTTTCGTTTAGCCCTTTGTTCAGCTTTTCGTTTTCGCTCGTACTCTCGCACCTTTTCAAGAGATTCTGTATTCTGGTGCTTTTCCCAATTCGGAAGGAAGAAAGCTCCTTGTTCAGATATTTCCAACATTCCAAATCTCTCAAAAATAGATAGAGCCATTTTTATGACAGGTAACGGCCTCTTAATCACTGAAATCAACATATCCTCTGTGTAAGGAATGGATTCTGTCAGCATAATATAACCGCCCATATTTGATCGGCCTGTCATAGTCATTAATTTGAGCCATATAACAATGATCGTGTCAGCTTCGGGCATATCTTCGATGATTTTAATTTTTTCGTCGTCAAACATGCCAGTACTGAGCTTGATCCATTTTATTTCTGCCATGTTTCAACCTCTTCTCAGCTTTTGAATCATAAACCTACCTGTTTGCGCTGGCGTTGTTTCCGAACTCCGCTAGTAGAACCTTGAGGCTGTATTTTAAAGAGTTTATTACCTGGTCATTACTTTCCACAGCATTACTCCAGCGGACCTTATCAGCTTCTGCATCTGCTTCTTGGATGCGAAGATCAATTACCGCCAATTCCGCACGCTGCTCCCTTAGGTTCTTTGCTGCAATATACGCTTCAGCATAAACACGCTTCCTCTCAGCATATTTCTTCTTATAATCCCTTACGGCCTCAGCTGCCTTGCGTCCCAGGAGAATCTGGACTTCGGTCAGCAATTCAATCTTACGTGCCAGTGTAGCAGGGTAATCATGGCTGCATTGATCCGCAAGACTATAAAGCTCTCCGAGCGTATATTGTTTTTGTAGAGACAATGCAGCCATTCCTTTCTATGGACATTTGCAATAAATTGAAGATATGATATAATTCCGCTAGTTGTATTTAATTAGATCGTGTTGGTAGCACGATTGTTTGTCAGGGCTTCTCTGTCTTTTCTTTTGCGGTATAACTTACGGCAATAGTAATTACAGAAAAGTCCTTCTTCATTTGGAATGGGATGTTTCTGACCTTCGAATATCTCTTTACCACAATGATTGCAGCAACCTATTCCTTTACCGGATATTTTGTATCCTGATTCCTCAGGAGCCTCTAGCCCTTCATATTCTTCATTTTTAAATTCCTCAAGTTCACTTAATTCAGCAGTAAGCAAATCTATTTGAGCATGAATTTCGCCAGTTGGTAATCCGAATTTGACAGCGTCAATGCTGTCCTCATATAACTCACGTAATTGCGCTCTAAGCACTCTAGATCGTTTATGATCGTCCAACTCTCTCAGCTCCATATCTCCGCTTCAAGTTCGGATATTTTAGCTTTCAACTGTTTTTCTTGTTCCTTCAAAGGTTTCATCTTCTGGATACAAACGTGGTTAGGCCATAGACTATCTGTAATTGCATATTGAGTTTTATATATGGCCTGAAGTTTTTGTTCAGTAAGTTCTTTTTCCTTTTGTAGAGTAAGTTTTTTCTTATCTTGTTCAGTTAACCCCAGCATTTCGGTATCTACCGCATGTTGACAATTCAACTTCCGATGCATGAGTAGTACAGCGGATATAAGTGAATCTGCCGGTTGATCCAATGTAAATTCGTGACCTTCATCATCTACGATTGGAATTGAATAAATGGTTTGTGTCTGGCTGGTCATTTTGATTTCGCCTCACGCAGGATATTTCGAACAATAATGGCGTGCTGCAAAGGACTGTTGAACCACAACCGAGCCAATTCTGGAAGAGTCATAGCCAATCTCTCCTTTAGATATAGTCTTCTGGACGAAACTCTTTAACGAAGTAAATGGAATCATCAAAATCTATGCGCCGAATGTGACTGTACTTTGCAACTGAGAACAAAACTTTCAACTTACTCCAAATCATGCGGCGATATTTCCCAACCGTTTCGTTAAATTTTCCATCTGTCTCCTTGTAACGATCTTTTGTGAGAGCAATGGACCTGATTCTTACTGCATCCTGTAACTGATAGCATTCAGCATCTGTAAGCGTCACGCTATCCCGAACCTCTTGAACCATCATCTGAACTTCTTCCACTTTTTCAGTAACATCCAAATGCATTTGCTTGATACCGTCCACAAGGCCACGAATTGCCATACCTTGAGCCTCCGTAAGCTGCATCTGCTTTTCGACAACAGACAAAAAATTAGGCTGCTGATTAGGATTAATTAATGTCATTTCTCTACCGCCTTCCTGCCGTTCACGGCTGGTCGAATCTGTTCAACAAAGGCTTCCAGCATGTCCAAGCTTTCGGACAACCGCTTCTTTTCAGAAATACTAGCACTACCTATTGCACCCAGCATGAATGAAGTAATTCCGACCTTTTGTAGAAACTGCTTTACATGGATGCTGACTTGAATCGTATTGCTATCAGCCTCAAAACGAAGTTTCTTCATCTGAGCTGCTGCCTGCTGTTCGTCGAAGTCGTCTGGCTGCTGGAGCTTGATAGTCTCAAGTTCTTCCTTAGCTCTTTGATAGCCACCTCGCAACTGTTCTATTTTAAGGCGCTCAGCCTCTAAATCTTCTTTAAGCTTGCCTTTCCAGTATTCGTCACGCTGCTTGAGTTGTGCTTCAGCTTCTTTTTCCTTCTGTCGGATGAACACGGTGGTTTCTTCCTCATGCCGCTCTACTGCGGCAGACACGGCATCCTCAAGTTGATCCGCAGGAATGGCATCCTTGTACTGTCTTTGCAGCTCAAGCTTGTCAAGTTCTGCTTGCTCCGCTCTCTCTTCGGCTTCACGGACAGCGGCCTCCAATCGGTTTTTTGTCTCCACGAACGCTTTATGAGTGCTAATCAATCCTTCATCAAGCTGCTGGATAATCTCCGGTGTGGCATTCTCAGCGATGAACTTCGCCTTATCGTACTGTCTGCCAGAACCGAACCCTGCTTGATCCGCTACAATGTCTCGTACTTGCCCGGTAGGTTGGTCAGGAAAATTTTCCGTACCTCCAGCCATGCGCTCTTTGGCTTTCAAACGTTCGGCCTCTTCAAGTCGCCGCGCCCATTCTACTCGTTCAGAAAAAGTGAACTCTTTACGATGTTCATTTTCAGAAATCTCAAGCTGAAGCTGATGTTCAAAGTCTTTGATTTCCATAATTCTTACTGTCACTTCTGAGCGTCCAAGGAACTGATGCGCTCTCAAACGCCGCTCTCCGGCAATAAGCTGATAATCCGGTGTTACTACTATAGGATTAATGAGTCCGTTTTGTTCTATATCCTGGGCCAGTTCTTCGATGCCGCCAAAGTCCTTGCGGATACGATCACTGACTTTGATTTTGTTAATGTCAATTTGCAAGTTAAATCTCCTTTCTAAAGGGTTTTCTTTCTCCATACCGAATTTCAAAGTAATGATAAATTACAATGAGAGGACATGTGATCATGAAGTTAAACAAAGACTGCATAAGAGATTTACTTTTAGCCGTAGAATCTGAACCATTTGGTAACGAAGTAACTAAACATACATTCAATAGCAATCCTTTTACTGAGCCATATTCGTTTGAAGAAATAATTTATACAACTCAAAGATTAATTGAAGCAAATTACATTAACGCCCAAGTTCAGTATGCTGGCGATGAGGTGCATAATTTTTATATCTCAAGCCTGACTTGGGAAGGACACCAATTCTTAGATAACATCCGAGACAATGGTGTTTGGAAAAAATCTAAGGACATTGCTAGCAGGTTCTCCAGCGTTTCAATCTCCATGCTTTCTAGCATTGCTTCAAATGTTATTGCTCAAATTATTAAGAAGCAGATAGGCTATTGATAGTTATCATTCAAAAAATGCTGAAACTTGTTCAAGAACGCCTCATATTTAGCTGGGCTAAAATCATTGCTAGTAAACTCCAATTCAATAGTCAATTTACTTTCGACCATTTTTGATGGAATATCCGACTTGGTTGGTTGGTTGATAGAATATCCCGATACGGTAACATGAATCGCTGCGTTCTCTCTTTTTATAGGGTGATGGTAAAAGGGCATTCAGTTTACCTCCTTTAGTTTCCACTTTGGTTATGCAGTTCTTTTATCTAACGTCGTTCAACTCCCTTCTTGCATATTTAACTCAAAAGAAAAATTGGTTTCTTACCCATTTAGTTGAGCGTATTCTTTGACGTATTCTTTCGCTTGTTCGAGAATGCGATCTGCTTTCAAATACGATACTTTATGCTTGTTGAGTAAACGAAGAATGTCATATGCAAGATCGTCACCTTCTGGAAACTCTTGTGTTGTCATGACCGTAATACGCTTACCCTTGATTACATCTATATTGGGTGTAGTCATACTGTTTCTCCTTTCTTATTGCTGACATTTCTATGTTTCGGACGATTCAAGTGATGGAAGTACTTGTCCAAGAAAGCCTTCATTTCCTGTGCCCTAATCATCCAACGTCCTCCCTCACAACCATTCGTTATTTGAGACATTTCTTGTTTGTAATTTGGATTAAGAAGTATATTTTCAAGCAACCAGTCTCTTTTCCGGCATGTTTCAAACTCAAGGCGTTTCATGTCCCACCAAGACCCGCTTTCAAATCCTTCAAGTGCTTTTTTAATTTCTTTTTCTACAAGTTGGTAAATGAACTCAGGATCGACAACTACCTTGAAAGCTTGGGACTCCATTTTCCTCCTCCTCGACTATTTCAGATTCATGATCAATGTCCGTTGAAAAAAGATATTCAATTTCACATTCAGGAAAAAACCTACTTTTTATCATTTGTGCCTCGTCATAATAAAATCTGAAACGCCCATGCACTTTATCACTTATCGTTCCTCTCCTCATTTTTAAATCACGGGAAATATCCGAAATTGTTACTCCTCTTTTTTTCATTTCTGAACGGAGATTTCTATATAGCATCGCCTACCCTCCTTTTTCGTGAACGATATTTCGTTCGCCTTGCTTTGAACTATAAACGATATTTCGTTCATGGTCAAGTATTTAAAATATTATCCGCACTAAATTTCGTTCAAAGTTTATTTACAACGTTACATTCTTAATGTAATATGTAGTCATGTACGAAATATCGTACAAAAAATACATGGAGGTTAGGGTTACTGTGAAGAGAGCTGAAGTGATATCACGTTTGATTGAGGAAAAAGGGTACAGTAGACGAGCTTTCGCAGAATTAGTAGGCATCCCATCAACCACACTCCAGTCAATGTTAACTCGTGGAGTTGGTGGGGCTGCAATTGATAATGTATTGAAGGTTACTAAAGGACTTGGAATTACAATAGATGAACTTGAGAAACTTGCATCAGGTGAGGGTGAAAATTTGTCCTTGGAGGCAGCTGAAATAGCTGAGTTTGAGGCATTTATTAAGAATCCAGAGCACGGTATATTTTTTAAGGATTACTTAGAAGCGCCAGAGTCACGAAAGCGGGAATTAATGCAGTTTTGGAAATTCATTCAAGAGAAAGAAAAAGACCGCAAACTGGGTGATCGCCAAGAAGAATAGCAATTTCATTCATATAACAAACAATTACCTTGTGGCCTAAGTCGTAAGACTGGCTTCTTTTACTCATACATACGAACGTACATTCCTATTACCTGGAGGAACGACATGATTTCCCATTATCAACCTACATACTTAGAACACTATATTGAAAATATGTATTTAAAAAATGGTATTACTGAACCTCAACATGTAACTACCGAAAGAATTGCAGTTGCTTTGAATATCTGGATTTACTCGTCTGCCCAAAGAAGCAAGGCTTATGAATCAGCGGCCGGTTTACGTAGTGTGCTTTTAGATAATCGGTTGCCCTTAAGGGAACAACGTATTGAGTTGCTTCATGAAGTGGGTCATTTACTAAGGCACGCAGGTAATCAAGCAATTATGCCTAAGGCATTTATAGAACTCCAAGAGGCAGATGCAGATCAATTCGTTCTCTATGCTTCAATGCCTTTTTTTATGCTGTCTAGGCTTAAGCTGCCGAGGTTATTTAACGATGCCCTTTTATATCTATCTGATACATTTGAAGTCCCTATTTATCTAGCTAGAAAAAGATTAAACCAAATAATGCGGAGAAATTATGAAGGACAAATACGGACAAGCATTGAACAGCAATGCAATTCCGCGAAAGGGGTGATGCCTAAGAAATTACCACAGGTTTGTGAACCAACAATTTACGCGTATTACGATCCGTCTTTTACTTATGAGGGTCCATCTCAGCTGATATTTCATGTAGATGAAATTACGCTTTCTCAAAAAAGAGAAATTCCGATTCCTTTGGATGGCCCTTTTAAGCAAATCGAAACTGAGGATCTACTACAGTTTGAAGGGGTGAAAATTCTTCAGCATGACATTGTTTATTTCGAACCTGGAAATATAAAACTCATGCTAGGCCGAATAAGTCGCAGATACGGTGTAGGTGCAAAAACTTTACTACTGCAAATGAAAGACTTAGAAGAAGTTATAAATCGGGGTAGAATTTATTGATTCTTGGAGGTATGTATTATGGCAAGCTTTCAGAGGTACACAACAAAAAAGGACGGAAATATGTGGCTGTATAAGTATTACACTGGTGAAATCAACCCAGTAACAGGGAAGAAAAAACCATCTACCAAACGTGGTTTTAAAACCAAAGCAGAAGCAAAATTGGACGCAGCCCAAACTGAAAAGGAAGTAAAAGACGGTAAGTTCATTATACAAGATAAATCAATTACTTTCGAAGAGGTCTATGAGAAGTGGTATGAAACCAATTATAAAAGATTTAAGCTTCCAACCAGAAAAACAGTTCGCTCATGTTTCAAAGGTCAAATCCTTCCGCACTTCGGTAATATAAAAATAAAAGATATAACTCGTTCATATTGCCAAGATGTGATTAACAAAATTGCAGAAGATATTAAATCAGTGGGAAACATGAAGATGTATGCCAATCAAGTTTTCGAGTTTGCAGTCCTGATGGAAATAATCAAGAGCAATCCAATGGAGGTAGGTGTCATCATACCAAAAAAAGAAAGTGATCAATTAGCGGGGGAACAAAAAATGAGAAATTATTGGGAAAAACACGAAATCAAAAAATTCCTTGGAATAGCCAAGCAAGCATATAGCTATCGTGATCAATTGATGTTTCACCTATTAATTTATACTGGTGCGAGAAAAGGGGAAGTTCTGGCCTTACGTTGGAACGATATAGATTTTAGAGAAAAAACAATTAATCTTGATAAGACATTGTTTTTTGATAAAAAAACTTTCACGCCTTTGACCTCCAAAACGCATGCTTCCAGACGTGTTCTTAGTTTAGATGATACAACCCTTGCCTTACTAAAAAAACACCGTACAGAGCAAAGCAGAGGCATTGTGCAGCCAATAGGTCCTAACGATGACAGAATGGTTTTTACACGTGAGGATGGAACACCAATTCGCTTAGCTTATCCAAACGACAAACTGAATGAAATCATTCGCTCTAACAACTTACACAAAATAACCGTACATGGCTTAAGACACACCCATGCATCACTTTTGTTTGAAGCTGGGGCCAGCATTAAAGAAGTTCAGGAACGTCTTGGACATTCAGATATTAAAATGACTATGAACATTTACACGCATGTAACAAAAGCAGTAAAAGAAAAAACTGCTGATCGGTTTGAAAAATTCATGGAGTTTGAATCTCCAATCGCTGGTTCAGACGTGGTCACGAATGATCAGGAATAATAAAAATGGTCAAAATATGGTCACGGCACTTTCTAACTCAAAATTAAAGCCCCTGACCAGTGAAGGCCAAGGGCTGAAATTCCTTGATACACAAGGGATATTAACGTTTCGAAAACTGTGGTGCACGACGAGCGGCTTTGAAGCCGTATTTTTTAGGGTCAATGATACGCTCCCTCTTTAAATTGTCCCCAATTATATTTATCACACTTCAAATAAAACGCCTCCCATACCTATTTTTTTTCATTCTACCACCTTATCTAGGGTGGGAAAAGATGTAATTATATATATCCGATCTTTTCCATCTATTTGTTTTAAGTATAAGAAACAAACCACTCCAGAAATAAAATACATTCAAGACATGAGTGTAACCTCCTGATGTTTTATGCGCAAATTATATTCCGAGTACAAATAATAAGCTCCATTTCATTGGAGGTTTAATACAGCCCCAATTTCCATACGAGAAAATGTAATGATCTTTGGGTCACCATTCCAGCCCTCTATGATTACAATATAGAGCGTATATCGCTCTTGTTGTCCCCCTCTTCCAAAGCCAGCAGACGCGCCTTTATGTCCACTACACTGCTACCTGTTTTCAACTCCAGTTCCTTCATGTTGGGCCCACGTCATTGCTCAGTAGAATAACTGTAGAGTATTGGTAGTAGCGTTTTGATATCGGGTAACAAAGCGCTCAACTTCTTTGTTACCTGTCGTTTTCCGTATACTATACAGATCAGAACAATGAACGATAAAAGAGGATACAACTATTGCGCAACAATAGCGGATTAGACGGTTGCCAAAGCGACACTGAACTTTTTCAGAAGTTTACGATGGTGTACGTGAAGTCATGGAAAGAATATGGGGGCGATATTCCTGAGCCAGTAGGATAAGACAAGAACTAGCAGTAAACTTAATGTGTGTATTCCAAAAAGCCTGTGTCGTCCAATGCCAAAAAGGGCTGCCGCAAATGTTTCCTTGAACCAGCATTGTCTTTAAAAACTTGAGCAAATGAGAAATTTACAATAAAATCCAGAGTTCACAACTCCGTTAACCCAGTCTAAACAGACGTATCCCAGCTAGTACCAGCCTCAAACAGCAGGTCATTCACCAGATTGATGCCAAGATGCCAAAGGCTGAGGATAGCTGCCACTTCCGTAAAACAGTTTCCAATTAAGCGTACAATCGCAGCACGTTAGCTACATTTAAACTAATCAGGAAATTATCCAAGTAGGGGGAAATAACCATGGCATTTGAAGGTTATAGAGAAGACAAACGAGGACATTGGTTTGACTGGCCATTCCCCTTGTCGGTATCAATACTGTATGTAGATGCGGATGTAGACGTAGATGTAGATATAGATGTAGATGAAACAGAAACGAAATGGTACCTCATTGTCGAAGAAGAAAAACATTTGATCCGAATTAGGGATGAAAAGCAAATTGAACTGCTTCATCACTGCATGTATGGAATCTTGTTAAATGACGAGAAGATCAACTGGATTATTGATAAAAATGGCGGTAGATTTACCTATCACGACAGTGTGCAAGATTTCATCAAATTCCAGAAAGAATACCTGGATATATTCTAAAAGCCGTGAACAGTTAAAAGCTCTGCAGACCAATTAAGGTAACAGAGCTTTTAGCTGATCCTGCTTTAGTCCACTCTTTTGATTCTAATTGAATCCATCCATATACTTTTGAATCGGAGTTGATCTTTTGTTTTATCAGAGAAAGGTTCTCATAACTACTGAACCGTAAAGACTCCCTGTTTTTGGGGCAATTTTTACTGATAACGTATTTTCTATACTCGGTGTATTTTCATCACTTGTCCAGACCAATCGATTATAATAATTAGCATTAAAAGGATTTTCCAAACCATTAATTGAAAATTTCACTCTTTTCACTGTAACAGATACATCTGTAGATGCCGTGTCATCTTTAAATATTACTGATTGTGAAAAATTATTTCTTGATTTGAAAAATTTTCGTAAGTGTCAAGCGTTACAGTTGCTGCATCTGCAGAAGCTGAGAACGGAGCAATAACTCCTCTCCTTCTTTTAATCTTCGTCAATAAACATACAGCTTAATGACTGTCAAAGTAAGGGGAGCTTTGTCTGACATGAAAAATACACATTTGATTAGCGTGGTTCATGCTGATCACCTCGAATTAAGCTATTCTGGCTAAATCGCAAAAAATCCTTCTATAAATATTCATACCATTCCGTGATTCCTTAAAAATAAGAATATTCGACACATAAATATGAAATACAACAAACAAAGACAAGGAAAAAGTTTTCTTCACAACCAAAGAACTATGTACAAACATATTACACATGTATAACATTAAATACAAATACTAGAAAGGTGGTAACTAATTAATGAAAAAAGTATCTTTATTAGCATCAGCAATCCTCATATCATCTGTAGCTTTCGCAGCACCTTCTTTCGCGGATCAGGTCACAAGCGACACTTATAGTTCATTACAAGACTCTAATAGAAGCATAGAGTCTGTTACACCTTTTGCTAATGTTGAATATGTTGTTACCGTAAACACAGGCAGTATTGCGGATTCAGGTACAGACTCAAATATTTCTATAACTCTGTATGGTTCTAATGGCGACTATGTTACCGCCGCACTCACTGGCAGCTTTGAAAAAGGAGATTCTGATACTACAAGAATCAGTACCAGCAACCTTGGTGACATCAGAAAAGTTACCATTAGGACTGATGGATCTGGAAATAAATCAGGTTGGAGACTCGCTAATATCAAAGTAACCGGGAACGGAAAGACTTTCTCATTTGCAGGCCCTGACCGTTGGCTTGGTGCCGGCGGAGAACCAGATTCCGAAACTCTTTTTCCATCATAAAAACAAGTACTAATACAATTCATACAAAAGACTCATCAAGTGTGATAAGTTCCCCTCATAGTAGACAGAAAAGAGCAAGCCATCTAATCTGTCTATTATGGAGGGGATTTTTCTATGGGAGAAATAAGAAAAACTTACGATGTGAGCTTCAAGAATAAGACAGTGGATCTGTACCTCAAAAAGAGAATCGGATATAAAACCGTGGCACGAGAAATGGAGATTGACGCTTCGCTGGTTCGCCGATGGGTCAGGTGGAGCATGCCGTTCAAAAGTATATCCATTTCTACAACCATGAACGCTTTCAAGAGAAACTAAACAACCTGACTCCTTCTCAGGCTGCTTAATTATTGCTTTTTGATAGCTGTTTACTTTGCAGGGGTCACTTCATGTTTGCGGATGCTTCTTAATTTACTTTGCGAAGAAACCAAGATCAGATAGCGACTTGACCTTCTTCGGCTTTTTATTTTCCACCTTACCACCGTGGAGAATGATTTCGAATTCCCGGTTTCTGTTCTTGGCCTTCATGAGCGCTCTAATCTTTGGAATGGTCATATTAGTCCATTCTGAATCAGAAATACCATTACTCACGTATAGAGCCAAAGTTCTATCCAGTTTATTTTCCGATCATCCTCAGGAACCTTTTGGTCTTCTTCGTCGTAGGCTCATAAACTTCATCAGGTGGAAACAACTCCTTATAGAAATCGTTCTAAGAGGCCATCCAACTCCTTAATGCCCTCTTCGTCTACATTCTTGTATTCTTCCTCCGTCAGTCCTTATACCAACACAAGGTTAAAGGCTTCCTTATACAATGCTCAACTTTAGGCCAATCGACCTCGGCCCGTTCTTCTGTAGCTTCCCATTTTTCGCGACTAATCAAAAAAGAAAATTTATATTGATTGCCGCTCATGAGTTTGTCGTACCTGACGGATCAAAGCAATAGTTCCGATTTGTCACAACAAAAAAGAAGGTGGGAGAAGTTTCCCGACCTTCTTAGCATTCATATTTCCATGTCTTAATAATATCATCTTTTTTTACAATGCTATCCATTCCAACTTTGAAGATAGGCTTTGGAGTAGTGGTAGTGTTTAATGGATCTTATTACTGCCACTACGTTCTCTTGCCATGCTACACAATCCCCTCATAAATGCGTCTGCTTACTATGAGTGTAATTAGACAAACTGACGATGGAAATCGTACAGTCTTTTCTAAGGCGGCTACATATAATGTTCTATATATCATTAAGAATGGCTTAAACAGTCAACTTTAATATAGTAAGAGTGGTATTGGTAAAGTTATGAAGTAGGGCTGGGGTTGCATTTGCATTTACCAATTGAATAGTTGTAGGAATGACCCCTACAGTAATAATGACTTCTGCCGAAATTGGTCCGCCACCGTTACCCGTGAAGGGAACAGGGGTAACAGGGATTCCATTTACGGTAAGGTTAAAGTCAGCATTACCTTGGTTATGAATTGTAAAATCTATTAGATAGCTCCCCGTTTCGTTGATTGTTATCGTTGTAGATGGAGGAGTGAAAGTAAATGCACCACCAACATTAGCTAAAACTCCTGTAAAGGTAATTGGTGAGTTACCCGGAACTGTGTCAGTTCCCGTACCAGGATCTGCTCGGAAAACACTTAAGAAGTCTGTTATCCCGGCGCCTGCAGGCCCTGCTGCCCCCGTTGCTCCTGCAGGTCCTACCGCCCCCGCTGGACCTGCTGGACCTACCGCTCCTGCTGGCCCTACTGCTCCTGCTGGTCCTGTTGGTCCTGTTGGTCCGAGAATTCCTTGAAAACCTTGTAGCCCTTGCTGGCCTTGAGCGCCTGGAACTCCCTGTGGACCCGGCAGTCCCTGCGGTCCCTGAGGTCCTTGAGGTCCTTGAGGTCCTTGAGGTCCTTGAGGTCCTTGAGGTCCTCGGATCCCTTTAACAATAACTTTCGGTAACACTTTGACTTTTTTAACTACACATCTTCTAAATTTTCTCCGATGCATATTCTTCTGCCAACAATAATGTCGAAACATAATTAATGGTCACCTCCAAAGTCTAGTCAAAGTAGCATATTGTGCAATTAACCAAAAAGATTGGGCTGTTGACTTCATTTCGGGAAAATAGGCATAGGTCTGACCCTATCGTGTTAGCATTATTACAGCTCATCCTTCTGAAGCTTAATATCTAGTTCAATCAACCGGTCCAAATCCTACACTGTCTGTATTTTTATATTTCCAGCTTGCAAATCCTTTACCCAAAAAGGGAGATGAGATAATGACTAGATTGTTAGATGCTCGAACATCTCAAAACGCAAGTTACGGTAATACAATCTCTATTCCCTTGCCAGCCAATACACCCGTTGCCATTGCTGAGCTTGGCTTAGATGTAACGGGCGCAGGGGAAAACATGCGTGTACAATTATCCGGGATAGCTGAGCTTGCATTTCCTACCCCTCCACCATTTGACTCCGTTATTTCTTTTTCCATTGTTAGAGGCAATTTCGATTCGCTTGTTGCTTACGCCCTTTACTCTGTAAGTGTCTCCGAAGCAAACCCAAACGCTGTACAGGTCGTCACCATAAATGCTTCCGATTACAATATCCCTCTACCACCTTCAAATGAATTGGTGTATACCTTATATCTATTTTGCACAGCAGATGCTACCCGAATAGGAATAGAAAGTTTTAATGCTGTTGCCTACTCAGATTAAAATTGAACCATCCCATGGAGGGCAAAGCCCTCTTATTTTTCTTCTATCTGTCCTTGAGAGACGATACTTTCCATCTGTCGTTCTTTTTTGGTATAGTTTACTTAAAGGGGCTGATCAAATGGGATTCATGCTTATTTTTATTGCGATTATTTTTTTCTCGCTTGGTATTTTAAGTAAACGAAATCCCACTTGGGGATGGCGTGCAAACGAAGCCTGGAAGATCAAAGGTGACTCTGAACCAAGTGATGCTTACATTGATGACATGAAATTTAGAGGCTCTGTTTCGATACTCTTTGGGTTCTTCTTTTTAACATGTGGACTTTTAGTTATATTCCTGTAAGTTCTACTATCTGTTTTCAATCCTCAAAATGCCCTTATCCAAAAGACACTTGCTGTTTAGCTAAAGCTCCTAAAATATCATTTAGCATATTTTCAAAAACAGAAATCTGTCTCTTATCCATAGTTTCCACTAATCGAACTTCCTTAATCTTAGACCGGCCTGCCGCTATAATAAGTAGTAAAGATCATTTTTCTCCCATTGTATTTACTCATCTAACCAGTCACCCTATAAGGAAGAACAATGCAGAAACTCGACTCGTCACTCTCGAGAGTGAATGGTTTAGAAGAGCCAGTATACCCGAGTGTAGTTACTTCGTTTTCTAAGACTTTCAAGACATCCAACACATATTTTGCATTAAACATTAGTTTAAAAATTTTCCCCTTGAAAGCGATTGGCGTTATGTTTTCTGTTCGGGCAAACGCATATATAACATCATGCGCTATTGCTACTTGAAGCTAGGGCTACAATGAAGTATGTACAGGAGAGACTTGGACATAGTAGCATCCAAATAACAGCCAACGTTTATGCACACATCTCCAAAAAATAGAGATGAATAGCATGGAGAACTATGAGTCTGTTACTGAAAATTTATTCTGATAATAAAATTTTTGGGGGCAATTAGGGGACAATTATAAATAAACTTAATAATTTTTTTTACCTACCACAAATAAAAAAATCCCTCAACGCTTAGAGCGCCAAGGGATTTCCCATTTTAGTAAAGAGTCAGATATTGATCGCGTTCCCATTGATGTACTTGGGTGCGATACATATCCCATTCAATTTCCTTAAGCTCATAGAAGTAGGCCAGAGCATGGTCGCCCAGTGCGTCAGAGATAACTTCGCTCCGAATAAGCTCAGACAAAGCTTCTTTCAAGTCTGCTGGCAGACTTGGAATACCTTCTTCAATCCGCTCTTCCTCAGACATTACGTAAATGTTACGATCAATCGGAGCTGGCAGAGCTAACTGACGTTTGATACCATCCAAACCTGCTCTCAGCATCACTGCCAAGGCCAAATAAGGATTCGCTGCCGGGTCAGGGTTACGAACTTCGACGCGTGTGCTCAGACCACGAGACGCGGGAATCCGAATCATTGGACTGCGATTGCTTGCAGACCAAGCCACATAACAAGGCGCTTCATAACCTGGTACGAGACGTTTGTAGGAATTTACCGTTGGATTCGTGATCGCTGCCATTGCACGTGCATGTTTAAGAATACCAGCCATATAGTGGCGGGCCGTCTGGCTTAATCCGAGTTCGTCCGTTTCATCATAAAATACGTTTTCATTGTCCTTAAACAACGATTGATTGCAGTGCATACCGGAACCATTTACACCAAACAAAGGTTTTGGCATAAAGGTAGCATGCAAACCATGCTGACGAGCAATCGTCTTAACAACGAGCTTGAACGTTTGAATCTGGTCGGCAGCTTTAATCGCATCTGCATATTTAAAGTCAATTTCATGCTGACCAGGTGCAACTTCATGATGAGATGCTTCAATTTCGAAGCCCATCTCTTCAAGCTTAAGTACAATTTCACGACGGCAGTTTTCACCCAGATCCATCGGAGCCAGGTCAAAATACCCGCCTTGGTCATTCAGTTCTGTAGTTGGCTCCCCTTTTTCATCCGTTTTGAACAAGAAGAATTCAGGCTCTGGTCCGACATTCATCGAAGTGTATCCCAACTCTTCTGCTTCCTTAAGTACACGTTTCAAGATGCCCCGCGGGTCACCTGCAAACGGAACTCCATCCGGCTTGTAAATATCGCAGATCAAGCGAGCTACACGATCCGAGGTTACCCAAGGGAATACCACCCAAGTGTCCAAATCCGGATATAAATACATATCAGATTCTTCAATACGCACATAACCTTCTATGGAAGAACCGTCAAACATCATTTTATTATCCAATGCCTTTTCCAGTTGACTAACCGGAATTTCAACGTTCTTAATAGTGCCCAGCAAATCTGTAAATTGCAAACGAATAAAACGTACATTTTCTTCTTTCGCAATCCGAAGGATATCTTCTCTGCTATAACTCACTCTAACCTCTCCCTTTCTGTAACGACTATATACGAATCAGTTGTTCTATAAATTACTTAAATGATGAGACCTGGTTTTAAAGTAAGGCGACCTTATACCAAGAGGTAGGTCAAAGCATTATCTCTTATTGAAGAACCGTGATAATTCGCCTTGGATTAGGGATACCTGTCCTGGTCTTTTGCCTGCAACAAGTTGTTGTTTCAGTAAGCGGTGAAGCTGAGTATCGGACATTTCACGGCGTTTGACTTCCGTATCTGCAGTAATAACCGTAGCTTCCTCCGATTCCTTGGTAACCGGATTCATGACTTGTTTAATTCCCGCAATGTTAACACCCTTCTCGATCAACGCCTTAATTTCAAGCAGACGCTCTACGTCATTAAAAGAAAAAAGACGTTGGTTTCCCGATGTACGGGCAGGAACTATCAAGTTATGCTGTTCATAATAACGAATCTGACGTGCTGACAAGTCCGTTAGCTTCATGACAATACCTATTGGAAATAAGGCCATATTTCTGCGAATTTCGTCGCCCATTTGTCATCAACCTTCCAGTGATCTATTATTCACCTTATTGTACATTTAGCTGATGCAAAGTGTCAATGACATGTTAGAAAAACTCACAATAATTTACGTTCTTTCATCGTTTGCAGAGCCATAAGCACTCCAAATTTAACATGAGAGTAGGTTAAGCCCCCTTGCATGTAACCAATATAAGGCTCACGAATCGGAGCATCTGCGGATAGTTCCAAACTTCCCCCTTGTATAAACGTACCTGCTGCCATGATAACTGGATGCTCATAACCCGGCATATCCCACGGCTCCGGCACCACATGGCTATCCACGGCAGCCGCACGCTGAATACCCTGTACAAAAGCAATTAGATGTTCTGGTCCGCTAAAAGAAATAGCCTGAATCAAATCCGTACGCTCTTCATGCCAGGCAGGTTTGGTCTCAAATCCCATCTCCTCAAAGACCGCAGCTGCGAATACACTCCCTTTAACCGCTTGCCCAACCAGTGTTGGAGCAAGGAATAGTCCCTGAAATATGCCTCGTGTAGTACCTAACATGGCACCTACTTCTCCACCGATTCCAGGTGCAGTTAATCGGTAGGATGCCAGCTCTACATACTTTTGTTTGCCGCAGATATATCCACCCGTTTCTGCAATGCCACCACCGGGATTTTTAATCAACGAACCTGCCATCAAATCGACACCGACCTGAGTAGGTTCCAACTTCTCGGTAAATTCACCGTAGCAATTGTCAACAAAGACAATGACGTCAGGTTTTATTTCCTTCACACGTGCTGTCATTTCTTCAATATCTGCTACACTAAACGAAGCTCTCCAATCATAACCGCGTGAACGCTGAATACCGATCACTTTGGTCTTGGCATGGATCGCAGCCTCCACCGCTTCCCAGTCCACTTTACCTTCCGCTGTCAGTGCGGTTTCTCCATAAGTAACGCCAAAATCTTGCAATGATCCTGTTCCGTCGCCGGGCTTACCAATCACTTTGTGCAGGGTATCATAAGGCCTCCCGGTAATGTATAACAGTTCATCCCCTGGACGCAGCACACCAAATAAAGCAGTGGCAATTGTATGAGTACCCGAGGCAAAATGCGGACGCACCAACGCTGCCTCCGCACCGAACACATCCGCATAGACTTCTTCCAACACCTCACGTCCCCGGTCATTGTAAGCATATCCCGTAGAACCCGCAAAATGAAAATCACTCACTTGCTTCCGCTGGAATGCCTGAATTACCTTCCACTGATTTGAATCTACAATATGATCTATGTGCTGTATACGTTCTTGTATTTTATGTTCTGCCGTTTCCTGAATTTGCTGAATTTCTGGACTAAAAACTACCATTTACCTTCTTGACCCTCTCTCTTACGCAGCCTTAGGCTATTCATGTTATATTATTGTTCACTTTGAACGATGAGCATTATCATTTTATTGACCCAAAAACATCATTACATGTTAACCTTCTGTGAACTCGCTGAGTGCATGACCATACTTTTCGTACTCGCCTCTTTGAATTTCAACCTCATAAATGACATCATTTCCATCATACTCTGTCAGCAGTACATCTCCGATTCGATAAAGCACCGAGGTTAAATCCCCACGTTCCGCAGGAATGCGGAATCTCAGCGTATCACCGCTCAGATGCTCTTGAATCAGTTCACGAATGCGCAGCAAATCGCCTTCATCAAAAGCGCTAATTTTCAAATAGCCCTCCCCAGAAGGAAGCATTTCCAGTTGCTCAGGGGTACAGGCATCTTTTTTGTTAAATAATACGATCTGAGGCTTGTCCGCAGCCCCTAGCTGTTGTAAGATCGTCTCTACAACTTTCATCTGTTCGTCTCGCATATCCGAAGACGCGTCTACGACATGCAAAATGAGATGAGCCTCATTCGCCTCCTCCAAAGTAGCACGGAAGGAAGCAACCAAATCATGAGGGAGATTTTGGATAAAACCGACCGTATCCGTAAGAATAACTTCTTTTCCACTCGGTAGCTCCATTGTTCTGGAGGTAGGATCCAGCGTCGCAAACAGTTGATTCTCAATATATACATCGGCTGCTGTCAGTTGCTTCAACAGCGTCGATTTGCCCGCATTGGTATAGCCAACAAGTGCAACCTGAACAATGCCGCTCTTTTGTCTGCGCTCCCTGTGCAAATACCGGTGGCGGGTCACTTCCTCCAGTTGGCGTTTTAGATCACTGATTCGATCACGAATATGACGGCGGTCTGTCTCCAGCTTGCTTTCACCAGGACCACGTGTTCCGATTCCACCACCGAGACGCGAGAGATTTTTGCCATGTCCAGACAAACGTGGGAGTAAATATGACAACTGCGCCAGTTCAACCTGAATAATACCTTCCCGTGTTTTTGCACGTTGTGCAAAAATGTCCAGAATCAATTGTGTCCGGTCAATAATTTTGAGATCCAGACTTTCTTCCAGATTCCGTACTTGGGCCCCCGAGAGCTCCTGATCAAAAATAGCTGTATTCGCTCCCAATTCTTCAGCAACTGCGCGCAATTCCTCTACTTTTCCTTTGCCAATAAACCATTTTGAATCCTTAGCTTCCTTATTCTGTGTCAGGACGCTCAGTACTTCAACTCCCGCTGTCTCAGCCAGTTTCACCAGCTCATCCAACGAGTATTCCGTATTGATGCCAGATCGTTTGACTTCATCCGTAATTAGACTGACCAGTACCGCCTTGTCCTGCATTTCGGTTTGTGTATCATGAGTGGAGTTCGCCATATTGTTTGCTCCTTTATTTTCATGTCAACTCTCGAACAGAGACCGACCTGATGTTCAGGCCGGCCCCCGTTCGATGTCATACCATTCGATGTGATTCAGATTCCTATTATCGCCTATCTTTTGTCCATTTTCAAATCCTCTGGACGCAGCGTCATCAATTCCTGTTTGCCAGGTTGCCCGCTCCGGTACTGATTGAGCAACCTGACAGCTTGGTGCCGAATCGCTTTTTCAATCACGTTACGAACATATCGTGCATTACTAAATGCATGAAGACTGTCATTACGCTCGTTTAGCAAATGCTCCTTCATTTTAATTATGGACTGAGGCATGAGAATATAATCCCGCTCCTTGGCCATCATCTCGGAAATTTGGATAAGCTGATCCACAGTGTAATCAGGAAAATCCAACTGGATTGGAAAGCGAGAAGGAAGACCAGGATTTGTTCGTAGAAAAAAGTCCATTTCCCCCGAGTATCCAGCGAGAATCAAAATAAATTGATTTTTTTGGTCTTCCATGGACTTTACCAAGGTATCAATCGCTTCTTTTCCAAAATCCTTTTCCCCTCCGCGTGCCAAACTGTAAGCCTCATCAATGAACAACACGCCGCCAAGAGATTTCTTTACCAGATCTCGCGTTTTTTGTGCCGTATGGCCAATATACTCACCGACCAGATCAGCCCTCTCTACCTCAATCAGATGACCTTTGCTCAGTACACCCATTTTTTGCAGCATTTTAGCGATAATGCGGGCTACTGTCGTTTTGCCTGTACCTGGATTTCCTTTGAAAATCATGTGATATACGTGTGCATTGCTCAATAATCCCGCATCCGTGCGCATATGGGCGATTTGCAAAAAGGCATATACCTCAAATACCAGGTCTTTGATGTTATCCAAGCCGACGAGATGATCGAGTTCTTTCTGAATTTCCTGATAAAGACTGAGATACTGCGGTAGCGCCTGTGACTTGGTTGAAGCCACTGCTTCCGTCTCGTCCACAGTCACCGAAGCTATCGGCTCCGGGCTACGCAGCACGACATTAATTTGTCTGGAAGGTCTCTCCTCCGACCGCTTGCCCGCGGCGATTCCCCGTCCGTTCATGCATCCATCACCTCAACATTTCTTCAGGCACAGCTTACCCTATTAATGTATTCGGTCTGGCATGTCCTTATTAGCATAAAAGCAACGGGAACGTGCACAAAGCCTTTTCTTTAATTCAGGCAACCCAAGTTTGAGCGCTGATCCACCACCGTTGCAGCGTCCATTTAGCGTATGCCAATACTTCTCTTGATTGATGAATTGGCATATTCAGCACTTTGGATTCCGTCAGAGCCATCTGAGGATGATCAAATTTCAAGAATTGAGCAATCTCCATCGCTCGAGGGCCATGATAGCTATGTGTGATGATCACGGTGGAGGTCCATCCATATTCATTCATGATGCGCTGGCTATAGAGCAGATTTTCGTAAGTACTGGTCGCATGGTTTTCCAACACAATATGCTGTACAGGGACCCCCCTATCTACTAAATAGCGTTGCATGCCCTCAGCCTCCGTATACGGAAAATCTGGTTTATCCAGTCCCCCACTTACAATTAGACGCTGTACCGTCCCGTTGCGGTATAAGCGCAATGCTTCTTCAAGCCTTTCCTTCAATCCAGGACTGGGCTCAGCCCCCCACATAGAAGCACCTAGTACGATTCCAATTTGCACTTGCTTGAGCGGAGTGGTAGAGGCGGCCGTATTCATGTCCCACACTCGGATACCTGCCCATACCAATCCGACCAAAATGAAAATCATCAAACAAAGTACAAGACGCTTGGATACCATAGATATCTTCTTAAGGCGACTCTGCCCGCTTTTCAACTCAGGGCGTTTGGGCCTAGTGTCTTTAATCCACTGCAAAACTTTCACCGTTCTCTCTTGAAATCACCGTTGTGAAACCATTCTGCCCGGTGTTTCAGCGACATTTTAAAATAGGGGAACACGTGGGCATCTATCTGATGTAACACATCAGCCGCTGTACGGTTAGCCAATTCTGCCTCTTGCGTTGAGATATGCCCCCGTTGTAACGCCTCCTCCAATTCATCCTCATCCACTAGGAAGATTTCACCGTTTTTAAGCACCACAACATCCAAATACAAATCGTCAAACCATGGGACTCCTTGATCGGTCACACCCTGATTTCGGCAGGTATCAATGTACCATTCAACGATTTGCTCTCGGTTGTCAAACATAGCAGTCACCACATAGTGCTCACCTTTTGGATAATATTGTAGCCAGGAATATCCTTTATCGGCTATGCAAAACGTATGACCACCGTAACTTTTCCATAACGGCTCCTTGAGACTCAAAATTGTATACAGGGTCACATATCCTGTAAACGCGTCACTTTCTACATACCGGCAAGCAAACTTGCGATTGGTGATTCTGCGCCAGTTGGCCCGGTCTCCGAATTTGCGCTTCATAAATGATGTTCCTCTCCAACATTGGTAAAACCAGCTTACCATATTTAAACTGTACACTCAAAAAGAACCCCTTTACTAAAGCAAAAAAAGGTATTCTCAGACCGTGAAATGGTCCGAAAATACCTTTGATTTGAAGCAAATTCAACTTACATAAAGCAATACTTGCTAATCCCGATTGTGACGTCCACGATTGGAGTTCGAATGACCGTTAGAATTGCCTTCTTGAGTTCCATCCGTTGTGACTTCAGTCGTAGATGCATCCGTATTTTCTGGATTTACCATAGTATCTTCATCAGAAATACCTGCATCCGGTGTAGTAGTCTGACCATTTTCCTGATTTGTATCGTTTCCATTGCCGGAATTGCTATTATTGTTGCCTGTGCCTCCAGCACCATTCCCACTAGTATCTCCAGGAGATGTCGGAACCTGACCTGAGCCATTATTGTTGTTGATACCGCCAGGAGCTGTATTTCCCTGATCTGTACCGTTTTGTCCGTCTGTAGCCCCGCCATTATCCGGTAAGGTTCCATTCTCGTTTGGATCAGTCCCTTGTTGTGGATCAACCGGAGTAGTCTCTGCCGGAATTTCCACACGGATCGTATTAGAAGCCTCGGATTCTTTACCATCCGCTCCATAAGCCACTACATAATATTCATACGTGTTTCCAGCTATAGGAGACGTATCTTCACCACTCGTGCCCTTCATGGCCTCCATGATTGTTGCAAAGCCTGCATCAGAAGTCCCTTTGCGATACACACGGTATTGTACATTATCCCCCGTCGCCGCAGTCCAGGACAACGATACAATTTGGGTGTCCTGACTATAAGACCCGCTCAGCCCGCTTGGAGCGGTAGCCTGAACCGGCTCTTCTGGCTTCTGCTCAACTGGTGGTTCATATCCCTTCGGCTCGCTGAATTGCGTAACCGGGTGTCCCTTGAGAGCTTCACCCATGACTCTTCCGAAAAAGGCTGCCGACTGCCCACTGTAGTTTCTGAGCATATGTTTGCTGTCCGGCTTATCATAACCCATCCATACTGCTCCGGTATATTCTGGCGTATAACCGACAAACCAGATGTCCCGGTTACCACTGTTACCGCTAATTCCGCTTTGGGTCGTACCCGTTTTACCAGCTACAGGCCAGTCAATACGTGCTTTGCGACCTGTGCCGCTATTGACTACATTTTGCATCATTTGTGTCATTTCATAAGCCGTTTTTTCACTCATTACAGATTTAGATTCCTCTTCATGAGTATAAACTACCTGATCATCACTATTATTAATTTTTTTAATGGAATAAGCCTTTTGGAATTGTCCTTTATTGGCAAAAGCGCTGTAGGCCTGCGCCATTTCAAGGGTATTCGTTCCTTTGCTTAATCCACCCAATGCGATAGCAAGTGAGTGATCATTTTTGTCCATCGGAATGCCTACGCTCTCGGCAAATTGAACCCCTTTTTCCACACCGATTTGGTTCAGCAACCATACAGGCGGAATATTTTCAGACTTCGTAATGGCATCGAGCATGCTAATGGTTGATGAGTAACCATGCAAGTTTTTCGGACTGTATCCGTTAAAACTCTGGCGTTCGTTACTCAAAGGGGTATCCATCGTAAATTTACCGGATTCAAGAGCTGGCGCATAGGCTACAATCGGCTTGAAAGCCGATCCTGGCTGTCTGCGGCTCTGTGTCGCACGATTGAAGGTTCCCTTTTTATAATCTCGTCCGGGTGCCATTGCGGCAATTCCACCTGTTTGGTTGTTAATAATGACCATCGAGGCTTGAACAGGCTGATCGTCAGGACTTTTTTCGAACATGTCATCATCTGCCATCGCCTGATCCAGCGCATTTTGGGCCTGGGCATCCATTGTCGTATGAATCTTATAACCACCAATAATCAAATCATTGCCGCTAACTCCTGGCAGTGCATCCTCTGCCTCATCCATGACGTATTCCATAAAATTTTGATACTTTTGAACTTTTTCTGGTTGTTTGTAATCGTAATTTACAGCCTTGGCCTCTTCCATCTCTTGCTTTCCAATCATCCCCTGCTCAAACATCAGCTGGAGAACCACCGCACGTCGTGCCTTCGAGTTTTCCGGGTTACTGATTGGATTATACTTGGATGGCCCTTTCGGAATAGCTGCCAGTGTAGCGACCTGCCACAACTTTAAGTCATTTAAATTTGTCACTCCAAAATAGCCTTCCGATGCTGCTTTAATACCGGAATATGAACGTCCAAACCAAATCCGGTTCAGATATAGCGTAATAATTTGATCTTTATTCAAATTTCGCTCCAAGGCCATTGCAATGGATACCTCAGTCGCCTTACGGAAAAAGGTTTTGTCACGTGTCAAAAACAAGTTTTTGGCCAGCTGCTGAGTCAGCGTACTGCCGCCCTCCACTGCCGAACGAGCTATAATATCCTTAACAGCCGCCCGACCGATAGACCAAATATCAACACCCTGATGCTCATAAAACCGTTTATCCTCTGTTGCCACAAAAGCTTTTTTCAGCAGATCTGGTATTTCTTCACTTTTAACAGGATCGCTTTTTTGCACAGACAACTCACCCATGAGCACACCGTTGCGGTCATAAACCTTCGATGTCTCGTTCACTGTAATTTTGTCTTTGTTGGCTTTGTAAATTTTTTCGCCATTAACCATGACAAATAAATATCCACCAAGTGCACAGAATATGGCTAAGGCCGCTGTAATAAATAGCGTCCACCCCACTCGCTTACCTGTTATTTTCTTTTTCTTGCCCTTCGGCTTCTCTTTAGATGTGTTTCTATTGCGATTGCCGGATCTGGACAATGAATCGTTTGGCATTCCCCTGACTCCCTTTCGCGAATAATCATATGATACCTAACATAAGCCTAAAGCTTGCTGTTGGCAGCATGAAAGTAAACGGAATGAAAAGAACAACCCTGATCAGGTTGCTCCCGGTCACATTCCTATACAGTTAGACGAGACGGACGCCTGAAAAGTTTCATGAACCCGGGCGACCGTCAAGCCGTAATCAGTTATCGCTAGCGTTATCCTGTTGCTGTACAAGCGATACATTGCGTTGCGGTGTAAAAGTGGAGATGGCATGCTTGTAAATCAGCTGTTGCTTTCCATCCGAGTCGATAACAATCGTAAAATTGTCAAATGCTTTAATCGTCCCTCGCACCTGAAATCCATTGATGAGGTATACCGTTACAGGTATAGAATCCTTGCGCAATTGATTCAGAAACGTATCTTGGATATTAATGGACTTGTTCATTTTAGCCGTACCCCCAATAATCATTTGGATTGTTTTGAAGTATATTCAAGGTCTGTCCGGAACTTTCCTGCTATAATTTCGTGTATTCGGGCTGCATGAGCAGAAAAATTTCCGAAATCAGTGACATCTACCCACTGGATATCCTTCATATGGCGAAACCACGAGAGCTGTCGCTTCGCAAAATGACGCGTATCCCGTTTTACCCAAGTCACCGCCTCTTCCAAAGACACCTCTCCCCGCAGGTAGGAGGATATCTCTTTATAGCCTAGACCTTGCATGGAGATGGCATCGCTTCGCACTCCCCGTTCCATTAAGGAGGTTACCTCAGCAACAAGCCCTTGATCGAGCATCCCGTCAATTCGGTCTTCAATACGTTTATATAGCATTTGCCTATCCATTGTCAAACCTACGATGCAGAGTTGGTAGGGAGATTCCTTTTTTTGACTGGCAAGTTGAGAGCTAAGTGTCGTTCCGCTAACATGGTAAATTTCCAGTGCCCGAACGACACGACGACGATCATTAGGATGCAGACGAAGTGCACTTTCGGGATCAACCGCCTGTAGTCGCGCATGAAGCGCGTCAGCTCCAAACTGTTCGGCATAGTCAAGCTGTTCCTGACGAAAAGCTTCGTCAGCCCCCACCTCGGAAAACTGGTATTCATAGCAGACTGATTCTACATATAAACCTGTTCCGCCTACGATAAACGGTAGCTTTCCTCTAGATTGAATATCAGGTATGAGACGACGACAGTCTTCCTGAAATTGGGCTACTGAATATGGGTATTCAGGCTCATGAATATCAATTAAATGGTGCTTGATTCCTTCCATTTCCTGTTCGGAAATTTTGGCAGTTCCAATGTCCATATGACGGTATACCTGCATGGAATCCCCGGAAATAATTTCCGCGTCAAATTGTCGAGCCATCTCGATGCTTAGTTTCGTCTTGCCAACCGCAGTCGGGCCAACAAGAACAAGTAATTTAGGCTTAGGTGCCACTGTCAATATCAATCACTCCGTACACTGTTTTCGTTGTGCCCCGCTGCTCCACACGGAAGCCGAGGCGGGCAAATTCCCCGCTACCCCGTTTTTCTTTTAATACAATTGTTTTTCGTGCAATCCGTTTCGCATGAATAATACTTTCCTCACTCAACGCGTCTGGGTTAGCCAACCCTCTCAATGGACCGATTGCGCTGGAATCGAGCAATGGATCACGGAACATAGGGTCAAAGTAAATAATATCTATACTGCGATCCGGCAAACTACGCAAATAGTCCAAATGATGACCAAAACGAACATCAATGTTGGAAAAGGCCTGATCTACTTCAGCGTTGCCGGAACGGTAATGCCTCATTCCATCCTTGATTAAAGCATAGACGGGGAAAGAACTCTCCACAGCCGTGACTTGTCCAGAGCTTCCCGTTCCAATTGAAAATAGAAGAGAATCCGTACCAAGTCCTGCGGTGCAATCCAGCACAGTATCACCCGGGACGATCCGGGCAGCCGTCAACATCGGGTCAGGTTCACCCTTTAATACCCGTTTGGCGCGAATGAAGCCCATACTCGGGTGAAAAACCATCGGTGATTGTTCTGGGCTGATCAGTCTCACTCCGCCCTGCACCAGAACCAATGCTTGGCGGACTCTGTGAGCCGCGATTAGCTTAGCTACCGATATGCCACGACGAGGGGCATACAACACCCCTAACTCGGCTGCAAGCAGCTTCGCTCGCTCCACAACCTCAGCCGAGGGGGAATCTCCTGTCGTGACCAGTAATTCGACTTTCTTCTCCCGTAGCCTCGACCGCTCTTCTTCATGGTTTTCCCGATCCTGCAACATATATATACTCCCTTACATTACTCTTTTAAACAGCTTCTCTAAATCATATGTGGAAAAGGAAACCACAATAGGTCGCCCATGAGGGCAAGTATATGGTTGTTTGCACGCTGCCAAACGCTCTAGCAGCACGATAGCCTGTCGGTCAGTCAGCTTCTGGTTTGCCTTAATCGAAGCCCGGCAGGAGCACATGATCGAGGCTGCTTCCCGCAGCTTTGCAAGATCAATGGCTCTTTCCTCGAGCACCCATCCGGCCATTTCCTCAATAACATCCGCTTCTTCCCCTTGGGGAAGCCAGTACGGGTAAGAGCTGACACGGAAAGTTTGACCGCCAAAATGCTCCAAATACACCCCCGCCTGCTCAAACCAGTGCAGCCTTGTTTTCAACTTTTCTGTCTCGGAAGGCGTAAAATCCAGTGTAATTGGCAGTAGCAATTCCTGCGATACTGACTCGGGATTACCGAATTTTTCATAATAAAATTCATAATTGACTCGTTCATGTGCGGCATGTTGATCAATTAAATACAAGCCCTGGTCGTTCTGTGCAATCAGATATGTCCCGTGGTGCTGACCGATTAAATTCAGTTCAGGAAAAGTGGGCAGCTCTGGAACTTCTCCCGACACCGCTGCCAATTGCTCTGCATTCAGACGTTGCTGGCGAGGCTTCTGATCCGCGAAATGACGGGAATCCGTAGCGTGTCCTGCAATCGGCGGCACAGAAGATGGGTAAGCAGCAGAAGCAGCCGTTTCCTTTATCCCTCCACTGTATAAAGAAGATGTGCCTATTGCAGCATTATCTCCTTCGGGCGACTGTACAGTCGCTCCATCAGGGAGCGGCACGTCCCCTCTAACTTCACTCCCGTTGTTTTCTTCCACAAAATCTGCATCCAGTTCATCATCACTAATACTTTTACCTGAAAGGTTGTTTGCCCGTCCAATAGCTGAGAGGCTATCCCTGCTCGGACGTTGCTCACGCTCCTGGCTACCTCTGTTATTCTCTGCGCTTCTGTTCAAGTAATTGGATTGGCCCGGTACCTGGTTCTCCGGCGAGGTCACGGAAAGTGGCAGTGCTCCCCCCCGGTCTTTGTCGGAAGGAGCATCCCCTTCCGTAGCATTTCCCTTCAAGAAGTGAAACTGCTCCTGCACAAACGAGCCACTGTCCTTGCCACCGATCTCGCGCTTGACTGCCTTCGGAATCAGCACTTGCTGCCCTAAAACAGCTCTTACCGAATTCTCGACCAACTGAAACAGTTCAGCTTCCTTGCTAAACCTTACCTCCAGCTTGGCAGGATGAACGTTAACATCCACCAAAGAAGGATGCATTTCCAGTTGGATCACAGCCAGCGGAAAACGATTGATCGGCAATAAGGTATGATACGCCTTGAGCAACGCCTGATTAAGCCCGTAGCTACGCACAAAACGTCCATTCACTACCGTCGATATCGCATTCCGATTCGATCTGGTCCACTCTGGGCGGCTGATATAGCCGCTAATTCGGTAATCGAGGCTCTCTCCTTCCAGCAGCAGCATGGACTTCGCCGCAGAAGTTCCATAAATAGCGGCAATCACCTGGAGCAAATCACCATTACCCAGCGTTTGCAACAATGTATTGCCATTATGCCGCAATGTGAAGGCAACCTCAGGGTGCGAAAGCGCCATTCGGTACAATACATCCGAAATGTGTCCCAGCTCGGTCTGGATTGTTTTCATATATTTCAGCCGTGCAGGTGTATTATAGAACAGCTCCCGTACGGTAAAATCCGTCCCTTGCCTACTAGCGGCATCCTCGTGAAGCACCAGCTTACCGCCCTCAATCACCAATTTACGGGCACGCCCGTCATCTCCGGCTGCTGTAAGCAGCTCTACTTTCGATACAGCCGCTATACTTGGCAACGCCTCTCCCCGAAAACCGAGACTTGTGATCTGAAACAGGTCGCGACCATGTCCAATTTTGCTTGTCGCGTGCCGATAGAATGCCGTCTCCACATCCTCAGGCTCAATGCCACTTCCATTATCCGTCACCCGGATACTTTGCAGACCGCCCTCTTCTACCCATACGTCCACCCGCGTACCGCCTGCATCAATCGCATTTTCCACCAGCTCCTTCACGACGGAGGCTGGACGTTCCACGACCTCACCGGCTGCAATCTGGTTCGCAATATGTTCATCCAGTACCCGAATTTTAGACATCCTTTTAACCTCCTCCTGACTTCAAAGTGTGATGAAAAACAGGAATAAATGTCACTTATTTTAACTACAGGCCATTGGCCTTGTTTTTAAGATCATTTAATAGCTGCATTGCCTGTAAAGGAGTCATATTCATGACATCAGCATTTTTCACCTTGCGCAAAATTTGGCGCACAATCGGATTAGCCTCTACTGTCTCTGCATGGGGCTTGGAGGCGGCAAGCTCCTGCTCTCCGAAAATGGACAGCTGTACCACTTCGGTTGCTCCTTGCTCCAACCTGCTGGAATCCTCCACAGTCTGTAGAGTATCTTCTTTTACCAGGGTGGCTTGCTGTGATAAAGACTGAGTTGATGATGCAGTTTCTCCGCTTTCTCGCAATGCCTGGCCTGAATTATATTCGGTCAAAGAAGAAATACCTTCCGTCCCTGAAACTGTACGAAGATCAGTCCCTTCCTTCCCTCCTACTACTATCTCGGTACCTGCCGTTACTTGAGCTGCTGCCTGTTCAAAACCATTCAGCAGTCCATTCGCTCGCTCAATAATGTTATTGGGCAAGCCTGCAAGCCGAGCACAATAAATGCCATAGCTACTGCTAGCCGCTCCCGGTATGAGCTTGCGTAGGAAATTCACCTTGTCGCCGCTTTCCTGCACGGCCATAGAGTAATTTCGCAGCGAAGACAGGCCTTGCTCCAAATGCGCCAGCTCATGGAAATGCGTGGATACCAGCGCCTTACAGCCGATCGTGTCATGGACAAATTCGATGACTGCCTGTGCAATTGCCATCCCTTCACTAGTGGACGTACCTCGTCCCAGTTCATCAATAATGATCAAGCTTCGCGGAGTTGCCTTGTCCGTCATTACTTGGATATCTGCCATTTCGACCATAAACGTACTCTGCCCGCCGATGAGATCATCCGCCGCGCCGATCCGTGTAAAAATGCGATCCAGCATCGGCACCTTGGCACGTGCAGCTGGGACAAAGCAGCCAATTTGAGCCATAATTGCAATAAGCGCAACCTGACGCATATACGTACTTTTCCCAGCCATGTTCGGCCCGGTGATAAGTAGAATATGCGCATCGCCTTCCTCCAACACCGTGCTGTTGGCAATAAAACCGCCATCTTTCATTACGGCTTCCACCACGGGATGGCGCCCCTGCTCCACTACGAAATCATATCCTGTAGTCAGCTCAGGTTTCACGAATCCCCGTTCCGCACTAACCGATGCCAGCGACTGATACACGTCAATTTCAGCCACTTGCTCTGCCAGCTTTTGCAAACGGGGAATTTCAGCGTTTAGTTTACTGCGAAGCTCGGTAAAAAGCGTGTACTCCAGATCAACCATTTTATCCTCGGCTTCCAGAATTAGAGATTCCTTTTCCTTCAACTCCGGTGTGATATACCGTTCCGCATTCGCCAACGTCTGTTTGCGTTCATATCGACCTTCTGGTAATGAAGCCAAATTGGATTTGGTCACCTCGATATAATAACCAAATACTTTGTTGTATCCAATTTTAAGTGACCGAATGCCGGTTGCTGCACGTTCCTTGGCCTCTAGCTCAGCGATCCAACGTTTACCGTTCACACTCGCCTCACGCAGTTCGTCCAGACGCTGATGGTAGCCTTCCTTAATAAGACCTCCATCCCTTACGGAAATTGGCGGTTCATCCGCCACCGCTTCCTCAATCAACGCACACAGGTCTGTACAGCTATCCAGCGTTTGTGCAATCCGTCTCAGCGTCTTCGAAGGAGATTCAGCGCACAGCTCGCGTAAAGAAGGAATTTGGGCCAGCGACAGCTTGAGGGCGATCAGATCACGTGCATTAGCACTACCAAAGGCGATCCGCCCAACTAGACGCTCCAGATCGTAAATCTCTTTAAGCTGAGCACGTACATCCTCTCGGAAAATAAACTGGTGGTATAGCTTGTCCACCGCCTCCAAGCGTTCCTCAATAAGACTGCTGCTCAACAGTGGCTTGTCAATCCAACGACGCAACAGACGCGCTCCCATGGAAGTCTCTGTGCGGTCCAACAGCCACAGCAGCGAGCCTTTCTTGGAGCGTTCCCGTACCGTCTCCACCAATTCCAGATTCCTGCGGGTAAATGGATCCAGAATCATAAAATGGTTTGGCTCATATACCGAGATTTGGGTCAATTGGCCTAACGATCTTTTTTGTGTTTCATTCAAATAGGAAATCAAGCGCGATACGCACCGTCTGCGTTCCTCCGTAAGCCTTGCCCACGTGGCTTCACCAAATTGATCACGAACCAGATCATCCTTGGATTTGTCCCAGGCCGTATACACAACACGCCGTCCAACGGGGGACATACGGGATGTCACAAAATCGAGCAGATGACCATCTCCCAACATTTCGGAAGGCTCATAAATGTTAATTTCATCTAGTAGCCATTCTTTCGAATCAGGCACAGAGGTCACATACAATTCACCTGTTGACAAGTCACACGCCGCAAGCGCCAGCATCCCGTCCGTCTCTGTGACACATACCATGTAGTTGTTGGATTTGTCACCCAGCACCTTGCCTTCCATTACCGTTCCCGGGGTCACAACGCGGACAATATCCCGCCGCACCATCCCCTTCGTAGCTGAGGCTTCCTCCATTTGCTCACAGATGGCCACCTTATAACCCTTCTCAATGAGACGCTGTATGTAATTTTCAGCTGAATGATAAGGCACGCCGCACATCGGAATTTTTTCCGTGGCGCCACCCTCACGACCCGTAAGTGTAATTTCCAGCTCCTTGGATGCAAGAATTGCATCATCGAAAAACATCTCGTAAAAATCTCCCAGACGGAAAAACAAAAATGCATCTTTAGCCTGCTCTTTTATGGATAAATACTGCTCAATCATCGGTGTATATTTGGACATACCGTTCACTAACCCCCACACTTTGCTCCGTTTAAACTTATAATTATCTCTCATTATATCAAAAATGACAGTCGATAACATGAAACCGTTCCTGGTGTCGACACTTGATTTTACGTAAGCTTCCAATATGGGCGCAAATCCCGTGATTCATCCCACTGTTTCCCCTTGCGGAGGCTGTCCAGCAATGGCGCTACATAAGCTTCATATTGCGAGTATACTTCCAGTGAAACCATATCCAAAATAAGAGGTTCCATATACTCCTTAAGCACAGATTGATTTCCTTCATAAAAGGCTCTGTGAGCCTCCTCCTGACCCAGCGGCCTACGTTGCAAACGCGGATATTGAGAAGCAATGAGAAACGCCATTCCAATCACACCTTTCGCCAGCTGTGGCGAGATAAGAAAACTGGGCAGTGTACGATATTCAAAGCCTCCATACGACTGATGGCGAAAATCACCCAAATTGCCATAATACGGTCTGCGCCGGGCCGCACGCTTGTCTTCCAGTAGCGCCAAAGGCAGTGCCAAATAGTTATCCAGTGCCCGGAGCAAGGCACCGTTTAGCGAAACCCCGCTAAAATGCAGATGTCCGCCCAGCGGAAAACCCGGTTGCGGCATCCCCCCCGCCTGCCAGATGAGTGTGCGGTCAGCAATGCGCCGGGCTGCGGTTGCAAAAGCTTGACGCAGATGCTTCAGCAGACGGGCCGGATCTCCACTTGGCGCAGGACGAAGCTCAGCGACTGGATACAGTGTTCGTCCTCGACGAGTAACGGCATCGCAGCCGGCTATGCCGAGACGACCCAAATATCTTGAGGCCGGAACGACCCGTCCCTCTGGCATACGAACCAGCACAAATTCAGGGTCCATTCCGATGAGTAGTCGATCTCTCCCTCGTTCCGCTGAAAGATTCTCACCCTCAATATCCCCTTCGCGCGCAGCAATTTCATATAGCGTGGCCAAACGTCTATCATTCAGCCATGGCTGTGCCGAGACTTCGCGCACCTGACAGCTGCGCTCCCCCAGCGGCGTCAGTACCACCTCACCACTGTCCAAACCCAGTGTGTACAACGCACGTACAGCCAGCCGCTCCATCCGGACATAGAGCAGTGAACGTTGATCCAGCTCAGATAGATCGTGTGCGCGGACTTTGGAAGGTCCCTCGATGGCACGTCTACGAATTTCCAGCACTCGCAGTTGATGGATTTGCACCGCGTAGCCTATCGCAAAATCTGCAAGGCTGCTATCCATCCACTGCACCGCTATGCCTGAACGCTCCAGTCTACGCTTTTTTTCATCATTTGGCATCTGTCTGAAGCGTATGAGCGTCTGTCCCGGCTGCTGCATCGTATTCCCCCCTACGGACTACGTACGGATTTCACCCCAATTTCAACCCAAACAATAAAAAAGGAGGGCCTTTGCCCCCTGCGCAGAATCAGCCGGCGCAAAGAGTAAAGCGGCCCTCTTTTTGGTTACTTCTGTCAGAGCTCGTCGTCAATGAGGTCGGGGTCGAGCTCCTCATAGTCCCCCTCTTCCGCTCCAAAATCAAAGTCTTTTTCAAAATCATCGCTGCTACCATTCGGGAATACTTCTACAACAATCTTCGTTTCCGCCACCAGCTCCACCGCAAATTCCCGCTCGACCCGGATCATTACGCTGCCACCTCCAGAAGACACACTGGCCTCGACACAACTTGGCTCCTGTGTAGCTTCGGCGGATACTTCCACTGTAGACGCCCGGTGCTTCGGATCAAGATACGAGAGCGGCACATTTTCTACGTACGACACCGTTTCCTTGGCCACATCGGTCTGCGAGTTTTTATCGTATGAGTACCAAATATTGATATCATACGTCCCGACGACCTCAATGCCGTCCCCCGCCGCCACAGCTTCATACTGGTGGTTAATAATCCATGCCCCTAAAATGCTCGTTGGATTATTCGGCGGAGTTACGGTATGGGTTACGGTAGAGAATCTGCGACCTTTACCACAGATCGCTTTGGTAATAATCTCTCTACGATTTTTATGACTTAATGCCATTCTTGAACCTCCTCCATACAATCAATCATTCCATACATATGTATGCAGGTTGTGGGCGAATGTTGAGTGAATAGGCGAAAAGGAAAAAATATTATTTGTATAAGCATATGCCGCGATGGCTTGAACTCATGCACGCCAATGTGTTACATGCTGCTCAACGATCTGTAAAAATTCACTAAGAGCCGGAGATTTCCACTTTTTCGTGTGGTAAGCGACCTGAGTAGCCACCTGCTGTTCACTGTCATCCCAGGCTAAACGCGCCATTTTACCTTCTCGCAGCTCATTTTGTACCGTTACCAGCGGAAGCAGCGCTATACCCAATCCAGCCATGACACACTGCTTGATGGCTTCAATACTCCAAAATTCCAGGCTAGGGTCTGAAAAAATACCGTGTTTATTCAAATACTGCTCAAAAAGGATGCGGTACGTACATCCTGCCTCCGTATGCAAAATAGTTTCATCCTTCAAGTCGGCAGGCTCTACCCGGGTATAGGTAACCAGCGAATGCTTAAGTGGGGCAACCAAGGCCATCGGCTCATGAATAAGCGTGGTGACATTCAGTTCTCTATCCTCCGTCTCAGGCTGAAGCAAAAAAGCCAAATCAAGCTCACCGGAACGGATCAAATCGCGTAATTCCCAGCATTCGCCGGGTTTAAGGACAATTTTAACCTTCGGATACCGTTCTCTGTACTCACGGATCAGACTTGGTAGACGAAAAGCGGCCAGAGACTCTGGTGCTCCTATTTTCAGCGTGCCCGCCAATTCTGTTTCTGAACGAAGCGCATCCTTAGCCATAGCATGCATTTTGGAAATTTCCTGCGCATAGGGCAGCAGACGTCGTCCGGCATCCGTCAGCATGATTTTTTTGCCAATGCGATCAAAAAGCGGCGTACCCAACTCTGTCTCTAGCGCTTGAATTTGAGCAGTGATACTCGACTGTGCATAATCCAGTATACGCGCTGCTCGCGTAAAACTGCCTGCCTCAACTACATTTAAAAAGGTAAACAAATGCCGCGATTCCATAATCCGCTCCTTCAATCGGTTTTTCCGATGCAAGCAATCGTTATATTCCGTTTTTCCGATAGATTGATTATCTGATAAGCTGGAGAAAATAACAAGAGAAAGAAGGCTTTTCTGCATGACAAATGAAAGTAAACTTCAATCCACCATTGGTCTTCCACAGGCCATTGCTCTCTATATCGGAGCTGTACTGGGTTCGGGGATATTGATTGTGCCTGGTCTTGCTGCCCAAATGGCGGGGCCGGCATCGCTGCTGGCATGGGGTTTTATGACCCTGCTCATCCTGCCAATGGCACTTTCCATGGGTCTTCTATCCGCCAAATTCCCGAATGCGGGAGGGGTATCGCATTTTGTCACGTTGGCCTTTTCCCCACGTGCCGGTGCTTATATCGGGTGGTTTTTTCTCATGTCGGTTCCGATTGGGGCACCTGTTGCCGCACTCACCGGAGCCGGCTATATGACCGCAGCCATGGGCTGGGGAGAGGAAAGCCGCATAATGTTAGCCGCTGCTATGCTGGCGGTGGGCCTGATCATCAACTGGATCGGCATGAAGGTCGCGGGACGTATTCAGATCGCAGTCGTCATAGCTATCGTTGCCGTCCTTATATTCGCCATTGCCGCAGCACTTCCTCAGATGAAAACAGTCCACTTCACCCCGTTTGTTCCACATGGCTGGCTCTCCATCGGTCAAGCGGCTGCGATTCTGTTTTGGTGCTTTATCGGCTGGGAGGCCGTGTCCCATATGTCAGAGGAATTCACCAATCCCCAGCGGGCGGCCGTTAGAGGTGTGACCATTGCAGCCGTCATTGTCGGTTTGCTTTATTTCTTTACTGCGCTGGCTACTGTGGGCACACAAAGTTACCTTGCGGGGGATTCGGATGCTTCACTCGTATGGGTGATTAGTCGAGCTATCGGGCCGTGGGGCGCGATAATTGCTGGCTTGACGGGTATCTTTATTTGTACCGCTACTATTATTGCTTATGTTGGTGCCGCTTCACGTGTCGCTTATGCTTTATCCCGGCAAGGACAGGCCTTTCGCTGGATGGGCAGGTTATCGCAACGTTTCCATACCCCTATCGGAGGCATTGCTTTTCTTAGCGTGTGCTTTGTGATCATTATGGTGTTGTACGGTAGTGGCGCTGTTTCACTCACTAACCTGATTCAATTCCCGAACGCCACCTTTATTCTGACCTATCTCGGCGGTTGTGCAGCAGGAATTAAGCTTCTGCGTGGTAGTCGCTGGGGCGTAGCCATTAGCTGGATATCGTTCATCTCTACGGCGATCGTTTTCCCCTTTGTCGGATGGGCTATGCTGTACCCTTGCCTGATCACCGCTGTCTTATGGATCACAGACCGAATTCGGCACAAACGGACTTTGAATCTTCCGACTTCTACCATTACTGAACAAGAAAAGGCTACTGTCCGTCATGGATAGTAGCCGCTCAAGGCCTTTACTCTAATTTTTCACTGGAGTAGGGGCCTTGTCCTTTTTCGCAATTTTCAAATACTGATGAAGCTCATGTGTAAGCTGCAATAATGCCGAACGAATCTCAAATTCCTCCCGGGTTGCGGGAAGCTCCATTGCTTTAAATTCTTCACGAACCTGCTCCAGCAGCTTCTCGGTCTGTCCTGTATAATGTCCAGCCAAAACGTCATTGCTAAGCTGGTCGAATAGCTCGGCCAGAAGCTTGGCCTGCGGCATATGCTGATACATTTGTGCGATCAACTGCATCATGTTTTGGATCGAATCCAGCTGTTCTTTTCGCATATAAAAATACACATTCCAGCCCTCTTGGGGACGAAGCATCTGATTTTCCAAGGAACGCCCCGCCTCAGTAACCCCTTTGGCTATCACGCTGTTCGCTTCAATAACTTCCTTGCCATCCCATATGTATGCTGGACTACGCAGCGTATTGGCCATATTTCTGAATATAACAGAAAATGTCCGATCCACCTCCTGCCGAATTTGTTGCATTGTATTATCAGAACCCGGCATATAGGCTAAATTGACAATCATCGCGGAACCCAGTCCAATCACTAGCAGAGCTAGCTGGGTCATCAGTACCTCCATATCAATCACGCCGCCGCTGAATACGCGAAAAACTACAACCGAACCGGTGACGATCCCTTCTTTAAATCCCACCCGTACAATGACTGGAAACGCCGTTAAAATATATAATGCCAGTACCCAATCATGGAATCCGAATACCACAAACAAAACACAAGCAAAAAGAAGCCCCACGACGGATGCAAAAAATCTCGCCGAAATGGTACGGAGACTTCTCTTGCGTGTGACATCTACCCCCAAAATGGCTAAAAGCCCTGCTGAGGTGGCTCCATGAATGCCAAAACCCTCCGCAATAAGTACGGCCATTAATGCGGCAATAGCCGTTTTAATCGTACGAAAGCCCATGAAAAAATTCTGTCCTCTCTAGATGAAATCTGTTTCAGCATTTTGCATAATTCGAAATTTATGCATAATGCTCATTTTCATAAATTTTAAGTATTTTCATTTTTCATGGTACTTTATTTTCACGTTTTACACAAATGTTCAGAAATTTTATTATTAGCGATGAGGACGACCAGAAAGCAGACGATGCTCCACATACACGACCGCCTGATACATCAGTGTAGCTACGACAGCAATGATCAACAGACTGGACATAACCAGCGTGAAATTGAACACCTGAAAACCATAGATAATCAAATAGCCTAAGCCGTTTTTAGCCACCAGAAATTCACCAACAATCACACCAACCCATGCCATACCGACATTCACTTTCAGCGTAGAGACGATTGCAGGAAAGGATGCAGGTAAAATCACCTTTTGAAACGTATCACGGCGTGATCCGCCAAACGTGCGAACCACTTTGATCAGATTCGAATCGACTTCCTGAAAGCTGTTGTATACGACTAGTGTCGTAATGATGACCGTAATGGAGAGGGTTGTCATTAGGATAGCAGTAAATCCCGCCCCAAACATGACGATAAAAATTGGGCCTAGCGCCACCTTAGGCATACTGTTGAACACGACCATATAGGGATCAAGCACCCTCGACAAAAACGGTGACCACCAAATAAGTACAGCCAGCAACGTACCTAACAGTGTACCGAGTAAAAACCCCGCCATCGTCTCTCCCACGGTGACACCTACATGTCCCCATAATTCACCACTGACCGCATCCTTACCGATCTGGGTAAAAATTTTGCTCGGATAGCTGAACAGTAGTACATCAATCCACTTCAAACGGCCTGCAATTTCCCATAGCACAAACAAAAGCAGTAAAATAGCTGTCTGCACACCTGTCACTAACCATCGTTGCAAACGCCTGCTGCGTAAATACGCCTGATGTAGTCCTTGAATCCAACGTTGCTCAAGCTGATCCGCTTCGTCCTTCATACGTTAACTCACTCCTTTGCTCCCGAAGCCTCCAGTTCACCCCATATTTCATGAAAAAGCTCATTAAAACCCGGCTGCTCGCGTGCATAAAAAGGCTGAGCTTCTCGGATGCAATCCGGAATCTCGAAGGTACGTCGGATATGACCCGGATTTCGACCCATCACTATAATCCGGTCACTGACCGCAATGGCCTCGGCCAAATCATGTGTGACTAAAATAGCCGTCTTCCTCCGCTCGCGCAAGGTTTCCGCAATCAGATCTTCCAGCTGTAGCTTGGTTTGATAATCCAGCGCGGAGAACGGTTCATCCAGCAGCAGCAGTCCCGGATTGGTCGCCAGCGTCCGTACCAGCGCCACGCGCTGGCGCATTCCCCCAGACAACTGGGATGGATGCAGATGCTCCTTCCCTTCCAGACCCATGCCTTCCAGTAACAGCCGTGTCCGCTCACGCGCAGCTTCATCTACTCTGTTGCCTAGTTCCAGACCCAACAATGCGTTATCCATTATCGTCCGCCACGGGAACAGATAATCCTGCTGCAACATGTAACCGACCTCTGGACTCGGACCACTTACCAGCTGACCTTGCAACATAACTTGGCCTGCCGCTGGACGCAGTAGCCCCGCGATCATGGACAGGATCGTCGTTTTGCCGCAGCCGCTTGGACCAACCAAGCTGACAAACTCCCCTGTCTCTACGGAAAAATCAATATTCTCAACCGCCAGCGAAGCTTCACGATCCGTTACATAGACATGCGTCACTTGCTCCAGTCTCACCATCGGGATGGTCGCGTCCAAAGTTAGGCCACTCCGTTCCTCCATCATGACGAACCTCCGGCACCGACGCCTGCATGCGTAGATTCAGTTGTGCTCTTTTTCACAGGCGGTTCAGTATTCCCGGTAGAGCTTGACGAGATCGCTTGTTGTGCAAAGCTTGGGTTCACTAGCTTATCTAGTGCAACCGGACTTTTAAGCTCCCCTGCCGAGGTCATGACATCCTGTAAGTTCTTCCATTCCTTTTCCTCAATCATCGGGTTCAAAGCATAGGTACTCTGTTCCTTATATCGCTTGATACTACTCGTTAAAACAGCTAAATCTGTATCTTTAAAATAGGGCGTGATTGCTTCGGCAATCTGTTCAGGTGAATGCGTAGCAATCCACTGTTGTGCCCGATATACAGCATTTGTGAATTTCTGTGCAGCCTCGCTATTTGTGTTCAGGTAGCTTTGCTTAGCCATATATACTGTATACGGCAACTCGCCGCTCTCCACACCGATAGAGGCAACAACCCGCCCACGACCTTCCTTTTCAAAAATAGATGCCTGCGGTTCAAACAGCTGCACATAATCCCCTGTACCGGAGCCGAAAGCAGAGGCAACATTAGCAAAATCAATATTTTGAATCAGCTTCAGATCCTTTTGAGGATCAATGCCGTGTTTGCGAAGCGTAAATTCAAGTGACATTTGCGGCATTCCGCCCTTGCGTTGGCCTAAAAAATTTTGCCCTTTCAGCTTTTCCCATTCAAAGCTATCCTGCGTTTGACGGGCAAACAAAAAGGTTCCATCCGTCTGTGTCAGTTGGGCAAAATTAATGATAGGGTCCTCTGCTCCTTGCTGATACACATAAATAGATGTTTCCGCGCCGATGAGCGCGATATCCGCCTGATTGGACAACAACGCCGTCATTGCCTTGTCACCCCCGGGAATCGTTGCCAGCTGGACATCCAGTCCCTCCTGAGCAAACATACCCTGGCTCAAGGCTACATACTGCGGCGCATAAAAGACCGTACGGGCTACCTCGCCTAATCTGATCTCAATCGTCTGCTCCCCTCCTTTGGGGGTGCACCCACTGAGCAACAGTAATCCGAGTAGTGCCGCAGCCACCACAGCTTTGAAACGAGCGCCGTTTTTCATCCTTAGTCCCTCCCCACCTTTTTACATCGGTTGACTTCATATATTGTTATGCCGTTGTCGATATATTGGTTAATTGCAAAAAAAAACCCACGTTCGCCCGGGAACGCGGGGTAGATGCTATATGATTTACAGCTTGTATATGGAGGTATATTTCTCTTCCAGATAGTCGGCGAGATAATCCGGGTTCAGATCCTCACCTGTAATGGCTACAATCAACTCGGACGGCGTCCGACTCTTGCCGTAACGGTAAATACGTTCGGTCAGCCATTGCTTGATCGGCTCAAGCTCTCCAGCAGCAATTAATTCATCTAGATTTGGCAACTCTTTGCGTAATGTCGCCAAAATTTGCGCTGCATACATATTGCCAAGCGAGTAGGAAGCAAAATAACCAAAATCACCGCCGGACCAGTGAACGTCTTGAAGTACGCCCAGTCCGTCATTCGGTGGAACAAGTCCCAAGTATTCCTTATATTTCGCATTCCACACCTCGGGGAGACGCTTCACATCCAGCTTTTCATTAAACAGCATTTTTTCAATTTCATAACGGATAATGATATGTAAATTATATGTTAGCTCATCCGCTTCAATACGAATCAGTGAATTTTCCACACGGTTGACTGCCCGGTAGAATTGCTCTGCCGTAACCTTTGCCAAACGATCAGGAAAATGCTTTTGCAAATCATCGTAATACCGATCCCAGAAAGCACGACTGCGTCCGATTTTATTCTCCCACAAGCGGGACTGGGATTCATGAATCCCCATAGAGGTTCCTCCAGACAGTAGTGATCCTGCCAGCTCTGGAGCAATATTTTGTTCGTACAGCGCATGACCTCCTTCATGCAACGAACTGAAAATAGCACTGGCTACATCATCTTGCAGATAATGAGTTGTTATACGCACATCACCTGGATTTAATCCTGTTGCGAAAGGATGTACACTCTCATCCAAACGACCTGCGTCAAAGTCATACCCCATCTGTCCTAAAATGAATAGGCTGAACTTCTCCTGCTGCTTCACATCAAACACACCATCTAAAAAGCTCTTATCCGGCTGGTTCGATGAAGCCTGAATTTTAGACAATAGGGGTACAAGGCGCTTCTTGAGACGATCAAACACAGCATCCAGCTTTTCAACCGTCATCCCCGGCTCATATTGATCCAAAAGCGTGTCATACTCTGTATCCTTAACCCCCCAGTAGCCGATAAATTCACGCTTCATGTCTACGATTTTAGACAAGTACGGTTCAAATCCGGCAAAATCGCTATGTTCCTTTGCGTCCTCCCACTTGCTCTCTGCCTGCGCTGCAAGAATGCTATAATCCCGGTATCGGTCTGCCGGAACCGAACGATTCAGTTCATAATTTTTACGGCATTCCTCCACCAATCTGCGATCATTGTCCTCCAGTTGCTTCAGCTTGTCTTCTACGGCAAAAAATTGCAGCAATTGTCCCATTTCATCCGAGATCATCAGCTTGAACATTTCAGTGGACAGCATACCCAACGTCTCCGACCGAATATCAACGCCCTTGCGCGGAGCGCCAGTCCGTAAATCCCAGTGCAGCAGACCTACTGCTTCGCCATAACTACTAATTTTGTGTGCAAGCTCCTTTAAAGCCGTCAATTGATCCAACGTCTGTTGCGTCATATTTGAGGTCACCTCTTTAACTTAAAATGGTTAAAACTTTACAATACCTATACTTGATGATACTTATATTAAAAAGTATAATCAACACACAACATGTACGACCAGCTCCTAAGACCTAAAACAAACGTTGGACTGTACATATCAAACTTTTTTAGAATCTGGAGGGAACAATCGTGGATCACATCAAAGAAATTTTAGAGTACAATCGTGTTTTCGTAGAAAACAAAGAATACGAGGCCTATAGAACGGGCAAGTTCCCCAATAAAAAAATGGTCATTATCACCTGTATGGATACACGGCTAACGGAATTACTCCCAAAAGCTATGAACCTGCGCAACGGTGATGTGAAAATCATCAAAAATGCGGGTGCGATTATTTCACAGCCCTTTGGAAGCGTAATGCGCAGTGTGCTAGTCGCCCTGTATGAGCTGGGAGCAGACGAAGTCGTCGTCGTAGGCCATTATGAATGCGGCATGGCTGCATTAAATGCAGACCACATGGTCAATGAAATGCTCGATCGCGGAATTTCTCAGGAAGTGCTGAACACATTAGAAAATTCAGGCATTAAGCTAAATAAATGGTTAAAAGGTTTTGATAACATTGAAGAAGGGGTAAGAACTACCGTGAAGCTTATTAAGAATCACCCGCTTCTCCCCCCTAATGCCCCCGTTCACGGCATGGTTATTCATCCAGATACAGGAGCGTTAACGCTTGTCGTTGACGGGAATGAACAGTAAACAGGATACGCTTCGGCAGAAAGTTACCAGGGTAGTTTAAGCTCGTACATACGAGCCTAAACTACCCTTTTTTATGAAAAAAAGCGCATATACGTGGAGAATGACAAGAGCCAATTTTGGCTAACCTGTGAACGACCTGTCTGAAAGTTGTCAAACCATACAGTTTCAGTGTACACTTTTCATGAAGCAGCAGAATACCTGCCGCAGTGCTGTTACAACCGTTACTATGATGGATGAAGGAGATAAGATCTATGAATTTACTATCGTATGGTCTGTTGGGGCTTCTCGCAAGAGAGGAATCCTCCGGCTATGATCTGATGTTGCGTATTCAGCCTTTTTGGCAGGCTAAGCACAGTCAGATCTATCCGCTACTGGCCCGTATGGAGAGCAAGGAACTGCTAGCCTCTCGTTGGATTCAGCAGTCCGACAAGCCTGATAAGAAAATGTATACCATTACCGACAAGGGAATCCATATGCTTCAGCAATGGTCCCAGGAAGCGTTAGCTGCTCCGGTTACACGGGATGAATTAAGTCTTCGACTGTTCTGCCTTTGGTTGACGGACAAAAGTAGTGCCAATCGTATGCTGGAGGAACGCAAACGTCATTTTATTCAGAAAATCCAGCATCTTGAGGATATACTGAACGACATTCCCGCAGAGAATTTACATTTTGGCAGTAAGAACTTTGGTGACTATATTTTAGTACAAAAAGGACTTTTGAATGCTAAAGCAGGTCTGGAATGGTGCCAAATGGTTCTGCGTATGCTGCTTGCCGGTGATGTCAGTACGGATACTAATCCGTTTTTACTTAAGCCGCAAAGCTGAATGCTTTTACCAATCCATGCATAGGATTTATGGGACGTTATTATTTAATTTTTAAAAATTAAAATTCTTTGAAACCCTTTTCCATGCCATTCGTATTACTGGTTAGCGGTTGTTTGACCTATAAAAAAAATTTACTAAGGGGGATATATTTACATGAAAAAAACATTTACTTTGAAAAATATGATGATGCTAATGATGGCTTTTACCCTACTCATTGCTATGATCGCACCATCTACAGCTGATGCAAGGCGAGGCGGCGGGTTTAAATCCGGGCCTAAATCATACCAATCTACACCAAGCAAGGCAAATGACAGCAGTGGCGTCAATAAGTCAGATAGCGGAACCAAGTCAGGAGCAACTGCTGGGAATACAAACAGAACTGGTGGATTCCTTGGCGGTGGCGGCGGATTCCTGAAAGGTATGATGCTGGGCGGTTTGGCAGGTATGCTCTTCGGCGGATTGTTCGGCAACATGGGCGCATTGGGTAGCTTGCTTGGTCTGGCCGTTAACGTTCTCGCCATTTACGTCCTGATCATGGCCGGAGTAGGTATCTACCGTGCTATTAAAAATCGTCGGAGACCAGATGATTCCCGCGGAGGACGTTACTAAGCTATGATTTTGAGTATGGATGAGATTGTCAACGCTATTTGCTTGCATATGGCTGAACGCAAAGGTGTCCAGCCCACTGATGTAACAGTAGAATTAAGCTGGGAAGAGGATACAGGTTATTCCGCAGAAGTCCATGTACAGGGCCGCAGTCAATATCTGGTGGAAGCCAATATGATTGAAGCAATTCTGAGATACCTGTATTCCGAATACAATATTCGTGCCTATCGCGAACAAATCAGATTGGATCTAGATGAAGAAATTACTGCTATTGTCCAAACTTGATTATTTCGCATAAGAAGAACCGACCTTCGCTTGATGGCAAGGGTCGGTTTTTTTTGCTCGTTTTCCAATAGATTATTAGGGTTGCTATAGCATTACATTTAGACGCGGACGTACCTTGTTATATGGATTCATTTGCTCTATGAATAGCCTGTCTGCTAAATGATGGAGCCGGAGATAGCTGTAGCTGCGGCACCCTTTCGAGTAAGCCACTACCGTACATTTCCCGAAACGGCTGCTCCTCCATATGAATATAGCCGATATAGCAGCCGCATTCTTTCATCCGGCACGGACGTTTGCCACTCAGACCCTCAAGACCATCCCTGTATAAGTGTCCTAGCACCCGTCGATCCTGATAGCAGTGTTTTACTCTTCCGTCACCCTGGACATAAAATACATCTTCACCAGCGCGACATGCCCGCCCCTGACTGCTATAATCCTTTAAATTCCATTGAAAATAGGGGTCTATCGTAGTTAATTCAGCAACCTCAGCATCTGTATAATAATGTGGTCGATCCTTGTAGGCGTTGATCCACAAATAAACATCCCTTGGAAGTTGCGATCGCAAGGAACGAATAGCCGGAAATGCCTGTCTTAACCCGACGGTACCGACACTATAGGAAATGCCAAGTTCATATAGCTTCATAGCCTGCGATATAAAAACTTGCTCTTTCGTCTCTCCAGGGTGATATGTAGCCCACAGCGCAGCAGTCTCCGGGTTCAGTTCTTGCGTCCAATCCAGCTTAGTCGATAGATTCGTCTGTACCGCCACTTTTTCCACATGCGCCATGTGGGAAAACTCAATCATGGTCTTGCGATACCAGGAATGAATCAAGGCTTCTCCATACGGATTAAAAAAAATAGAGAGACGATGCCCCAGAGCGCCCTGTTCTCGAACCCAATCGGCAAAACGTTCCAACTGGGCCCGATCCTTGTTCAATGTTTCCCGACTATCAACGTTTTTACTGAACGGGCAATAAGGGCAAGCATAGTTGCACGAGGTCAACGAACCACGATAATATAAGGTCGCTCTCATGCGCCTACATATCCTTCCATGCGCTCACGTACTGACGTGGAGATCATCCAGTCCCCAATCGCATCGGAATAGGCCATTCCTTCCTCTGTAAGTCGCAGCCTACCCTCCTCGACGACAGCCATACCGGATTCCAGGAGCAATGACATTCCCGTAAAATCGTCCGACAGGGATACATCGAAGCGCTCTGCATAGGCCGATAGCTCCAAACCTTCCCGATGAAGAAGCGCCTTTAAGATAAAGCGTCGCTTACTCTCATCCACATTTAAAATAAAGCCGTAGTCAGCCAGATCATGACGTTCCGCAGCAACATAATCTGCGATAATACTACGCGTAGCTGCTGCACTAACACTGTACCGGCTGGCATAGTGAACATTACGTGTATAGGATCGCGCACCACACCCCAGACCAGCCATACCTTCCTCCTGACAACTGTAGGGCAAAAGCTCTTTGCTGGATAAACCATCATTTTTTGCAAAACGGCGCATGGAATATTGTACATATCCTGCCTGTTTGAGCCGTTCGCGCGCCACTTCATACAAGCTAAGACGAATATCATGATCCAGCCCGGTATAGCCTGGCTTTAAAATCGTATTTTCTCGAATATATAGCGGATAAAGAAAAATCTCTCCTGGCGAGTAAGACAGTGCTTCCTCTAAAGAATACAGCCAGGTTTCCACCGTTTGACCAGGCAGGCCATAGATCAGATCCACGTTCAGCAATGGAAAGTTGTATTCCACCAGCCGCTCAAGTGCTTCTCTAACAAGTTTGGGCTTCTGAGGTCGGTAAATGGCGGCACTTTCTGATTCCACAAAGCTCTGAATTCCCATGCTGACACGATCTGTCCCGCGGCGCTTGAGCACCTCCAACCTATCCTCAGTCACAGTATCGGGAGAGGTTTCCACCGAAATAGAAGCTCTTTTAGGGTCCAGTCCCATTATATTTTCCGCTATGTCAAACAAACGCTCCACCAAAGGAGCCTCCAGTAGGGTCGGTGTACCGCCGCCGATGGCAAAACGCGAAAAAGGCCGACGGCCCATAATGGGTGCCCATTGCTTGGCTTGTCTTTCTAGCGCATCCACATACTCCTTATGTACATCCAGACGCTTGTCCGGCAAAGTGAAGAGGTTACAAAATCCACAGCGAGCCGCGCAAAACGGAATATGCATATACAAAAAATAGCTTTCTAACTCCTCCTTCTCCCACAGCTCCTGCAATGAGAGCGGTGTATCAAACGAACGATAGGCCGTTTTATGCGGGTAAGAGTACAGATAGGAGCGGTAGGGAGCTTCACGGATCGTGCGTGCCCATTCAGCAGGAGTTTCAGGCCACTGAAACCTAGACGGTGCTAAGTTTGTGTCTATCTCCGGGGCTACCGCACCCGTTGGATGTGAGTGATTCAGATTCATGGCTTTCATTTCTGCTCCTTCCTCGCGCTGGATTGATTTCTTAATATTTTACTAGTGCAATCTATATTTCTATTTGCTTTATAATATAAATTCGCGGTAAGGCACATTCCAGACTACCTCATGCGCCAGACGATGTCCTTCATAGCCGTCTTCCCCATAAGCTGTACCATGATCGGAAAAAACCATGCAAAACGTCTTGCCCCGATTTCGTAAAGCATCAAACAAACGTCCAAGTTCACCATCCACATACCGCAAGGCTGCTCGTTGAGACTCCACTGAATCTTTAGCTGAGCCCTTCACAAAATAATGATTAGGCCCATGGATCGCTGATACATTCAGAAACAAAAACAAGCGCTGTGACGGGTCTGTATTCCCCAACAGTTTCAGAGCATGATTCACCTGATGCTCCGTCGAACGGGGGTTGGTAACGCCAAAGTTCATACGCCAGTAGCTTTCTTGGAAATACCCTGGCAGCACTTTGGCAAGCTTATTTTTCTTCGTGAAAAAAATAACGCCGCCGATACAGATGGTGCGATAACCTTCACCCTCTAGCCCGGACACAATATCCGGGGCATCGAACAGCCAGGTATGTGGATGCGTACGCAGTCCCGTATCCTTTGTGTGAAACAGACGGATATGTGAAGTCTTATCTGTATTCGCTGGAGTCGGCAAAAATCCGCCAAAAAAAGCATGATGTGCAGCATAGGTAAAGCTACCCGGTGTATGACGCTTTTCCCACGACCCGGAGCCGCACAAATTCGGACAGTTCTCTTCCTCCAGCTTTGCTACATCATAACGCAGAGTATCAAGCGTAATCATGACAATATCATGAGAGCCGACAATTTGGTTCATATCAATCATATCTGTCTTTCCTTTCCGTACCCACGCTCCTATTAGCGAGGTGCTGCATTTCCCATTCATACGGATTCCACCCCTGATGCTCAACCCGGTACAGCAAATCACCGAACGGATTAACATCCAATACATAGGGACGACCGCCATGAGCCGGAACCAGCACATCCAGTCCAGCAACCATGGAGGCTGGAAAAACACTCATAGCGGCTTTCGCCGTAAGCTGGATCGATTCCACCGTATTCTGTGGTAATCCGGCTTCCTTCAGCGAGAGCCGCTCATTACGCAAATGCAAATTCGTAATGGGGCTGTGGCTCAAACGTAAAACCGCATGGCAAGCTTCTGATCCGCACACGAGTTGGCGCACATCATAAACACGCCCGTTCAGGGTCGCTTTGGGAATCCAGCGCTCTACATGTACCCCTTCCAGGCATAGCCAGTTAAGGATAGCATGAATGTCCTGCTTGTCCGTATAACGACGCAATCGTCCGGCATTATAATACACGCGCTGTCCGCGTATGATTTCCGTTCCAATCGTGGTCACCGCCAGTTCCGCGTGTGTATGGGGATGTACCTGATAGGCCATGACACCAGAAGCACCAGACCCACAAAATATTTTCACAAATACGCGGTGAAACCCGCTCTCCTTTATTGCCGTGTGCAGATCGACAACATCATGAAATGCACCACCTGAAGATGCAAGCACTGGCGGGACTCTTATATCTGCCTTGCTTAAATCAGCGCTACAACGCCGTTTGTCGAACATCACGGCCACTTCCGCCGGATCGTTCATCCAGTATGACGAGGGCCAGAGCAGAGCCACTTCATCCCGCAGCCAGGCCAGCAGACGGCAATAGCCCCGGAACCATTGTGCCGGGTGCCAAATACGACCGTGCTGCTCCTGGAGACGTCGGGCTTCTGCCGCCGATATACTTGTGCCTTGTGTCCATTCGGGCCATGGCAACAGAGAATCGTCTCCCTCACCATCCGAGGCGCCCAGAGCAATCAACTCACGCTCTACCTCAAAGCTTTCGCCCGGTGCATCCAGACGAAGCATCGGACCACTGTTCATCTGCCCCGCCAGTAACTGATCAATGCTCTCTTGCACAAAGGAACTGCCATTCACGCTATCATGCGTAGCTCGCGCAGCTATTCGCGCCATCAGCTCGCTCAGACCTTGTTTCTGCCGAATAGCTTCCAGCACATTCTTATAGGAAACCTCCAGAGCGGGTAGAAGCATTAATCTGCTTCGCGCCTCCTGCAGCCCGGTAGTTCGACGATTCCCCGGATTACCGAACAAAATAAACGGCTCGCTGACATTACAGTCTGACATTCTAACCATAGAGCCGCCTCACTTTAGATCATATTAATTTTGAAAACAGTCCGTTTTAGAAATCCAGATGTACAAATTACTCAGTCAGTGATGGATAACGCCAATCATCTTCCTCATCCGCTTCTTGTTGATCTTCCACGTTCACAGATAGACCCGAGCTTTTCCAACGTTGCATCATTTCACTAGACATATAATGATAGCTCAAATCCAGATGCTTCAGCCCTTTTATACTTTCACTAGCCAGCAGCGCTTCTGCACCTTTATCAGACAATGTACCTTGTGAGAGATCCAGCACTTCCAGTTGTCCAATCACAAGGGCATTAGCTGCTGCAATTGCAATTTCATCCTGTATTTCACTATCTTTCAGTCCCAAGTATGTAAGTTTGGGGAAAGGATTGCTATTCAAAAACGGCAAAACATCTTTCAGGTTACCATCAAAACCATAGTTATCGACACCCAAATACAGTTCCAGCTTGCGCAGTTCAGGCAGTTCTGCATTGTGTATTTGCTGAAGAACGCTCACTGGCAGGCCGCCACAAATAATAACCAATTCCTGAAGGTTGTTATGACGAAGTGGTTCCAGACTCAGGTCCTGGCTTCCTTTGATATGAAAGGACTCCAACGCTGGAAACGCTTCTAATAACGGGGATAGATTCGTCTGGTTAATCCATGAAACCTCACACTCATCATATTCCATATCACCAATAAACAGCTTGCGTAACTTAGGGAAATGATCTTTAAGCTTCACTAACACTGGGATGAAATCATCTGGTGAGCTCTCATAGGCTCCACCCCAATCTCCAATGATCAGATCCGTAACTTCCGCGCTCTCCGGCTTGGCTGCCAGTTCCTCAAGCAATTTAGCCATCGTTTGGCCATTCTCATAAGCTTCAAAATCCACTACCAATTTTACTTCCATCTTACAATTCCTCCGATCATTTATCTGAGAATGTAATAAAGCTTGAAAACTATCTATTTCCAATTTAGTCTATCCTATTCTACCAATGTTCGTCAAAAATAGTCCTAAATCGACATCAGTCCTATGTAAAATGTGCTCAATGAAATCAAAACAAGACAGCCCACTAAGCAGGCTGTCTTGCGCATATGTCTATAATAAACTTCTACTATTATATAGTAGTAATTCTAGAACCAAATTATTGGCTAATTGTAATCGGTGAGTTATCGGACAGCAATGCCAGATTATTCACGATCACATTCTCCTCATTGCTCAAGCCACTGGTAACGAGTGTTTGTGAACCTGCCGTCTGAACAGTCTTCACTTCCTTACGTTTCGCATGGTCTCCGTTTACAACATATACATATTCTTTACCTTGATCCTTTTGAACTGCCGCAGTAGGAACCACAATGCCTTCTTGTGCATTGGCAGCGACAAAGCTGATATCAGCCAACATGCCGGATTTCAGTTTTGTGTCTGGATTCGCAACTGAGATTTTTACAGGATAGCCTTTTCCACTTGCATCCAACGGGCTTACATTTTTAACTGTACCTGTTGTTACAATGTTGGAAGCTGCAACACGAACCTGTACCTTGTCACCTACTTTTACATTGTTGATCTGTTCCGCTGGAACATAGATTAATGTATTGACCGTACTCAGATTCGCAATGACCAGCGCAGGAGATTGAGCGGATACCATTTCGCCCACTTCTGCATTTTTCGTACCCACAATACCATTAATCGGTGATGTAACAACGGTGTCATCCAATGCATCCTGAGCAATGTTTACATTCAGCTGAGCCTGCTTAAGAGATTGTTGGCTGGACTCGATGACCGCAGTATTTTGAGATACTTTGAGTTGGTTTTGTGCATTGCTGTATCCACTATTAGCATTACTGTAGCTATTTTTTGCTGAATCATAGCTGTTGCGAGCTGTAGTCAAGGCCTTCTGCGCAGCTACCAACTGATCTTGTGCATTAGCCTGCGCATTTTGTGCATTATTGTAAGCCGCTTCCGCATTCACAACTGCTGTTTTGGCTTGTTCTAATTGTGCTTGAGTGCTCGCACCTGCATCAAATAGACTTTGTGTACGTGTTACATTCTTCTGTGCATCTGCCAAAGCTTGCTGCGTTTGTTTCACCGTATTGGCTGCCGAGGAGACACCATGTGTTGCTTGTTCTACGGCTGTAGTAGCTTGATTAATAGCCCCCTGTGCCTGATTGATTGCACTTTGGGATTGAATCACGCCGCTCTTGGACTGCACTAAGCCCGAGTTTGCTTGAACCATCGTAGATTCGTGGGATGCTTGAGCGGTGCTTACTCCGGCTGCTGCCGCAGCTGCTGCGGCGCGAGCTTTCGCAACATTATTCCGCATGTCTTTATCATCAAGCTTGAACAGTACTTGACCCTTTTTAACCTCGGAGCCAATATCCACAGGCAGCTCAACCACTTTACCGCCCACTTTAGGCACAATGTTCACCGTCTCCGAAGGTGTTACCGTTCCTGTATAAATATTTCCCTGTCCGATGATGCCTTGCTGTGCTTGGCTGATTTTAACCGGAACGACCATGTCCTGAGCCGCCCCGCTATTACTGGAGCAGCCTGCCAGCACTGCGCCGCCGAGCACTAAAGCCGCTAATGTACTTTCTACTCTCAATATTTTCATGATAATTCCCTTTCTTTCTGTCCGTGGAAATAATGTAAGTCATCCAGTCGATATTTTGTACTTCTCTTATTAAGCTTCCGGCTGTGTCTTTGCTTTCTTCCTCTGAATAAACAAAAAGATGAGTGGAATTGTGCAAAACAGCGGTATGGATGAAATGAGGAACGTATCCCCAATTCCTCTTGATGTAGCATCCAGTGTGATTAAACTACTTATGGATGACATCCATGAGCTGCCCAATGTCGCTTGTAGCGTATGAGCCGAGTCTGGTGTAATGGACTCCGAAATTTGCTGGGCATGAGCAGCCGAACGGCTTTGCATAATGGCGGTTAGCACCGCAATCGCCATAGATGCAGCCACAGTACGTACCAGATTGGACGCTGTAGACGCATTGGCTACCTTGCTCGGATGAACGGCATTCATGCCGACCGTGGATAATGGCATCATGCAAATACCAATTCCCAGACCCCGTAATGCCATTACGGTTTCCAACCAGGCATGCGAAGTATCTGGCGTAAGCTGGTGAAGATGATAGGTCATAAAGCTGGTTAGCGTCAGGCCCACAAGTCCCAAAGGCACAATGCCGAACTTATCGAACAGCTTCCCGGCAATAGGCATCATAGCCGCCATGGCAATGGCCTGTGGAATGAGGATAATACCGGTATCAATCGGTGACACACGCTGGATATTTTGCAAAAACAACGGTGTTAGGAACGTTCCTCCGTACATCCCCATCATGACCAGACTAGAGGCAATTACACTAATCGTATACTTTGAATTCTTGAATAATGAGATTTCAATTACAGCATTATCCTTGCCGCTTTCTACATAGATCAGAAAAACAAGTGCCCAGAAAGCAATAAACAGCAGGGATACAATTCCAAAAGAAGTCCAGCCATCACGCTGGCCGTTTGTCAATGCGTACAAGAGTGTTCCGGCACAAGTTGCCGCCAGCAAAAAGCCCGGTAGATCAAACGGCTTCGGCTCTACTTTAGGCGGTTCTTTGATTAGAAGAATAACCATTAAAATTGCAAATAAAGCAACTGGCACACTGACAATAAACAAGAATCGCCAGTTAAACCACTCAATTAAATATCCGCTGAGCGTAGGCCCTACAGCCGGCGCTGCCATTGCGGCGATCCCCCATATACCAAGGGACATACCGATTTGTTCACGCGGCATAATTTTGTAAATAATCGTCATACTCAGCGGCATAATAACACCACCACCCAGACCAGCCAGCACCCGTGCTGCGATCAGGGAAGAATCACTCCATGCAAAAATACATATTCCCGTTCCCAGCGAAAATACGCTGAGCGCAAGAATCAAAAACTTTTTGTATCCGAGGCGCTGCTCCATATATCCGGTAATCGGTACGATTACACCAGATGCAAGCGTGTAACCTGTAATAACCCACTGAATACGTGTCGTCGTAGATCCTAAATCTGTCGTCAATCTAGGAATGGCGACATTGATCAGACTGTTGTTCAGAATGGCGACAAAGGCGCCTAAAACGATAGCGAAAAAGGCAAGCCAGCGTTCTTTGGAAGAATCTGTCGAAGGAGCAGCAGCAATATCATTGGCAGCCACATGGACCCCTCCTTTTTAAGGTGTATGAATTTTTACTTCCACGTTCGTTCCAGGAATAAGCTTCAGATCCTTCGGCTTGTTCACAGCAATCTCTACAGGCACACGCTGAGTCACCTTGTTAAAGTTACCACTTGTGTTCACTGCAGGAACGAGTGAGAACACGGCGTTGGAGGCTTCGCCCACTTTACGAACTTTACCCTGAATCACCTGGTCACCTGCTGCATCAAGCGTAATATCAACAAGCTGTCCTGGTTTAATACGGTTAATATCAGTTTCTTCAATATTCGTAGATACGTACAAGCTGTTCATATCCACCATAGTTGCAACAGCACTACCCGGCGATCCGATTTCATGCTCTTTCGAATAAATCTTAATGACGGTTCCGTTGATCGGCGCGCGCAGTACGGACTTGCTGATCATGCTCGCATCCAGCCCCGATACATCCTGCTCGGCAATCGGTTCATTACGCTGAACAACATCTCCTTCTTCCACATCAATGTGGCTAATTTCTCCAGAGATTTGCGGCATTACCTTATATTGATCAGCTTGAATGCGCGCATCGTCACTTTTAACAAAGTGTGTTGCTTGATACCAATAATAGTAGCCAATAGCTCCACCGCTCAGAATGAGCAGTACAATGAGGATTGGCAATACAGTTTTCTTACTCACTTCTTCCACCCCTGTTGTCCAAAAAATTTTTATTATTCAACGCTAATATTTTAAAATTGAAATATTAGGCCATTAAACCAAATAGAGAACGTAAATAAACACATGGCAACATTCCATGCAAAAGACAGGACTATCTTATGTACATAGGACAATCTGATCCATGGTCCACAAACCGCCTTTTATATTTAAATATTTTCATATAACTATTGTACATTGAAATATTATAGATATATTTATCTATTCAGGCAACATAAATTTTCAGTTTTTTCATAATTTTTTTTCATAAAAAAGAACCTTGTTTCCAAGGTTCTTTCACGAAAAGGGATAGTTTACAATTAAAGGGTTACACAGTAACGTTAAGAGAAAGGCGTAGGTACAGCTGACCGTTGTTTGCAGTTTTTCGCCTCCTGCCCTTCCTTCGTGTTCTTATTCATTCTGTTTCCCTGAGAAACTTGCTCCCCTATGCACCCCCCGCAACGGCAGCGTTCTGCCGTCCCATGTACATCCTCTTTGGAATCCCGTAATAGCCGTACGTAATCCAGAGATTGCTGTAAAGAAGCAGGTCCCGGAATGAAGCGAACCTTTTTGCCTTCCAGCAGACAGTATACCTCAATAAGCTGAGGAAGAGCTCCAAATGCATAATAACAAAATACATTTGTCATATGTTGGAATGTACTGACAACGTTAGGATTATAGTCAACGATGTACTTTTGAATGAGCAGGGAATCTGCTTCTGCTGATAGTTGCCAAGCAGCCTGAACAATAAGCGAAATATTGACCTCTAACTCAGGCACAGACGTACAAAATTGTTCATACAGCATCACAGGCACCATCAAGTCATTATTTAAGCCACAAATTTTTGACAACTCACCTGACACTTTATTTTTGACATCCCAATAATGGAACAAAGATTCAAAGTTGTCTGACTGCTTGGGCCACCATTTCTCCAGCACATACTGGACAGGGACTTCCCGCCGTACCTTTACTTCCATTCCAAAGTATTCGTTGAGCGCATGCCCTACTGCATATTGAACCCGTTGCCGCCAATTCCAGCCCTCACGCCCTCTTTTCCTCTGTGATTGACGGATTGGCTGTGGAGTTCTCCACATCTCCTCTAGCTGATAGTCGTGCAGAAGAGGAAAGCCGCTTAAGCTATCGCTATTGCGCATACCTATCCCTCACTCTCTTCTCAGGACACTTCAATACCAGCCTGTGCAAATTGTCTTCCGTAAGCTCGGCAATTCTCCTTGTCATCATCCAATGGATTGAATTCAATCTTCAGACTCTCTTGAATGACCGATGCGCCGCGTTCTTTGACTTTTTCCTCTACCAAGTCCACTGCGCCACAGAATTGCGTATAAGATGTATCTCCACTGCCAAATACTGCGGTCTTTTTACCAGACAAATCAAGTTCGTCTAGTTCCTCGTAAAAATCCAAAAATTCATCAGGAAGCTCACCATCTCCCCATGTATATACACCCAGTAGGAACCCGTCATATGCAAGCAGTTCTTGCGCGCTGCAATCATACGAAGCCTTCAACTCCGCCTCATGCCCTGCCTGACGAACACCCTCGGCGATCAATTCCGCAATTTCCTCTGTATTACCGGTCAAACTGGCATAAGCAATCATGATTTTACCCAAGTTCATCCCTCACCTTTATTTGAAATATGGGATGCTTTCACTCCCTGTTACTCAAATAATATTTGATAATGATTCTCATTGTCAAATATTAATTTCAAAAACTAGCTTTAATCTTGGGGAGATATACGCAAAACAGCCGCATTACATGCGACTGTTGGCTGATAAACTCTATGGATAAGCACATTAAATTAGAGCCTTGTTTAATTAAGGAGAATTTAAGCTGTGTTGATAAAAAATATTATGTACGTACAATTCAATCCATTTTTCATTATTATAATAAAAAAACGGATTGTTGTACGTACAAGTGGGATTGATTTCATTTTAATATGGAAGCGCTATAATTACAAGTACATCCGAGAAAAAATATTTTAGACCATTTGACTACTTACTTATTTATGTAATCATTCGATTGTTGCTGAGGTTTGTTGTACAATAGACTCCATATGGGGATTTCTGTGCAGCTTGCTGCCTGAATCCTGAATTGACTGCTGAAGGATGGATTGTACATGTATGTAGCACAAGAGTGGAAAGACTATGAAGTAATGGATACAGGCAGTGGTGAAAAACTGGAACGTTGGGGTGATATTGTCTTGCGTCGTCCCGATCCGCAAATCATATGGCCTTTGGCCCAGGAAACAGCCGAATGGCGTAATGTTCATGGGCATTATCACCGTAGTTCCTCCGGTGGCGGCAACTGGGATATGAAAAAACCTATCCCCGAGCGCTGGACAATTAGCTATGGACCGCTTAAATTCCACATTAAACCGACCAGCTTCAAGCATACCGGTCTTTTTCCGGAGCAAGCAGCGAACTGGAGCTGGATGATGGATAAAATCAAAGGCGCAGGCAGACCGATTTCCGTACTGAACCTGTTTGCATACACGGGAGGAGCCACTACTGCTGCTGCGTATGCTGGAGCCAGTGTAGTTCACGTGGATGCCGCCAAAGGCATGGTACAGTGGGCAAAGGAAAACGTTCAATTGTCTGGTCTGGCTGACCGTCCGGTACGCTTCATTACGGATGACGTATTCAAGTTCGTGCAACGGGAACAACGTCGGGGCAACCGTTATGATGCCATTATCATGGACCCCCCTTCTTACGGACGCGGACCGAACGGAGAAACTTGGAAGCTTGAAGAAAGCTTATACCCGTTTCTCGAATCCTGCATGAGCATCATTTCGGATCAACCGCTGTTCATGCTGATTAACTCCTATACTACAGGTATTTCGCCTACTGTATTGCGCAACATGCTGAGCATGACCATGCAACAAAAGTACGGCGGACAAATTAGCGCTGGTGAAATCGGATTGCCGATCACACGCTCGGGATTGAATTTGCCTTGTGGTATTCTCGGACGCTGGGAGGCTTAAATTCCTCTTATGACTCAAAATGAACTTACCCGGCATGAGCATGCACAGCCGAACATTCCTGTCCTATATGAGGACAATCATGTTTTGGCAGTTGTAAAGCCTGTCAATGTTCCAACACAAGAGGATGCCAGTGGTGATCCTGATCTGTTGTCTTTACTCAAGGAAGATCTAAAAATCAGACACAATAAGCCTGGTAACGTTTTTTTGGGCTTAGTTCACAGACTGGATCGGCCTGTAGGTGGGGCCATGATTTTTGCTAAGACGTCCAAAGCTGCTTCTCGCCTGTCAGAGTCGGTACGAAGTCGTCATTTTCACAAACTGTATACCGCAGTTCTGAATGGCGTTCCGACGGATCCACAGGGCCGTCTAACCCATTACTTGCTAAAGGATAGCCGAACCAACACGGTCCAAACGGTTCGGCCTGGCACAGCTGGTGCGAAAGAAGCCATTTTGGAATACTACGTGATCGGACAAGCAGATGGACTCAGTCTCGTACAGATTAAGTTGCACACCGGACGCTCACACCAAATTCGTGTGCAAATGCAGGCGATCGGCTGTCCCCTCTACGGTGACCAAAAATATGGCGGTCATCTGAGCCGACCCGGTCAACAGCTGGCGCTCTGGTCCTTACTCGCTGGAGCACCGCATCCGGTTAGCAAGGACGATATGATATTTCACTCGTTACCTCCTGTCCAATTTCCATGGAATGAATGGCCAAGGTCGCTTTATGAGAATATGATTACGTCTGAAATTTGAATCGGAAAGCCCTGCTCTATCTGAATATCGATCTTCGACCCCATTTGCACAAAGAACCTGCAACGCATGTGAACAAACATGCATTCCAGGTTCTTTTTTTGCAGAAAATTAAATTAATGCGTCATCTCATCCTTTTATGATGAGGAAGCCACGGACTGCCCTTTCTTGCTGTTTACCAGTTGTTGACGGGGTTGGGCGTTTTGTGCATTCGTATTTTTGATGAAAAATGCTAAAATCAGAGCGGCCACACTCAACGCTGTTGCAATAATAAAAGCCGAATTAATCCCATAAATCGTGGCTTGATTACCTGCAGCCAGCATCCCCGCTTTATCCGTCACGCTTAGTCCCTCAGACGTAACAATCGATGTCAAGCGGTTGCTGCTTTGTGTGGACATCACTGTCACCAGAATTGCTGTCCCAATCGAGCCGGAAATCATACGCAGCGTGTTACTCATTGCCGTACCATGTGCATTCAATCGTTGCGGAAGCTGATTCAACCCGGCCGTTTGGATCGGCATCATCAGCAACGACATCCCGAACATCCGCACCGTATAATTAATTAACAGTGTCATATAGGTGGTTGTTTCGGTCAACCTTGTAAATTCCCAAGTCGTTATAGCCATGATCAGCAAGCCAATTACAGACAACCAGCGAGCTCCGATTCGGTCAAAAATAGCTCCCGTTACAGGAGACATGAGCCCCATCAGAATCGCTCCCGGTAACATCAGCATACCGGACTGGAGCGGTGTAAAACCCCGAATATTTTGCAAATAAATCGGAAGTAATATCATACCGGCGTACAAAGCCATCGTCACAATCACATTAATGATTGTCGTCAAGCTGTACACATCGTATTTAAAGATACGGAACTCCAGCATAGGCTCATCTGCCTTCAGTTGGCGAACAATAAACAAAATAAGCGCAATTGTCCCAACGATAAGCGTAGACAGGACTGGAATACTTCCCCAACCTGATGTTCCTGCATCACTAAAGCCGTATAACAGTCCACCGAAACCGAGCGTAGACAAAATGATGCCGGGAATGTCCAGCTTTGGCTTGGACTGCTCCGTTACATTTTTCAGAAAAATAAATCCGATCACAATTGAAATTACTGATATCGGCAGGATGATCCAGAACAATACCCGCCAGTCATAATGCTGTACTATATAACCGGATAAGGTTGGCCCAATGGCTGGAGCAAAACCCATTGCAATCCCCAGGGTCCCCATCGCCCGGCCACGACGCTCTATTGGGTAGATGTTCAAGATAACGACCATCATTAAGGGCATCATGATACCTGCCCCCGCGGCCTGAATAAGCCGACCGATCAGCAATATGCTGAAGCTTGGCGCTATAGCACATAACAGCGTCCCGATTGAAAAAATAGTCATCGCGCTAATAAACAATTTACGAGTGGAGAAACGAGCAATCAAGAACGCGGTCACCGGGATCAATACCCCATTCACGAGCATAAAGCCCGTGCTGAGCCACTGAGCTATATTGGCATCTATATTCAGATCACTCATCATTTTCGGTAAAGCCACACTGATCAACGTCTGATTTAATATCGCTACAATCGCGCCAATCAACAGAGCGGCCACAATGGGTGCTCTGCGTACATTACCTGGTAGTGTCATTTGAGGACTGCTCAAGTTGATTCATTCCCTTCGGTGTTAATTTCATGATCATTTGTTTATGGATATCCAGGACCATCTCTAGCTGCTCCTTCGGGATGTCCAGAATGGGCAAGACGCGCTCCATCCACATGGTGTCTACTTTTTGCATGATATCTTTTCCTTCCGGCGTAAGCGTCAACACTAAGGATCTACGGTCATGCTCATGCCGTCCGCGAGCAATATATCCCGCCTTGGTCAAGCGGTCAACCACCCCACTCATAGAGCTGCTTCCCACATGCGCTATGTCTGCCAACTCGGATAACCCGATGTTGGGGCGTTTATTCAGAATTGCCAAAGCCATATGCTGAATGGCCGTCAGATCCAAATGCTGCTCCTCATTCCAGAAGGCATAAAATATCGTTTTGTTAACCTCCCTTACCGATTGAATAATCCGGTACACCTCAAGTCTGTCTTCCTCTCTGTCACTCACTGAAACCATCCTTCTTTCTAATACCCAATTCACAATCCATATACATAAACAAGCAACTATTTGTATACGAATTGTTATTTATTTATAACTATTATTTTATCATCTCTTATGTAAATGTCAACATTCACCCAAATATCACCTATACTTCAACACAAAAAAGCGCGGTATGAATACCACGATAGGTATTTACATCCGCGCACTCCTATTTGCCTTAAATTGATAATCTGCTGCGTACAGCTACTTTTCATGTAGCCACCATTCTAGTTATTCTGCTCGCTCTATTGGTTCCTTTACTCCCTCAGTCTCACTTGCCGATACTGAAGTCTTCGCCTTCGTTGTAATTTTCCCCAACAAATAAACCAGCAAATTTTGATTGTGCTGAGAAATTCGGTTTAGTGCAGAACCCAGAAAATCATCCCGTATTCGTAATCCACGCTCTACTTCTTCTCTCCCTTGATCCGAAATGACAATCCATACAATTCTACGGTCTTTTACGTCTCTGAAACGGGTGACCAATCGATTCCGTTCCATCCGATCCAGCAGCATCGTAACCGCGGCTGGTGTGGTGGCGAGATATGGGATTAGTTGAGACGGTTTCATACGGCCGTATTCGTTCAAAACCTCCAGCACCGTAAGTTGAGCTTCGGTTAGTGATGGAGCCAGTTGCTGCTCCATATGAACCTTATAATCCTTAGCCATTCTGGACCAGATTTTCGCAAATTCGGTCGTTTGCATTTTGCCTCACTCCTTTAGATAACAGGGTCAGTAAAAGCATCAAAGTTACCGTATGGGCCACCGTCCGGATTGTATTTCATCACATTAAATTTTCGCCATTCAGCCCCGGTTTCCTGCCGTTTTTGGAGCATCAAATGAAAAGGGGAAGGAAGTCTCACCTCGGTTTTGAAGGCTGGTCAGGGTTCGACAGCATGACGGCAAAAAGGTCCTCATTCGTGCCGGAATGGCACGAGAGGACCTCTCTTTTTCGAGCTAATAAGCGCTTGACTTTCCTATTATTCTATGGACTGAGAAGCTTGCGGCTCACTACGCAACAGCACATTCACAATTTCGTCCTTCTTCTCCACTGGAGCCAGCAGCTTGCCTGTATCCTTTCGGTCGGTCAAAGGAGCCTTTTCCGAAAGGAAGGACATCGTTTGTCCTTCTGCTGTGATTGCAAATAATTGAACAGCTTCACGGCAATAGAAGGCAGCCACGATTCGAGTTCCATTCGAACGTACTCGTTTGCCTTCCTTGAACTCAAAGGTAGTGATACCTTTGCCGCCTCTTCCCTGTGTAGGATAGTCCAACAGAAGCGTACGCTTACCATAACCAGACTCGGTCAGCACCAACACTTCTCCTTCATCCTCTTCTACCCATAACGCCGCGATAATTTCATCGCCTTCCGCTAGCTGTATACCTTTGACACCAGCCGATACGCGACCCATCGCATTAACCTCTTGCTCCTTGAAGCGTATACTCATACCCGCGCGGGTAATCAGCATAATATCCCGGGCACCCTCGCTCAACGTTACCGATAACACCTCATCGTCCCCTGCTACTTTGCAGGCGGCTACGGCACTAGAACGTTTTGTAGCATATTCTTTTAATTCTGTACGCTTTACTTGGCCCTTCTTTGTTACAAATACTAGACTTTTGCCGATTTCCTCGATGTTTTTGAGCGGAATAACACTTACGATACGATCTTCCTTCGATAACGGAATGACGTTGACAATTGGTGTGCCCGGCTCTTTCCACTTATACTCTGGCACCTGATGTACAGGCAGTAAAAAATATTGTCCGCGCTGGGTGAAGACGAGCAATACATCCAGCGTATTCACATCAAGCAATTGGGTAACGTAATCCCCTTCTTTAACACCGGAACTTGAACGTTCCCCGCCTGAACGAGTGAATGACAACATACTTGTACGTTTCACATAGCCATCTTTTGAGAGTGTCAGCAACACATCCTCTGCTCCCACCATGACTTCCAGGTTCACCTTAATCTCTTCTACCTCGCCCTGGATATCTGAACGACGGTCAATGCCGTACTTTTCGCGAATTTCCAACAGTTCCTTGCGAATTAGGCTGATCAGCTTGCGATCACTTTCCAGAATAGAACGATATTGCGCGATTTTTTTCTGGATGTCACCCAGTTCTTTTTCAAGCGTGGTGATTTCCAGATTGGTGAGACGGTACAACTGCAAGGTCAAAATAGAATCTGCCTGCCGTTCGCTAAAACCAAACATCCATTGCAAATTATTTTGTGCGTCCTGGCGATTTTTGGAAGCTTTTATAGCTGCGATGACCTCATCCAGAATGTTCAGCGCCTTGACCAAACCTTCCAGCACATGGGCACGATCCTCTGCCTTTTCCAGTTCATACTGGATACGGTGAGTGACAACTTCGCGTTGATGGGCGATATACGCTTCCAAAATGGACTTCAGCCCAAGCTGATGTGGCGCCTTGTTCACAATGGCTACCATGTTGAAGTTATATGCCACCTGTAGGTCGGTTTTTTTCAGCAAATAAGCTAAAATCCCTTCCGCATCGGCTTCCTTCTTCAGTTCCACAACGATGCGCAAACCATTTCGTCCACTTTCGTCACGAACCTCGGCAATCCCTTCCACCTTTTTCTCCAGACGGATATTTTCCATGGCGGTTACGAGCCTTGATTTGACGATCTGATACGGAATCTCGGTAATGACCAGCTGCTGCTTACCTCCGCGCAAAGACTGAATTTCCGTTTTGGAACGAATATAAATGCGTCCTTTTCCCGTGCGATAAGCGTCCTTGATGCCTTCGCCACCCATAATGAGTCCACCCGTCGGGAAATCAGGACCTTTAATAAAGGTCATAATCTCTTCCAGCTCAATCTCGGGCTTTTCCATCACCGCAATGCTGGCATCAATAACTTCGCGTAAACTATGTGTAGGAATCTCTGTTGCAAATCCCGCAGAGATCCCACTGGAACCGTTCACCAACAAATTTGGATAACGAGACGGCAACACAACGGGCTCTTTGGCCGAGTTATCAAAATTGTCCTTGAACAAAACCGTACGCTTTTCAATATCGCGCAGCATTTCCATTGCAATCGGAGACAAACGAGCCTCCGTATAACGCATTGCTGCCGCCGGATCATCATCCTGGGAGCCCCAGTTACCGTGACCATCCACCAGCACGTGACTCATTTTCCAAGGCTGCGCCATCCGTACCATGCCGTCGTAAATCGACGAGTCACCGTGGGGGTGGTAATTACCCATAACGTCCCCAACGGTTTTGGCCGATTTACGATATGCTTTATCCGGCGTATTGCCCGAATCGTACATTGCATACAGAATACGACGTTGTACGGGTTTTAATCCATCTCGTACATCGGGTATCGCCCGATCCTGAATAATATATTTGGAATATCGGCCAAAGCGGTCACCGACCACTTCCTCCAGAAAAGCTGGCAAAAACTGCTCCGATAAGCTCATGTATACACCTCTTTTGATAGCACTACTCTACGTATTCCGTGAAATCTACGTTTTCCACGATCCAGCGCTTGCGCGGATCCACCTTATCACCCATCAAAGTGGACACCCTGCGTTCAGCCTTGGCTGCATCCTCTATCTGAACGCGTAACAAGGTGCGTGAATCGGGATTCATCGTTGTTTCCCATAACTGATCAGGGTTCATTTCCCCAAGTCCTTTATAGCGCTGAAGCTCAAAATTTCGTCCAAATTCTTTTAAATAATTATCAAGCTGCTCGTCAGTCCAAGCATAACGCACCGTTTCGAGCTTACCCGACTTTCGAGTTATTTTATACAATGGCGGTTGAGCAATAAATATGCGTCCTGCATCAATAAGCTCTTTCATGTACCGATAAAAGAACGTCAACAACAGCACTTGAATGTGCGCACCATCTGTATCTGCATCGGTCATAATGATGATTTTGGAATAATTGCTGTCTTCCAGCGAAAACTCTGTTCCTACTCCCGCACCAATAGCTGCTGTAATAGCACGGTACTCATCATTCTTCATAATATCCGCCAGTTTGGATTTTTCTGGATTCATCGGCTTGCCCTTCAGCGGCAATATGGCCTGAATTTTGGAATCCCGTCCCTGCTTGGCTGATCCTCCAGCTGAATCGCCTTCCACAATAAACAACTCATTACGTGTAAAATCCTTGGACTGCGCAGGCGACAGTTTACCATTCAAATTGGAACTTTCACTGCGCTTTTTGCCGGAACGCATCTCATCCCGAGCTTTACGTGCAGCTTCACGCGCTCTGGATGCTTGAACTGCCTTCTTGATCAAAGTTTGTGCTATCTGCGGATTTTCTTCCAAAAAACGCTGCATCTGCTCAGATACGATGGCATCCACTGTACTCCGTGCCGAAGCGCTACCCAGCTGATCCTTTGTCTGGCCGACAAATTCAACTTCAGCCATCTTGACACTGATTACAGCCATCATGCCCTCACGTAGATCGTTGCCCTCCAAGTTTTTATCCTTTTCTTTCAACATCACCGTTTTGCGGGCATAGTCGTTCATGACACGAGTATAAGCGGTTTTGAATCCCGTTTCATGCGTACCCCCGCCACGTGTCGGAATGGAGTTAACGAACGAAGCAATCGTCTCTGTATAACCCGCATTGTACTGGATGGCAATCTCTACTTCAATGTCTTCTTTCTCGGCATTAAAGTGAATAACGTCATGCAGCACATCCTTGCCCTCATTCAAAAAAGCAACAAACTGACTTGCGCCACCCTCATAAAAATACTCATCTGACTTTCCGCTGCGTTCGTCTTTAAGTTGAATACGAAGGCCCGAATTTAGAAAAGCAATTTCCTGAAGGCGCTCAGCCAACGTATCGTAGTTAAAATGAATGCCTGCCTGAAAAACACGAATATCCGGTTTAAATGTAATTTTCGAGCCCGTCTTGTTAGTATTGCCCAGCACTTCAAGGCCTGTGGTCGGTTCTCCGACATGCTCCACGCCCTTCTTGTCCTGCCAATATTCAAACCGCTGACGGTGAATCTTGCCGTCCCGGTAAATTTCTACTTCAAGCCATTCCGAAAGAGCGTTCGTTACAGACGCACCTACACCGTGCAGACCCCCGGACTTTTTATATCCCGAACCGCCAAACTTACCTCCGGCGTGCAAAATGGTGAATACAACCTGAGGCGTAGGAATTCCCGTTTTGTGCATTCCTGTAGGAATACCGCGCCCGTTGTCTGATACTGTAACGGAACCGTCCTTATGCATTGTAATATCAATGCGAGAGCAAAACTTGGCGAGATGTTCATCCACCGCGTTGTCTACAATTTCCCATACCAAATGATGCAGTCCCGAAGAACTGGTGCTCCCGATGTACATGCCCGGCCGTTTGCGAACTGCCACAAGCCCTTCGAGCACTTGAATGTCGTCCGCGCCATATTCTGAAGCTCCGCTTTGTGTGCCGGATACTCCCGCAGACAAGTCGATTTTGTCGACCATTCATGCTCCCCCTTTGTCTAATCGTAACCGTGTTTTGCCTTATTCTTGATGATTTTCACCAAAAATGCAAACAGATGTTTTCTTTTACCTTGTCCATTTTAATTCAATATATCCCGTTTCGTAAAGACGGCGAATGAAACAATCAATGCCGCAGCCCCCCAAATGCACAGTACAGCTAAAGAAAAGGGTAAGGTCATTCCCTCAATCGGGGCGGGGCTTCCAGATAAATAATCGGTTAATTCGAGGTTAACCATAAATAAATATTTAGCACTCTGCCAAGATGAAGCCATGTTTGTCAAAATAGTGCCCGAAATAAGCGCAGCCATCATGACCACGATACTTGCCGCCGTACTTCGTACCAGGACAGATACCATAAAGGCTAACGAAGCTACCACAAGACTGACAAACCAGATCAATCCGGCTTGCAGCATCAGATAATGCCATTGTGGAATCGCATGTACAGCAGACAAATCCACCGTCGATCCAACAATTTGAAATCCGGTAAATACCGGAACATTAAAACCGCGAAAACCAAAAAACAAGCCTGATATGAGATAGCTAATTATAAATACAGCCAAAATGATGAGCGAGACGAACATATACAATGTCAACAGCTTGCTCAGCAGTATTTTCCACCGCCTGACTGGGCGAGTCAGCAACATTTTTATCGTGCCTGTCGTCCGTTCTCCAGAAACCAAGTCGGAGGCAATGGCCATAATCAACAGCGGAACGAACAGATTTATGGAATTATCCATAAACTCTCTGGTAAAGGTGACGCCACTCGGCTCATTAGGATTCACGTCATTTTCCAGATAATATTGCATTTGCTGCACAAAAACCCGACGATAGGTCTTCCATTCCTCGGGAACCCGGTCACTGCCCAGCGAGTTCTGGTTATCGGTAATGGCCTGACGTAGTTCGAGCCGCCAATCATTGCCGAATTTTTCGCGATTGTTTTCTGCCACTTTCATCTGAGCGTACGTAAAAATCGGCACAAGCACAAGTAAAACAAGTAAAATGACATAAAATCGTTTCTTCTTGATAATTTTGAGCGTTTCATTTTGTACGAGCGGTAAAATGTTATTCAAGTATCTCACCTTCCGTCATTTTCAGGAATAGCTGCTCCAGTGTAGGATTGATTTTGGTTACACCTTTAACGGAAATACCGGAAGCCGTCATTTGTGTCACCAGCTCCGCAATATGCTCTTCATCCATTTCTGTAAAAATTGCATCGGCTCCGCTGCCTGCAACAATGCTGTCATCAATTAATTCATCGGCATTCGTAATCATTTGCACATGCGGAGAATTTTGCAATATGGCAAGACCCTGATCACGAGGCTCCAGTTGCCACACGGCCATGTGCGAATGCGTCTCAACCAGTTCCCGTACACCACCTACAGCTAGCACCTTTCCCCGACTTATAATTGCCACCCGATCACATAGCAGCTGGATTTCGCTGAGCAAATGGCTGGAAACAAATACAGCCATGCCTTCTGCCGCTAGCAAACGGATAAAAGCTCTCATTTCCTTGATCCCCTTGGGGTCTAACCCGTTCGTCGGTTCATCCAAAATGAGTAATTTCGGTCTACCTAGCAAGGCTTGGGCTATACCAAGGCGCTGGCGCATTCCGAGAGAATACGTACTTACTTTATCATGGATACGGCGATCGAGCCGAACCAGCTCAACGACTTCGCGGATACGCTGCTCGTCTACACCAGGCTGCATACGGGCAAAATGCTCTAAATTCTCCCACCCTGTCAGGTAGCTGTACACCTCTGGATTTTCCACAATAGAACCAATATGCCGTAAAGCCTGCTCAGGGTCACGATTTACATTATGACCACAGACGGTAATCGTCCCTTCCGTAGGCTTAATTAAATCGACCAGCATACGAATAGTCGTCGTTTTTCCAGCCCCATTAGGACCAAGAAATCCGAAAATTTCACCCGCACGAACGTCGAATGTGACATCATGAATGATCATTTTGCGTTTGATACGTTTCTTAACGTGCTGAACAGAGAGAACTGTTTCGGTATTGCTTCTGTCTCTGCCTCCGCTGCCAACCTGATTGGCGGAATGGAAACTGGACAATGCATCCCTTGATGTCGAATTTTCGGTACTTCCAGCCCCGGTCTTGTCAGCAGATTGGATGCTCATTGCTTGTTTCCTCCCTTTTTCACTTCAGCGGGTTGGCTACTTGTAGACTGTTGTTCATTATCCACTTTATCGGCATCCTTCGTGTTTGCAACTGCAAACCCTTGCGCGATACGTTCAGCGATTGCCTGATAGCCCTGTCCGTTTGGATGAAAATGATCGGATGATAAATAGACGGGCAAATTTTGCTGGAATAAATCGAAAGTTGGAACCAGAGTCATATTGCTGTTTTGGTTGGTAATTGCCATGGCAGCCAGATTCCATTCTGTTACTACAAGATTACCTGGAATTTTCATTTCCGGCAGATCACTGAATGGATTATATAATCCGACATAGATAATTTTAGCATTCGGATTGATTTTCCCTACCTTTGTCAGTACTTTTTGCAGACGTTTGGCGGCATCAGGCACAGCTTTACGCAAACCACTAAGTGTAGGCGGCTCTTTGCCAGTTTGGGCAGCCTGAGCTCCCTGAAATAAATCATTTCCGCCAATCGAGACAATAATGACGTTAGCCTTTTTCAACACATAAGAAACACCAGGCTCATCCAGCTTGGTCAATAGTCCTTGAGTCGTCAGTCCATTAATCCCCAGATTATTTATGAGCTGAGCCTTATGGCCTTCCTGATTATTTAACAAGCTCACCGACCGACGCACAAAACCACTTCCGGAGTCATCCCCCGTGCCTTTGGCTAGCGAATCTCCAATGGCAGCTACCCGAAACTCTCCCGTCTGAGTAGTAGCGGATGGCGCAGTTTGTGTCTGCGATGAACCGGAATGTACAGGTTGAGTGCTAACCATTGGCTCTGGAGCCGTGATACTTTGTACTGCTGTAATAAATCCGTACAATAATAGCAATGTGGCGGCAATGGAAACGGAACCGACAGACCGCCAAATCCATTTTGATGAATTCACTCGTGTTCCCTCCTGATAGCTTAGTGAAATAAACATAAAGCTTCTCATATCATTTTGCAAATAAACCGTTCGGAATAAAAGCGCAATAAATGCTTAGAGTCACATATAATTTCCCATGAACATGCAAAAAAAGGATGGCAAATGACCATCCTTATATTATACTTTCTTGTGCGAACAGTTGATCTTCTCATCTCTAATCAGACGAATCAAACTATTTGCTATCAGGGATAAAACTTTTGATCCATTGTCCAAAACTGCCCGGATTTCGACTTTGAATCAGTACCGTTCCTTCACCGCGAAAGCGGCATACAAGTGCTTCTCCACTCGTTACGCTGGACAACCAGCCTTTAGATGCTTTTTCAATTTTATAATCCATATAATCCGGCCATGCCACCAGATGAGCATTATCAATAATACGCTCTTCTCCTGGCGCAATATAAATGGGATGAATGGCTCCATAAGAGGACAGGAATACCGTACCTCGACCACTGATTTCTACGATAAAAAAACCTTCACCGGAGAATAAACCTTTCATCAGGTTTTGCATTTTGGTGCTAACCTCAATGCCTTCCGTACAAGCCAGAAAACCGTCCTTTTGGACGAACAGCCTATACGTGCCATCCAGTTCCACCGCTTGTACATCACCTATACTAGCAGGGGCTAACAACACCTCAGCCGGTCCCCGGGCTGCCCTCAGTTCTTGAAAAAAGAATTTTTCTCCGCTCAGCATTCTGCCTAAGCCACGTAACAGTCCACCGTCTACCGTCCCCTTTATATCTACACTGGAAGACATGGAAACCATCGCTCCCATTTCTGCTTTAATCATTTCCCCGGGGTTCAACTGCATCTTGAGCATAGCAAAGGCACCTTTATGCACGATTTCGTAGCTCATTTGTTCACCTGGCTTTCCATAAGTAGTCTGCTATCCATTCAACTTGCTGCTATCATACTATAAATACGTCCCTTATGTCTTTTCTGGTATAAAGCAATGGTTATGCCACTGGAGGATGAAGAGACACCAAAAGACCCGCTGAACGTGTCAGCGGGTCTTTAGATTAACGTCACGTCACTATCTTTTCGTAGCAGCGACATAACGTTGGGAACGTATTTACTATCAACTTAGTTACGTGTGAACTCTTGTACCCAATACCCATTGTAGTAAGCCACACCGATTTGTGTAAACTCTGCCTTCAAAATATTCTCACGATGTCCCTGACTGTTCATCCAGGCTTTCATCACTTCTTGTGGTGTTTGTTGTCCCATAGCAATATTTTCACCCGCATACGTATAAGTTACACCGAATTTTTTCATCATATCAAATGGTGAACCATAGGTCGGTGATGTATGGGAAAAGTAATTGTTCGTACTCATATCCTTCGCCTTGACTAAGGCTACTTCTGTAAGCTTCGCATTCGATGCGAGGGGCTTGAGACCTTTTTGGCTGCGCTCGTTATTTACAAGCTTTACAACCTCAGCTGCAAATTGGGACTTGCTGAGTTGTGCATCCGTACCTGCAGACTGACCCGCGCCTGAGTTTGTGTTTTGTTTTTGAGTCTGTTGCTTGGTAGCAGACTGCGAAGCCTTTTGGCCACCCTGTTTGGTTGTTGTTTGTTTGCCGGATGAAGGATTTGCTGTTTTGTTTTTAGCCTTGTCCTTTTCAGAAACATCCTTAATTACGGTCTTTGTTATCGTAGTCGTCCCGTTGGACATATTGACGGTATATCCGTTATTTTGAAACCATTGTTGCAGTTGGGCAGTCAAATCGTCAGCTGGTGAAGCTGATGCCGGAACGATGAATCCTGCGGATAAAATGGCGCTAAGACTTCCCATCACCAGTGTTTTTTTCAACATATTCTTCATTTCGTCATCTCCTTGTTGTATAAATGCCTTGGTGTGAACGCGTCTGGTTACAACTTTGTAATCTTTACTCTAGCAGTATATCATGTTTTATAGCAGGATCAATGGTATAAAAGTTGGAAAAAAAATAGCCCCGCTCGGAATTGACCCATGCGGAACTAAGTTAAAGTAGTGAGGCTTCAAGTATTAGATTGTCTTGTTATAGGCTGATTATCTAAGCTTTTTGCTGAAACGGTAGCCTTGCTTTTCAAAGCCGATTCGGTTGTAGAAAGCTCGGGCCTCTACTTGTTTGATGCGGTTATTCGCTCCGGTAATGAATAAATGATAGCATCCTTGCGCACGTCCCCACTCCTCACCACAAGCCACCAGGCGCTTGCCAATGCCCTCGCCGCGATACTCCCCGCTCACGACCAGCATGGTGATTTGTACGGCAGGATCAGGATAAGCCAAGCTTTGAGCCGTATGCATGCCGATTACTCCGACAACACGACCATCCATTTCTGCAACCATCATACTCGCTTGACTGTCCTCCTGTGCTGTTCCCATAACTTCTTTCATTACACCACAAGTCATCGGGTATCCGACTTCTCTTAGTAGTCCAGTTACGGCTTCGCAATCGCCAAGCTCTACGGAACGAATTGTCAGTACTGGAATCATCACATTGTTAGACATGATTTACCTCCACTTTCAGCATATTAGCAGCTTCTTTGGCCGTCTTCCGTGCTGTTTCCACATCTTCTGCAGCGCTAAGCGCTACAGCCATCCGGCGTCCCGGCTTGGTTTCAGGCTTCCCGAACACTCGCACCTGTGTCCGGGGTAGCAATAATGCATCATGCAGACCGCTTATTACGAAATCCCGCGTAGTCACTTCTGCCTTCAAAGTAGCTGAAGCTCCTGGTGTAAGCAGCGTGACGGATGGCACCGGGAATCCGAGAATGGCCCGCACGTGAAGCGCAAATTCCGACAAATCCTGCGTAATCATGGTCACCATTCCTGTATCATGCGGACGAGGGGATACTTCACTGAATATGACGCCATCAGCTGTTAAAAATAGCTCTACGCCAAACAATCCGTAACCACCCAGTTCATCCGTTATCCTACGGGCAATCTCTTCCGCTTCCGAAAGCTGCTTGTCCGTCATACCATGAGGCTGCCAGGATTCGACATAATCCCCATCTTTCTGAATGTGGCCAATCGGTGGGCAAAAAGTCGTACCCAAAACCGATCTGACGGTCAATAAGGTAATTTCGCTCTCAAACGGGACAAAAGCTTCAACAATGACACGTGTTGTTTTGGCACGCGCGCCTTCCAGCGCCGTATTCCAGCAGGATTCTGCATCTTCGATTGCCCTGCATACAGACTGCCCTTTACCCGACGAACTCATCAAGGGCTTGACCACGCATGGCGTGCCCAGCTCATGAACCGCCGACCGCAACTGCTCAAAGTTATCTGCAAAACGATAGGCAGCAGTCGGAAGCTGTAATTTCTCGGCAGCCAGCCTGCGGATACCTTCCCGGTCCATCGTAAGACGGGCGGCACGGGCCGTTGGTAATACGTGAAATCCTTCTTGCTCTAATTCTTCCAAAGCACCCGTAGCAATAGCTTCGATTTCAGGTACAATTATGTCGGGCTTTTCCTTACGAATTAGTGCCTTCAACGCCTCAGCATCCTGCATATCCAGACAGTGAGAGCGATGGGCCACCTGCATTGCTGGAGCCAGTTCATAGCGATCTACAGCAATACATTCCACGCCAAGCCGCTGAGCTTCAATAATGACTTCTTTTCCCAATTCGCCGCTACCCAGCAGCAGCATCTTCTTAGCCTTGGCAGAAAAAGGAGCACCCCACATCTTGAACTCTTCCCCCTCTGACGAAATTGCTCTGATCTCTTTTCATCTTTATTTTCAGGGTTTAGCTCCAAGAATGCAATAGTGCTCGGCATTAAAATTTACAAAAAACGCGATTTTTTGATCTTTTTTTTACAAAAATCTGAACTGTGCTTCCACCAGCCCCCGATATATTCCATGTTTTTTCATCAATTGTTCATGATTACCACTTTCTTGGATTTCCCCATGATCCAGTACAACGATATGATCAGCATTACGGATGGTGGACAAACGGTGAGCGACCATAAAAGAAGTTCTACCTTCTAGTAAAACCCGAAGAGCCTCCTGAATTTTCAACTCCGTTTCTGTATCAATACTAGCTGTGGCCTCATCTAGGATAAGAATTCGCGGATTAGCCAGCAAGGCACGAGCAAAGGATAAGAGCTGTCGCTGGCCCATGGACAGCATTCCCCCCCGTTCCTCTACCTCTGTTTCATAGCCAGCTGGCAAGTGAACAATGAATTCATGAGCATTGACCGCCTTCGCAGCCGCTTCAATTTCCTCATCCGTTGCATCCAAACGGCCAAATCGAATATTATCACGGATCGTCCCCGAAAAAATAAATGTATCCTGAAGTACGATGCTAATCTGGCTTCGCAAGCTCTCCACCGTGACATCACGCACATCATGACCGTCAATCGTAAGCCGCCCTGACGTAATGTCATAAAAACGGCTTAGCAGATTAATAATTGTACTTTTACCTGATCCGGTATGACCCACAAGCGCTATAGATTGACCCGCCTCGACAGAAAGATTAATACCTTTAAGCGCCTGACGTCCCTTTTCATACTCAAAAATGACCTTTTCAAATTGGATGTCTCCCCGAATGGGCGGCAAGGCTATTGCTCCCGGTTTGTTTGCAATATTCGGCTGTTCATCCATAAACTCAAAAATTCGTTCTGACGAAGCCATCGCAACCAGTAACTGATTATACATTTGGCCCAGCCGATTAATCGGCTCCCAAAAGTTCCCAACATAGTTGGCAAACGCAACCAGTAGTCCCACCGTAAGTTGGTCTGTCTGAATTAAATGCGCTCCAAACCAGAATAGCACAAGCGTACCAAATCCTCCGGTAATATCAATAAGTGGGCCAAAAACCTGATTCATTGCAGAAGCCTTATCCCACGATTTTTTGCTAGAGCTGTTCATGTCGTCGAAATAAGCCATGTTTTCCTGCTCCTGCGTATATGCTTGTGTCACACGAATCCCCTGAATAGACTCATTCAAATGTGAGTTGATACGCGAGTTCTTCATACGCACTTCTTGCCAAGCGCGGCGGATGCGTACGCGCAGCTTGGTCGAGATCAAAAACATGATCGGAACAGTGACAATTACCGCTAAACCGAGCTTCCAGTTAATAAGCAGCAAAATGACAATAATTCCGATAAGCTGTACGCAGTCAATCAGGACATTCACTGCACCGTTCGTAAATAGATCCTGTAGCGAGTTAATGTCATTCGTCACGCGCACTAATACAGAACCTGCCGGTCTCTTATCAAAAAAGTTAAAAGATAGCTTTTGAATATGCTTGAACAAATCTTCACGCAAATCGTAAATAACCCGTTGACCAATAATATTGGTGAATTTAATGCGGTACGTGCTGGCTGCCCATTGAATTAAATATAACAAGAGCACGGCACCCGTGATGAGCAACAGCAACTTTACGCTGGGCAGTGCAGGCCATGCTGGAGCAATTGCTTTATCAATGGCCAGACTGATCAAATAAGGAACGGTCAGCTTGGTAATGGTGCCGAGAATCATCATGACGAGAAGGATCGGCAAAATCTGACGGGCATAAGGCTTCATGTATGCCAACAAACGTTTGAATTCTGACCAGTTAAACGGTTTGTCAATGACATCATCATCTTGATAGACAAAGCGCTCATTCGTTGGTTTTTTTAACGGTTTGACTTTTTCTGCGGGTATATTCATGGTCTCACCTGCCCTTCGGATACACCGTCTGGAGCCTGAGCTATGTAATCGGCGTATTGAATATGATACACATCCTGATATGGACCTGGAGTAGCAATGAGCTGTTCATGTGTTCCACGCTGAACGATTCGTCCTTCCTCAAGCACCACAATTTCATTGGCATGACGAAGCGAAGAGATTCGATGAGCGATTATGAATGTTGTTCGACCACGCATAACCTCTTGAAAACCGGTCTGTATTTCATGCTCTGTTTCCATATCGACCGCACTGGTAGCATCATCCAGAACCAGAATCTTCGGATTTTTGAGTAGTGCGCGCGCGATGGCGATCCGTTGTTTCTGTCCTCCGGACAGTCCCAATCCACGTTCTCCGACGACAGTGTCATAACCCAGCGGTAGTTCAGTTATGAATTCATGCGCCTGAGCCAGTTTGGAAACGCGTATGATGTCATCCATACTGACATGGCTTAAACCATATGAAATATTGTTGCGAATAGAGGACGAAAACAAAAACGTCTCCTGAAACACGGAAGAAATTTGAGCACGCAAATCGCGAATCTTTAAGTGACGTATATCCTTGCCATCCAACTTGATACTTCCTGCATTCACATTATAAGCGCGCATGAGTAATTGAATAATGGTAGACTTCCCTGACCCCGTCCCTCCTAAAATTCCAATGACTGATCCTGGCGGTGCGTCTAAATTGATGTCAACAACAGCAGGAAGCTTATTTCCGTAAGCAAAGGTAACATGTTCAAACGTAACATGTCCTTCCACCTGATCGGCATCGAGTGTAAGTGCTCCGGCTTCATCGGTTACATCTATGGACTGATTTAGCAGTTCCAAGACCCTTTCACCAGAAGCTTTGGACTGCGTATAGTTATTGATATGAAAGCCAATGCTCCAGATGGGGCCGATAATATACCAAATTAAGCTAAAGAAAGCGACGAGCTGCCCCAAGGTCATTGACTTCTGAATAACCAGATACCCCCCCATGCCCAACAGAAGGACCACACTGACAGAAGCAATCAGTTCCATAGCGGGGAAAAACCGACTCCATAAGGAAGCAGCCTGAATTTGATTACTCTTGTATTGTTCATTACGTACTGAAAATTTCTCAACTTCATAGGATTCGCGGGCAAAAGATTTGACGGTTCGCACACCTGTTATATTTTCTTGGACCGCCGTCGTCAAAGCGCTAAGGGCAATCCGCATTTCCTGAAAGGTGGGATGAATCCGGGATTCAAACTTGAATGTGACGAAGAGCAGCAATGGCATGCTGATCATCGTAATGAGGGTGAGCTGCCAGTTAATATACAGCATCATCATAGAGCCGAATATGACCATCAGTAGCACATTGAGGAGTTGGGCAAAACCAAACCCAATAAAGTTACGAATTGCCTCCAAATCACCAGTCAGTCGGGACATGAGATCACCCGTTTTGGCAGTGTCATAATATCTGAAGGACAGAAATTGCAGCTTTTCGTAACAAGCATTGCGGAGTCGGTACGCCAGATAGTTACCTAGCCGTCCACCAAAAAAACCATGTAAAAATTGCATGAACCCTTTGATGATGACTACTCCCAGCACAGTCAGAGCCAGCGCCGGGACTTTCCCGAAGTCACCGGGAATGATAGCGTTATCAATGAGCCTTTGGAGCAGGTTCGGATACACCAGTCCCAGAGCCGTAGCTATCGCAAGGCATAAAATAGAAAGAAACAGATAGTGTCTCCTCTCGCGAAAAAAAACTTGCAGTTGCCTGAGCACTTCCATGTTAATGTCCCTCCATTAGTTGCACGACGTTGTTATATGGCTTAGTGAAGTTTACCATTCGCGTTCCAAGGCGGCAAAGAGGATAACGAGCCGTATTCAGGCAGGTTATCAATTGGTGGGTGATTAGACAAATTAAATCGCTTTCTTATTATTGAATATGGCTATTTACTCAGTATTGCTTTCTTTTTGGAGCATGCATAAAACACCGGGTTGTCCCACAACCCGGTGTCCTGAACTTAAATAAATGGTGTACTTATTTATCTTTACTCCAAAGCCGCAATCTTGCCAGCAAGCTCTTCCCAAACCTGTGGCTGCTCACCGCCCATAAGCGCATGCTCCATGCCACGAGTCGTCTCCAGCATTTGCTCTCGAAGCTGAGCTTTCTGCCACATTTGCTCCTCCTGCATCAGCGTAACGTAAAAAGAAGACATTCGTTCTCGTTGCAGATCCACAGCTTCCCCGATTCGCTCGCGTAATATCGGCTCCAGTTTGGTTTGTAGATTCGCTCGACCAGTTCCTTCAAAGAATAGCTTTGGATTTTTAAAGCTATTCCAATAATCCTTCCAATGAATGGACTCCTGCAGGGAAATTTCATTCAGCTCGGGAACAGCCCATTTTCTGGATTCAGGAATTGTGCAATCTAGTCCTGGCAACTGATGGTTCATGTGTTCTACGCATTGTTGTATAGCCTTGTGCACCAAAATTTGTCCCGTTTTTTCTAGCCGAAGTGTGGTTGCCAGTAATTCCTGAGACAGCTCCAGTTCGATTAAACGCATCAGTTCACGACCACAAGATGCAAAAGCCGAACGAAGATCACCTACTCCTTCACGCAGAACAGATGGATGAAACGCCTCTGCCATAAATTCTCCAGTCCGATAGGACAGCCTTTGACGTACATGATACAGCAGTTCATCGGTTTCGCCCGATAACACAGATGCACCGTTGCTGTCAGTCAGGTCTAGGAGCGTATGCTCCAATTCCCCGCGGATGCGAGTTAATCGCTCGAATCGGATCTCACGTTCTTCCACGCTATACCGGGCATCGGCTGCATGTTGCTCTATGCGGTTCCGCAGCCGGCTCAGTTCCTGCATAGCAGAAGCAATGGACAGACCTGCCAGCTCTTCGGCTGCAAATGCCGAGAAATCATCTTCAAATGCATCAAAACGTGAAGCTGAACGCAATGAAGCCTCTCCCTGTTCGGCAGCTTCCAACGCCAGTATACTGGAAAGCGGATAAATGCGTGGCTTTCGGATTCCATTCGCCTGTAGTTGTTCCTGTACATGCCGGGTAACAGAATGAAGTTCTTCTTCAGAAGAAGCTAGATCTGATGCATTCACAATAAAAAACGTCTGATCGAGCGCCAAGGTCTCTTTAACTCGACCTAGTTGGTTCAGGAACTGTCGGTCGCCTTGCGTAAACGCATGGTTATAATAGGTGACAAATACAAGAGCGTCCGCATGCTTCATATAGTTGAAGGTCACGCCTGTGTGCCGTGCATTCACAGAATCCGCTCCAGGCGTATCCACTAGCACGATGCCCTGACGGGTCAGAGCGCAATCATAATAAAGGTCGATATGCTCCACAAAGCATGATTTGTGCTCAGACGCAACAAAATCCCGATATTGCTCTAAATCCACCTGAAGCTGTTGTCCCAGCAAGCTTTCAGCTTCTTCCCATCCCGCTGCGGCAGCCTTCAAAAAACTATAATGAGGCCTACCCGCAGGATGGATGCCTTCCGGAGATAAAGCATGAACGGCTTCTTGCCAGCCTGCTCCCGCTGGTTCCCCCAATCCTAATAGCCGAAATGAGTATTTAAGATCTTCCCGCAACGCGTCCACTGATTTCATATGGACGTCAGCCGTGGCATGGCGCTCAGCACTTGCAGGCGCCATTATGCGGTTAATCGCCGCTGTCGTCGGATGCGGCGATACGGGCAACACAGCTTCACCCAGCAAAGCGTTGGCGAAACTAGATTTCCCAGCGCTGAACGCTCCGAACAGCGCCAGCGTAAACTGCCCACCCTCCAGCGCAGCGGCGCGGGCATGTAAATCCCGTACCGCTGTTTGCATGGCAGGGTATGGGCTTACCAGGGCAGCGGCGGCCTTCAATCGGGCCGCTACTGCATCCAGCCGCGTGCGGCGGCCTCCGGCGGCAGGCTGTGCTGCCGCCGTTCCTGCTAGCGGCTGCGCCGATGCGTTCCGCGAGCCAGCGATACCAGGACGCGCAACGCCCGTTGGCGTCGCAGCTGGCGAGGCAGCAGCGGAGGTATCGGACGCAGGTGCAGGCGCGTCCGCACGGGGCAACCCGCTTGGCGCGGAAGCCTGCGGCAGCAAGCTGCGCAGCAGGCTGGCGTGCGAAGCCGAGGCTTGCACGCGGGTGCTGTAGCGGCTCGCCGCCTCCGCCTGCGCCAGCAGCGCAGTGCGCGCATCCGCGAGAGCCGCGCGGCGGGCTTCGGCTCGCACTGCAAGCTGGGCCAGCAGGCGGTCTACTAGCGTAAGCGCCTTGCGGCGGCAATCGGCGGTCACAGCAGCACGTAGATCCTTGCAATAGTTCAACGTATACTCCGGCGACAACGCATTTTCCTTCACCGTCTGCTCTACCAGTTGCCGATCCGTTACAGGGCGGATGTCATCCAGCTCCTGCTCCATCGCAGCGGACCACAAACCCTGACCGTCACCCCAAGACCTCAGTAACTCCCGCACATGAGGAAGCAATTGTCCCTCCACCTGATCAGTCAGCATTCCTGTCAGCCGTTCCAAACGGCTTTCCTTTTCTCGCTCAGTCTTTCCTCCTGCAAACCATAGTCCTGTTTTGAAGCCCGGCTTGCGGCTCTCTAAGTATTCGCTTGCCGCTTCACGTAGCTCCGCTGGCGTCAAATGTGCGTGTTCCAGTAGATGATCCAGCTCTTGACGCAGTCGTTTACGCTCCTGCTCCGGAAGCATCTTCCAGTGTTCATCTTCTTGCTGCAAGGTTTTCTGCTCTATATCCAGGCGCAAAATGGCTTCTTCTCCACCTGCTTCTTTTAGCAGTGTGTTCAGTTCCTCTTCTTCAGCTGCCTGCACAGTCTCCACATGTTGCTCTACCAAATGGTGCATAGAGGACACTAAACTGTATGCTAAAAGCTCTGTTTTTCGCTCCAGCAATTTCGGGATCAGGTGCGTCAACTGTTTCCACTGGTTCCATGGATGATTCTGCTCCTTCAAGGAAGTAAAGAGGATATCCGTATAATGAACCTGCCAGGCATGAAAGCTAGTCTCCACCTCATTACGATAACGTGTAAATGAAAGCTCTCGCTCCCGGTGTTTATCGATTTGATTGATGATCAAATATAACGGCTTGCCCCAATCCGACAAACTTTTGGCAAAGGACAAATTATTTTCAGATTGGACATGGTTGTAATCCATCACATAAAAAACAATATCTACCCAATGTAAAGCAGAATGTGTCGCCAGCGCATGTCCGTGGTCTGTGGAATCTACGCCTGGTGTATCCAGCAACACTCCTCCGCTAGATAATATGGGAACATCCTCCCACACTTGAACCGATTCATAGGCTCCACCATTTTTACAATACTCAGCAAGCTCGGACAGGGAGGCCTCCACGATTTCCGGCTCTGGATTTTCCGCTGATTTGGCTGGATGAATGAGCGCTCTCGGACGCCCATAACGGATGGACACTACATTAGCGCTCGTAGGCACCGGTCCAGATGGCAGCACGGTTTTACCACATAGGCTGTTAATCAAGCTCGATTTACCCGCTGAAAAATGTCCACAAAAGGCAATGGTCAGCTCCTGCACATATGCTTTTTCCAGCAGATCACCTATCGCCTTCGCTCCCGCTTCGTCCCCGGCTTTACGCAATGTATTCTGTATCTGTTCTATCGTATCCAACCACTTTCCCGCATCTCCTGTAATCGTTTGCATCATAAGCTACGGTTCCACTCCTTATCACTTGTCTGCACCAAATAGCTATATTGTAGCATTCCTAAGCCGTTGTGAGAATCATCACATCAAAAAAACTAAACAGCGCTCCCCGCCAGTACCTGGCTTTAGGGAACGCTGTTTTTGTACATGATAATAATAAGTTCATTTTATTCTGTCCAAAACGGATCATTAGGAATAAGTATTTTGGCAACCGAATGCATTTCATCAAAGCCCCCTTAAAGGACAACGACGAAGTAAGATATGTATACAACGGGTGAGCCTACTCATCACGTACATTAACCTTTTGGAACCTGGGGAACGCATACCATTATTCAGGGTGCAAAATGTATGCACACTTCATTGGAATAGGCTCTAGCCATATCAGATGGTCTGCAAGGTTCATGTATAATGCGCCTTCGGGCTGGTTAAACCAGCCGAGCCGCCTACACCGGAACATGCAACGCATGTCGTCCGCTAATTGAACTTAATTGGCTGCAGTCTCAAGCACTGGCAGCAAAATTTCAAATACTTGACCATGCTGTAAAATCGTAATCCCACGGGATTTGTCCTTCATTACGACCACTTCTGGCTTTTGTGACATACGCTCCAGATAATGCTCAGGTACATCACCGGAATGACTAACCGTGATTCCCTCAAGCTCACGCTCTTCGTTTTCAGCAAATTCTGTTGTTACAATTTGCTCAAAAATATCAGAGAACGCTTCAAAATTGTCTGTATATACCGAAATGCACTTCATACTCTTCATCCTTTTCTACACATAAATGGTTAAACCCTTTGTTACCTCTGTGGGTCTTTAAGCTCTACGTTCCTTATCTTTTCTGATAAGAGACGTTTTCATACGTTTCTTGCCTTCCCTGCACACATCAAGCAACGGACATACCTGACATTGAGGATTTTGAGCTTTGCAATGGTAGCGTCCGAAAAAAATAAGCCTGTGGTGGGTCAAAGACCATTCATCCCTAGGTACCCTCTTCATCAGCTTTTTTTCCACCTCAAGCACTGAATCATCCCACCCTGCAAAACCGAGCCGTTTGGAAATACGCTCTACATGCGTATCTACCGCAATAGCTGGTACATTAAAAGCAGTAGATACTACGACGTTAGCCGTCTTGCGGCCGACACCGGGTAGCTTAACCAGTTGATCGTGCTCTGAAGGTATCTCTCCCCCGTACTGGTCTATTAAAATACGACAGAGGTTATGAATATGCTTGGCCTTGTTTCGGTACAAGCCGATTCTGCGAATATCCTGCTCCAGTTCCTCAAGAGGAACAGCCAAATAATCCTCAGGTGACTTGTATTTTTGAAACAGGTCTGCCGTTACTTTATTGACCATCTGATCGGAGCATTGAGCAGACAATAACACGGCGATCGTTAATTCAAAAGCATTGTCATGGTTCAACTCACAATGGGCATCCGGAAACATCGTACCGATGGTGTCCAATATATGACGTGCGGTTGCTGCATTCACGGAAATCCTACCTCCTACCAAAAAAAACGTCTTGATACGGGATAGCCCGCATCAAGACGGTCACTCTAAATAATCATCCGGAAAGAAACGAATACTATTTGTGCATGACTGCCTGCATAGGCGAGAAATACACTCCTATATTATCATTATCTGTCACAGATTGCACGTGAAAAGTGTGTAAATCCCCAAGAAATTTTCATACCGTCTGATCGGTTAGCGACTCATGGGATGATCCAAATCTACATGTCCCATTAAGGACTCCAGAGATTGCCCATCTACGAGCAAATCCAGCGTTTTGACTTCCTTGAATTGGAACATCGTTTTCTTCAAGGCATCGATAGCCAATTCCTCGCCGCCAGCTCCCAATCGAGCCTCGTCCGGCAGGGAAATATCAAAAGTCAATGCACCGTTATCCAATTTGATCTTATGCACGGAAATTTTCTCGGACCACAACGGGATTAGAGCAGAATCCCCACTCTTTTGCAGAGCTTCAAACGCTTTTTGCAATTTTTCCAGCTCGCTTGGATAGGTAATTTCCTTTTTCTGTTCTTTCAAGCCGTTCTCTTGTGTATCCGTATAGTACACCGTAATCTGCTGTGTTTGTCGATCACCTGAATTTTCCGTGTCCGTCTTGGTCTTTGTAGGCTCTGTTGACGGAGATGCAGGTGTTTGACTCGCTCCGTTATTCTCAGCAGACTGAGCCGATGGATCAGGGGTCGTCTGTTCAGGTGTACTATTTTGTGCATTAGAAGTTTGTGTTTCCTGAGATGGAGTCGCAGGAGCCGATGTTTGCTTAGAGGCACACCCTGCACCTGCAATGGCGAACAATGCCAGCAGGCCTGCAATTACGATTTTCTTGTTCATATGTCCCCCTCCTTGCTTGACGTTGACAAGCGATTTGTTGAAGATTTATTTTACGTCGAGATACTCTGTGATTCCATCTGCAATCCCTTGAGCTACCCGATTTTGAAAATCTTCATCAAACAGTGTGGCTTCCTCTTTTGCATTACTCAGATATCCTACTTCAAGCAATACGGCTGGCATAGTCGTTTCCCGAATTACATGGAAATTGCCATAACGAATGCCTCGGTCTGTCAGACCCGTCGCAGGAGCAAAGTACTTATGCATAACGTTAGCGAACGCTTTGCTTGCACTACGCTGGTAATACGTCTCTGTACCGTTGGAAGCTGAGCTACCGCTGCTGTTAGCATGAATGGACACGAACACGTTAGCATTAAGGTTTTCAGCTACTTTTACGCGCTGTTTAAGCTCCAAGAATGTATCATCACTGCGTGTCAGCACAACCTCAAGATTGGGGTTCTGCTTTAATATGCTTTCTACTTTCAGAGCCATAGCCAGGTTGAAGGTCTTTTCATAATTTTTTCTCGACACACCAACTGCACCTGAATCTTTTGCTCCATGACCAGCATCAATAACAACGACTTTTTTACCATTGCTGTTAGTTGGTGATGTCTGCGTGTCATCCGGCTGTGAGCCATCTGGTAACGTTGCGTCTGGCGTGGTATTCACTGAATCCTTGGAAGCCAGATCGACGATAACACGATTCGTTCCATCATTATATGCGGTATAATTCATGGCATGTTTCAAATCAATAACAACGCGCACCGTTGAAGGTTCCTTTTGGAACAAAGCATACCGGATACCGGACACATCCGCTTCATTCTCAATGTCCAGCGAACCATTTAAGTTGCTATCCAGCTTTTGCTGGTCTCCAAAATTGTCAGCAAACGCAGTCGCCGGCAAATCCACCACTACCCGATCAGGGCCTGTCATCGTAAACGCTTTCGGCTTGACGGCACTGGCTGTGGTGATGGTTAAACGGTTTTGGCTGAAACTGACTCCCTGCACCTGTGTAACACCTGAGTTCGCATTATTCGTTGGTGCAGTTACACTTCCAGTACCTGTACTGTTATTTCCAGACTTGGGAGGTGTAAATTCCCCGTTTCCAGACCCGCTACTGCGGGTATATAATTTTACGGACTTGGAGCTGCTGTCCCATTTTACGTCCAGTCCCATTTGCTCGCCGATAAAACGAAGCGGTACAAGGGCATAATTGGAACGCAGCAGAGGCGAAGCATCCAGACTAATGTCGCTTCCATTGACAGTCGCCGTCTTACTTCCGATTATCATTCGGATCGAGGTACTGTCCTTCTCAATCGTTATGGTTCGCGCCTGCTGCTTCCATGTCACGTCATATCCCAAATTTTCAGAAATTACGCGTAGCGGGACCATTGTACTTCCGCCAATTACTTGTGCCTTAGCACCACTAGGGACACTTAACTGTTGATCGTCGAGATAGATTTGTGTTCCACTCGAAGCCGCATGTCCATAACCCGGAACCGCCCACATGAAGACAAATAATAACAATAAAAAACCAAATTTCTTCATTCGTCACCCTTCCATTCATAATTTTTTTGCCACATGCTCCGGTGCGGCGACCTGATATACGCGCTTATGTAATATCAGACAACCTTTTAGACGTTATCTCACACCAAAAGTTGCGAATATATTCCATCATAACAGAAATATACGTGCCAAAGAACTATTTTTGTCGAATTTTGACTAAAAATATAGATCATTCGTTTTCCGTCCAAAGTCACAGCTGAAAAAACTGAAAAAGCTACTTTTCACCCCCATGAATTTTCATTAAAAGGTGGAAAGTAGCTTTTAATGCTAACATCCTTAGTTAAGTGATTCAGTTGCTCCTGTGCCCGTTCCAAGATACTCCTTCAACCCATCGACAATACCTTCGGCAATCTTCTCCTGTGTTTCTTCTGTAAACATGGCTGCTTCATCGGATAGATTACTAAGGTAGCCACATTCCAGCAATACAGCAGGCATTTGTGATTTTCTCGTCACTGCATGGTTTGCCACCCTGATGCCATTATCCTTAAATCCGGTAGCCGCTACAAGATATTTATGCATCATCTTTGCCAGTGCCAAACTGTCCTGGCGTGCATAATAGGTTTCAGACCCATTGGTTTTTCCTTTATCTGAAGCTTGCATACTATTACCATGAATAGATACAAACACGCTTGCCTGCTGAATATTAGCGAGTTGTGGTCGTTCATCCAGCGTGGGATACGTATCTCCATTGCGAGTCAATACGATTTGAATGTCAGGATCATTTTGCAGAAGCTGCTCGACTTTTAACGCTACCGCCAATGTAAACTCCTTTTCATGTCGCCCAGTCACACTACCTGCTCCAGGGTCTTTGCCACCATGTCCTGGATCAATGACGACGATTCGTCGTCCTTCGACATTCGTTGGTGTTACCGCTACTGGATTCACACTATGCTCACGCAATTGAAGGGTGATATTGCCTATGCCATTGGTTGATAGATCGTAATCACGTGCTTGATTTAAAGCAATGACAATGCGTACGCCCCCATTCGGTCCATCTGTGGGAGCAAATCTAATTTCCTGCACATCCTCACTGTTACTATTCGTCAGCGCCCGCGTGCCATCGCTACGAATCGGGAATGGCTGAAGAAAATCAGTCGTCATTGAAGCACCTGGTAAATCTACAACAATACGGTCAGCCTCCGTCATTTTGGATACTTTAGGGGTAATATCTTTGTTCAAAGAAATCTTTAACGTCTCACCCTCAAAAGTAATATTTTGTACAAGCAACGCATTCGCTGTGGTCTGTTCTGTATTCTGCTGCTTGGATGGTGAAGATGTAGCTTCAGTATGCTTGTCTGCTTCAACTGGGGTTATTGTCGTCGCTGTTGCTGAAGACGTTTTATTGGTGCTAGTTGTACTCTGTGTTGACGTTTGCGACGATGGTTGGGATTGAGACTGTTTATTCGCTTGTTGAGTTGCAGCCTTTTGACTGAGATTTACGGATTTACTTTTATTATTCCAATCTACTTTCAGCCCCATTTGCTCCCCAACAAAACGCAATGGAACCATGGTCGAATTGCCCCGAAGTACAGGAGGCGCATCCAGACTTACTGTTTTTCCATTCACATCAGCCGATGTACGGCCTACATACATAGACATATCGGTACTGTTTTTTTGGATTGAGATTTTATAGGCTTGTGGTTCCCACTTGAACTGATACCCCAGCTGCTCCCCAACCACCCGAAGCGGTACCATGATTTTTCCATTGACCATTTCAGGTTTGGCATCCGCAGGCGCTTCCACTCTTTTGCCATCCAAAAACAAATCTGCTCCAGCCGCATTCACATGAGGGGAGGACGGCCACAACCAAATCAAGATAGCCGCTAGTATCACCCAACCATATTTCTTCATCCTCATTCCCCTAACTTATATATGTATTTTTTGGTATTTCTCACAGACACAGTCCTTCAAACCAATTTACATTTACAATACCATGCTGAGTCGAACCGTCAACCCCTTATTTTCCAATTTATTGTTTGAGCATAATAAAAGCCCGCAGGCAAAAGAATTGCCAGTACGGGCTTTCTGTCTAACAAATGAGCAAGCTATATGGCTTCGTATTGATACTGAACTGGGAAATATGATTATGCGCCTTGTTTCGCAGCGCGTCTTTGTTCATACGCCAGAATTTCAGATTCATGCTGGAGTGTCAGGCCAATATCGTCCAAGCCTTGTAGCAGGAACTGACGGCGATGTTCATCCAGATCGAATTCAATTTTCAGACCATAGTCGTCAGTGATTGTTTTTTCATTCAGGTCTACGTTCAATTGGTAGTTATCATGCTGCGCCGTACGCTGAAACAATTCCTCTACTTGCTCTTCAGATAGCTTGATCGGCAATATACCATTTTTAAAACAGTTATTATAGAAGATATCTGCATAAGACGGTGCAATTACGCAACGAAACCCATAGTCCATAATCGCCCACGGCGCATGCTCACGTGAGGAGCCGCAGCCAAAGTTAGCGCGAGAGATCAGCACAGACGCTCCTGCATAACGAGGCTTGTTGGGTTCAAATTCAGGATTGACATTGCCGGCTTCATCAAACCGCCACTCGTAGAACAGAAACTGTCCAAAGCCCGTACGTTCAATTCGTTTCAAAAACTGCTTAGGTATGATAGCATCTGTGTCCACGTTTACCCGATCCACAGGGGCTACAATTCCTTTTAATGTTGTGAAAGCTTCCATCGTAATTCCTCCTCTGTGGTCCTAGCGGACTACTTCTTCCTGCTTGAATTTCCAATCCCGTACATCAACAAAATGTCCATGAATCGCCGCAGCGGCTGCCATTGCTGGAGATACCAGATGAGTCCGTCCTCCGCGTCCCTGACGACCTTCAAAGTTACGATTAGAAGTCGAAGCACAACGCTGTCCCGGTTGCAGTACGTCTGGATTCATCGCAAGACACATACTGCATCCCGCTTCACGCCACTCAAATCCTGCTTCTTTAAAAATGACGTCCAGTCCTTCTTCTTCAGCCTGAATTTTCACACGACCCGAACCTGGTACGACGATGGCCGTTACTTTGTCAGAAACCTTGTAACCTTTGGCAACCTCAGCGGCTGCACGCAAATCTTCAATTCGCCCGTTGGTGCAGGAGCCGATAAACACATAATCAATCGCAATATCCGTGATCGGAGTACCTGGCTTCAAATCCATATATTCAAGCGCTTTTTCAGCCGCTTTACGTTCGTTTTCGGTTGGCAGTTCTGCCGGAATCGGTACGGTTGAGGAAATATCTGTACCCATTCCCGGGCTAGTGCCCCAGGTTACTTGCGGAATCAAAGCATCTACGTCAAACTCCAGCACGACATCAAACTCAGCACCTTCATCTGTGACAAGCTCTTTCCACTCAGCAACCGCTTGCTCAAAAGCAGCTCCTTGTGCTACATGTTGACGTCCACGCAAGTAGTTGAAGGTGGTTTCGTCCGGTGCAATCATTCCTGCTCTGGCTCCGCCTTCAATGGACATGTTACACACAGTCATGCGCTCTTCCATGCTCAATTCGCGGATAGATTCACCTGTGTACTCAATAACATAACCTGTAGCGAAATCTGTACCGTATTTGGCGATGACACCCAAAATCATGTCCTTTGCTGTCACACCAGGTTTGCGGCGGCCTACAAAGCGAACTTCCATCGTTTTGGCTTTGGCTTGCTGGAGACATTGTGTTGCCATTACGTGCTCTACCTCACTGGTTCCGATACCAAAAGCGAGCGCTCCGAACGCCCCATGTGTGGAGGTATGGCTATCACCACAAACAATCGTTTTGCCCGGATGAGTCAGACCAAGTTCAGGTCCCATAACGTGAACGACACCTTGATCAACCGTATCCAAATCATACAGTGTGACACCGAAATCACGGCAATTTTGAGTTAATGTATCGATCTGCTGCTTGGAAATCGGGTCCGTAATATTGTAACGGTCCTTAGTCGGTACGTTATGGTCCATCGTTGCAAACGTAAGCTCTGGACGACGCACCTGACGGCCGCTAAGACGTAATCCTTCAAACGCCTGTGGCGATGTTACCTCATGTACGAGGTGAAGATCAATGTACAAAATACTCGGCTTACCCGCTTCCTGATAGATGACATGGTTATCCCAAATTTTCTCGAACATGGTCTTTTTACTCATCATTATTCACCCCTGTGTTTTTCGAACCTAGTGGAGAGAAGCTAACGGCTCTCTCTTGAATGTCAACAATATACCACGGGATGTTTGATTGGTCTAAGATATGATATCTATAGAAGTGATAGGTTAAGGCTATAAGGCTGGTGAAGGTGAATATAGGCGGTTCATTGCACTGTTTCTCTATCAGCTCTTAATTAGTAAAAACATTCGACTAAAATTCGAAGGTTAAAAAAGGGTTATACAAATGGATGAATACGATGAACTCTGTGGCCCTTTCTAATGTACTGCCAATTATTACATTAAGAATTTGTGTGAATATTCATACTGTGAAAGCTGAATCAGTTATATATTCTCAGATATTGTTGACAAAATAAGGAATAAACTTGTACAATCAGGAAAATATTTTGTTTAGATTCCATTCTTCGTCGGTAACAAGGATATTGGAACTCGTAATAAGAATCATCTTAGCAATTGCTTTAATGGTTCTTTTTTTCCTCTACTTTTGCAAAACTGTTTGTATTTGATTTTGTTAGCTCTTAATAACTATATAAAGTATAAAACGAAATACAGTTATATAATTTGATATAAATCACAGGTAATTAACAAGAAAGCAAGAATTTTATAAATATCCTCCTGATGCGTTTGGTTGCAAAAAAATAGAAAACCGACTACGAGATTCAGCCGAAGAAAACATTCACATCCTAAAAAGGAGTTGGAATGATGAAACAAAATGGAATATCCGTTGAACACTACACTCCAATTTTGATTGTCGGTACGGGGATCTCAGGACTTACTGCTGCTTATTATTTGTCAAAAAACAATATCAAGTACACGATTGTAACAAAAAAGAGTGCACCCAAACAAAGCAACTCCTTTCTTTCAGCAGCAAATACACGTGTTCCCTCAGAGAATGAAATTAATCATATTATTAATCTTACTATTGATAAATGTGGAGCAGATCGATCCGTAATTGAAGCGCTATATAGGAATTCCAACATAATTATAAATTTCTTCGAAGAATTGGGTATTTCTTATGAGAAAACATCCTTTGGTATCATGCCTGAATGTATGATTAAATCACATGGGGGAAAGAAATTAATCAATTGTTTACTACAACATATTGAACAACCGATGTGTAATAAAATTTTGATACATTTGGAAAAGTACGATCACGGAATTATCGCAATATTTTATGACACACAATCAGATCAATTTATCAGAATATATACTAATTATTTGGTATTAGCTACGGGGGGATATGCAGGACAATTCTGTTTTAATGATAATTCGCCCGGTTCAACTGGTGAAACGCTAATCTTAGCTAAGAAAATAGGTGCGAGATTAAAGGGAATGTCTACAGTAATGTGTCATCCTTGGTCTATATATAACGGAAGACAAATTTTATTGGGCGGGGTTGTATCTTTGAGTCAAGGGAAAATAATAGATGAGGAAGGAGTTCAATTATTAGAAGATGAGTATATTTGTGATGCAATTGCTCGGGATGATTACCACGAAATGATTGATGAGATTTTAAAATTCCAACTAGAGTGCATCAAACAAAAAAAGGACATGTACTTGGATATGAGCCATGCTGATGAAAATGTATTAAATGAAAAATTCAAAACATATGGATTTAGTCCTAAAGTAGTTAAAAATAAAAGAATTAAAATTACACCAACGATGCACTATTCTTCAGGAGGAATCGAAATCAATGCTAATGCTGAGGCTATAAACTTGAATCGTGTTTTTGCTACTGGAGAAGCTCAATTTAATGGTGATCTTGGTATAGGAAGAATTCCTGGGCAAGCATTCGCATCAGGGATCGTTTTTGGTAAATTAATTGTTGACAAAATAGTTAATGAAGGTGTTTTCAATACTCAATATCAAACTTCATTTAAAGATCCACCTGAAACGATGCAGCTGTATTCGAAAGAAAATAATGACTTTCCGATTGAAGAGTTTCAGAAAAAGTTGTCAATTCTAATGATGGATTTGATCGCTTCCAATTCATCCGTTGTTTCTCTATCTTTCCATAAAAAAAAAATACAAGAAAGTCAAAATATATTATTAAGTAGAGCAAGAGGATCAGGAAAACGATACGAAGATATTTTAACATTATTTTTCGGATATTTTGTTGCACTGGAAATTATAGAAGATCTTGAAGCAAAGTCAGGCTTGTTGATTAACCAAAAATAGGATAAAAAGAGTCGCCTTTTCAGCTAATGGTAAGCACAAACCAACCATTCCAAAAAGAGGCGACCCTCATGAATCAGTCTACTTTATTTCAGCTGCTCCGACGTGGATCAGGCTTCGTTAAGGGGTATTACCCTACCTTCTCCGGAAAAGCCGCTGAGGTTCCTTTTGTGTGTCTAAAACGTTGTTTCACCAACTTCTTTAAGGTCGGGAATGGGCCAAACGGCGAACCTTATAGGTTCCTCAGGAACTAATGGGGCTATGCTTTAGAAATTAAATCCCTCGGTGGAGCTTAAGAATCTTTATAAATGAATTAATTTCAAGATGATTACCAGCAATATGAACAGTGCCAAGACAGCAGCTATCGATGTCCAAACTCTTCCGGTGATTCCCTCGTAGTCTCTTTTCATTTCCCCCACACGTAACGCCTCCTTTATTTTAGGGTACTCCTACTCCATAGGCTATGCGAGGTCTTGATTAAAGGAAGGGCTTCTTAACAAAAAAAGCTCAGTCGACCCATTAAGGTCAGCTGAGCTTTTTGATTTATTTAGAGTATTCACTTACTTCAAACGTAAGGATACGATCAAACAGCATGTAATCCTTGCGGCTGCTGAATGGGCCTTTATTGTTATCGTGCTTATTGATTGCGTATGAAGCTGATCCAGAACCTGCTTGCTTAGCCTCATACCATGCAATGAAGTCATTGACCTCTTGCATACTCAAATCAAATTCCTTCTCTAAGCCAGTCGTCATGGTGACTACCAGAATTGCACGATCTCCGTTTGGAGTTGGTTCCTCTGTTCCTGGATTAGGAGTGGAGCTTGACACTTTAGACATCATCTCTAATTCGCTAAGAGCTAGATACTGACTTCCATTATTGCTTGTAATATTAATTCTATAATCCTTGTATGAATTAGAATTAGAAAAAGTGAATTTTTTGGGAGTGCTATTTACCCATCCAGTGATATTTGACTGGGTATCTAGCACGTTCCAAGTCATCCCATCATTTGAGCCTTCGAAAGTCCAATTTTTAGGGGCACGGTCAGTTGCCGTTGTCTGTGGATATATAACATATTGCTCAATAACTTCGGGTTTAGGAAAGTCATATCTTAGCCAAGCAGCAGTTGTACTTGATGTCCACGCACTAGCAATAGTAGCAAATTCCTTGTTAAACGCCTCATATGCGTATGAATATTCATTACTTGCGCTTGCTACTCCAGATGGCAAAATGTTAGTTGTCATATGTGGAACTAGATTTTCTGAATACTCTGCTTCGGCTGCAAAAACATTGGATAAGGGAAGAGATAAAAGAACTAAAAATAAAATTGTTATACATGCTTTCTTCATTAAATAATCCTCCAATAGGTTTAATAGAACTAAGAATAATTTAATTGAGGAATTGTGTCTAAACATAAACTTGCTAATCTATAAATATAATCTAAATATTTGCATATTTATTTTTTAATGGGTATAAAAAAAGACCCTATCGGCTGATAACCAGTAGCGTCTCTCATCCTTATTTCACAATAAATCTCACCTTTGTACCATCACTATACTTATTTAACTGATTACTTACCCAAGATCCTGTTCCCCTGTTGTCACTAAGGGTTATGTATCGGATATCAGCACCTGCGCCATCTTCAGCGCACATCGCCATCGGTCACTCGTCGCGGTCAAATCACTTTTTTTGTAGGAACATCTTTTAAAGACTCTTGCGAGTTTCTTCAGCTCCGTCCCGGTCAATAGTACATACAGCAAAATGGCCGGCTGCTATAGCATCTTTGTTGTGTGCTCCCATTTCTGGATAGCGCGAACTCGGAAACTCCAGTGTATACTCAGCTACTGCTTGTTGGCTTGCTACCGATGGTCTATTAATATGTGGAATAATTATAAGTTTGAATTTTGTAACGGGTGCATCCTGCTAATAATTCGCATGTGGAGTCGGTATAACTAATAGAGATTGAATCGAGCCTATACCCATTTAGGAAGTTCAAGTCCTTATAACCTACTTCCATAGCTGCATAGTCTTCTTAATCATTTGCCCAAGTTTTAAATTGCTTGTTTCTTACATAATTAATGACATGCTCTGTGTAAGCTTGTGGAGTTACAACACCTTTTGGATTAGCTACGTCACTACTTGCATTTGCAAATCCTGTTCCTGTGGAAAAAGAACCCACAAAATCAATCCGCCCGAGCCCATCTTTACATCTACTCTAAATTCAAACTGCTCGAGAATAAAGAAATTCCCACAAACCAATTAAGAGACTAATTCCCTTGCTATCTTGAACGACGCATCATCCCCCCCAATAACGTCGTTTAACTAGGACAAGTTAGATGTCTCCAGGCTGTGAACGAGCTACCCCCCATGTTTCCCCATTAACTTTATAATCGCTGCCTCTCCACTGAAGTGTGTAGTATCCAGAACGCAAACCGTTGGTGATACCTTCATCAGTAGATTTCCAAGTAACTGTGGCGTGAGGAGTGATTACTAATGCATCAATATATAGTTTGTTTGAACCGTTGTGAATTAAACTCACCTTTACTGGATGATCAGAGTGATTCTTCATACGAAGTTTAACATGCCCCCATCCTTTAGGGACATTAAAGGATTCTCCTACAGTTACGCTTCCACCCGATCTTTGAGAAATGATCCGTTAATCTTGATGGCATCCGAGGTAATCTTCTCTACTGCGCTACCGTTGTCTACAACTTCCACCATATCATCACCCAACGGCTGCACTAAATATACTCTTACCTGGCTTAATGCAGCTACAAACAATCCTATATCCAACTTTAACACTGTATATGTATAATCAAGATAGTCATTCGGTGAATTCTGTGGTAATTCCTGCACTAAAGAAAGCTCTGCTAACCTTATGGTCGGCAGAGCTTTCTTTTGCTCTAGAATCCCCCAATTTGTACAAGGGTCTGAATAAGCTGCTCATGATTGTGAGCGGGTACAGTTATAAAAAACAAAAAGCTACTCGCAACAATTAACAATGCCATTTTTTTCAACATTACTTAACCACACCTTTTCAATTAGATTGGAGAACTCTGTTTTGATTTCAGGAGTCGCATGGACTTGAAAACGCATAAACAGACCAATACAATTTATAAAGTTTGTTTCATTAGTTATTATATGTGACTTTGCCATTGCATACATCAAGTATTTAAAGCCATCACTGTATTTCACCCGATGTAAATAATAATGAGCCATTTCGTAAGCAAACCATGCGAAATAGTCTGGTATTACTTGTTGGGTATATATATCAGATGATGTTGGGAGTTGAGCAAAAGAATTAATATTCGTTTCAAAACGTGAAAGGACATCATCCACATCTATTTCATATCGGTTAGCCGCTATCATAACGTTCAACAGCTTTGAGAGTTTCTCATTTTCGTTAGCGGTTGATGTTGCCGCTATATATTCAACATAGTCTGGCAGCACGCTAACATCTCCAGACAGGAGTTTATTGACGTACGTGTTACCTTCTGCCCACTGACTGAACAAGTTTACCCAGTGTTGAGTATCTTCATCAGTCTCTTTGACCCAATCTAAATTCGCATAGGCGTATGTATATAGTAGAGCTTGTTGATAATCGCCTTGGGCTTCACAAACACTAGCACACAACAAATCGGCGTAAGCAATGTATCCAAATAACGGATTTCTGGTTTCCTTTTCATGCTCCCTGTTCTTTCGATTCTTCTGCTGATGCTTTATGGAATATTGTACTTCAGCTTTCCCTCTCATTTGCCTTGCCATTTCCTCAACCTTGTCCCACTTACGCAAAGACCTGTACACGTTCGACAAATCCTTTAATGCGTCAAGTTGGTCCATTTCATCCAGACGTTCAATGTAAGGCTCAAACAACGTAGCTGCCTTGAGATTGCGGCTTTGATCGTCACCAACCTGAATCGTGAACATTCGATACTGACAGATCGCCAATCGTTCAGAATGTTGGTACTTCTCCGTTTCAGCTACCCCCTCATAGAACAGCAACGCAGCATCATGTCGTCCCTGTGCTAATAGCACTTCTGCCATATCAAATAGTTTAGGCGAATAGAGTAGGTTGTCCATAATGGTTCCTACCACTCGACGGATCGCATCCAGCTTGTCCAATTCTGCACAACGATACAAAAATGGCTCTATTCGTCTCATATTCGGGGGGGTGTCGATGATGTAGTTTTCTATAAATAGGTCGTAAAAGTAGCCTTCTGGTAAACCCATAGCCTCGGTAATGCGATCTATCTGGTTAACAGACATAGATTTATTGCCTGACACTATGCTACTTACTATCCCCCTATTCATGCCCGCTATATGCCCAAACTCCATCATGCTCAAACCTTCTTGTTTTAGATATTGTTCCAATTCTGCTCTAATCGTGGGTGTAACTTTCATAGATAAACCACCCTTCATACAGAAGTACCAATATTTATATATTATTGCATTCTATTGTTGTCCATAATTTAACAGTTGTCAATAATTTTTATTTATTTGCATCGAATGTCGAAGTATATAAAATAAGCAGTTCCAAAGAGTCACTCTGCATTGAAGTCAAATAACCCTGCCACTGTTACCGGTGAGACTTATGTTAATGGAAATATAATCCTTCAAAAAGCAGACACTTACATTGATCTGACTGTACAAAAGTACGGAGGGTTACTTGCTGAGTGGGACTACAAAAATCCGCTGAATTATCAGAGGCTTTTCATACTTGTATCTTAAATTAATTTGCTGCTATAACGCTACGAGTTTTAAAGGGAAATATTGTTCGGTGAATATAAAGTTGTAGACGGACAATACGTCATTAAGCTAACGGGCAGTTTAACTTTATTGGTGATATTATGCTACTCTATAAATAAGCAAATAATTTAATCAAGAGGTGTAATAATGCGGTTTCATGAATTTTATATCGGACAAGTATTTAAAACCAAGTCTTTAAAATTAACTAAAGAGGATATTACCAGATTTGCAAGGGAGTTTGACCCGCAATATATGCATTTAGATGAAGAGAAAGCATTACAAGGTAGATTTAATGGAATTATCGCTTCAGGAATTCAAACATTAGCTGTTTCTTTTAAGCTTTGGGTTGAAACAGGCAGTTACGGTGATGAGGTTATTGCTGGAACTGCTATGAATAATATTAAATTTATTAAACCAGTATATCCAGGCGACGAATTGTACACCATTGTTGAAGTGATTGGAGTAAAAGAGATGAGGAATGGAACAGGACTCGTTACTGTATTGCTGTCGACTTTCAACAAGAAAGAGAAGCAAGTTTTTGAAGGCGATTTATCCGTTCTGGTTAAACAGTAAAGTTTCATAAAAAATCAATTATTACAGGTTTGAAGAGGTCCATGCATTTTAGCACGGACCTCTTCTCTTTATTCTAACGTGGCTTGACTTGCGGCTTCATGTTCAGCCACACGTTGCAGTAATTCCTACTAAGTCTTCATTTGGCGACCTTGACATTGCCCTTCTACAAACTGATTATCGCATAGATTCTACATCTTGAACCCGTACCTTACCACCATTTTGGATAACATATCTATGCCTTCTGGAGTTCGACTAGCATTTCCGTCCCATGTAATAATAAATTGATATTGCAAATCATATAAATGAATAATTTACTATAAATCTCTGAGATTCGCACTGAGCTATTTCAGTAAAGAGGGCTTTGAGAATGCCATTTACTAATCTCAGCCCATAGTATGTCATTCAACTGCTTTTGTATTGGAGCTGTACAAACAACACGACGGAATGAGAAGCATCATACAAACCATAGAGGTATAGCTACTTCAAAAGCGGTCTAATCTATGTAAATTTTTGGTTCAGTGTAATGAATTTCACATCTTTCCGGGTCAACCTGTTCTACCATAGAAGGGTGATACGCCGTGCTGGGCAGACCACTTGGGTCGGGACGGTTACGTTTTGTTCTAAAACCAGCTGCACAGGCTGTCTGGCATGCGCGGCAAGTACGCCTTTATTTTGATTCGAAGCGGAGTGTCCAGATGTTGAATACCGAATTGGAATACCGTGAGCGCATCAGGAAGTTGGCCGTATGTATTGTCAAGCACTACCGTGGAAAAGGACCGGACAACGTCAAGGTTTCACTGGATTCGCCGCTCCGGATTACGGTAGAAATTCGAGGTACATTGTCTAATTTGTCCGAAATTCTCGTTCATGAAGGGGCCGAGGACAAGGTCAGGGAATATTGGAATGTCCTTCGTCCCTATCTGGAAAAGGAGTTTATGAACGAAGCCGAAAAAACACTCGGCAGTCCCTTCACTTATACTTGGGAGGTCTGCCCCTCCGTCCATGGAGACGGACACATTATCATTACTCTAGAACTACAACACATACACCGGTTGGATTAGCGGGAAGGAGCTTGCCTCCTCGCTCGCGGATAAGCCAGTACAGGATGCAGCGTAAAGCGGCATTTTTGTATTGGCTTTTTTTATGTTACGAGTTTCATCTATTTCATATAAAAGAGGTGCTGCACTTATGGCAGACAAGGTATTGACCGTATGTCCCTACTGCGGGAGCGGTTGTCAGCTTCATTTGCTGGTGGAAAAAGGACAGGTAATTGGCGCAGAGCCGGCTGGTGGTCGTACGAATGAAGGAACGTTGTGTCTGAAAGGACACTATGGATGGGATTTTTTGAATGACCCACAAATTCTGACTGCACGCTTGCGCAAGCCCATGATTCGCAAAAATGGAGTTATGGAGGAAGTGGAGTGGAAGGAAGCCATTCAATATACTGCCGAACGGCTGTCAGCAATTAAGGAAAAATACGGACCCGACTCCATTATGGGAACGGGCTCCGCACGCGGTCCGGGAAATGAAGCCAATTATGTCATGCAAAAGTTCATGCGGGCGGTCATTGGCACGAACAATATCGACCATTGCGCTCGTGTATGCCACGGCCCTTCTGTGGCAGGTTTGACTTACTCGCTCGGTGATGGAGCTATGTCCAACTCTATTCCTGAAATTGAACACTCTGATCTCATTTTCGTGTTTGGATATAATGCACCCGAAACACATCCGATCGTCGCAAGACGCATTGTAGCTGCCAAGCAAAGAGGCGCCAAGATTATTGTATGCGATCCGCGCATGACCGAAACAGCTCGTATTTCGAATATGTGGCTACCCCTAAAGGGCGGTTCAAACATGGCTTTGGTGAACGCTTTTGGTCATGTACTTGTGCATGAAGGACTGTACGACAAACGATATGTGGAAGCAAACACAGAAGGCTTTGCCGAATACGTAGACAGCATTAAAAAATATACTCCCGAATATGCGGAAGGCATTACGGGGGTCAAGGCGGCCGATATCCGGGCGGCTATGAGGGAATATGCAAAGGCACCTACCGCTACAATTTTGTACGGAATGGGCGTATGTCAATTTTCACAGGCCGTTGATGTGGTAAAGGGGCTCGCTTCCCTTGCACTGTTGACGGGAAATCTGGGCAAGCCGAATGTGGGTATCGGACCAGTGCGGGGACAAAACAATGTGCAGGGTTCCTGCGATATGGGCGCTTTGCCGAATGTGTATCCTGGCTATCAGGATGTAACAGACAACACAGTCCGCAAAAAGTTTGAAAAAGCATGGGGTGTTGAGCTGCCGCGTAAAAAAGGCTATCCACTTACAGAGGTACCGCACCTCATCCTGAAGGAGAACAAGCTGAAAGCTTATTACATTTTCGGAGAGGACCCTGTACAAAGTGATCCGAACGCTGCCGAGTTGCGTGAAGCCCTAGACCAGTTGGAATTTGTCGTGGTTCAGGATATTTTCATGAACAAAACAGCGCTACACGCCGATGTCATCCTCCCTTCTACTGCTTGGGGCGAGCATGACGGTGTATATTCTTCGGCAGATCGGGGCTTTCAGCGCATCCGTAAAGCCGTTGAGCCACAGGGTGATGTTAAGCCAGACTGGGCCATTATTAGCGAGGTTGCTACCGCCATGGGCTACCCTATGTCCTATGCAAACACAGAGGAAATTTGGGATGAAATGCGCAGCCTCAGCCCATTATTCTCGGGTGCCAGCTACCAAAAAATGGAGCAGCAAGGCGGCGTTCAATGGCCTTGCCCTACCGAGGATCATCCAGGTACACCGTATTTGTATAAGGGAAATCAATTCTCGACACCTAGTGGCAAAGGCAGATTATTCGCCTGCGAATGGCGTCCGCCACAAGAACAACCGGATGCAAAATACCCGCTTGTCTTGTCCACAGTCCGTGAGGTAGGTCACTATTCCGTGCGTACCATGACTGGCAATTGCCGCGCGCTGCGCCAGTTGTCTGATGAGCCTGGCTTTATTCAGATTAGCCCAGAAGACGGAGCAGATCTGAATATTCTGGATGGCGAAATTGTTGCCATATCCTCCCGTCGGGGACGCATCATGGCACGGGCACAAATCAGTGACCGTGTGCAACAAGGTGCGACTTACATGACCTATCACTGGTGGGTTGGAGCATGTAACGAGCTGACCGCTGATTTTCTCGATCCGGTATCCAAAACCCCGGAATTAAAATACTGTGCCATCCGTCTGGAACGGATCGCCGACCAAGTGCAGGCCGAACGTGATGTACACGAATCGTACCAACGGATTCGCAGACAGATGAACGTCCAGGAAGCTGTTTTGGCTGATAAGGTGACGAGATGAGCGGCACAGGGAATATGATGCACCGTCCGACAGATAACCGGTCAGCTTCGACGAGTAGAATGGGAGCAGCCAGTAGAACAAGCGCTGTTGCTTCTTCTTTTGTAGTCGCAGACGCCGGGCAGTGCATCGGCTGCAAAGCCTGTGAACTGGCGTGCTTCGCCGTTCACAGTCAGGCTAACGGTATAGGAGCTTCGGTCGGAACCGTCAGCGTACCTGTTGTACCCAAGGTGTATGTTGTACGTACAGGGGATATGTATGTGCCGGTGCAATGCCGGCATTGCGAAAATGCACCCTGCGCACATGCCTGTCCGGTACAGGCCATTCGTCAGGAGGACGGCGTCGTCATGATAGATGAGGAACGATGTATCGGCTGTACCTCCTGTGTTTTGGCCTGCCCTTTCGGGGCGATTGAGGTGTCTCCGGTCTACCGGGCCGGACACGTTGTAACGCAGTCCGGCCTGACTCACCGTGCAAATCGAGTCGCCCTTCCCCGCACCGCGGCAAGCAAATGCGATCTGTGCGCGGAAACAGAGAACGGACAGCCTGCATGTGTAGAGGCCTGCTCGAATCATGTCCTACGGCTGGCCAAAGGTATATCCGACTCACCTCCAGAGCCTCGGCGGGAAGTCTTTTTCCCACGCCTATAAGGTCAAAATCAGCCGCAGAAAGGTAGAAAAACATGTCAACCACAATAGACAAGATCTCTTCACCTCCTTGTATGAAGACGACTGATTGCACAGACCCTGTCATTCATATTGACCCTACGCTCTGCACGGGATGCAGACGTTGTGCTGGGGTTTGTCCAGTAGATGCCATAGAGGGACTGCCCGGAGAACCGCAAACCGTTAATGCAGACCGATGTGTTATTTGCGGTCAATGTGTACAAATATGCAGCGTATACGCATCTGACTGGGCAGGTTCATCTCCACAGGAAGGCGCCGCTAGACGGCTGGAACGTATCCAAGAACGCGATATGCCTGCCGACATCAGAGAGCCGCTATTCGCTGCCTATTATAGCTACAACTTGAATAAGGTAGCCGATATGATGACCAAACCTGGACAGTTTCGGATCGTCCAATGTGCTCCTGCCATTCGTGTTTCACTCGCGGAGGAATTCGGAATGCCGTTCGGCACCTTGACGCCTGGGAAAATGGCTGCTGCTTTGCGCCGCCTTGGCTTCGATCGAGTATACGACACCAACTTTGGAGCTGACGTGACCATCATGGAGGAAGGCACTGAATTGATTCGTCGCGTGACCGAAGGCGGTCCCTTACCTATGTTCACATCCTGCTGTCCAGCATGGGTCCGATTTGCAGAAATAGAATATCCCGATCTGCTAGACCATCTATCCAGCTGCAAATCTCCGATGCAAATGTTAGGAGCGCTAATCAAATCTTATGGCGCACAACTAGACGAGGTGGAACCTGCGAATATATACAGCGTTGCCATCATGCCATGTACCTGTAAACAATTTGAGTGCGATCGTCCCGAAATGGAATCTGACGGTTACCGTGATGTGGATGAGGTACTGACCACGCGTGAACTTGCATACTGGATCAAGCAGCGTGGAATTGATTTTGCGAACCTGCCTGATGAAGAATTCGATTCACCGTTAGGACAATATTCAGGTGCAGGCTCCATTTTTGGAGTCACCGGAGGAGTCATGGAAGCTGCCATCCGTACAGGTTACGAGCTGCTGACAAATGAAAAACTACCGAAGCTCCAACTCGATTTTGTTCGTGGTGAGGAAGGCATTCGAGTAGCTGAGGTTCAGGTAGGCAAGCTCCAGCTCAAGGTAGCGGTCGTCGCCGGGCTACAACATGCCTATCAGCTATTGGATCGTGTCCAGGCGGGCGAATGTGATTATCATTTTATTGAGGTGATGGGCTGCCCTGCTGGATGTATCAGCGGAGGGGGACAACCCAAGCTCATGTTAGAAAAGCATCGAATTGAAGCTTATCGGGCACGTAAATCCTCCATCTATGGACATGATGCTGCACACCAGGTACGAAAATCGCATGAGAACCCTCACATCATCAAACTTTATGATGAATTTCTAGGTGAGCCGCTGGGTCATGTATCGCATCATCTGCTGCACACGACCTTCCAACAACGGGGGCCCGGCAAGCAAAGCCGCAGTAGCACTATTTCCACCAAAGGGGATACGGGTTACTCCATTCATTAATACGTTAAGTTATTTTTATGCTGTATACATTATATTTGTCGTTAGTTAGAGAGGAGTCGAATTGTATGAACCGTTTTGTTTTAGCTGATCCCGATCAGTGTATCGGCTGTCGTACCTGTGAAATCGCATGTGTCATCGCACATTCAGCGGAGAACCCTTTTATCTCGCCGGATGATGAGTTTCATTTTCACCCTCGTCTGAAGGTTATCAAATCATTTGGAGTCACTGCACCCGTTCAGTGTCGTCACTGTGAGGATGCCCCATGCGCCAACGCTTGTCCGAACGGCTCCATTACGAATGCAGATGGCTGCATTCTCATTAATAGTGAAAGCTGCATTGGCTGTAAAACCTGCATGATCGCGTGCCCTTACGGCGCGATTACCATGGTACCCGAGTATCGAAACGGGCAGCCTGTAGTGCAGGACGGATTGTATACCAATATGTCAGGACGTTTGCAACCCAAAGAACGCATGATTGCTAGCAAATGTGATTTATGCGAAGGTGTCGACGGCGGCCCAGCCTGCATTGGTAAATGTCCAACACAAGCCCTCAAGCTGGTCGAGCCAGATCTGGTTCATGCCCGGGTAGAGGAAAAACGCGCTGCAAGTGCACGTCAGCTACTGCATATGACACGCATTCCGGCAACGGGTCTATGACCGAAGGTTTCCCTCTGCCTACAAATACGCGAACCGAGCGGGATGCGCTAGGAGAGATGGAAATTCCCGCAGATGCCTTTTACGGCATTCACACCGCACGCGCGATGAACAATTTTGCGGTCAGTGGCAGGCCTGTGAACAAAAACCTGATTCACGCTCTTGTGTTGGTAAAAAAAGTAGCCGCTCAAGTAAATGGTGAGCAGAAACGGCTTCCTGCCCAACGGGCCTCTGCCATTGTAAATGCCTGCGACGAAATACTCGCCGGGAGGCATCAACATATGTTTACCGTGGATGCCATGCAAGGCGGCGCAGGCACCAGTACCCATATGAATGTAAATGAGGTCATTGCTAATTTGGCCATCGTACAGCTGGGAGGCAGACCAGGGCAGTATGAGATTTTACATCCGCTGGATGATGTGAACTGCTGCCAGTCGACGAATGATGTCTATCCGACAGCGCTACGAATTGCAGCGATACGGCTGCTTCGGCCTTTATGTGACACGATGTCTTCGTTACAGGATGCTTTACAGCACAAAGAAACAGAATATGCCGACTTGCTCAAGCTAGGACGCACTCAGCTAATGGATGCTCTGCCCATGATGGCCGGGCAGGGCTTTGGTGCCTACGCAAAGGCTATAGCGCGCGACCGCTGGCGTCTCTATAAAGCTGAAGAGCGGCTGCGGGAAATCCCTATTGGGGGCACGGCGATTGGCACAGGTATGAACGCACCCCACGCATACAGCTATCGGATGGTCGAAAAGCTGGCGGATGAGACTGGCTTTGGACTGAGTCGCAGTGACCACCCAATGGACCCGATTCAAAATATGGATGTCTTTGTGGAGGTGTCCGGTCTACTCAAATCAGCCGCCGTGAATCTGTACAAAATATCTGGCGATTTTCGCCTACTGGCCTCTGGTCCTTTCGGTGGTTTTGGCGAATACACGCTGCCTCCAGTTCAGGCGGGATCCTCTATTATGCCTGGCAAGGTCAATCCGGTAATAGCTGAAATGGCAGGACTCACAGCCATGCGTGTGATAGCCGAAGATGCGGCTATCACTATGGCCGCTGCCTCCGGTCAGTTGGAGCTAAACGCATTCCTGCCGCTGATTGCCGAATCGCTGCTGGAATCGCTACATATTCTGAACAGCGCGGTTCGACTATTCGAAGAGCGATGTGTGCGCGGCCTGATCGTGCGTGAGGAACGCTGTACTACAAATCTGCGTAACTCAGCCGTGATGGCTTCTGCGCTGGTCGCGGAGCTTGGCTATGATGAAGCTGCCTCTATTGCATCTGCAGCCATTGCGCAAGGTCGCGCGCCAGAGGATATTGTAGAAGATCGCGGCCTACTGACCCGTTCGCGGATTGACCAATTATGCCATCCCTATACAGTAACCAAGCCCGGAATTCCGGGACAGGAAGAAGGAACTCACCATGGGAATGAATGATACCCCTCGTAGCAATCGACCACATATCGTCCTGCTCGGTCGCCGCAACGCAGGCAAATCCAGCATTCTGAACACCCTGACTGGTCAGCCCGTCGCTGTGGTATCTCCTGTAGGAGGAACGACCACGGACCCCGTTTTCAAACCAATGGAGCTGCTCCCAGCGGGTCCCATTGTTCTGGTGGATACCGCCGGACTGGACGATGAGGGTGAGATCGGGGAGCTGCGCCGCAACAAAACGCTCGAAATACTTAATAGTACAGACTTAGCCCTGCTCGTTATCGACGCCACCGTTGGTGTCGGACCATTCGAGCATGAGCTACTCGAAAAGCTCCGCACCAAAAAGATTCCTGTTATTGGGGTATTGAATAAAATAGATACCCTTACTGAATCAGATAAAACGGCTACAAAGCTGGCAACTGAACTGGATCTCACCCTGATTCCTTTCAGTGCATCTTTGCTTTGGGGAGACACGGAACTGAAAAAGGCTATTACTAATACGCTCCCTCAAAACGAGGATCGTTTCCGTATCGTCGGTGACCTGTTGTCACCCGGCGATGTTGTTGTGCTGGTCGTTCCCATCGACAAAGCTGCACCAAAAGGCCGATTGATCCTGCCACAGCAGCAAACAATCCGCGATACACTAGAGAGTGATGCCATCGCTGTAGTGACCAAAGAACATGAACTACGATTGACGCTGGAGAGATTGGGACGCAAGCCTCGCTTGGTCATTACCGATTCACAGGTTTTTATGAAAGTAGCGGCCGACACGCCCAAGGATGTGCCTCTTACCTCTTTTTCCATCCTGTTTGCCCGTCATAAAGGCGATCTGGACGAACTGGTACGAGGTGCAAGAGCCATTGATCGCCTCAAGGATGGAGACCGTGTACTCATTGCCGAAGCCTGCACTCACCAATGCCAATCTGACGATATTGGTCGAGTGAAAATTCCCCGCTGGCTCCGCCAAACGATAGGCAAACGTCTCATCATCGAGCATGCATCCGGCTCCAGCTTCCCTGATGATCTGAGCGAATACGCACTGGTTATTCATTGCGGTGCATGCATGCTCAATCGGCGTACGATGCTTCATCGAATGTCGGAAACAAAAGCTGCCGGGGTGCCGATTGTGAACTATGGTATTTTCATCGCTTATGTACAGGGGGTCTTTCCCCGTGCTATTGAATGCTTCCCATCTGCTATGCTGGCATGGGAGCAAGCTGTAGAAGCCGGCAGTTATTCCTAAAAGACCTCATCTCATCATTAATATTTTTTTCCAGACACACAAAAGCAGTCGCGCTGATTCCAACGCGACTGCTTTTCATTTTCAAGTTCTATTATAAATCATGAGAATTTTCATAGCGTGAAATGATATTACGAATAATATAAATTGTTAAAAATACAAATCACGTTCGCCTGCTTCCAGTCGTTCCAGTCTGTCAAGCGTCAAACGGCGCGTCGATTCACGTGGTATACGCTCCAGATTCTCTCGCAGAGCGGCAGCTCCCAGTTCACGCGCCTCCTCATCCCCATAATCCAGCAGATATTCTTGGAAGGTCAGCAGCGAATTTGGCTGGCAAACATTATGAATTTGTCCTGATTTGGCAAGCTCCATGAAACGATCTCCTGTTCGCCCCTCACGGTAGCAAGCTGTGCAGTAGCTCGGCATATATCCGCCACGGCACAAACTTTTAATAATTTCCGATGGTGAGCGATGATCCCCCACCTCAAATTGAGGCTTATCATCAGTTTCCTGTTTTGCATATGCCCCTACACCTGTAGCTGAACCTGCACTAATCTGCGACACGCCTAGACCAATGACGCGGTCTCTATATTCCGGCTCCTCGCGAGTGGACAGGATCATACCAGCATAAGGGACAGCCAGTCGAAGAACGGATACAATTTTCATAAAATCCTCATCGTTGACCAGGTACGGATATCGCTCCAGATCTACATTTTCAGCCGGACGCAATCGTGGAACTGAAACCGTATGAGGGCCACAGCCAAAGGCTTCTTCCAAGTGTTCGGCATGTTTCAGCATCGCTACGGTCTCATAGCGGAAATCATACAAGCCGTACAACACACCGATCCCCACATCATCTATACCCGCACGCATGGCTCTGTCCATTGCGGTGGTGTGCCAATCAAAGTCCCGCTTTGGTCCCTGTAGGTGGAATTTACGATAGCTTTCCCGATGATACGTTTCCTGAAATAAAATATACGTACCAATGCCTACCTCTGCCAGCTTCCGATAGTCCTCCTCGGTTGTGGATGCAATATTCACATTGATCCGCCGTATGCTGCCGTTATCTACCTTGACCTCATAGATCTGACGCAGACAATCGACGATATAGTCAATGGGACAATGGACTGGGTCTTCCCCCGCTTCCAGCACGAGCCGCTTGTGTCCCAGTTCTTGAAGCACTCTAACCTCCTCCACCAATTCCTCCGGTGTCAGACGGCTACGAGTAAAGCTGTCATTGGTATGTTTATAACCACAATATTCACAGTTATTCACGCAGTGGTTGCTTACATATAAAGGGGCGAACAGCACAATCCGGTTGCCATAAATTTGTTCTTTGACTGCTCTCGAAGATTTGAACATCTCTTCCAATAATTCAGGATCATCCACATGCAAAAGAGCCGCCGCTTCACTCGCACTCAGTCCCCGGCAGGCTCTCCCCTTTTCTAAAATTTCTAAAATACGGTGTCGATCTGTTGCCTCTTGTTTCCCCTGCTCCACTGCCGCCATAATCTCTGCTTCATTAATAAAATCCGCCGACACTTTCTCTCGTACTCCACTCACGTATACCCATCTCCTTATTTATGGTTACTGCAATGTTTCCGATATGGCCTCACAAAGTTTCCTGTCTCATAAGCTGTCGTTGCACCCTCAAACTATCGCCGCGCCCCATATCGACTTCAAATCCCGCTCCGCGAATCCGCAGTTCCAGGCAATGTCGACATTGGGCAGACTCATCGCCCAAACATATTTTATTCTCATAAATCGCGTACTTAGGTCTCACCGCCAGTGGCGACAAATTGGGCATCACCACATTCGCTCCCGCCTGAAGCGCCTTCTCCCTGCCTTGGGGATGAATCGTTCCCATTGCCGTAGACGCCGGAATAAGTGCATCTGGAACGACCAATCGGGATAACGAAATAATATCGAGTGCCTTTTCCATACTCCCCTGACTGGCATCCCGAAGCGGCGTGTTGCTATGCGGTAAAAAGGGACCAATCCCGATCATATCTGGTGACAGGCTGTGTAGATAGACCAAATCGTCTGCTAATTCACTATTCGTTTGTCCTGGTAACCCCACCATACATCCGGCCCCGATCTGAAAACCGATTCGTTGCAAAGCCAGCAGACGGCTGCGCCTGCTTTCCATCGTCATCGTCGGATGCAGTTTGGCGTACAAATGGGGAGAAGCTGTCTCATGCCGCAGCAAAAAACGGTCGGCGCCAGCCTCGTATAATTGCTCATAAGTTTCATCATCCCGTTCACCGATGGACAGTGTAACCGCCACATCCGCAAAACGGCTTTTAATTTCCCGAATCAATTTCGTCAGCCGGGCTGCTGTAAACCAGTAATCTTCCCCACTTTGCAGCACAAAAGTCCGATAACCGAGTTCATACCCCTCCGCACAACAGGCCAGAATTTCTTCTGGCTGCAAACGGTAACGATCTGCCTGTTTATTCGAAGCGCGCAGCCCACAGTACATGCAGTCCTGACGACATATACTGGAAAATTCAATTAATCCCCGTAAAAAAACACCTTTTCCATAGCGCTCCAATTTGGTGCGAGCTGCCAGGTGTCTCAGTTGAGCCCGCAGCGTCGGCTCATCATCCAGACGTGTCAGCAGCTCCATCATTTCCGTATGCGTCCATTCCTTGCCGTCAGCTAGACGCAGTAATAATTCGTCCGTGACTCATCCCTTCTTCCCTCGTCCATCCGGACTTCACATCATCAGCGGCTTGTACCGTACATGTATTATTCTAGCAATATCGGAGAGGTTGTAACGTGATTAGTTTCACAAAAAATCCCATCTTATAAAAACCGCCTCCAACTTCTGCCCCAAAAAATACACATTTATATCAACACACAAAAAAGCTGTCTCTTCCTCTAAAGGAAGAAACAGCCCTTGTCGATGGTTCTGCCTACTACTGAATCAAATCAATCGCCTGCTGGGGTACAAAATAATCAACGCCGTTAAATACAACTACACCGTTGAGCTTGGTATTTTTGCCATTCAGCGTAGCTATATTTTTGTATACTGGAAGCTCCAGCTTGTTACTGCCTTTGGTCACTGTAATGACTTTCGTATCCGCAGTAAACTTGGCTTCTTTAGCTTCAAAAGCGGCTTTTGCAGGAACAAACAGCTGCTTGCTGACCGTATCCAAATCCAGTCCAAGCACACGTGTCATATATTTATTGACATCTGTATTGTCGATTACACCGGTTGGACGGTCTCCGTTCGGCGCATACGTGTACAACACGACATCGCCTCCTGTATGTCCGCCTGTAGTCCAGCCAATATTCGCACGTTTGCTAATGATCGGTCCGACAGCATAGTTCATGCTGCCTTCTTTGGCATCTTTAATGGTTTTTACTTCTTCGTCTGTCAAATCGGTGATGCCAAAATATGTGGAAAGCACTTCTTTAATATTGCTGCGATCTGCATTCAGCTTGGCTTCCAAGCCTTCACCCGTCAGCTTCGCTTTTTTCAGCGGGTCTATAAAAGAAGCTAAAGGTGTTTTATCATAATTGCTAGTTGTATCGCTGCTACCAATCGTCAATCCACCATTTCCGTGGTCTGTCACTGCTACGACGACTGTATTTTGGTTTTGTTTGGCGTAATCCACAGCAACTTTCACTGCATCGTCAAATGAAAGCACGTCACTGATAATTCCAGTTGGATCATTTGCATGGGCGGCCCAATCCACTTTACTGCCTTCTACCATTAAGAAGAAGCCTTTATCGTTTTTGGACAACACATCAATTGCTTTCGATGTCATTTCCGCCAGACTAGGTTCCTTGGATGCATCGCGATCCAGGTTATACGCAAGGGCTTCGGGAGAAAAGCTGCCCCAGAGCTTGCTGGAGGTCGATTTTTTCAACCCTTCAGGTGTCGTGACAAAGTCATAACCCTGGTCTTTAATTTGGGCTACCAAATCTTGGCCATCTTTACGCCCTGCTGCCTCCAAAAACTTGCCGCCTCCACCTAACACTACGTCAACCCCGTTGTAGGCTTGCTGCATGCTGAGTGCATCATAATTTTTACGATCAGGATAATGTGCGGTAAAATCAGCTGGTGTCGCATGCATAATCTCGGAAGTCGCAATAATTCCGGTCGATTTTCCTGCCAGCTTGGAAGCCTCAAGAATGGAAGCTACAGGCTTTTTGGCGTCACCCGCTGCAATGGGTTGTTGTCCAGGCATTGTCGCTTCATCAGGAAGGACACCTACATACCCAGTATGTGATTTATGTCCTGTGGCAAAAGCAGTACCCGCTGGAGCAGAATCGGCAATTGGAGCATCCGCAGAATGCGTACGCACCATGCCGCTTGCCATGCTGTCTAACGTTAAGGAGGAGCCTTTGTACCATCTAGCCAGTGCAGTGGCGTCATTAGCCATACCGTCTGGAATCAAAATAATTACGTTTTTAATCGACGTGTCCTTTTCGACTGCCATCGCCGTCCCACCGCTTACTGCTAGCATCATAGTCGCTACGAGTGCAGCCACCGATTTTTTCGTATGTATCCCCCAACATTTTAGCATTCATTTTCCTCCCAGACACTTTTTTGTACAACCAGAACTAAGATTAATCACGTTTTATCAGGAGAATGTTAAATGAATTGCTTATCTGTATTAAAAGACTCTATTTGTATAAAAACGCTTCATCTATATAAAACTTGTGACACATGGGATTCGTTAAGATTGGGAATTTCATTTTATTATTGTATAATCAGTCTATGATGTAATAGGTAAAGCTTATAAGACAAGGGGCGCAAAATTCGATGGAATTCAGACAGCTTCAGTACACCCTGCAAATTGCAGCGGAAAAAAACTTCTCACGCGCAGCAGAAAAACTGCATATTGCTCAGCCCTCTTTGAGCCAACAATTATCCAAACTGGAAAAAGAACTTGGGGTACTTTTATTTCAACGCAACACCAGCACGGTGGAATTAACACATGCAGGAGCAAGCTTTGTAGAAAAGGCAAAAAAAATAGTCGATGCAGTCGAGCAGCTCCGGCAGGAAATGGACGACATTTCTCAACTGCGAAAAGGGAAGGTTGTGGTTGGCAGTATGCCTATCACAGGTTCTCATTTGCTGCCGCATGTGCTGCCTGTATTCAAGAAGGCTCATCCGGACATTGAAATCGTGTTAGTCGAGGATTCATCCATGAATCTGGAGAAAAAAACTGCCAGTGGGGATACAGATCTCAGCCTGCTATCTCTTCCATTAGTTGAACCTACACTTTCCTATGTGCCCATCGGTGAAGAGTGGATTGATCTTGCCGTTCCTCCGGGTCACCCCCTAGCCCTGCGTAAAAACGGAGGCCATCCGCAGCCTGTGCATATGGAAGAACTGAAAGATGAGCCTTTTGTCGTGCTGAAAAAAGGGCAAGGTTTTCGCAAGCTAACGATGGATCTGTGTCATCAAGCGGGCTTTGAACCCAATGTGGTGTTTGAGAGCACTAATATGGAGACGCTCCAATCGCTCGTAGCGACAGGTATGGGAGTGACACTCGTCCCCCGTTTTATCGCCCGGGCCGCCAGCAGCGAGTTCGTTCCAGCATTATTGCCACTCGCCGAACCTACCCCTAGCCGTACCCTGGCCATTGCTTACCGAAACGGACGTTATTTGTCTAAAGCTGCCGAAGCCTTTATTGATACCTTCCGAGAAACGGTCGAGCAACTTTCTCAAAAGTAGCTTCCAATGTGAAAAGGACCGTCTTCCTCCCTAGCCAAAGCCAGAGAAGAAGGCGGTCCCGGGGCTTCACCCCTATACTTTCAATACTTCATTTACTTTACGGGTTCGATTACACTGTTGGATGTTGCTTCCATCTGTCTTCAACGAACCACATTTCATGTTCATTTGAATTTCATGTCAGCCTCGCCTGATTACTTTACGCTTGCTCGGAAACTCCACTTTATCCATCTCGCATCACTTCTTTCCTTAAGGTCTCTAGCCTTGGTCTCCCAAGAGTGTCCTACCTCAGTTCCAATGTGCTGTGTGATCCCAAAGTGCCTGTCCTCGCCTTTTTGTGATCAGGGTCTCCCTAAATCTGGTGGACTTTTATCCTGATCATAGCCCATTTCATAATTGTTTCCGACAACCTGTCTATTTAAGCCTCTCGGCCGTGACAGGCCATCCCTATTCGCCAGTTCGGATCTACTTTGGTTATCCATCGTTATCAACCTCCTGGTGTCGGGATACTATTATAATACACCTATGGGCTGTATCTGAAACAGGTATCGGAAAACTTTTTTATTATCGAGAAAAACCAAATGCTTGCTGTACCTCGGCTTCACTCACTTGTGTTTTAAAGACTAATTTTGAAGGATCTTGAGGTGAATAAATGACCTCTATAATACTTCCCTGCTGCAGTTTGGATAGTTGGGAAGAAAAAACATCCTTTTGCGTGGTTACATTAAATGTATCGCCTTGTTTTTCGTTACACTCAGCTTTAACTGAAGCTTAATTTTGTCTGATGTAAATATTCATAGGCCGTTGGGTCATTTAATTGCTGGTAATATACGGCCTTCATCAAATAAGTCGTCATTTCCACCACAAGCGAATCGTTGCGATCCTCCAGCTGATCCACATAGCTTTCCGTGGCAGGATTAGCCAGCTTGGACAGCTCTGTGAGAATCTTATCCGCTGTAGCCAGCGTCTCCTCATCCTCTGCCGCTGCACGCAAGAGATAGGATGGGTTTACACCTAAACGCCCAGCAATTTGCTCGGCCAGATCCTCTGCCAACGGGTATCGGTCAGCCAGTATATTCGCAAAATGTGCGGGTGTCACCAGCCCGTCTACCAGCTCTTTACGGGACAAGTTTTTCTTTTTACACAAAAAATCAATGCGTTCCTTAAGCATGGAGTATTCCTTTCTGTACTGATTATCGGTCATACAGTGAGGGACGCCGATCTTCAAACACCGGAATACGACCACGCACGTCCTGCACCAAGACAGACTCAATTGTTCCTGTGAGAATCTCCTCCTGCTCTCCACCCTCGGCAATGATTTCTCCCCATGGATCAATTATGAGCGAATGCCCGAAGAAATCAGTTTCTCCGCTACGACCTACCCGGTTACAAGCAATGACATACATCTGATTTTCTATAGCACGTGCGGTCAGCAAGGTACGCCAGTGATGAAGCCGGGGATGAGGCCATTCCGCGGGTACGATCAGCAAATTTGCGCCCGACAAGGCCAAACTTCGGGCTAGTTCAGGAAAACGGATATCATAGCAGATTGACGCACCTGCCTGAATACCGCCATCCAGTGCGAATAAAACTTTTTCTTCGCCAGGCTGCAAATATTTTTCTTCATCCATAAGTCGGAATAGATGAATTTTGGAATACGAAGCAACCTCTCTGCCTGTTCGGTCAAAAACGAGCATCGTATTATACACATGACCGTCGCTTTTTTTCTCTGCGATCGACCCAGCTACTACGTTCACTTGATGGGTGGCTGCGAACGCTGCTATCCATGCCCGAGTCTCCGTCCCTTCCTTGTCCGCCAGCTCATGAATGCGATCCAAAGCATAGCCCGTATTCCACATTTCCGGCAGGACAATCAGATCCGGCTTCAGTTCGGTTTTCATCGCTTGTTCCATTAAAGCTCGGATATGACTGCGGTTTTCCGGGGGATTTCCTATCTCTATATGAGCTTGTATGAGTGCAACACTGAACGGCTGAGCTTCCTGATACGTCAAAATCCTTCATCCTCCTTGTGAGCCGGAGCTTCCCGCGACCCATTATCCGGTATTTTCCCCCATCATAGCCCGATCAGTCTGGATTACGCAACTATGCAAGCTTAATTCCCCCTATACAACTCGGTAAAATCGTGATAGATTATTTCTTAAACTATTCCAAAAGGTCGTGTGTATTGATGACTCATTTTTCTATTCCCTCCGCTGACGTCATGAAACAGTTACCTACTCAATTTTTTGCCACACTTGTACAAAATGTAAACCGTGAAATTGCGGCGGGACATGATGTCATTAATCTCGGACAAGGGAACCCGGACACCCCCACTCCTTCTCATATTGTAAAAGCTTTGCAGGAATCAGCGGATAACCCGCTGTATCATAAATATTCGCCATTTCGCGGTTACAGCTTTCTCAAGGAAGCCGTTGCCCAGCGCTATCAGGAGGATTACGGTGTGACGCTCAACCCTGAAACCGAGGTCGCCATCCTGTTTGGCGGAAAAACGGGTTTGGTCCAGCTGCCGCAAGTCTTACTCAATCCCGGCGATGTGTGCCTCGTCCCTGATCCCGGCTACCCGGACTACTGGTCTGGCGTAGCCTTGGCTAAAGCGGAAATGTCTTTTCTCCCATTAAAGGAAGAGAACCGTTTTCTGCCCGATTATGAAGCCATTTCCGAGGAACGCCGCCGCCGCGCCAAGTTAATGTTCCTTAACTATCCGAATAATCCAACCTCGGCAACGGCTCCACTTTCTTTTTACGAGGATACGGTTGAATTCACGCAACGTAACGGTATTGTGGTTGCCAGTGATTTCGCCTATGGCGCTATTGGATTTGATGGCGAACGTCCGGTGAGCTTCCTCCAGGCAGAGGGTGCTAAAGACGTGGGAATTGAGTTCTATACCTTGTCCAAAACGTACAATATGGCGGGCTGGCGTGTTGGTTTCGCGCTCGGTAATGCCGAAATCATCTCGATGATTAATCTGCTACAGGATCATATTTATGTAAGCTTGTTTGGCGGCATTCAGGCAGCAGCGGCGACAGCCCTGACGGCCTCGCAGAACTGCGTAGGCGAGCTGGTAGCCCGCTATGAATCACGCCGTAACGCTTTTTATGATGCACTTGGGCAAATAGGCTGGAAGGCGACGCGCCCAAGCGGCTCCTTTTTCAGTTGGCTGCCTGTGCCGCAGGGCTATACTTCGGCTTCTTTTGCCGATCTGCTGTTGCGGGAAGCCAAGGTGGCTGTCGCTCCAGGGATCGGCTTCGGAAGCGGCGGCGAAGGATATGTGCGAGCGGGGCTGCTGAGCTCAGAAGCTCGACTGACCGAGGCGGCTGATCGAATTGGCAAGCTAAACCTGTTTGGTTAAGCCGTATTTTCCAGCTACAACTTCTTTGCCAAACCTGGTCTTTTCGTGGTATTCTGTATCCAATATCATTTAGCGCGTTGAAGGGACTATTAAGAGAGACTCGGTCCTGTTCAGAGAGTAAATTCCGATAGGCTGCAAGAATTTACCTGGACTCTCTCCCAACTCCTATCCCCGAGCGCCCTGCGCAATCAGGCGGTCCCTGCCGTTAACAGGTTTCAAGTGGGATGATCATGAATCATCAATGAAGGTGGTACCGCGGAAGCACAAACTTTCGTCCTTTGCATACAAAGGATGGAAGTTTTTTTGCATTAAAAAGAGTAAAATTAAGGAAGTGGACGTCTTGTCAACACGAATCGTCATTAAAATCGGAAGCAGCTCTCTGACTGGAGTGGAAGGTGGCTTGAATCGGGAAGCCATTGCTTATTTTGCCCGGGAAATCAGCTTGCTTCGTGCAAAAGGTCATGAAGTGCTGCTGGTTACATCAGGCGCAGTAGCCGCCGGATTCAGGGAGATTGGGTACCCGTTTCGCCCTAAGCTACTGCATGAAAAGCAGGCGGCAGCAGCTGTTGGCCAAGCTCTTCTCATGCAGGCCTATGAGCAGGCTTTTAAAGATTTTGACCTAGTGATCGCGCAGGTTCTGCTAACCCGTAGTGACTTTTTGAGCCGCAAACGGATGAATAATGCCGGAATGACCGTAGAAGAATTGCTGCGTCAGCAGGTTATCCCGATCTTTAACGAAAATGATACTGTATCGATTGACGAATTGAAATTCGGCGATAACGATATGCTGTCTGCGCTGGTTGCCAATCTGGTCAAAGCTCAGCATCTGATTATCATTACGGACACCGATGGCGTATATACGGCAGATCCGCGCAAACATCCGAATGCCGTACGTTTTGAACGTATCGAAGAAATTACAGAGGAGATTTATGCATTAGCTGGAGGTTCTGGATCGTCTGTAGGTACTGGCGGCATGCGATCCAAGATCGAAGCTGCCAAAGTCGCTACACGCGGCGGTGTACCTGTATATGTGGGACGCGTAAGCGCGAATGGTGATCTAGACGCAGCCGTCGAAGGACACGGACCGGGAACTTATTTTGACACCCACCTCTCTTCACTTCCGATGAAAAAACAGTGGCTTGGATTTATGTCCACCCCTCTGGGCGCGGTGCATGTAGATGAAGGGGCTGAGGAAGCGTTGGTTCACGGAGGACACAGTCTACTTCCGGTTGGCGTACGACGTGTCGAGGGCAGCTTTCATGCCGGAGATGTCGTTGAGGTGCTCGGACCGGAAAATAAAGTGTTAGGACGCGGCATCGTCAATTATGACGATGAACAGCTCCGAAATGTACAAGGATTACCCAGCGGCGAGGTTGTGGGCAAAATTGGTCCCATTCACCGGCTTGAGGTGATCCACAGGGATGAATGGATTACATTATGTATGTAGGGAGGCCGTAACATGAGTGATTTAACGACTAACACAGCTGCAACCGAGGAGAATCAGTTTAGCGAAGTACGAACCAAAGCGAATCTTGCTAAAAAAAGTGCCGGGGTCATGAACCGCCTGACTACAGCACAGAAAAACGAAGCATTGCTTGCTATGGCTGAAGCTCTAGTAAATCATACTGAAGAGCTGATTGCAGCAAACCATAATGACCTGAAACGTGGACGGGAACAGGGAACATCGGAATCACTGCTCGACCGCCTCAAGCTGACCGAGGACCGAATCGGAGCTATTGCCGAAGGATTACGCCAAATTGTGGCACTGCCTGACCCGGTCGGCGACACCCTTGAGCAAATTGAACGTCCAAACGGCCTGCGAATTGAGAAGATACGTGTACCGCTGGGTGTCATCGGCATCATATATGAAGCGCGTCCAAATGTAACCGTGGATGCCGCGGGCCTGTGCTTGAAAACAGGCAATCCGGTTGTGCTACGCGGTGGTTCGGCCGCCCTCTTCTCCAACCGCAAGATTATCGAAGTACTCCAGCAGGCACTAGACGCAACAGCTGTGCCACGCGAGGCGCTTCAACTTATTGAAGATTCAGACCGTGCCTCGGTCAACGAAATGCTTACCTTGAACGGCTTGCTGGATGTAATTATTCCACGCGGCGGGCGTTCACTCATTCAAAATGTCGTTCAGAACGCTACCGTACCTGTCATCGAAACCGGAGCTGGTGTATGCCATACCTTTTTGGACGCTACAGCGGATACCGCAATGGCCGAAGCGATTACACTGAATGCCAAGGTGCAAAGACCGTCCGTGTGTAACTCGATGGAAACATTGCTCGTACACTCGGATTATGCAAAAGCACATTTAACAGGATTGGCAGAACGCTTTCGTGATGCGGGGGTTGAGCTACGCGGCTGTGCACGCACACGAGAATTGGCTCCTTGGGCTGTTCCTGCTACAGAAGAGGATTATGGCACCGAGTATAATGATTACATTATGAACGTAAAGGTCGTGGACAATCTGGACGAAGTACTGGAGCATATTGCCCGTTACGGTACGATGCATTCAGAGTGTATTGTCACCGAGGATAAAGCCAATGTCGAGCGTTTTCTGCAAGAAGTGGACGCGGCAGCCGTGTACCACAATGCATCCACTCGCTTCACGGATGGCTTCGAATTTGGGTTTGGTGCAGAGATCGGAATTAGCACACAAAAATTACATGCCCGGGGTCCAATGGGATTGCCTGCCTTGACTTCAACCAAATATCGCGTGTACGGTACTGGACAAATCAGGGAATAATAACTTAAATCAATCTGTATCCTTGGAGGTTATGAATCTATGTGTGAATCACAGACAAAGGTTTTAATTAATGAGCAAATTACATTTTTCGGGGCAGGATCAATGGCAGAGGCTATTATTCGCGGAATGACGGCTCGTTCTGTTGTCAAACCTAGTGGTATTACCGTTATCAACCGCAGTAATCAGGCTCGCCTTGAGGAACTTCAAAAGCAATATGGAGTCTTGTTCCAAACCGAGGATGCCGCCAAAACCGAGCTTCTGCGTCGTTCTCCGGTCATAGTGCTTGCCATGAAGCCCAAGGATGCTGCACAAGCACTTGGACAGCTCGGCCCACTTCTGTCTGATGAGCAGCTGATCATTTCGGTAATCGCCGGATTGTCTATTCGTACGATGCAAACGTTGCTGGGTCGCAAGCAGCCGATCGCACGGACGATGCCCAATACATCCAGCTCAATTGGGCTGGGAGCCACAGGTATTAGCTTTTCCAAGGAGATCAGCGAAATCCAGCGTAAAAACGTGCTTACAATGTTCGAATCTGTAGGTACGGTAACGGTTATAGAAGAAGAGAAAATGGATGTTTTGACCGGAATATCTGGAAGCGGCCCTGCGTATGTCTACTACCTGATGGAAGCCATGATTGCCGGAGGAATCCGTGGTGGCTTGACCCCTGAGCAAGCGCACGAACTAACGGTGCAAACCGCGCTTGGAGCGGCACGTATGGTGCAGCAAACCGGAGAGGAGCCTTCTGCCCTTCGCCACAAAATTATGTCTCCTAATGGCTCTACGGTAGCTGCATTGGAAATGCTGGACAAAGGTGACTTCTACGAAACGGTGATTGCGGCGGTGCAGCGGTGCGCTGAACGATCCCGCGAGATGGGAGCTGTACTCAAGGAGGGAATTGAATGAGCTATTGCTTGGCGACCTACCGGGTATACGATGACAAAGCCGATTTTAACCAAAAGGCCCAATCTATTGCCATCGGCATGACGGTGGGCAGCTGGACTGAGCTCCCGCAAGCCAAACGGGACGCGATGCAAAAGCATCTTGGCTCGGTTCATTCTGTGGATATTCACGATGGAGGTCCCGGTGAACGGTACGCGGACCTGACCATCGCTTACCCGGATGTCAACTTCAGCCGAGACATTCCCGCTCTGCTGGTCACGGTCTTCGGCAAAATTTCGATGGATGGCCGAATTAAGCTAACGAAGCTGGGTTTCTCGGAAGCATTCCGCTCTGCTTTTCCAGGACCGAAATTCGGTATCAGCGGCTTGCGCGAGCAGCTTGGCGTTTATGATCGCCCCCTGCTCATGAGCATTTTCAAATCTGTAATTGGCCTCAATTTGGACGAACTTCGTGAACAGTTTACCCGGCAGGCTCTCGGTGGTGTTGATCTGATCAAGGACGACGAGATCTTATTTGAAAACGCGCTGACGCCGATTGAAAAACGTGTCGAAGCCTGCATCAAAGCCGCCGAAGCGGCTGAGCGTGAAACCGGTAAAAAGCTGCTGTATGCCGCTAATTTAACGGGGCCGACCTCGCAGCTTAAGACGCAAGCTCTCACGGCCATTGATGCGGGTGCCAACGCGTTACTGTTTAACGTGTTGGCCTACGGTTACGATGTGCTGCATGAACTTAGCAGCGATCCCGCCGTCTCGGTGCCGATTGCAGCCCATCCTTCGTTAGCGGGTGCTGCTTATCCATCGCCGCATTATGGTATTTCGGCCTCCGTCCTACTCGGTCAGCTTATGCGGCTGGCTGGCGCTGACCTCGTGCTCTTCCCTTCTCCCTACGGCTCAGTGACGATGCCGCGTGACGAAAACATGGCGATCCGCGATGAGCTGATCAACCCTGATCTACCGCTGAAGGCCAGCATGCCTGTCCCTTCCGCAGGGATTCACCCGGGCCTCGTGCCGCTCATTGTACGTGACTTTGGTACCGACGTCGTGGTCAACGCTGGGGGTGGCATTCACGGACATCCGCTGGGTACAGAAGCTGGTGGGCGCGCCTTTGTGCAGGCGATTGAAGCGGTTCAGCAGAATGCCCCGCTGGCAGAATACGCCCGTATTCACCCCGAGCTGCAATCTGCGCTCGACACATGGGGAGGCGAACGATGAGCATAGCAAAAAAGCCCGTCATTTTTTGCGATTTTGACGGGACAATTACGAACAGCGACAATATTGTCGCCATCATGAGGCATTTTCAGCCTACAGGCTGTGAGCCCATCATGCATCAAATCGTAAATGGGCATACATCCATTCGTGAAGGCGTAGGTGCGATGTTCGCCCTGATGCCTTCGGAGCAAAAGGACGAAATTATCTCATATGTACTTGGACAAGCTGGTATACGCGAGGGCTTTGCACGCTTTTTGGACTATGTACGAGAGCAGCAGATTCAATTTTTCGTCACCAGTGGCGGCATTGATTTTTTTATTGATCCATTGCTAAAACCCTTTGACATTCCACACGACCACGTCTATTGCAACGGAGCGGATTTTTCCGGGGAGCGCATCCAGATTACGTGGCCGCATCCATGTGAGGAACCGTGTACAAATGATTGTGGCATGTGTAAAACGACTGTGATTCGTCAATATCCTTCCGAACAATACGAACGGATTTTGATCGGCGACAGCCTGACCGATTTTGAAGGAGCCAAAATTGCCGATCTTGTGTACTCCCGTTCGCATCTGACTTTAAAGTGTCAAGAGCTTGGCGTACCACATGTATCCTTTGAAACATTTGATGACATTATCGAGGATTTAAAGCAAAAACAGGAGCAAGGGGTGCTGTAAATGAGTTTTAACATGGCAGACATTTCTTTGGAAGAAAAACGCCGCGCACTGGAAGAACTCGCTGATGTCAAAGAACTATTCGCATCTCGCAACTGGTTCCCAGGCACGAGCGGCAATTTGTCGATCCGAATCGGTGACTTTCATCCCGAACAATTTTATTTTGCAGTCACCGCCAGCGGTAAGGATAAAACCAAGCGTACTCCAGAAGATTTTCTGTTCGTAGACCAGTACGGAAAAGCGGCAGAAGCGACAAACCTCAAGCCAAGCGCAGAGACGCTTATCCATTGCGAAATTTACCGCCTGACAGGCTGCGGAGCCGTTTTTCATGTGCATACCGTGTTTAATAATCTGATTTCCGAATATTACGGTGAGCAAGGCGCTGTACCTATCCAAGGTATTGAGCTGATCAAGGCTTTTAACATTTGGGACGAAAATGCTGCGATTGATATTCCTGTGCTGCCTAATTACACAGATATTGCCTCGATTGCCAAGCTGGTGCCCGGTGTGCTAAATGATCAGGTGCCTGGAATTTTATTGCGTAACCACGGCATTTATGCGTGGGGCCGTGATGTATTTGAGGCTAAAAAGCATTTGGAGGCGTTTGAATTTTTGTTTGAAACGACCTATCGCTCCCTGCTACTGAAAACTTTGAAGTAAATAAACTCATAAATATCAAAGATGCTTATCATTATTTGTAAAAGTGGCCATTGAATATCGAGAACGGAGCCTAAGCAATAGCACAGGAACGTTCTCTTTTTTTATCAAAAAAGTTTCCTATCCTAGTGGTGACATAAAATCTTAGCTGAGGTGATAAAGTGAGTAAAGAATTACAAGAGATTATATTGAATTTAGAAAAGCAGTTAATGCATTATCGAAAAGAAGATTTTGAAAAGCTATTAGCTAATGATTATATTGAATATGGTTCTTCAGGTAAAAAATACAACAAATCATTGCAATTAATTTTTTTAAATAATAGAGCTCCTTTGAACTACATACCATTTATGATCACCAACTTTAAAATAAAGTTGTTATCGTCAGAATTTGTACATACAACATACTGTACTGAATCGATTGACGATGGAAATAGGTCATTAAGAAGTTCAATTTGGAAACTAAACGATGGTCAATGGCAAATGTTTTTTCATCAGGGAACTCCAACAAAATAAGAATTCATTTTAAATACTTGGCTCTCGAAACACCACAATAATATCAATATTCAGATTAAACATAGCCTTCTTAAAGGAAATGTGATGAATAAGAATCCTTCTGATGTAATCTTAGGCATGCTGTAAAAAAAACGTCCCCTATTGGGGACGCTCCAGCGTGAATTGCTCTCCTAGCTTCGCATAGTTGTTCCCAGCCAACCGACTTACTGGACGCAACTCCTTAGCAATCACATACGTATTTTGGTATGCTTCCTCGGACAAATGATACTGCACTACGCGTCCGATTAACAGATCACAGGCAGGTGAGTCCTCCTTGCCTCCCAACGGTATAACTTGTTCCAGAATACATTCCATGCGTATTTTCGCTTCTGCCACACCGGGAACTTCGATTTTTGTACTTTTGACCGGGGTAAGTCCTGCCAGTGCAACCTCACTCTCCTGCGGCAACAGACGGGAAGCCGTCACATTCACTGCTCCCACATTGTCCTCGTCTGTGATATGTACGACAAATGCCTTGTGCTCCATCGCATTACGTGCTGTATCTTTGGATACTCCATCGACACGTTGTACGGATACAGACAGCAGTGGCGGTTCAGAGGCTACGATGGAAAAATAACTGAACGGCGCACCATTCAGCACCCCTTCGCTGCTCAAAGTCGTTACAAAGGCTACCGGCCTTGGGATGATACTTCCGGTCAACAGCTTATAATTTTCACGCCCTGTAAGCGTATCAGGATTCAATGAAATCATTTTTCTCCCTCATTTCCGATCACAATCGCTATTCGACTGCACATCATCAAGTTTCGCCTGATAAGCAAATACACCATTAGCTAGCAACATGGATGACATCTCAGGCTTCCCTTTCAGTATCGCGTGAATGATACGAAATGTAAAGTTGGGGCCGGAAGATCTCCCTATTTTTCAATGATATTTCCTCGGCTATCGCGCACAGTAACCGTAATTCCCTCAGGTACAGCAATCGTAACATCAAGCTGCTGCTGAGTCTGCATAAAACGTGTCGGAATTTGACCCAGTAATACATACAATGTATCGCCGATTTGCTTGGTCTGGTATAAATCTTGTCCTTTTATTTCATCCTCTTTACCTGTGTATACATAACTTCCGAACACATGCACCTCCGGTGAGGTGGTTGCGTCAATTTTGACCGCATAAGGATCTTCTCCCTGTACAATCACCTTGGTCACTTCGGCAGGCAGTTTTTCATGCCAGTCTGGGAGAACCCTTGTTTCCTGAACCGAACTCATTATTTCTCTGACTTGCGGAGTGATCCCCAATGAACTGACCAAGGCAAATCCGATACAGCAAAAAACCAATACCGCCGTAATAAACATACTGAATAAATCATAACGAATGCGCTCACGCGTCCCTTTCCAAGCAGTATACATTAAAATTTCCAATCCCAGCAAAACAAAAACGACAGGCCACCAGGTTAACGCCTGGTCCAGAATGCCCGCTCCCCAAAACTTGGAGGCAAACGTTACGCCCCCCAGCAGGACAAGGAAAAGTCCCATTGACAGCCTTCCAACTTTCCACACCCCTGCCGGAGTGTTTGACGCTTTAGAGGAGCTATTTTTGTTAGATGATGTACCCAATATACCTGTGGCACCTCCTCCATCGCTATGAGGATGATGGACTCCCTTTAAGGGAGCCTCACTCTTTGAAAATTCAGTATCCATTCTATTGCTTCTCCTTTACTCGTTTAGATTTGGAATTCCCAATCATCATCCAAATACCACCGCCGATCAACAATAAGGACACGATAATCGTCCGTAGATACATGTCAACCAAATTATAAATCTCTCCGTTTGGAAATAGACGATCCAGAGTAGGAACTAGTACGTTGATTAAGATGTAATAGGCGCCCAGCAATAGTAATCCCAAGCCTACCCAGCGGTGATATTGTGCAAACATACCGATCACAGGTTTGTCGATCAGCGGCTCCCGTCCATAACGGCTTACTTGCTGCAATGCATCAAAAAAACTGTAAAACCAAACCACCGGAAGCAAGAATAAAAAGAGTGAAAGATGCAGCACATCCAGTACATAGATGCCTCCTAAAAACAAAAGCATGAGTTGGAGTCCACGCTTTTGCAAACCTATATACATATGTCCGGCACCGGGAAATACGGATAAAATGGTAGCCAGCATTTTACTTCGACGTCCCTCGATTCTTCCATGCTCCAGTTCCTCAAACAAAGTCCGGTCCTGAAGAATTTCTCCAGCTTGTTTGCGATGTACATGCTGCACCGCATCAAACATGCAATACAGCCAAATAATCGGCAACACGCCCGCAAAGGCCAAAAATCCGGATTCGTTAGTAATGCTAGTAATAAAGATAAGAATCGCACCAAAGCCAAAGAAGGACAGTAAAAAAGACAAACCACGCTGCATTAGCCCCAAATGAAGGTGTCCCAATCCAGGAATGAACGACAGCAAAATCGTAAAAAAGCGTTCATTCTCCGATCCTCTTTGAAAAGCAGGTGATCCTGCCAGACCATAGTGTCCTTGTTGATAATGGTTATTATAGCCCGGGCCATATCCCATTCCTGCTCCCGGTACATCCGTATCTGTGTGTGTTGCCCCCTCCGGTACCTCCCCTGTTAAACCAGCCTGTCCATAAGGTCCATTTTGCGAGTAAAAATCATATGGATTGAGCCCTGCATGAGGGGGGTATGGAGCAGCGACTGCACGAGGATCATAACGCAACAAGCTAATCATGATATGTAGCATGCTGAGTCCCCAAAAAAGGGCGGCAACAAACATACCGAATAATAAAGGCGATTCGTCTCTTACTACGAATGCAAGAAATAATCCTCCTGCCAGACATCCGAAAAACAAAATGGTGTATACAAACACATTGGCTTTTCGTGTCCAATAATAGTGTCCCACACCGGGAATAATGTTCAATAGAAATGCCAAGAGCTTGCTTCTTTCCGTATAAGGCATCGCTACACTTCCTTTCTATTTATGGGATTTTGATAAAGTTCCCAATTGAAGGTTGTTATTTTTGAGTTTTTCATCTCAGCCTTTATCCGATGATTTAGGGCTTTAATTTATCGAGCCAGGTTGTTGTAGCTCGCATGACCTCTTCACTGTAAGAAACGCGTTCTTTTGGAGGAATCGGCTTTCCGTCTGTTTGCGGCATCATTTTGTCAAAGGCTCCACTGGACAACAAGATCAACGTTAGGCTTGCGGCGACAACATAATGAAACACAGGTTTTTCAAACCAGCGGCGTTTTTTGAACATAACTTGACTCGGTTCAGCTTCTATCTCGGGAAGAACGGCCATTACCTGATCTGTGAAGCGCTCCGTATCCATCCAGGCAGAATAATCTTTTAAAGTTGACTCCAGTTGCTCCAGTGCAACAAGATATAACATCAGCGCCTGTTCGTCTTCCAGCAGTAGCTTTTCCAGCCGGGCAGATTCTTCTATCGTGCAAGTTCCTGCAATGTAAGCATGCCAGTCATTCGATTTCCCTTCAATCCACGGTTTATCTTGTTGGTCAGTCATTGCCATTCCTCCTCCTTCCAGTGATTTCGAATCCATAGCCGCGCCCGATAGAGTCTCGACTCTACTGTTTTTAAAGCTACCTGTGTCTCTTCTGCAATTTGATCGTAAGTTTTGCCCTGCATATAATAGGCTTGAATAATATCCCGATGTTGCTGGGGCAACTGGGCAATTTTTTGCGATAGTTCTACAGTTTGCTCCTCGCGGATGAGACGGGCCAGCACATCCTCATCCCGGGAAGGGAGCTGTACAAGGGATTGTGCCACGTCTATAAGCTCTGCGGGTCGTCTGTCCTGTTTGCGCTTAATATCCAGCGCTTTGTGGAGCGCAATTCGGCTCAGCCACGTTTTAAATCCTTCGTTCCGGTACTGGGGGAGAGACTTGTACACCTGAACGAACGCCTCCTGCGCGGCATCTTCGGCTTCCTTGCTGTCATGCAGTACCGAATAGGCGATATGAAATACATGCTTGCTGTACAGCTCTACGATCTCACGGAACGCCTGCCGGTCACCGGACCGTATTCGTTCAATGATTCTCTCTATATCAATGACGCTCTCCCCCTTCCCAATACTATAGACGCCAGGAAATTTCCTTCCCCTGCATATTTCGAAAAAAATATTTAAAAAAGGACACACCCTCCTGACGGAATGGTATGTCCTCTATCATTAAAGCCTATTTAGACCGATATATCAATTGCGTCCACCACCACGGAATCGCTGGGCGTATTCTTTGGCATCCTGTGCATTACGAACACGGTTTCGGCTCCACTCCAGCAAAATACGGTCTATATACCGGAAATGTACTTTCCCTGCAAATACCGCTTCCTTCAAAGCCAGCAAAATCAGCTCCTCGGGATACCGATCCTGATCCACCCAGCTGGTGATCGTCTCGTATTCCATCGGTGACAATGGGCGCCCGAATTCTTTCTCAAAAATCGTGAACAAATTTCGTTCTTCTGTAAGCGGGGATTCTGATATTCCATTCAGTAAATCCGGCTTTCCGGCAAACAAAATGTCATCTTCATCGTGCTGCTCATTACGCTCAGCGATCATACATTCTGCCAACTTACGGTACAGCCCCGTCAAATTGTAACGTTCGAATTGTACGGATGAGGTGCGGTCTTCCACGGAATCGATTCTCAAAAATCCTTCTTTCATGAGCTTACTGAAATAGAGTGCGATTTCGTTCGCAGTGCATCCAATACGTGACTGCAATTGTTCCCATGTCGGAAATTCATTACGTTCCGCTTGTTTAAAGGCAAGCAACTGCATCAGTAGCAGCATTTCACCATCCGTCAGCCGAAGTGTCCGATAATGCTTGAGCAGGGCGTAGGGAATCTGGACCATTCCGGCTTCCATAGCAAAGGCTACTCCCTCCGCCCATTCTGCCGCTGATGTCTTGTCGAATGATCCGGTCATCGGTTACGGATACAAACGATACAGCATACGTGGGAACGGGATCGTTTCACGTACATGATCGAGTCCACAAATCCATGCTACTGTACGCTCCAGGCCCAGTCCAAAGCCGGAATGCGGAACGGTACCATAGGTGCGCAGATCCATATACCATTGGTAGGCTTCACGAGCCAAGTTATGCTCGTTAAAACGTTCTTCCATCAATGCTGGATCATCAATCCGTTGGGAACCCCCGATAATTTCGCCGTAGCCTTCAGGAGCGATCATATCGGCACACAAAACAACCTCTGGACGGGTCGGGTCGGGTTTCATATAGAATGCCTTAATGTGAGTCGGCCAATGTGTAATGAACACAGGCTTGTTATATCTTTCAGCAATCGCCGTTTCATGAGGAGCACCAAAGTCTTCTCCCCATGGGATATCGAAACCTTCACCTTGAAGGAAGGCAATCACCTCATCATACGTAATACGTGGGAATTCGCCTTGAATTTGCTCCAGCTTCGAAACATCGCGTCCGATTGTTTCAAGCTCCTTCGCACAATTTTTCAGAACAGATTGCACGATATGACTTACAAACTGCTCCTGAACGCGCAAGGATTCTTCATGATCCACAAAAGCCATCTCAGGCTCGATCATCCAGAACTCAATCAGGTGACGACGTGTTTTAGACTTTTCCGCACGGAAAGTTGGACCAAAGGAATATACTTTGCCCAGCGCCATTGCCGCGGCTTCCATATACAACTGCCCGCTTTGTGTCAAATACGCATCTTCATCAAAATATTTAATGTGGAACAATTCTGTTGTGCCTTCTGCAGAGGAAGGAGTCAAAATGGGTGGGTCCACCTTCGTAAAGCCGTTGCCGTTAAAGAATTCCTGTACCGCACGGATAATTTCAGCCCGTACGATCAGAACAGCACGTTGCTTGGCGGAACGCAGCCACAAGTGACGATGATCCATCAGGAAATCTACACCATGCTCTTTGGGTGTAATCGGGTAGTTTTCGGTCAAATGAATAATTTCAATGCCTGTAACCGTTAATTCAAAGCCCGATTGGCTACGCGGTTCTTCACGCACCACTCCAGTAACGTAAAGGGAGCTCTCTTGAGTCAAGGATTTGGCGTCATTCCAAATATCCTCCGACACTTCGCTTTTCACGATAACCCCTTGAATATACCCGCTACCATCGCGCAGTTGCAGGAACTGAATTTTACCACTAGATCGTTTATTGTTTACCCAAGCGCCGATTGTAACCTTTTCCCCTACATGGCGGCCCACTTGGGCAATCGTACTTTTATTCGTCATGACCGTCTCTCTCCTCTTAACCGAAAATCAAACAGCCCTTCCCCCTGGGTCAGGCTGTTTGCTCTCGCTGTTTGGTGCATGCGGAACTCAAACGTAAGTCCGCATGCATAAAGTTTATACTTTCGAACCGAACTACTGAACCAGACGGAACGTGTCACGGGCAATAACCAGTTCTTCGTTCGTTGGAATGATCAGTACTTCAACCTTTGAATTTGCAGTTGTAATCCGGCGAGGCTCGCCAGAACGAATAGCATTCAACGATTCATCCAGCTCGATACCGAGGAATGTCAATTGCTCCAACACTCTCTTACGCAGAACGATGGAGTTCTCGCCTACACCTGCTGTAAATGCAATTACGTCTACCCCGTTCATTGCGGCAGCATACGATCCAATGTATTTGCGCAGACGGTATTCATACATTTCGAATGCCAATGTAGAATTAGCTTCGCCTTTTTCCATACCTTCTGTGATTTCACGCATGTCACTGCTGATACCGGAAATAGCTAAAAGTCCACTATGCTTGTTCAGCATGGAATTGACTTCATTGACAGTCAATTCTTCTTTGTTCATGACATAAGGTACGATTGCTGGGTCCAAATCACCACTACGAGTACCCATCATAAGACCTTCCAGTGGAGTCATACCCATGGAAGTATCAACAGACAAACCGCCTTGAACTGCTGTTACACTACCACCATTACCGATATGACAAGTGATAATCTTCAGGTCTTCCAAAGGACGACCAAGGAATTTGGCGGCTTCCTTACTTACAAAATCATGGGAAGTGCCATGGGCACCGTAACGACGAACCTTATACTTATTGTACAACACTCTTGGAATGGCGTACATATAAGCTTTTTCAGGCATGGTTTGATGGAACGAGGTATCAAATACCACAACCTGCGGTACATCTGGCATATTCAATTCAGCCGCTTTAATCCCCATCATGGAAGCAGGGTTATGCAGTGGTGCCAGGTCAAACAAGCGGCGGATTTCACTCTTCGCTTCAGGCGTTACAACTGCAGACTGTTTGAAGATTTCGCCTCCATGAACCACACGGTGGCCCACAGCCTGAATTTCACTAGTACTGGAGATTACACCATGTTCAGCATCTGTGAGTGCGTTTAGCACTTTACGGATGGCTGTAGTATGTTCCAAAATTTCGCTAACTTCGGTGTATTCTTCTTTATTGGTTGGCTTATGCGTAAGAATGGAGGAATCCATACCGATGCGCTCTACCAATCCTTTTGCCAGAACGGACTCGTCCGTCATATCATACAATTGGTATTTCAGGGAAGAACTCCCTGCATTGATTACGAGAATTTTCATATCCGGTCACCATCCTTGTCGTACTTAAAGAAGCCTTCGCCCGATTTCACGCCCAGATTACCTGCACGCACCATTTTCTTCAGTACGATGGACGGACGATATTTCAATTCGCCGAATTCACGGAACATACGCTCCAGAGCAGCCAAAACGGAATCTAGACCAAAGCGGTCAGCCATTTCCAAAGGACCGCTTTGGAAGCTATAGCCGATTCGCATAGCGTCATCGATATCTTCAGCGGAAGCCACGCCCTCTTGAAGTACATGGGCCGCTTCGTTAATCAGCAGACAGATAATCCGGCTTGTTACGAATCCAGGAGATTCATAAATCATGACTCCTTTTTTCTCCACTATTTCTTCCACGAACATTTTAGTGTGTTCAAATGTATCGTCCGAAGTTTTCAAACCACGAATAATTTCTACAAGATCAATACGGGATACTGGATAAATAAAGTGCATACCAATAACACGCTCAGGATACTTGGTCGAGCTAGCAAGCTCGGTCAGGCTCAGCGTGGATGTATTACTTGCAAGAATAATATTGCTTGGACACACATAGTCTAGCTCTTGGAACACTGCTTTCTTCTCGTCCAGATTCTCTGTAATAGTCTCAATGACCATATCGCAGCTGCCGAGCTCCGCCAAATGGATTACTTTTTGAATACGGGATAAGATCAATTTTTTCTCAGCTTGAGTAATTGCCCACTTTTCCAGTTGTTTGTCCAGACTCGTTTCAATCATATTGTAGGCGTAGTCTAGTTTCTCTGGTGTCTGCTCTACCAGCAGCACATCGATTCCTTTGGACGCGAGCATTTCAGAAATCCCCTGTCCCATGGTGCCGCCGCCGATGACGCCGATTTTTTTAAATTGCATGATTCTTTACTCCACCCTTTCCTGGTCACTCTCATATATTGTATCCTTCTTTGTCGAAAAATACATGTTTATGTCCCAATAGATAATAATATCTTAGCACGGACTAAAAGTAAAAAAAAATAACCAGCATAAAAAATTATGCTGGTAATAAAGCATTTTCACTAAATTGACATCTAAATTGATCTCCAGACAGAGTTTCTTCCTTCATCAGGATGTCAAGTGAGTTGTCGAACACAGGACGATGCTTTTCCAGCAACTCCAAAGTTCGGGTATGCAGGTCAGCCATAATCTCGCCATTTTCCCGCATAAGTTCTTCTTTGGTTACCATTTCCATGTTAATAATGCCAAGTGAAGTCAAACCGGAAGTCATCATCGTATGGACGATATTCAGCGCCTGCTCAAAATCATTACTTGAGCCGGTACTGCGACCGCCATAGTACATTTCTTCCGCCGTAGCCCCTGCGAGTGAGATCATGATCTGCTCCTCCAGGAACTGCTTGGTGTATAAATAATGCTCTTGCTGTGGATTGTGGCGCACATAGCCAAGCGCTTTCCCACGTGGGCTAAGTGCTACCTGGCTTACGCTACCGGGACGAACAATTTCGGCCATAATAGCATGTCCCAGTTCATGAATCGCTACACGTTTTTTCTCTTCCAACGTCGATTCTCGATCTGTCTTTTCACCCATCATTACTTTGTCAATTGCCATCGACAGATGCTTCTGCGCAATCATTTTCTGATCCTGTCTCATCGCATAGATTGCCGCTTCATTCATCACGCTCTCCAGCTGTGCGCCGGAAAACCCGTAAGATTCCTCAGCAATTTTGTCCAGATTCGCATCTTCCTGAATCGGTTTGTTTTTGGCATGAATTTTAAGAATATGAAGACGGCCCTTCTTGTCAGGCAAATCCACTTGAATATGACGGTCAAAACGTCCTGGACGCGTTAAGGCGCTGTCCAACATTTCTTTACGGTTTGTTGCTGCAATGATCAAAATCCGCGGTGTATCTGCCGAATAAATGCCATCCATTTCTGTCAGCAACTGATTCAAAGTCTGATCATATTCTCGTTGCTGTCCACCCTCACGTTTACCACCAATTACGTCGATCTCGTCAATAAAAATAATCGCATTTTCCTTCTTTTCCTTGGCTGCACGAGTACGTGCCTCCCGAAACAACTCACGGACACGACCCGCGCCAACACCAACGTACATTTCAACAAATTCACTACCTGAGGCTGCAACAAATACAGAATTAGTATAGTGTGCGGCTGCTTTCGCCATCAGTGTTTTCCCTGTTCCCGGAGGGCCTGTGAGTAGAACGCCTTTTAATGGACGGATACCAAACTTGGAAATTTCATCATGTCGATTCAAAAAGTCCAGGGCCTCACGCAACTCCTGTTTAGCGCTTTCCTGCCCACCGATTTCCTCAAAAGTCAGTTTGTCCGGACCATTTTTTTTGCGTTTACGTTCTTGCCCAGCACCTACGGCCAAGCCACCACGTGCATGCATGAGCATTAACAAGCCGCTGAGCATCACGCCAGCAACTAGAAGAGGGATAATATTCACCCCAATAAAAACGAGAAATATAATAGTCACCGGCACTATGCCGATTAATGTTTCCTTGATCCATCTAGGCATTAGGCCATACCCCCATTTGCTGAGATTGACGTGGCAATACGATAAATTTGGTCGCTTTCCCTTCGCTGAGTCGGATATAGACATTGTTCGAATCCATGTCGGTATCAGCTTTGATACCCGTCTTTTTCTTTTTCATCTGCTCAACTGTAGATGAAATTTGAGTATACTTTTTATTTTCCATCGCTTCGGCTACAGGAAACATAGCCTCAGACCACCATTGATTCAGTGCTGAATTGGAACGATCTTCAATATCCAGCTTAATGGTACGGCTGCCAATGATGGTTTGTCCTTTTTGCTTAACCACATCGACTAATCCGGCCACATCCGCCTGCGGTTTGAGATCTAGTTTCAATACAACCTGATCCTGTTTAATATCTATTTGAGCGCTTGTCACGCCTGGATATTGAGAAACCAGTTTTTCCAGAGGGCTTTGCATTGTAACCTGACGGTAAATGAACCATCCCCCAAATAGCAGCAAAGCTGCCAAAACTGCCGCCACAACGATAGGAACTGCACGCAATTTCAAACAACATCCTCCTCTCAAAATGTAAAACCCAGAAGAAACGGGACGAATGTCAACAAACAACCAAATTGCATGATCTTACACCGATCAGCAATTCTTTTTTCTATCATTTTTGTCTATCACTTATAAAATATAGTATATCATAACGTATATCTAATATCGAAGGCAATGTGTGGAGGAGTTGTGATGAGGCAAAATCTTTGGTTAAGGTGGAGGCGAGACGCTGAGCGTAGGATTTGATCTTACGATCGCTGTTGCCATCCGATTTTTCTCGATTATATTCTTAAATCCGGCGGCAATGGCGAACGCTCCTCTTCTCCAAATTCAAATCCTCCACTCCGTGCTGCCCGCCATAAAGATGAATTTGCCCTAGGAGAGAAGATGGATAGGTAAAGATGCTTCACTGGTTTTCAGCCCACTTTACGGCATAGCAAGACTAAAAGACGTAAATACGAATTTCATCGCATTTACGTCTTTTTCTTAAGCTTTCAATTATTTACTAGTCATTCATTCCACATCTGCTAATCCTCAACCAGCTAGTTATTGGGCAAAGTATATTTTACACCCGTCGCTACCCCATCTGAGAAACGATAAAAGCTGTAGTAATGATGACTTCCATCATCGTAAAACAACTGCCACACATATTCGCCATTGAACACACTCGGCTGAAGCCTTACAATTTTTACACCTGGAAGCTGCTGCTGAATTATTGCCGTCATTTTTTGCTCATCGACTCCATTCTTCAGCAGTTCGGTGTGAACACCGCTATTATCTGCGGCAGGTACGTTAGGTTGTCCTTCCACTTTTTGAAAAGGAACCCACACCATTATATTTTCATTCTGTGCATTTTTCCCTTGAACCACCCAATATACCTGATCCCACACAGACTTCCATGTTTGAGTCGTGCTAACCAGACCACCTGATTGCTTGGCCTTAATGATAGCGGCATTTTTCTCAGCCACCTGGTCTTGAGTAACATAGGAATAATACCAGAAAATGCTGACCAGGATCAGTATTACGGCCAAAATGGCGACCGCTATCCACTTTTTCTTATTTTTCAAACCCGTGCTTCCTCTCTAAGGGGATGTGACACCTGAATTAGCGCGACAGCAGCCCTTCAAAGGCGGCTTGTGCCTCATGTTTGATGCGTTCCTCGTCCATAGTCAGGCATTCGCCGTTTTTCACAACCTGACGACCGTCTACCCATACGTGAACCACGTCTTTGGCGCTTGCTGAGTATACCGCATGGGAAATAAGATCTGTACGTGGCAAGAAATGTGCCTGATTCAGATCCAGCGCGATAAAGTCAGCCTTGTTGCCTGCTGCCAACGCTCCTACTTCTTTTAAACCAATTGACTTTGCACCGTATTCTGTTGCCAGACGCAGCGCTTCACTCGCAGGAACTGCCGTAGGGTCACCAGATACACCCTTGTGAATAAGTGCTGCCAGACGCATTTCCTCGAACATATCCAGGTTATTATTACTGGCAGGACCATCCGTTCCGAGAGAAACGGTAACCCCTGCACGCAGCAATTCAGGCACTCTTGCCACACCACTTGCCAGCTTCAAGTTGCTACCTGGGTTGTGCGAAACCGCTACACCACGTTCAGCCAGTAAAGCTATTTCTTCGTCATTCAAATGAACGCCATGGGCAACAAGCGAAGGACGGGAGAAAAAGCCAAGCTTATCCAAGTGTGCAACTGGACGCAAACCGTAGTCACGTACGTTTTGCTCCACTTCGGCGATCGTCTCAGACATGTGCGTATGCAGCGGCAAATCCAGATCATGCGCAGCTTGTACGAATTTTTCAATAAACGCAGGTGGACAGGTGTATGGCGCATGCGGTGACATCATCGTTGTAATACGCCCGTCTGCTTTACCATGCCAGTTACGCGCAAAAGTCACGGCCTCAGCCAGCTTGATTCGCTGTTCTTCCTCCGAACATAGTCCAATTGCTCCACGCATCAGACTTGCACGAATACCTGACTCTTCAGCCACACGAGCCACCTCATCCATATGATCGTACATGTCCAGGAAGGTCGTTGTTCCACCTTTCAGCATTTCCAGCACAGACAACGACGTACCCCAGTACACGTCCGTAGATGTAAACTTGGCTTCCATAGGCCACATTTTTTCCTGAAGCCATACTTGAAGTGCCAAGTCATCTCCATGCCCACGCAGCAGAGACATCGCCGCATGACCATGAGTATTAATCAGACCAGGTAAAAACAAAAGCCCCTTACCATCGATCGCTTCCGTCTCTTCCTCACCCGAAGGCAAAGTCTCGCCAATGTAAGTAATGCGGCTATCTTCCACAATCATAAAACCATGGATTACCCCAGCTTCTGGTCCATTTACGGCAAAAGAGCCGTTTTTAATCATCCATTTATTCACTGTCATATTGTGTTTCTTCCTTTCCGTCCTCCAAATAATAAGCGAGGCTAAGCAAATCAGTTGTAAAGTCTGTGGCATGAATCCGAATGTTGGCCGGTGCCTTGAGAGTAGTCGGTGCAAAGTTCAGGATCGCTCCAATTCCGCTCTCAATAAGCCTGTCAGCCACGTGCTGTGCTTCAAAATCAGGTACGGTAATAATCCCGATTCGAATGTTTTTTTCTCTCACAGTCGCTTCCAGTTCATCCATCGGTTGCACGACCAATGTATTGATCTTGGTCCCTACCTTATCCGGAAACGCATCAAATACCGCTACAATCTTCATATTGTCTTTTAAATAAGCGTTATAATTCGAAAGGGCTTGCCCCAGATTACCCGCTCCGACCAATACTACATTAATTTGCTGATCGATTTTCAGGATATGGCGTATTTTCTCAATTAGATAAGAAACATCATAACCGATACCCTTCCGACCAAAATCTCCAAAATAGGCGAGATCTTTACGGATTTGGGCCGGGTTCAAATCTAGCCTCTGTCCCAACTCTTGAGAAGAGACCGTAGCCACCTCCCGTTTGTGAAGTGCATTCAGATAACGTAAATATACGGGTAACCTCCGTACGACAGCCTCTGAAATTTTATCTGATTTCATACTTGCTCCCCCTAATTGTAACGAACATACTTAGTGTCCGTCCGTTATGCCTCGGTCTCCGGGGCGGATTGGAGCCATTCGGCGATGCGGGGCACCATTTGCTCCGATGGCATATGCTCCATTTTTGGTCCCGGTAACGAGTACAAAAAGTGCTTTCCGTAATAGGATTCGATCACACGCGTATCGTAAACGATAACGACCCCGTGGTCGCTCGCTGTACGAACCAACCGACCAAATCCCTGTTTGAAGCGAATGACCGCTTGTGGTACAGACAGCTTCATAAATGGATTCTTCTTCTGCTGCTGGAGCAGCTCGCTTTTTGCCTCCAGCAACGGGTGATTCGGCGGTTGAAATGGCAAGCGAACAATGGCCAGACAAGTCAGAGCCTTCCCCGGAATATCGACGCCTTCCCAGAAGCTGCTGGTTCCCAGCAATACAGAAGCTTTGGCTTCCTGAAAACGGCGGGTTAGCTTGCTGCGACTCCCACTGTCCACACCTTGTCCCAGCACAGTAATTTCGCTGGATGCTAAGGCCTCTTTGAGCGGCTCATACACTTGCCGGAGCATCCGATAGGAAGTAAACAGAACGAGCATTCTCCCCCGCGTCGCCTGAGCAGTCGCTCCTAGAGAGCTAACGAGCATATCTACAAAGTGTGCATCTCCTACACTGCCCTTCACGCTTGGGAAATCCCGTGGAATGACCAGCAGCACCTGATCCCTGTAATTAAAGGGTGACGGGAGCTGCGAAGTCATCAGCCGCTCTTGATCTGCGGCTTCCTGCAAGCCGAGCTGATCGATCATGTACTGAAACGACTTATCTACCGATAAGGTAGCAGACGTCAGAATAATGCTTCTTTTTTTGTCAAAAAACATTTCTTTCAACTGGCGGCTCACATCGACGGGCACCGCATAAAATTGTAATGATTTACTGCGGAATTGCCCACTCGCTTCGAGCCAGTATACGGTTGTTTCATCATCGAGTCGCATAAAAAAGCGCAAATTTTCTCGAATCCCCGCCAGATCCTTGAGCAGACCCGTGATATCTGTAATAAGGCTATCCGCCGCATAATCGTCATGTTCTTCCTTGACGTCCAGCATCAGCTTGTCACCCTTGCGCAAAATTTCACTCATCGTTACATATAGCTGATTTTCCAAAGCCCCCGCCTGATCCCACTTTGCAGGCTTGGCTGAAGGTTTGAGACGGGAAGAAAACTGTCCTGTTTCACCTGGTGTCGCATCGCTTCGTTCTGGCAACATGCCAAACAGCTTGTCGCTTAGCAGGTCCCAAGTTTCCTTAACCTCTAACACGAGCGGATACATCTGATCGATGGTTGAGGCCCAATCCGTCGACTTCTCGTGCCCCGATTTCGCCAACTGTTGACGAAGTGAAGGCAGTTGTCCATTCTTGCTGTCTTTGAACAGTCGCGTCAGTGTATGCACGAGTGTGAAATATTTCATATGCATACCTAGGTGCTTACCAGCTACTTCCTCCAGGTGATGGGCTTCATCAATCACCAGATGTTCATAGCTCGGCAACAATTGGTGACTAGCTTTGACGTCTGTAAACAACTTAGAGTGATTCGTAATAACAACATCCGCTATCCCTGCTTCATGGCGTGCACGATGATAATAGCATTTGCGGAACCATGGGCAAGAACGACCAAGACAGGACTCTGAATCACTCGCCACCGTTTCCCAGAAATCTCCACCACGGTTGCTCAGATTCAGTTCTTCATCATCACCGGTTTCTGTTAGCGTCAACCAGACGATCATCTGAGCAGCTGTAATTAAATCTTCCTTCGGTGTCGCGAAGTCTCTTCTGTTTATTTTATGTTCAAACTTACGCAGACACAAATAATGTCCCCGACCCTTGAAAATAGCAGCCCGGAACGGAAACGGAATCACCTTGGTCAGCATAGGAATGTCACGCTCGCGTAATTGCTCCTGCAGGTTGATCGTATGTGTACTTACCATAACTCGCTGTCCTTTTTTCACACTGTGATACAGCGATGGGAGCAAATAGCCGAGGGACTTCCCTGTTCCTGTACCTGCTTCGATCAGCAGATGCTTGTCTTCACTCAGTGCCTGATTTACACCCTCAATCATCTGTATCTGCGCCTCGCGCTCCTCATATTGGCTCAAGGATGAACGCAAATTGTCCCGCACATCATCCATGTACTCCTCAAAGGAAACACCTGACAGTGGATTCGGGTCATCTTCTCTACGCGGAGCAGCTAGCTCCGTCCAATCTTCCACTTTTAGCGCAAGCTGACGAAAAAACTGATGCCCCTCCAGATCCTGAATAGGATCAAGCTCTTTCTCTTCACGCACCCCATCAAGAAACCATCCAAGGTCACTGTCTTCCTCTGCAAACAAATCGCTAAGCCGCTGTATGGTTATCAAAGGTAATGCTTGAAGCTCACCCAGACACTTTAAAAACACCTCAGCCGTAGCCAACGCGTCGCTGTCTGCTTGGTGAGGGCGATCATGCGCCAGCCCAAACTCAGAAGACACAAAACCCAACTGATACGAAGATAGCGATGGAAACATAATTTTCAGAAAATCCATTGTATCCAAGATTCTTCCGCTAAACGGCAAATATCCGCACCGATCCAGAGCGTTTTGCAAAAAATTAAAATCAAACGCCACATTATGACCGACCAGTACAACATCGTCCAGCATAGGCACGAGCTCCATCATCATTTCTTCAAGTGCAGGAGCATCCTTGACGTCATCGTCTGTAATTCCGGTCAACCCGGTGATAAAAGGGGGAATAGATCTGCCAGGGTTTACATAAGAGCTGTAAACACGGGAAATGCTGTTATCATGATCTATAATTGCAAGTCCGACTTGAATGATGTCATCCGCGGACTGGGTGCCTGTCGTTTCAAAATCCAATACCGCAAATTTCATTCGGGCTAATCCTTTCTTATGACACTTACAAAAATAATAACTCTGTATATTAGCATAGCAGAAGATCGCCTGTTTGGAAATTAAGACAGCCAAAAAAGACGATGCACACGCCGCCTGAGAGGTGGGCATGCATCGTCTTGCTCGGTGTCTGACAACTACATCCAGGTCATCATGGAGCTGTCGTATCGAAGCTTTTCGGTACCGGACAGACAGGCTTCCATATTGTGCAGCGGCTCGGGTAACGCAGGATCGAACTGATGTGCGAGAGCAAAACATTTTTGCGCCTCCTCTACGTCAGCCTGCTTTGCCAACAGACAGCCTAGCGCATTATAGATGACCGCCTTCAGTCCTGCCTGCTCAGTCAGGTCCAGCACCTTCTGAAAATGGCATACAGCCTCTGCTGGATCATCTAGTTGAAAATAGGCCATTCCCATATACATGCGACTCTGCCAGCTGTTCGGAAAATGCTGTAGTACCTGCTCAAATTGTTGGATCGCCTCAGGGTACATGAGTAATCGATAATACCCTTGCCCCCGATTAAAAGCTGGCAGCTCTTTTTCAGGCAGCTCCGTGTCAGACATATCGGTCTCCGCGGAAAACCCGGCCGCACGCAGGCAAACCATTTTTTCCTCAAAGGCCAGCCACTCATCCATAATTCCGTCACTCATTCTCCGCAGCAGACTCCAGTGCTGTAGCAGCTCCTGCCTGCGGGAGCCCTGGGCTGATGGGTAATGCTTCACGATATCATCTAACATGCTGTTCATTTCTGCGAATACATGCTGGAACATGTGCATCCCGCCCTTATGAAAGATGGATTAATACACTCACATTTTTCGCTTAAAAGACGGGTTTCATCCGCACTCCCATTCATTACATGATCGTCGCGTGTACTTCTTTGTTCATCGTTTGGGCTGGTTTATTATGTTCATCAACAAATACCACTGTTGGTTTGTATGTTTTGGCCTCTTCATTCGACATGGAAGCATAGGAAATAATAATGACTGTATCACCAGGCTGCACCAAACGGGCTGCCGCACCATTGAGACAGATTACGCCGCTCCCACGCGGTCCGGGGATAACATAGGTTTCCAGTCGAGCTCCATTGTTATTGTTTACAATTTGAACCTTTTCATTCTCCAACAAATCCGATGTCTCCATGAGATCTTCATCTATAGTGATACTCCCCACATAGTTCAGGTTAGCTTCCGTAACCGTAGCGCGGTGAATTTTGGATTTCATCATGGTTCTAAACATGGGAAAGCACCTCCGCCTTCTGTATTCTTATATTGTCAATCAGTCTGGTATTGCCAAATTTCACAGCCAGCGCTACGATGACGTCTTCCTGAACATCACATAGCCGCTGCTCGGGAAGAAGGGGCTCCAGACCGGGAAAAGTTAATATTTCAATGTAATCAATGTCTGCTAAAGGAGAGGAAGTAATGGTGGACTCCACCATTTGATGTAGCTCACGAATCGTAATTGTGTTTGTTACTATATCTTCGCTCACTTCTTGCACCTTACGCAGTGACTGAGACAGCACCAACGCCTGCTCGCGCTGTTCTGCACTTAAATACACATTACGGGAGCTGAGGGCCAAACCATCCGCCTCTCTGACGATGGGACAAGGTACGATAGTCACGTTCATATTGAGATCAGTCACCATCTGCTGGAGCACAGCAACCTGCTGCGCATCCTTCATTCCAAAGAAAGCCAAATCAGGACCTATCATGTTAAAAAGTTTGGCTACCACCGTAGTCACACCATCAAAATGGCCGGGACGGGAAGCACCGCACAAACGATCTGTCAAAGCGGATACACGAATTTTGGTTTGGGTTGGTTGTGGATACATTTCTGCTACAGTTGGTAAAAAAACAATATCCACGCCTTCACGCCGCGCTACCTCCAAATCACGAGCTTCATCGCGAGGATAGCTGTCTAGATCTTCATTCGGTCCAAATTGAATCGGATTTACGAAAATGCTAAGCACCACCGTATCCGCCATTTCACGCGCCTTGTGCATCAAGCTCGCATGCCCTTCATGCAGGTATCCCATTGTTGGTACAAAGCCGACTTTATGTTGCTGTAAAGAGGTACAACCGTGTACCTTTTTTGTCCCGCTTGTCCCAAGCTGCCGACGTTCAGCAATAATCTTGCGCAGCTGAGCCACTTCTCTTACAATGATCATGATCGTGATTCCACCTTTTCCTTAGCTTGTTCCTGTGTCTGTCCTTTTGCCTTACCATACAGGGATTCCACAACGCGGTCATCCGTGCTGAACACATGCTCCGCGGCCGGAAATGCCCGCCCTTTCACATCACTCACATACTGCTCAATGCTGCTGCGAATCAAGCCGCCTACATCGGCATAGGTTTTAACAAAGCGTTTGCTGAAATAAGGCGATGCGTACTGAATCAGATCGTGATAAACGAGTACCTGACCGTCACATCCACGTCCAGCACCAATTCCAATGGTTGGAATGGAAAGCTCTTTAGAAATCGCTGTTGCCACTTCCTCAGTTACCAGTTCCAATACAATGCCAAAAGCACCCGCCTGCTCCAGCGCCTTGGCGTCCGCCATTAACCGGCGTGCGTCCGCTTCGTCCTTGCCTTGAATGCGATAGCCGCCAATTTGATTAACCGATTGCGGAGTAAGCCCGATATGTCCCAATACAGGCACACCTGCCTGAACAGTTGCTTTTACAACATCAGCAATTTCAGCTCCGCCCTCCAATTTAACAGCATGCACATGTCCTTCCTGCATCAGACGGCGGATGCCCTGAAGACTTTCTGATACGCTGCTGTGATATGTCATAAAAGGCATGTCCGCTACGATAAATGTATGTTCCGCGCCTCTTGCGACTGCCCGGGAATGGTACACGATATCATCCAAGGTTACAGGGATGGTTGAATCGTAACCAAGAACTACGTTACCCAGCGAGTCACCCACGAGAATCATGTCAATTCCCGCCTCCTCGGCTATTTTAGCCGATGGATAATCATAGGCGGTCAGCATACTAAGCGGAATGCCCTCTTGCTTCATTTTTTTCATTTTCACAATATTCAGTGCTTGTTTTCCTGCCATTGTAAATGGCTCCCTTCCATCTTTTTTTGGCACAAAAAATAACCTTTTATGAACGCCTGTACATCTGCGTCATCAAAAGGTCCGAACAGCCAAAAAAGACACTCATTTTGAGATCGTCCCTTCTGTCTCGGTCCTGTTCGGCTCAGAGCAGAATCCAACGTAACCTTCAAATGAAGTTATGATGGTCTTACAAACTTGCTAAAGTAGAGCATGTGCCCCTGGAGTGCAGCTCGGACCGTCCGATGCCGCCTCCTGCACAGTATAACAAAAAACATCAGTTTTTTCACGTGAAGTTTTGCACAGGGAATAGAACGATTTTGGTCGTTTTCATAGCTAGGGTGCTTCTACAATTGTATATCCCCTGAAATGACCTGAATTCGCTCTCCCTGATCCGTTTCTACTACGAGTGCCCCGGAAGGGTCCAAGCCAACAGCTGTACCTTCTACAGTTATCCCTTGCCCGGTATGTGCCCGTATGCTACGGTTCATAGTCACGGACAAAGCCTCCCACAGCATGGCTATAGGCTGAAACCCCTGCTCGGCATACAACTTGCTTAGCTGTTCCATCTCTTCTAGCACTGAGGCGATCAGCACAGTACGGTCAATTTCACGCCCTGCTTCTATTTTCAAGGACGTTCCCACCTGCGATAACTCTTCCGGGTAATCTTCTTTATTTAAATTCACATCAATGCCAATCCCTGCAATACAGTATCGAACCCGTTGATCCTCTGTTGCAGATTCCAGCAGAATACCGGATACTTTGCGACCATGAATCAGCACGTCGTTTGGCCATTTGATACCAGCCTCCACACCTGTCAGCCGACGAATGGCCCTGCACACTGCTACACCTGTAAGTAGTGTTAGCTGGGGGGTAAAAGCCAAGGGCTGGGTAGGACGCAACACAATGCTCATCCAGACTCCTTTGCCACGAGGGGAATACCACTTCCGTCCCAAACGCCCCCGACCTGCCGTTTGTTCCTCCGCAAGCACTACTGTCCCCTCTGGCGCGCCCTCTTCTGCCAAACGCATGGCATCTTGCTGAGTGGAAACCGTCGAATCCAGTACAACAATACGCTGGCCAAACGATTGAGTATTTAACATATCGGCCAATTTGGAGACTTGCAGCCGATCCGGTCGGGATATCAATTGATAGCCCCGACGCGAGGAGGCATCAATGTTGTAGCCCAACTCACGCAGTTTGTTGATCTGCTTCCATACTGCTGTTCGGCTAACCGAGAGGCGTCGGCTGATTTCCTCCCCTGATACGTAATCGGATGTACCTTCCTCCAGTATGCCTAACAATCTTTCATGATTATTCACTACTCATCACCCGTTTCGCTTCCTGAAGCAATGTTTCTGTTTCATTCGGAATATCTCCGCAGGCAACAGCTTGTAAAAGCTGTTCCATCATCTGACCCAGCCAAGGGCCGCCTGGTCGATTCATCGCCTGAACCAGTTCATTTCCTGTAATATTTAAATCTTTGATACGAACGACTACAGCCTGCTTTGTCCACGAGCTTGCCAGTTCGGCTGTTTTCGCCACATGCTTTTCTACCCACGGCGGTAATCCGCGGAATGAAGCAGGCAGTGTCTTGTAAAGATCAAGCCAGTCTGAAGCTGTATCTTTTCCCAGTCTAATTAGCAGACGAATCCAGCTACGACGCAGCGCCTCATCGTTGACAATGCCAGACTCCCCCGGATCGGAATCGCCAGCTATGGCACCAGCACTGTAGATTAATTCGGTCTCCCATTCCAGCAGATGAACCAGCCGAAGTCGTACCGCGTTGGAAAAGGTCCAAGCTCTTAGTAGCTCGTCCGCTGCCTCTGAGGTAAGTCTACAAGACATTAAGAGCAGGCCCCACCGCAGTTCTTCTTGCAGTTGAACGATCCCCTTGAGCGCCCATGCTTCACATTGTTCCCAAGGAACCGGAACCTTCGTACAACCGAGCAATCCGCTACGGCTCAGCATCTCCAACCCACGTAAAGGGTCAGGGCCCGCTAGCATCTTTTCCAGCTCGACCCGCACACGTTCCATGGCTATGTAACGAAGTCCCTCTTTGCGCCGAATCATGCCTTTCCAGGTGTTGTAAGCAACACGGAACCGAAACACAGAGGCAAAACGGATGCATCGCAGCATTCGTAACCCGTCCTCTTCAAAACGTTCCTCGGCTCGGCCTACACAACGAACGAGAGCGGCTCGTAAATCGGCTTCTCCTCCAAATGGGTCCACCCGCTCTCCGTGTTCTGCCATCGCAATCGCATTCATAGTAAAATCCCGTCGCATCAGATCCTCACGGATATCCTTTACGAAGGCAACTTCCGTTGGACGGCGGTGATCGGCATAACCACTTTCCGTACGAAAAGTGGTTACCTCGAACGCATGGCCACCCTGCATGACCGTAACCGTCCCATGCTGAATTCCTGTCGGAATGACGTGAGGGAATAGCGCTATGACCTGTTCAGGCTCAGCCGAAGTAGTCAAATCCATATCATGAATGGCTCTTCCTAATAGCTCATCCCGCACACAGCCACCGACCCAGTAGGCTTCGTGGCCTGCTGCGGTTAGTGCATGTATGACCTCTCTGCCATGAAATGCCATCTCTTGGTCAGCATATTGCCAAGTATTTGTATTCATAGGGTTTCCCCCTTTGCAAGTATTCAATATAAAAAACGGACGCGAGTCCGCCCTCTTAAACGCTGATCGGTTTAAGATCCGGCACCTCGCGTCCCAACACACGGTAATATATCTCTTCATATTGACGGGTAATCAGCTCATCACAAAAAACGGTACGGGCGCGGGTCAGACACGCTTCACGGAAACGTTCCGCCATCGCTTCATCGGACAACAGCTCTACTGCATAATCAGCCATTGCCTCAGTATTACCGATTTCAGCAAGATACCCCGTACTTCCATGCACAACGAGTTCAGGTACTCCCCCTGCCTGAGAACCGATTGTCGGCACTCCACAGGCCATTGCTTCCAGTGCAACCAGACCAAAACTTTCTTTTTCCGAGGGAAGCAGCAGCACATCCGCCATAGAAATCACTTCTGCGATCTGATCCTGCTTACCTAAAAAGAAGACCTTATCTTGCAGACCTAAATTCTCGATTTTGCAACGGATTTTTGGAAGATCCGGTCCTTCTCCCACCAACAGCAGCTTCGCAGGTACTTTACGTTGCACTTTTTCAAATATATCCAGCACATCTCCCACCCTTTTGACAGGACGGAAATTGGAAATATGCATCATTATTTTTTCATGCGGTTGGGCAAAATCTCTTCTAAGCGCCGCGGCATCTCGTGGATAATATACCCGTTTATCTACAAAATTGTAGGTTAAATCAATAGGTCGTGTAATTTCCAACGCATCTATCGTCTCCCGAATCAAATCCTTGGAAACCGCTGTCACAGCGTCACTTTTGTTAATAGCCAGCCGAATCAGGTCCTTCAACGACTCATCCTGTGCCAACACTGTAATGTCCGTACCGTGCAAGGTGGTTACCACCTTCAGATGATCACCCACCATTTCCTTCGCCAAGTAAGCGCATACTGCATGGGGTACCGCATAATGAACATGGAGTACGTCCAAATTCTTCATTTGTGCGACTTGGGCCATTTTGGTCGCCAGTGACAAATCATAGGGTGGATATCTAAACACGTAATAATCGTTAACTTCAACCTCATGATAAAAAATATTTTTCTGAAACGCCCCGCCTAATCTGAACGGAATGCTATTGGCAATGAAATGGACCTCATGCCCTTTTTCTGCCAGCAACTTACCCAACTCAGTAGCCACTACGCCGGAGCCACCCAACGACGGATAACAGGTAATTCCAATTTTCAATTTGTCATTCAAGCTAAGCTGCCTCCTTCCGCTCATCAGTGATAACTTTCCTGCCGATTTATTTTAACATTCTGCAAAATGCTCAAGTATAGAATTCTTATGTGAATAGCTTAACCAGATATGGCGTTTTGGACGCAAAGCCTTCTGCATACGAAATCAGTTTGCGTTGACCCAACAACGAGTCGCGAGCTTTTACGCGTTCCACATATCCCTGATTTAAGGGTGTGGATACTGTATCCTTTCCAGGTGCTGCCTGAAATTGCGAAGCATAACTCAACAAAGACCGTTCTTTGGCTTCATAATGCTCGGTGATATCCACAATCAAATCCGTTCTGCCAATATCATTAATAAAATAAAAATATAATTGCTCTACCTGTACCGCAGGATTTTCTGGCATAAAACGTCGCAACTTGGCGTTAAATACCGCTTCCTCCACTAACTTACTGCACATGACATGGTCTGGATGCCGATCCTCCCAATAAGGAGCAAATACGACTTTCGGTGCATGGCGCCGTATTTCTGCTGTAACTGCAGCTACATGTTCTGGAGTTACATATAATCCACGATCCGGCAGACCTAGATTCGTCCGCACGGCAAGTCCGAGTACTTTTGCAGCGTGTTCTGCCTCTGCCATACGAGTATCCACATCACCATTAGATGACATTTCAGCCCACGTCAAATCGCAAACGCCCACCTTTAAACCAGCGGCTGTATGCTTGGCAATCGTGCCTCCCATTCCTATTTCTGCATCGTCGGCATGGGCTCCGAAGATTAAGATGTCCAGTGTCATTTTATATCACCTTGCTGGTCAATCCCCGGTTTATATTTATGTACCAGCTCACGCCAAGCAAAATCGCCACGGTCTAGCGCCTTAACCAGTATTTCAGCAGTTGCAACGTTGGTTGCCAGAGGAATCCCTTGTACATCACACAGACGTAACAGGGCGCTAATATCCGGTTCATGCGGCTGGGCCATAAGCGGATCACGCAAAAATATAATCAAGTCCATGTCATTTTGTGCAACCATAGCCCCGATTTGCTGATCTCCTCCAAGCGGACCGGACATGAAACGGTGAATTTGAAGCTTGGTTTGCTCCATAATGCGCAGACCTGTTGTACCTGTTGAAAATAACTGGTGATCTGTAAAAACATGCTCATAGGCCGTTATGAAATTTACCATTTCATCCTTTTTTCGGTCATGCGCTATAAATGCAATCTTTAACATTCAAAGTTCCTCCTGCCTCATTCTATAATTTCGTTCGTCAAATCATTCGCGTATTCTTAATCGATGTAATGCTCAAATCCATACACAAGCCCTGGCTGCTCCATGACCTTCTGAATACCGATTTTAACACCCGGCATATAGCCCGCTCGTTCATAAGAATCCTGACGAATTTTCAGAGATTGTCCAAACCCTCCGAAGATTACTTCTTGCTGTGCGAACACACCGGGAAGACGGACACTGTGAACACGGAACCCTTGATAGTACCCCCCCCGTGATCCTTCTAACGTTTCTTCCTCTTCCGGGTTACCCTGTCGTAGCTCTTCACGCTGTTCGGCGATCAGCTCTGCGGTCTTAATGGCTGTGCCCGATGGCGCGTCCAATTTTTGGTCACCATGATATTCGATGATTTCCAGATGCGGGAAGTATTTCGCTGCCTGAGCCGCAAACCGCATCATCAAAATGACTCCAATCGAAAAGTTCGGCGCGATCAGACCACCAATTTGCTGCTCACGACACTGCTTGTCCAGTTCATTAATCTGTTCGGGGGTAAACCCTGTCGTTCCGATAACCGGACGTACTCCATACTTGATAGCAATCGCTGTATGTGCGTACGCAAAACGCGGCCCCGTAAAATCGACCATGACATCCGCTCGACTATCCAGTAAAGCCTGCTCCACGTCCTCCACAATAGCGATACCCGCTTCCGGTAATCCGACGAGAAGGCCGGCATCACTGCCGGCATGTGTTCTGTTCACTGCGGCCACAAGCTGTAGTTCCTCATCCTGAAGAACCAATTTGACAACTTCACGGCCCATACGCCCTGCTGCTCCTACAACAGCCACTTTTATTGGTTCTGACATATCCCTACAACTCCTTATGCATCCATTTGTGTTAGATCTGTTCATTCATCTGCTGGCATAACTTCTTCATGAGGTTGGCAAGCTGCACATTGTGAGGAAACAGTGCAGCCGCCTCGCGAGCAGCCTGCACAGCTAGCTTATACTCATTCAATTCATCATAAATCAATGCGAGCAGCAAAAAAGCATCCCCACATAACGGATCGAGGGCTATTGCTCGTTCCAATAGCAAAATCGCATCCTGACGCACCTGTGGCGTAGCTCTGTCGACATCCAGCATTTTTCTGGCCTTCTCCGTATGCTGCCTGGCTTCCTGCGCATGCAGATGGAGAACATATTCATCCTGCTGTGGAGCGAGACGAACCGCATGCTCTGCATACGCGAGAGCCTGCTCCAAACGACCACTACGAGCATAGGTAACCGAGCACCGGAAATAATGCTCCGCATGATCAGGCTGGGCTGAAATTGCTTTTTCAAACCATTCCACGGCCTGCTCAAAATCGTTCTGCAAAATGCACTGATAAGCTTTCTGAACGTATTCCTCCGCCTTCATGACACTGCACCTCCGGGTAACCGGTTTGGTACAGCATATGTACAAAACGCCTAATCGGTGTCCTTTTTGGTCCAGCGATTCGCGTCACGCGTGTTAAATTTTTGCATGACCTTATCATGAGCCTCGGTCAAATTTATACCTAGCGAGTTCGCAAAGCAAACTGTGATGAACAAAATGTCCCCCAGCTCCAGCTCAATCGAATTGTCCGCCTCATCCGTTTTTTTCGGTTTCTCGCCAAAGGAGTGATTGACTTCCCTCGCCAGTTCCCCGACTTCCTCAGACATCCGGGCCAACATCGCCAAAGGGCTAAAATACCCTTCCTTAAATTGAGATATATACTGGTCTACCTCACGTTGAATTTCATCTAATGATTTTTCCATGAAACACGCAATCCCCCCATGTGCAGGTTTATTCATATGTTATCGTAAAGCACATTTTAAAACAAATTTTTTTTAATTGTGTACTTATGATCCCAACTTACAGTCATCAGTCTTTTAAAGATAGCGTAAAAAGGTATACTACATATAAGGAACTGCGATTTAGCAAAATCAGCATGAAGTCGTTCTTCCTTAAACTGCTACTGCGAGGGATCATATGAAGATATCCAAGTCCATGGAACAGCTTAAACTGATTTTACCCATTGTGCTCGGGACCGCCATCTATGCATTCGGTCTGCTTTATTTTATAATACCCAGTAAACTGATGGAAGGTGGTATTACAGGGATCACCCTGCTGCTCAATTATGCTTTTTCGATTTCACCCTCTCTCTCCACATTGTTGCTGAACATTCCTTTATTTTTAATTGGGTGGAAAATGCTTGGGGGCAAGCAAATTCTATATACAGGGGTGGGTATCGGGTCGCTCACTTTTTTTCTGTGGTTGTATGAAAAAATGATTCATTTCGGATGGATGGGAACATTTCAAACTGAACACGATTTTATACTTTCTTCATTATATGCGGGGGTTACGCTTGGGGCCGGATTAGGTATTGTGTTCCGCTTTGGCGGCACCACGGGCGGCTCGGATATAATCGCTCGTATTCTAAACAGGAAGTTTGGCTGGAGTATGGGAAGGATTCTGCTGGTCATTGATATCGTCATTATCGGTGCTTCACTACTTTACATACCAAAAGAAAAAATTCTATATACATTAGTCGCCGTGTTCATCGCGTCCAAAATTATTGATTTTATACAAGAAGGGGCCTATTCTGCCAGAGCCTTTATGATTATCAGCGACCAGACGATGGACATTGCGGATATTATTATTAGGGACATGGATCGTGGAGTTACTATTATTCCGGCTGTAGGTGCATTTTCCAAGCAGGCCAAGCATGTTGCCTATTGTGTCGTGCCTCGTCAGGAAATACGACGTTTGCACCAAATTGTTAAATCGGTTGATCCACGGGCGTTTATTATCATACAGGATGTGCATGATGTACATGGAGAGGGGTTCAAAGAGGAATAGCCCGGAAATCCGGGCGATGGGCTAACCTATATGGATGGCTCAGGAGCCAACGACGCGAATATTCGAATTTTGCATCGTTATCCAGAGAAACCAGCTCGATATTTACGATAACCTGCATAGACCAACGCCAGCAGGACAATCATGCCGATTGCCAATTCTGCCCGGCGCTCACTTTCACGCGGGATAAATGGCGCCAGGGCAGTGGCGTCTTTTTCACGTCCAAACAGGGCATTAAACGTCGGATTTCCCTGATCCAACGCCCCTCTAATCGCTGAGGCATCTGCATTTTGCTGATCTCCCAATCCTTTGACGTAGGAAATCCATGAATCAGCCCGGACAACTTCACTTGTTCTGCCATGAATCAATGCTGCTGTACGGATCGTCTCATAGTGGTCCTCCAGCACTGCGGCTCCAGCTTTGAAACCCTTCATGTTGCCTTTAGCAAACTGGCTGTTCAAGCCACTAACATCTTCTTTTAAAATCTTATAATACTGCTGCCATAAGGGCTGACGCGGATGTGCAAGCGCATCTGTCGCAAGTCGTAAATTGGCCGCAGCCTTCACCCATTCATCCGGTGATGCTTGGACGGACTGTGTAGCTTGCTGCACCTCAAGGATGCTGCCGGACAAAGCATGAATGGCCTCTACAGATAACGCTGCCTGCACCTGTCCAGTGCCAAACCATCGACTCACTTCGGCTACATCCGCGCGCGCTTTTTCAATGTTCCCGTCCATCACATCTCGGTACAGTATCGCAGCTGCATGATCCAGTTCCTCAATCTCTTTTGTATTTCCTACGGGTTTTGACTGATCACGCGCTTCTGCCACACCTGGAGGGACGCAGACGGACAGCAGCAGGACCATAGATAAAACAACACTCGAAACAATACGTATCATAATTTGCAACGCCTGACCCCTAATCATGGGACATCCCTCCTCACCTTACTGTATGGCAAGGTTACCGAGACTAGAACTTGCTTTAAGACAAATGGTATCCCCCTCAAAATCTGCAACCACAATCGTGTCATATTGAGGTATATACATAAAATTATCTTTAAAAAAAGAGATGCATAGAATAAGACCAGACATTCACTATTTTCCGCAGCAAAAAGTGAATACGGATTTAATCTAGCACTTTTATTTTTCAGTAACTTTAAATCCGACTGCTCTTCAGGTTCAATTTCTCAACTTTAATGTCCAACTTGTTTATGATTACTTTCCGGTTCAATTGATATTATTGTGCTGAAACAAACCCGAATTTAGGGTAAAAATTCTTCACACTATCATTGCGAACAAATACATAGCATCACAGTTGCCCTGTCGTACGTAAGGGATATATTTATCATTCCAAAAGCCCAATTGATACCAAGCTTCAAAATCAAAACCAAAACTTTGTTTAGCTAAATGATTAAAGCTCTTTCTTATTTTATGATCATCACGGTTCCTTTTTTAAATATATATTCTTTTTGGTTTATAACAATGTTCATCTCTATTTCTCCACTTCCACTCCCACTCGATTGCGCGCAAACATGGCAAGCCATGCCGCTATAATACTGACAAGGGTCAGCATATAGGTAAAAGCACGCACTTGTGGTACATCATCCGTTAGCGTCTTTGGAAGATACGGATATATACCAAATGTATAATCCATCGTATCATTTAACAATGTCCAGAGTGCGGCTAGGCATAAAGCAGTCCATTTGCAGGTGAAAAAACGCACGAACAGCAGTGCTTCGACCGCCATTGCCGTGTGAGATGCCACCAGCATCCAATCCTGCCATATCATATGTCCCCCCTGCGCAACTCCCCAAAAAATAATAGCTGAAGCCCAGATGCCATATTTTACACTCGTGACAACAGCCAATGCCTCGATGATCTGGCGAATGACCTTCAAGCTCTTGAGACGCGGAGAATAGAGCAAAAATGCTATAGAGATCGTAAAAAACAGACTCGCCGTCGGACTATCAGGCACAAATACAATCTGCCACATTGGGTGATAATTTAGTGTATATTCCAACTGCCCCCCATACCATATGTACCCATACACCGTTCCAACCAGATTACACCAGAACAGCAGCCACAAAAAAGGCCGGCTCGTCAAGAACGACCGGCTCCACAAATAAGATAACGACACGTCCTTCATCCTCCGTTCATACGACAGTTGCCTTGTACAGGTCCCATCCTACAAAGACTATATCATATCCAAGCGTATCAAAAAAACCTGACCGCCGCTACAGTCAGGTTTGATGATTATAATCTTGAACTAAAGATTCGTCTGAAATCCAACTCAGGATTCCTAAGATTGTTCTAACTCATTGCTTTCAGCTCATCCGTAAGATGACGAAAAGCTACTTCATCTCCGGAGGCTAGCGCCTCATCAATATCCTTGTAGAGTTTTTCACTCCGGTGTTTACGTAATGCCTCGTCCAAAACCATTTCAGCAGACAGGCCCAACATTACTTCATAAGTAACCTTCATTTTATCCATAGGATGCACCTCCAACATGAGTTTAAGAGATCCTATATTCTTTTCCTTTCGCCACATAGCTGAGTGCCGTTCGTGACATCCGCTGCAAATCTGCATCTGTCAATTCGCGCACCACTTTGGCAGGTGTACCGAGAGAAAGAGTATAGGGTGGTATTTTGGTATTTTCCGTAACGACCGACCCTGCTCCTATTAAAGCATATTCACCAAGCTCCGCTCCGTTGAGTACAATGGCCCCCATACCGATTAAAGTGCCTTTGCCTACCGTACAACCGTGGATTATTGCAGCATGACCTACCGAAATATCATCCGCCAGCAACAGGGGCTGATCCGTGTTCACATGTCCCACGACACCGTCCTGAATATTGCAGCGTTCACCGATGATGATAGGCGCCATATCTCCGCGCAGTACGGCATTAAACCATACAGAGGAATCTTGACCGATCGTTACTTTTCCGACAATTTTTGCTCCTTCTGCCATATAGACAGATGAATGGAGCTGTGGCATGTTTCCGTTATAGTGAATCAGCAACAACTTCACCCTCTCATTTTGGGTGAAATTCTATCAACATGTGTGCTGCTTGTCAATGGAGCCGTATACCCGAGTCGTTCCGACCAATGCGGCACTCTCCCGCCAACTTCAGCCCCCAGGCCGTCATCTGTACAGATGGTCCCGTCGAATGTTCACCCTGACGAAGCATACCCAAGTGAAGCATCATTCGTATAATCCTCTGATCAAAGACCGAACGGGGCGTATCATAGTAAAACGGTCGAATCAGTGGGCCAATATGTACAAAAAGCGACTCTGAGGACGTCCAGGGCCTGGCACATTCTCCAATCCAGTAGACTAGAGACAGCAAATTAGGAACGGCTCCTTTATACAATCTTAACCAAAACCTGAATAGCTGTATCATTTCTTCCTCAATTGTATGCTCCTGATGCGCTTCTCCCTTTGCCGTCAGCACAACTTGGTCCCCTTTCTCCTCAATGTACTTGGAGTGACGGGCATAATCATATAGTAGTGCCATTCGGTCTGGATAAAACTTAAAAGAGGAGCCATACCCGAAACGCCATCCTCCCTTACCCAAAAGCGGCTCCGCAATGTGCAAATGTTCCATCAGCTGCTGCTGATTGCGACGATACCAAGCTCCCTCGGGATTTAGCGGAACCTCATGCTGCCCCATGTATTGAAGGAAAAGCCGTAAATCCTCTGCCAGCAGATGCCCTTCATCCCGGTACGACGACGGTTCGCTTACCCGGGTCATTCCGTTTTGGAAGTCATGTACCATAACACGTCGAAAGCGCTCCTTCATATCCAACGGAATTTGGAACAAATACCTGGTATTGTGCGTCGAACCGTTGAACAACCAGCCACTAGAACGCAGACGGGTCACAATATCCCTTGGCCGCTCACCAGGATTCTCGTCCTCCTCAACAGACTGTTTGGCTATTGCAATCAATTCCTCCATGCTGAAATACGGTCGGTCATCGAACAGCAACGCGTTCAAAAACCTTACCTCTGACAACCTAAGCTCCTTGACCTGCGTCTCAAAAAAACTACTGCTGCCGAGCTTCGTCAAAATCCCCTGGATCAACTCATGTTTGGAATTAGGTTTACAGTCACAATCGTAATACACCGCGATTCTGTTCAAATGCACAATATCCGCAAATGTCAGCATATCCGCCAGATTCATTGTTCCATCGCCTCGTCACTGGACTGTCATCCGGAATTGATTCTTACCTGTTGTACCCACAGCTTTGACGGATTGTTCAGACTCTAAACCTCTTTTTTTGCAAAGGTATAATTAAAAAACAAAAAAGACCACGACTCCTACGATAAGTAGAAGCCTTGGTCTTTTACTAACTTTTTGAGTTACAGTCACTTTTCTCTTGCAAATGCTTCGTGCAATTATACAAAAGTGGTGCCCAATCCATATCCTCACGCTGGAGTACACTAAGTGACAAATTGCCGATTCGTTCCGTGAATTTTTCCTGATACAGAGCCTTATACAAATTAGCCAAAAAACCGCCGTGGGAAACGACCAGCAGATTCTTGTCCCGATTTTCCGTCCAAATGGCTTCCATAAAAGCTAGCCCGCGAAGCTGAAGATCCGCATCGCTTTCCTGCCCTAGATCCAGCAGATGCCAGTCGACTCCCCACTTCTCTTCACGCTCGGCCTGGGTCATGCCCTCGACCTGACCATAAGCACGTTCTCTTAGCCGATCATCAGGCTCTAACAACGGGAGATGCAGAGCAGAAGCAATAATCTCCCCAGTCTCTTTCGCTCTGGAGAGACTACTTGTAATAAGCCCGTCCCAATGATAAGGTTCTTCCTTTAATCGTTCTGCCAGCAAGCGTGCCTGCCGACGCCCTTCCTCATTCAAGGGAATATCACTGTGACCCTGGATTTTCCCTACCGCATTCCAATCCGTCAATCCATGTCTGATCAAGCCAATAAGCATCGTGTCGTTTCCTCCGCTGTTTTGTTATTCAGGCATTGTTATGAATTCATATTGGAGCCCAGCTGTCCTGCTAATTTCTGACCCTTCTCGCCCGATGGATCCAGCCCAGAGAAAATAAAGCAAGCGCAAGTGCCAATACAGACAACAACATCCAGTATTGCGGATAAGTAGGAACAATGCTAGCAACCAGCGGGTCCATAATGCCACTATTCACATCTTTAATGTGGTATTGATATTGTGGAGATGTACTTGTAGTTTTCAACAGGCCTGTCGGTAAAATACCTGTGTCCATGACAGGAGCTGCTTGAGGGGGATTTTCCTGAGAGGAGCTTCCGTTCCAGTTCAAAAACAAGAAGCTACATAAAAATACGGCCAAGAAGCCGGCGATCCATACAGACATATACTTACGGGCTGCTGGGTTCACACGCGCACGTCGATGCTCGCCCGGAACAAGCCACGGTGATTCTTCATAAATTCGATCCATGACTCTGCGATTCATTGCCTCTAGCTTTTCATCTGTTATTTCAAAGGAAATATCACGAATATCGGACCGATTTTCTTTTGACAAATTCCACTCTTTTTCTTCCGAACCATGCTCCCACCCAGCAGACGAGCTTTTGGCCCGTCTGCGCTCCGAGTCTTGTTTCGATACATTTTTGCCTGTAGCGAACAAATCCTCAGTGTCCCTGGATTTCATTGGCTGCTCATCCCTTCGTTTTCCTCATAGAGAGGCTCAAAAAAATAAGGCTCCAACTGCGTCTTCACACTGGATCTTGCCCGGAAAAGCAATGACTTCACCGCACTGACCGTCTGTCCTAAAATAGTCGCAATCTCCTGATAATCCAATTGCTCATATTCACGCAAAATCAGCGCAGATCGCTGCTTCTCAGGCAATCTATTGATCGCTTCACGCACCATCTCTACCTTCTCACCGCGAAGGACGGCCTGCTCCGGAATGACATCCGATGGAGCTACCGGTACATAACCGCTCTCCTCCAATGGAACCTGACCGCTACGGTGCTTGCGAAGCTCACTTAGCACCGTATTGCGTGCAATCGTATATAACCAAGTGGAAAACGATGCGTCTACCTCGCGAAAAGAGTGCAGGCTCCGATACGCTTTATAAAACGTTTCTGAGCACAAGTCCTCAGCAATCATTTCCAGGTTCGAACTTTTCAGCATATGATAAACAAAAGCTAAAATTTTACGTTGGTGCCGCCTCATTAATTCTGAATAAACCTCAACATTACCTTGTTTGATTTCCTGAATCATCTGGGAATCTGTCATCATCCGAGTGAGACCCTCCTCGCCCATACATGTGCTGTTTTCCCGTTCGATTCTGTCTATATATACCGAACAGGTCAAAAAAAGTTGCGCCCTCTGCGCAAATGGATGAAACAGCATCATGGAACATTTGTTATTTTCTTACCCTATGTAGTGCCAACATTAACGGTGCTATCCCCAACAATATTCAACATCCAAAATGGACTTACCCATTGTACCACAAAATGTCCGTCAGTAAAAAAGTCCAAAATCCCCACGATTTCTATCAATGCCTCCCTAACGCTGGTACCTGATTCATTTATACAGCTTTTCAGGGGATTTTAAATTTTTTCAAGATTAAATGACAACCCCATTGAAAATGTTCTATTCAAATACATCAATAAGGAAAAAAACACAAAAAGAAAACGCTTCAAAAAAATTATTGACAAAATGAAAACGTATACATATAATAAAAGTACAGTATGGTTTCTCTCCACTCCTATCCTACTCAGCTACTTCACTAAAAGTAGCTACCACCCGGGGCTTTACCCGGGTGGTCTTTTTTTGTTTTCTTTAATAATAATTAGTGAGAAGGATTGTCTCATTTGTTCTTCAAATAACAAAAAAGCGGGCGAAAGTTTCTTCACCCGCTTTAAAACTTTTCCTATTATTTCACTCCCAGAAAGCATAGTACTTTTAAGGCGATCCGTAGCGCAGCGATCCATTTGAATCTAGAGAAGCGTAGCGTTCGCCTTTGCAGGGGGATTCTTACCTTTAGATAATTTAAAAAGTCCAGAGAATCCCCCTGCAACAGCGATCGTAAGATCAAATGGATCGCGGAGCGGTGTACCTCCTTAACGAACACTCATACTTTCTCCACCCTTCACACCACCACTTTATACCCCATCGAATCCAGCAGAGTCTTGGCACGCTCCCAATCCTGCTCTTGACGGAAGGAAAGCCGCATGATGCCTGGGACATCCTCCCGGCTTTCAATGATTTGCATATTGCTCAGATTAATGCTGTGATTCCCCAGTTCCATAGCAATTCGCCCGATAATCCCTGGGGTATCCGGTACATCAATATACAGATCAAACGTGGAGACGATGACTCCTTTGCGACGCTCTGGCAGTTCACTGCGGAAGTGCCCAGCTGTCAAAAACTCGTCAGCGATTCCCTCACCGTCTTGTATTCTCAGTAAATGGGTAAAACGCTCAATCTGTCCGTTCCATTCTTCCAACAGGCCTAGTAAAACTTCACGATTGCTCAGTAAGATGTCCCGCCACACAACCGGATCACTAGAGGCTATCCGTGTAATATCACGGAACCCGCCCGCAGCCAATGTACGGTACAACGGATTTTCATCATTGTGCTTTCGCACCTGATTCACCAGCGCCGCTGCAATAATGTGCGGAAGATGGCTAATCGCACCGACAATATCATCATGCATATCAGGTTGGACACGCACAACATGAGCACTAGTATATTTTAATAAACGTTCCAGTGAACTGTATGCTTCCTCAGGCACACCCTCTGCCGGGGAAAGCACATAATATGCGTTTTCAAATAACAATGCGGAAGCAGCCTTTACACCGGAACGCTCCGAACCAGCCATCGGATGACCACCGATAAAGTAAGCGTTGCGCAAAGAAATTTCTGATGCTTTTTTGGCAATTGCCGATTTCGTGCTGCCTACATCAGTAATAATACAACCCGTTTTAAGCGGTAGCTTGCTTAACAGTTCGAGATAATGCTCCAATAAGCCCACAGGTACGCATAAAAAAATAAAATCGGCATCCGCTGCCGCTTCTTCAACCGAAAGAGTCGCGGTGTCCACGACACCACGGCTTAACATCGGTTCCATCAATTCAGGGAGATGGGCATGGCCGACAACAGTAATATCCGGCTTCCCTTTAAAACAAAGTGCGAGGGACCCACCAATCAGTCCCACGCCGAAAATGGCAATCTTCATCAATTATCAAATCCCATCTGCGGAAATTATAGGCGTACTTTCGCCGCTTCCGCCCCCAGGACCTGTTCCAGCACACGAATAAACAACTCATTTTGCGGCTGTGATCCAACCGACACCCTAATATATGTCGGATATTTATGATGACCTGCGCGAATAATCACACCTTTACGAAGCAACTCCTGGAATATCTCACCGGATGGACGACGTACATCCAGCATAATAAAATTACCATGTGCTGGGAAAGACTCCAGCCCCAGACGCTTGAGCTCATTTTGCAAATAAGCTCTGCCCTCTGCATTACGATCACGGCATTCTTGAACAAATTCCTGATCTTCCAAGGCAGCAATGGCCGCAGCCTGCGCTACCCGTGATGTATTAAACGGCTCACGAACCTGATTTATCAAGCGAATGATTGACTCGGCTCCCATACCATAACCAATGCGCAGCGAAGCAAGCCCATAGATTTTGGAGAAGGTGCGTAGTACAACCAGGTTTTCATACGCTGGCAACAAACGAATGCCGTCGGGATACGAGCGATCCGTCACAAACTCGGCGTAGGCTTCATCCAGAACAACCATGATGTGCTTTGGTACTTGGTCCAAAAACGCAATCAGCTCTGCTTCGGGTACAATCGTGCCCGTCGGGTTATTTGGATTACAGATCCAAATAATTTTTGTACGGTCATTGATGTGAGACAGCATAGCATCCAAATCATGTACACCGTCACGCAAAGGTACCTCAACTGCAACCGCTCCCTCAATTTCCACATTACTTTTGTATACGGAAAATGTCTGATCGGCCATAATGCTTTCTTCCCCGGGAAGGAGGAAAGCACGCGTAATCAACGCAATAATTTCGTCAGATCCGCAGCCATAGATAAACTGTTCCTCTTTTAAACCCGTCCGTTTAGCTAGTGCCTGTGTCAAAGCTACGGCACTTCCGTCAGGATATACACTAATGTTGGCAAACTCCTGCTGAATGGCCTGCAACACTTTGGGAGAGCTACCATACGGATTCTCATTCGAAGCGAGCTTGATGACTTCATCGAGTCCCAGCTCACGTTTTACGTCTTCAATCGGTTTACCGGGCTGATATACTGGCAAATGTACAATATGCGGTTTAGGTTGCATGCCCCTACCTCCTCTATCCAATCAGAACATATTTATTACTTTCTATTTTGACAGTTACTGCTTTAATTGTGCCACAAAATTATGAATTTGCAAAAGACCTTCTTGCCTGCGCGCAGAATCATTCAGCAATGGAATGGCCTCCTCCACCTGACGTACAATTGCACTGCCGACCACAACTCCATCGCAAATGTTTGAAAACCGGGCTACCTGCTCTTGAGTAGAGATCCCGAAGCCAACCGCTACCGGAATATCTGTATGCCGTTTGACCTGCGCGATAAAGTCCTCTATACCTTCAAAAAAGGAGGCTCTTTCCCCAGTTACACCCAGCGAGGATACACAGTATACAAATCCTCGGGCCTGACGGACAATTCGTTCGATCCGCTGTTCAGAAGTTGGAGCCACCAGAGGAATCAGATGCACACCCACCTCTGCGGCCCGTCCTCCCAGCTCCTCCGCTTCCTCAAGCGGAAGGTCCGGAATAATCAGACCGCTGATACCGTGCTCCTGCAAGCCTGCAAAGAAAGCATCCATACCCATCTGTAATACAGGGTTATAATACGTGAACAGAATAAAAGGCAGACTTGAACCTGCCGCTCTGGCCAGAGAAGCTGTCTCCATGCACGTGCGAATGGAAATTTGCCGTTTCAGTGCACGCTCAGACGCGCGCTGAATTACAGGACCGTCAGCCAGCGGGTCGGAATAGGGTACACCCAGTTCCAATATGTCAGCTCCGGCCGACTCTAACAGCCGAATGATCTCTATTGTAGTATCCACATCCGGGTCGCCTACCGTCAGAAAAGGAATTAATGCCGTTTTGCCTTCATTTTTAAGGCGACCAAACGCCTGATCAATTAAATTCATGACGGATTTCCTCCCAAATACTTGATAATGGAGTCCACATCTTTATCCCCGCGTCCAGACAAACAAATAACGATAATATCATCTGCCGTCAACGTAGGTGCCAGCTTGACGACCTGCGCAACTGCATGTGCCGACTCTAATGCAGGAAGTATTCCTTCGGTACGGCAGAGGAGCTGAAGTGCATCCAGCGCTTCCTGATCCGTGATCGGAACATATTTGGCCCGCTCAATATCTTTCAGGTATGAATGCTCCGGTCCAACACCTGGATAATCTAATCCAGCCGAGATGGAATGCGCAGGTTGCACTTGTCCATACTCATCCTGAAGCAGATAACTCATAGAGCCTTGGAAGACCCCTTGTGTTCCCTTGGTCATCGTAGCTGCATGGAATTCCGTTTCGACACCTTTTCCAGCGGCCTCCACGCCAATCAATGCGACACCCTGATCCTCAATAAAAGGATAAAACATGCCGATGGCATTGCTTCCGCCACCGATCGCTGCCACGATGACATCCGGAAGTCTGCCTTCCTTCTCTAGGATCTGGCGACGTGTTTCATCACCAATCACACGTTGGAAGTCCCGCACCATCATCGGATACGGGTGCGGGCCGACAGCTGAACCCAAAATATAGAACGTATCATGGACATGGCTGACCCAGTAACGCAAAGCTTCATTCCCGGCATCCTTAAGTGTACGTGTACCTGATGTCACCGGAATGACCTCTGCACCCAAAAGCTGCATCCGAAAGACGTTCAGCTGCTGGCGCACAGTATCCTCTTCGCCCATAAACACCTTGCATTCCAATCCGAGCAACGCAGCCACAGTCGCTGTCGCGACACCATGCTGTCCTGCGCCTGTTTCAGCAATGACCTTCTGTTTCCCCATACGCTTCGCCAGCAATCCCTGAGCTAATGCATTATTGATTTTGTGGGCACCGGTATGATTTAAATCTTCGCGCTTCAAGTAAATTTTAGCTCCGCCCAAATGCTGACTCAGACGCTCCGCATAATAAAGCGGCGTTTCCCGACCAGAATAGTCCTTAAGGAGCCCGTTCAACTCTGCTTTAAACTCGGGATCATCCGCGTACTTACGGTAGGATTCCTCCAATTCAATCAGTGCGTTCATCAACGTTTCCGGTACAAAACGTCCTCCAAATGTTCCAAAACGTCCGTTGTTATCAGGTAATTGTGTCATGCCTGCTTCACCCTTTCTACGAATGCTGTGATTTTTGCAATGTCCTTGACTCCGTTCGTCTCTACACCGCTGGATACATCCAGCCCATGGGGATGATACTCATGAACCAGCTTTTCCGCATTATCGGCAGTCAACCCGCCGGCTACAAACAAAGGAATTCCATGTTGATGGGTCCAAGCCTGATAGGCAGGAATTCGATCCCACGCAAACGTTTTTCCGGAGCCGCCGCCATACAGGGGATCGTATGTATCCAGCAATAAAGCGTCAATTGTCCCGACATAGGCATCCAATTCGTCCGCCGAGCGTTCTGTTTGTCCTTGACTGTCCACAGACCATGCCTTGAATACCTGTATACCAAAATGCTCCCTAATCTCCCGACAGCGCTGCGGACTCTCCTGTCCATGCAGCTGTATGACATCCAAGGGTGCTTTCTCCATCACATCATTTAACAGTGCATCACCAGGGTTCACAAATACACCCACGCTACGCGGTCTGCTGCCTGAGGTCCATTCATCTATTACGCGAAGCAGCTTTCCAGCCTGTACGCCGTCAATCCGGCGCTTGCTGTCAGCAAACACAAAACCTATATAATCGACCGGTAAGTTTACCATAGATTTTAGCACTTCAACGCTTTGAAGTCCACAAATTTTTACGCCCGTTTTGTTCATGCTTTAACCCCGTCCATCAATTCGGCTACAGCCTGTCCTACATCTTCCTTGCGCATAAGATGCTCCCCCACCAAGATACCGTGTGCACCTACCGAATGCAGATAATTAACATCTTCCGGTCCCGCAATTCCGCTCTCACTGATGAACGTAACCCCTTTAGGAATTAGTGAGATCAGCTCCTCTGTCGTCTGGAGACGAGTCTCGAATGTCCGCAGATTTCGGTTATTTACGCCAATTAAGGTTGCTGTCCCCAGCTCCAGCACCGCTTTAAGCTCCTCACTGTCATGCACCTCTACCAACGTGTCCAGCCCGAGGTCCTTGGCAATCTGTAAAAAAGACCCTAATACACGGGGTTCCAGGATAGCGGCAATCAATAGCACCGCATCCGCTCCCAGCAGACGAGCTTCATATATTTGCCGTTCATCAATGATAAAATCCTTTCGCAGCAGCGGAATCTTCACCTGATCGCGAATTTGCTGTAAATATTCAGGGCTCCCCTGAAAATATGTCACATCTGTCAGTACAGAAATGCAATCCGCTCCTGCTCCCTCATATGCACGTGCAATGTCCACCGGATGGAAATCCGGTCGAATCAGCCCTTTGGATGGGGAAGCCTTCTTCACCTCAGCAATCAGTCCGAGCGGACGATTGCGTTTGCTCGCGATCGCATTTTCGAATCCTCTCGTCGCAGGTAAATCAGCAATTAATCGTTCAGCTTTACTTATTTGAAAACCCTCCTTAAGCTGCTCCACTTCTTGTCGCTTCGTCACCACAATTTTGTCAAGATACATATTGATATTCCCCCGTTGCCTGTATTAATTGATCCAGCTTGGAAATTGCCAGTCCCGAGTCAATGGCTTCTGCCGCTCGTGCTACTCCGTCCGTCAAGGTAGCCGCTGCACCTGATACATAAATGCACGCTCCTGCATTCGCTAACACAACATCCCGATAAGCTCCATGCTCTCCGTTTAAAATTCGTCGTATGATATCTGCGTTAACCTGTGCGTCGCCGCCCAGCACCTGATCAAGAGAATGCGTCTGCAAGCCCAGATCCGACGGATGAAGCTCGAACGTGTGAACCTTGCCGTCCTTCAGTTCGGATACACGTGTCGGAGCTGAAATACTAATTTCATCTAGCCCATCCAGACTACTGACAACCATGGCCCGTTTGGAGCCGAGCTGGTTCAATACCTCGGCAATGACTTCCGTTTTGTTGGCGTCATAAATGCCCAACAGCTGCCGATCCGCACCAGCCGGATTCGTCAAAGGACCTAGCATATTGAATACCGTCCGCACACCCAGCTCGCGGCGCGGCGCGGCGGCATGCTTCATAGACGGATGATACAGCTGTGCGAATAAAAAGCAGATGCCGATTCGGTCCAGACATGACCTAGCCTGATCACTCGTCAAATGAATGTTGACTCCCAATGCCTCCAGGACATCAGCGCTCCCGGCACGGCCACTTGCAGAACGATTGCCATGCTTTGCTACCCGTACAGACACCGAAGCTGCGATGATCGCGGATATCGTGGAAATATTAAACTTGTGAATCCCTGAACCTCCGGTTCCACATGTGTCCAGCAGACGACCACTGCCTTCTTCAGCTTGCACTGGACTAGCGTAGCTACGCATAGCCTCGGCAAAACCAGTGATTTCATCTACCGTTTCCCCTTTGAGGCGAAGAGCCGTCAGCAGCCCGCCAATTTGCGCCTGTGTAGCACTTCCACTCATAATCTGTTCCATTACGCTACGGGCCTCCGTACGCGAAAGGTGCTGTCCCTCAATGATCCGGCTTAACCCCACTTGCATCATGTCATGTCGTTCCATTGTCGTCTCCTCCTCAAAATCAGATTTTTGTGTGTTACGGAGTGTACAAATAATCCTGGTTGATGACGCTGTTATAGGGCTGTGTCGTTGCCGGGAACATCACTTCTGCCGTACGGATTGCCTTCAGCAATGCCTTTGCTTTGTTCACCGTCTCCTGATACTCGCTTTCCGGAACCGAGTCCCACACAATTCCAGCGCCTGCCTGGACATAGGCCCGGTTCTTTTTAAACACAATCGTGCGAATCGTAATGCAAGCGTCCATATTGCCTGAGAAGCCTAAATATCCAATCGCCCCTGCATAGGGTCCGCGTGCTTCCCGCTCCAACTCAGCAATAATCTCCATGGCTCGTAGCTTCGGAGCCCCCGATACGGTGCCGGCTGGCAGACAAGACAGGAAAGCATCGAAAAAATCTTTGTCCTCCCGTAGCTCACCCGACACATTGGATACAATGTGCATGACGTGAGAATAGCGTTCAATCTCCATAAACGTATCGCATTTGACTGTGCCAAACTGTGATACACGGCCCAAATCATTTCTTCCCAAATCGACCAGCATCAGATGTTCTGCACGCTCTTTTTCATCGTTTAACAGTTCTTCAGCAAGTGCCACATCTTCTGTCTCCGTTACCCCACGCGGTCTCGTTCCTGCAATAGGACGGGTTTCTACCCGGCCGTTTTCCACCTTGACGAGTGCCTCAGGCGAAGTGCCTACGATGATCTCGTCATCCATTTTCAAATAATACATATAAGGCGACGGGTTCATCGTGCGCAGCACGCGGTATACCTGTAAAGGTGAGGCCTCTGTATCAATGTGAAAACGCTGGGATAGTACAACCTGAAAAATATCACCGGAGCGGATATACTCCTTCGCCTGCTCTACGTTTGATATAAACTGTTCCTTCGTCACATTGGATTGGATCTCACCCAGTTCCACATCATCAGGAATGGAGGCTGATCCTAATCGCTCAGGCTGAGACTGCTTGCGCAGATACTGTGCCGTTTCCTCCAACTTGCGTTCCACGTCAGCATAAGCAGCACGAATGTCCTCATCGCGGAACCCTTCGCCTACATGAACATTGCCCACCAGCAAAATTTGCTGCTTCACATGATCAAAAACAATGACTTGATCGCAGAACATAAAACGAATATCATCCATATTCAAATCATCTACCGAATGCTCTGGTAGCTTTTCATAATATTGAAGCAGGTCATATCCAAAAAATCCGATAGCCCCGCCTGTAAATGGAGGCATTTCTTTCAGTTTCGGACTACGGTATTTACGAAGTAATGCTTTGAGCGCTTCAATCGGCTTGTCGTTTAATATTTGCCGTTTACCGTGTTGTTCCAATATTAAACGTCCTTTTTTACCCGAGACCATTAGAAACGGGTCTGTACCGATGAATGAATGTCGCGCCCACTGTTCGCCTCCCTCTACACTCTCTAGCAGAAAGGCACGGTCCCGCTCGGCATACCGACGGAAAATCCGAATCGGCGTCTCCATATCAGCCAGCACTTTTTTGTACACAGGAATCAGGTTAAATTCATTCGCCATCGTTATCACTTGCTCCACATGCGGCGTTAACATGAGATCACTTCCTTTCCAAATTGGCGCAGAACCATAGGAGAGAATATAAAAAAGCCTCTACCGGTAAGGTAGAGGCTGTCAGTTATTGAAATTATAAGAATGCTCCATATGTAAATGACTACAGCAAATAGATAAGTATACACTCATCCCTTTTGTATAAACACGCAGGTTGCTTCAAATAAGCTTCTCTGTAGAAGAATATCTCTTCATAGACAAAAGCTTACCTGCTACCGCCGGTCTCTGTAATCTCATATGGAATTGGCTAAGGCTGCACTCTTCTCATCTCAACTCTGTCTCTGGCTAACTCTACTCTACTTAACTCTGCTACACACACTATATCTCATGGGATGTTACTTTGGCAACCATCAACTTTAAAAACGGGCGCTTATTTCCCTTGGGAAGCCAGATCCGGTCTTAACGCCTGCGCTCCGTTCAAATATACATGTTTAATTTCACGCTGGGATTTATCGGTGTTCACCTGTACCATCAAACGAATGCACTTGGGTAAACTGCCTGCCACAGGAATTTCTAATGCACACATGAGCGGAACCATATCCCAGCCATCAAGCTGACGAATGGCCTTGGCTGGAAAGGCAGTATCCAGGTCATGGGTCACCGTAATCCATACGTTACTAATATCCTCCGGCTGAATTTCATTGTAGGATACAATTTCCTCCAGTAGTTGGCATGTTGCTTCCAAAATTTCGTTTTCTTCATTATTCACTACGGTCGTCGCGCCACGAATTCCCCGATTGTACATCGTTACGCCCCCTCTTTTAACTGTTCAATAACTTGTCGGATGTAAGAGACGGAAATATCCTTCACAACCTCCACGTGCCCGATGCTACGTGGGACGACAAAAGTAATGCTGCCTTCTTTGAACTTTTTGTCATGCATCATCGCGTCCAGCAGCCGATCTGTATCGAGATGTGACGGAAGGGAGGTCGGTAGCCGTAGCGAAGACAACATATCCTTCGTTTCATCTGCCAAAGAAGGATCTGCCCCCAGCTTCACGCCCAAAAGTGCGGAGCCGACCATACCAATAGAAATGGCTTCCCCGTGTAAAAACTCACCATATCCCGCAATGGCTTCAATCGCATGACCAATCGTATGCCCTAGGTTTAGAATAGCGCGCAAATCATTTTCTCGTTCATCGCGCGACACCACTTCGGCTTTTACGGAACATCCCTTTTCCAGACCGTACTCCAGAGCTGTCGCATCCAGCGCAAGTAAATCAGTCGCATGGTCACGGCACCACTGGGCGAAATCAGCATCCCAGATCAAGCCATGCTTGATCATTTCAGCAAGCCCCGCAGATACCTCACGAGGAGGTAATGTTGACAACGTATCTACGTCATACAACACAAGCTCCGGTTGATGGAAGGCTCCTATCATATTTTTCGCCAAAGGATGATTGATGCCAACCTTACCGCCCACGCTACTGTCATGGGCAAGGATCGTAGTGGGGATCTGTACAAACTTGACACCTCTCATATAAGAAGCCGCCACAAATCCAGCCAAATCGCCCACCACACCACCACCAAGTGCAATAACGGCTGAATTGCGATCCAAGCCGCCCTCAATGGCTGCTGTTATGACCTGCTCAAATACAGCAAGCGACTTGGAGGTTTCACCTGGCTTAACGACAAAGGACACTGTCTTGTAGCCAGATGCCTGAAGATTGCTCTCCAATGTTGCCAAGTAGAATCCCGCTACATTTTCGTCAGAAACAATCAACAACGGGCTTTTTTGCGCAATTCCTCGTTCCTTCAACAACTCTCCGGCTCGACGTAGCAGCCCTCGTCCGATATGAATAGGATAAGAACGTTCCCCAAGCTGTACCGTCAGCATACTCATCTTAGTACCGCCCCAGTTGTTCTTCGTAGGATGCAATATTCGCACGAATCTCTTCAATCGAATCCCCGCCGAATTTTTCTAGCAAAGCTTTCGCAATCTCCCAAGCTACCACATGCTCCATAACTACGCTAGCCGCGGGTACTGCACATGCATCCGAACGCTCAACCTGTGCAGTGAACGCTTCCTTTGTATCAATGTCGACGCTTTGCAGAGGCTTGTAAAGTGTGGGAATCGGCTTCATTACGCCACGAACCACAACTGGCATTCCATTCGTCATGCCACCCTCAAAACCACCCAAACGATTGGTACGACGGTGATATCCACGTTCCTCATCATATAGGATCTCGTCATGCACCTGTGAACCGCGCAATTCTCCTGCTTCAAAGCCAATGCCGATTTCCACGCCTTTAAATGCATTAATCGACATGACGCCTTGTGCAATACGTGCATCCAGCTTCCGATCATACTGTACATGACTGCCCAGACCAATCGGAACACCTTCTACGATACATTCCACTACCCCACCGACTGAATCACCTTCTTGCTTGATCAGATCAATATATGCTTCCATTTTCTTTTCGGTTTCTGGATCGGTTACTCTCACCGAGGAGGCTTCTGTCACGGCAATCAGCTCATCAATCGGCAGATCACGGTAAGGAGCTTCGATTTCCCCAATGCGGATGACCTGACCTGCCACCTTGATTCCGAACTCAGCCAGCAATTGACGGGCCAAACCGCCGCATGCCACACGAATTGCTGTTTCGCGTGCACTGGAGCGCTCCAGCACGTTACGAAGATCCTTCAGGTTGTATTTCATTCCGCCATTCAAATCCGCATGACCCGGACGTGGTCGGTGAACCCGACGTTTTTCCTCATCACTGCCTTCAATAGGCTCAATATTCATAATGTTCTGCCAGTGCTTCCAATCGTTATTTTCCACAACCAGCGCAATCGGTGCCCCCGTGGTATAGCCGTGACGTACGCCTCCGGCAATTTTCGCCGTATCTTTTTCAATCTGCATACGCCGACCCCGTCCATATCCTTTCTGACGACGGTGCAGCTGAAAATTCAATTCCTCAAAATCCAATTTTAAATTGCTCGGCATACCCTCTACAATGGCAGTTAGCTGGGGACCATGCGTTTCCCCCGCGGTTAAATAACGTAAACTCATGACGCGTTCCCCCTTTAAACTGTTAAACTGTGCATCGCTAAAACCTTTAACTGTGCTTCATTATAGTATACGCACCTTTCTTTGACAAGAAAAGCCACGTGTATGCAGATAAACAAAAACACGCCTCTTAGCCAAAGGAGCTAAAGGACGTGCTTTGCTGATAAGCCAACCATCAATTACTCAAAGATATAAATAAGTTCCTACAAAACTTTGGATGATATATGCAGGCTTATGCTTTTTTACGATAAAAAAAGGTTTCCGTCGATTCCAGACCATATTGGTTAGGAGAAAAGATTTGCTCTGTGCTACCGACAAATAACACACCGCCGGGACGAAGACTGGCTGCAAACTTTTGATACAACGTATGTTTGGCCTCTTCTGTAAAATAAATCATTACATTTCGACAGATGATGAGATCATAGCCATCCTCAAACCGATCCAGTAGCAAGTTTTGCTTTTGAAATTTCACGGCTTGTTTCAAACGGTCATCAATTCGATACATCGCACCATCCGGCTTGAAATATTTGCTAGCTACCTGCTCAGGTACATCCTTGAGCGAACGCTCCAAATATTTACCTTCCTTGGCTTTTGCCAATGCACCATCATCAATGTCGGAAGCTGTAATGGAGCAATTTCCTAAAATCCCTTTACCGTCGAGAACCATAGCCAGGCTATAAGGCTCTTCACCAGTCGAGCAGGCCGCACTCCACAGCTTAAGCTTCTGCTTTCCTACAAGCAGTTGTGGCAAGATTGTATCCCGCAGCACTTCCCACCGATTGGGATTTCGCCAAAATTCCGAAACATTGATCGTCATCCGATCCAGAAATTCATAGAATAGAGGTTTTTCCTTCATCATGGCATCATAAAAAGAAACAAAACTGGGAAACCCGTTTTTGTTGCGAAGCGTAGTTAACCGCCTTTTCATCTGTGCTTCTTTGTATTGTGCAAGATCAATACCTGTGCTGTCCTTGATTTTGCGGATAAACGCTGTGTAATCGGGGTCCGTCTGACCCAGTTCCATATCCGTCATGCTACCATCCTTCTTCATACGTAATTAAACTTATACCCAGGTCGCCACACTTTTTTCATACCGAACGGATTCTTCCGGCAAGAAAAAATTTGCAATCTCGCGCTCTGCGCTCTCCGGTGAATCTGAACCATGAATGAGGTTAAACGGTGTATGTGCTGCAAAGTCTCCACGAATTGTGCCCGGAAGAGCTTCGGTTACTTGTGTTTTACCAATCAACAAGCGGGAGAGCGTAACGATGTTATCCCCTTCCCATACCATAGCAAACACAGGGCCTGATGTGATAAAGCCTACAAGCTCTTCAAAAAAAGGCTTGCCCACATGCTCTGCATAATGCCGTTCTGCCTGTTCTCTTGATACTTGCACAAGCTTGCCAGCCGCCATTTTGAAGCCTTTGTCTTCCAGACGACTGATGATACGTCCAATCAGTCCACGTTGTACACCATCCGGTTTAACCATCAAAAAAGTACGATCCATCGGCTCACTCCCAATCCAATCTAATGTATTTATACAGTACTAAACTGTATTGTAACAGAAAGCTTGGAAACGGTTAAAGTATTTTGTCACAGCAAACCCAAAACACAACTTTAGTAGGAGCGGCGTGTTACAAAATGAGCAATATCGCGTAGCGTCTTTTTTGTTTTGACATCCGGTAGTAAGTCCAGCGCGTTTAGCGCTTTATTAATATATCGGTCGGCGAGAATTTCAGCTTTAGCGATTCCTTCACTTTTTTTGATCATATCCACCGCTTTGCGTGCATCTCCTTGTCCATCCCCATCCTGAATGCGGCGGATTTCAGCCAGTAGATCTGCACGCAGCTCAGGCTGTTCGAGCGCATAAATCACTGGAAGCGTAATATTCCCCTGTCTCATATCGCTGCCCGGCGGCTTGCCAATCTTTTTTTCCGTGCCACACAGATCGAGCAGATCATCCTGAATTTGAAAAGCCATACCTACGTTATAGCCATAGCTGTACAGCAGGGAATTGATACTTTCCCGTGCCCCTGCAGCCATAGCTCCCAACTGGCAGCTAACCGCAATCAACAATGCTGTTTTGCGCCGTATGCGAAGCAAATAATTACGCACACTCTGATCCACATTAAAAAAATCACGAATCTGTTCCATTTCACCAATGGACATCTGCACCAGCGCTTTAGACAGTACCCGGTGAATGTCGGGATTCGGCAGTCCAGCAGCAATAGACAGCGCACGTGCATATATGTAGTCTCCGGTGTACATAGCCACCCGATTGTCCCATTTGGACTTCACGGTGGGTTGACCGCGTCTCATTTCCGCATCGTCAATCACATCGTCGTGAACGAGAGAGGCAGAATGAATCAGTTCTAGAGGTACCGCTATACGCTTGAGCTTGTCCAGATCATATTCTCCAAACTTGCCTCCCAGCAATACAAATACGGGACGCAAACGCTTGCCCCCTGCTTTAAGCAGATGAAGCGACGTATCATTAATCAACGGCTCCGTACTGTCGATACTGCGGTACAACTCTTCTTCTATAAAGTTCATATCCTTCTTTAATAAACCAAACAAATCCAATCGTTTCATTCTTTCACCCGTGTCAGCGTATTGTCACTCCAGAGAAGCGGCTTCACTCGTCGGTCAAGCAGCCCCAGTTCATGCGCATACTGAAAATAAAGCTCTAAACCTTGTTGTTGCTTCTCTCCAAAATCATAACACAGATTAGTAAAGTAGCGCTCCCAGTAATCTCGCAGACCTCCAATTTCCTCGCATGCTTCAGAAATAACAGGCGTCAGGTCCGACAGACTACGCTGCTTACTTGCGCGGAACGCACTCGCAATTTCAGCCACCGCGGCAGGATTCTGAGCAGCAACAGCACGTCGTACTGCCCATACAGCAAAAGTCATACTGTAGCCCGTCCAGCGCTTCCACTCTTCTCCGAGGTCCGTAACATACAGATCTTCACTTCGCCAAGATGCCTTAATCGCGTGATCTCCAATCAATAGCCCTGCATCTGCCTGTTCCAGCATCAAGTCAAGATCCGGTTCACAGTCAAAATAGGAAGGTTGTCCTTCCCATGCCTTTTGCATCAAAATTTTCAACAAATTCACGGATGTAGCAGACGTATTCGTAAGTGCAATGGTTCCGTTTTTGATTTCGTCCAGCGGCTTGCGTGAAAATAGTAAAATGGATTGCACAGGACCATCTGCACTGACGGATAAATCTGGCAACAATAGCATTTCCTCAGCACCCGATGCATACGCAAAGGAGGACATCGCACTAATATCCAAACTCCCATTCAGCATACCTTGATTTAATTCAGCCGGAACTTTAGAAACCATCTCCGCCGAATGGAGAAGCTTAGAAGGATTAAAAAAATGAAAAATAGGCCAAGCGTTTGTATATTTAATTTTTCCGATTGTGATTGTCTTGGTGTCCGGTGTCGGCATCGGAATCCCCCCATCTCGTAAACAGTTGATGTTCTATACGCAAGCTGTCCAATACTTTGCCTACGAGGAACAGCACAATATCATCCAGCGTCTTGGGATGAAAGTAAAAAGCCGGCATAGCCGGAATCATCTTGACGCCGAGTCTCGCAAGCTTAAGCATGTTTTCCAAATGAATGGCATGTAGAGGCGTCTCACGAGGCACAAGGATCAGCGGACGACCTTCCTTCATCATCACGTCCGCTGCCCTCGCCATGAGATTATCGGACGAACCGTGTGCTACTGCTGACAACGTCCCCATCGAGCATGGCATGATAATCATCGCATCCACCAAATAAGAGCCGCTCGCAATCGAAGCTCCAATATCTGTGAACGGATGGTATACAAGAGAACCGGGACGGCCTCCGAATTGTTCATTCAAAGCCCCTTCCCGGTCAGTCACATTCCAGCCCAACTCCTCTTTCAACACCCGCCAGCCAGCATTGGAAACGATCAGGTGAACTGTGTATTGCAAGTCCAGCAGAGTCTCTACCAGTCGCACACCATAAATGCTTCCGCTCGCGCCTGTAATGCCAATAACGATTCGTTTGCCTTGATGTCCGCTCACCTGATTATTCATTAGTATTGACGCACCACCAAATCAATCAGTGTAAAGGCAAATACGACAGTGCTAAGTACACCGTTCATAGTAAAGAATGCCGTCTGCAATCGACTCAAATCTTTTGGAGATACGATATAGTGTTCATAAAATAAAATAATGTACGAAATAATCATGCCCGCCAGATACCACCAGCTTAAATCTGCAATAAAGAACAGTACAATAAATCCGATCGCCGTAATGACGTGGAATGCCCGAGCGATGTTCAGCGCACCTGCTACACCAAAACGGGCAGGAATAGAATAAACTCCTTCGTTTTGGTCAAAATCTATATCCTGACAAGCATAAATTACATCAAATCCCGCCGTCCAAAATGCAATCGTGAGATATAGTACGATAGCGGTCAAATCTATTTGTCCCGTTACTGCAACCCACGCGCCTAGTGGCGCCAAACCAATGGTCAGACCAAGTACAATATGGCAAAGCCAAGTGAAACGCTTGGTGTAAGAATAAAAAACGAGCATAAAAAAGGCCAGCGGAAACAGCTTGAACGCCAGCGGACTTAACTTGAATGATGCCCAGAATAACAACACCAAACTGACGATAATAAAAATCACCACTTCGCTCGATTTGAGCAACCCCGCTGGGATAGCGCGTCCTGCTGTGCGCGGATTTTTCCCGTCAATCACCCGGTCAATCATACGATTGAAGCCAAAAGCCGCGCTACGTGCGCCAACCATAGCTAGCAGGATCCAGCCGATCTGCGGCCAGGAGGGAAGGTTGCCTGTCACGACAACAGACCCCAATACAGCCCCCATGAATGCAAATGGGAGCGCAAATAACGTATGTTCAATTTTAATCATTTCCAAAAAAATAGCAATTTTCTTAAACATGCTGACTCTCCTTGATTCCAATGTGCAATGCCGCAATGCCTCCGGTGAGAGAATGAGCCTGGACATCCTTCAATCCGACTTCACGGAAGATGCCAGCCAATTCATCCCTTCCTGGAAAAAGCGCCAACGAATCAGGGAGCCATTTATACTGCTCATAACGTTTGGCGAACAATTTGCCGAGCATGGGCAAGATGTGTTGAAAATATGTGTAGTAAATCCCCTTGAACGGCTGCCAAGTAGGTTTGGACAATTCCAGACATACGACCTGCCCGCCAGGTTTGACGACTCGTTGCATCTCCTGTAACACTTGGCGCAGGTCAGGCACGTTGCGCAGACCGAAACCAATCGTCGCATAATCAAATGAATTATCTTCAAAAGGTAGTTCCATCGCGTTGCCCTGAACAAGCTTAATTTGCTTTTCACGGGATTCTGATGTAATCTTACGCTCGCCAACATTGAGCATGTTCTGACTAAAATCCAGTCCTACGATGTGACCACTTTCACTTGCACGCGCCATCGCGAGCGTCCAGTCACATGTGCCACAGCAAAGATCGATTGCCGTATCGCCGCGATGCATGTTCATTTTTTTCATCGTAAATTTCCGCCAAGCCTTATGTCTGCGAAAGCTCAGTATATCGTTCATCAAATCGTATTTACCTGCTATACTTTCAAACACGCCATGAACGAATTGTTCTTTCGGCTTGGTGTCGCTTGGTCCCATCACGTTCACCTAACCTTCCCTCACAACTGGGTGCGGACTATTTAGCAGCTTCAGGAAAGGCTCAAGCATGCGTTCAAATTCCTCGATCCCCGTATTTTGATCATCTGACAGGATCTGCCGGATGTGTGTAACAGCCGTGCGAAGCTTGTCCAGTATCGCATCCTCGGCTTTGTATTTCAGAACCAGCTTACGCCATGCTTCAGTGTCAGTACCACTCTCTGAAAGCAATGCCTGCTCGCTCCGATCCCCGTTACCATATATATGCCAGAACATATATCCGAAACGGGACTTGTCTGGTTCTGTCCGCTTGCCCCATTCTTCCACTAAGGTATCACAGAGGGCAAATTTGTTGAGAAGCTGCTTCCAAATTTCCTGATCCTGTTCTGCTACAAGTGAAGTGAATGATAAAAAAAGCTCCTTTTTGAAACGAACCATCTGAGTTAAATACTGAGTTGCATCCAATCGGAATTGCTGCATTCCCCAGTACAGACTCATTTTCCCTGCGTTCACTTCACATACAGCATCACTCAGCTTCGAAATGGCCGTGATGCGGCCTGCCAGTGCAAGCAGTTGGTAAAAACGACTGCTAAAATAGTCCCCTGCTAACACTTTCAGCTGCCTGGAACGCATCTCCTCCGGGCTCCGTATACCGGATAAAGTATCAATCATATCATGCGTATCCAGCCCCATCTGCACAAGTGAGGTTACCAATGCGTACAGTTCGTCCTCACTGGCATGCAGCTCCTGCGCATTCCGGTTCAAAAACACAAACATCAAACGGGTACGGCTGTCAGGAAAAGCCGGCATTTCCGTATGTTGTTGAATCATGTCGTATTCCACATATTTCCTTGCTAATTGGGGTACGCGATACGGTTTCATCCTAAGCCTCCGAGACATGACTTTCTGCTATACTCAAATAATTGCAATGCCTTATATTATATCACAATTTAAAATGATTCGCGACTAAAGTACTGTAGGTCCACCGGCAGAAACATCTAATCTGTATATACACCGTTAAACCTGTTTTGCCACATGGGCGTTACTGTAATGCGGAAACGGGATTTCAAATCCTCTGGCAATTCCGCGCCTTCCCGGCTTCTCAGCTGTTCCAATGCCTCGTTCGTCCACTCGTTGCGGCGTATATCGGATGCAAGCAGCAAATGCCGTTCTCCTGACCATTCGTCCTGCGTCACCACCCGAAGCAGCAATTGCCGTACATTCGTCGTTCCGTAAAAGCTAAAAGCGGCAAGCTCCGCCATGTTTTGATAAATCTCTAGTGGGGCAGTTTCTTCCTTGGACAGCTTGACATCCAGGGTCAGGACTGAATGTTCCCAGCTTGCGCTTGCAATCGGTGTGGTCAACGGCAGCTCGTTCAGCGTATCCACCAGATTGTCATCCGACAGCAGCACCCGTTGCTGAGGCGAAATCGTCGCCTGTGTTTCACGAACTGCTGCGGTTCCTGAGTCCAGCACCTGTAAGGACGGCAGCAACACAGCTGCTGCGATGGTTATGAGAATGGAGCCACCGAATACAATCCAAGGTTTCATCAGAGCCTCCCCTGACCTCTACTTCATAATGTGGGCTTGCTACAGTAAAGGTCCTCACTCTCATTCTACAACAAAAAAAAGCAGGCTATGCCTGCATTTTAATCCTCCGTATCTACTACCCCGTGCTTAGTCATCACAACGGCTTTGCCGCGAATTTTAATAGCAGAAGTATGATCCGTAAATTGGACGATCAGTACCTCGCCCTTGTCCAATTTTTCTGAATGATGCAAGCGTGTATCCTGACCTCTGGTCAGACCAAAAACCTGACATCCGTTGCTTTTCGCTTTAATTACGACGTACTCACTGCTACCCGTCACGTTATCTTCCATGTCCTTTTCCTCCCTGAGAGCCGAAGCTATACTTTTTATGATGGAGATTCAAGCTAGTTTTGTCAACTACATGCTTCCCGAGCTACCTGCAACAATTAGCGTGTCCCGAGCCATACTATCCGTGCAGTCCCATCCATTAAAGAAAGGAACGGATCTGATGAAAAACTATCTTCCCGCCAATCTCAGCCCTGCCCAAATCGAACGGCTTCAACAGCTAGAGCATGAATTTGCTGAGCTAACGGGTGAACCCCTGGTGCTGATCGCTTATGCCTCGCGAAACGCCAGAACAGCTTCCTCTTCTTCAGACCATAGCACCTCTACCACGAAGTAAACAGGGCAAAAAGAAAAGGCCGTGAATCAAATTCACGGTCTTTTCAGCGCATTGGGAATATGTAAGAAATCTTATTTAATTCCGTCTTTGAGCGCTTTACCCGGTTTAAATGCCGGAATTTTGCTCGCAGGGATTTCGATTTCTTCTCCTGTTTGCGGGTTACGTCCTTTACGTGCGGAACGTTCACGAACCTCAAAGTTCCCAAAACCTACCAGTTGCACCTTATCTCCGCTTTGCAGCGCTCCAGAGATCGCCTCAAATACTGCATCGATTGCTTTGGTTACGTCCTTTTTGGACAATTCAGTGCTTTCAGAAACCTGATTGATCAAATCCGTTTTATTCATAATATTCACCTCCCAATTCAAGTGTAGTCCAGCATTAAGGTTATCGGTGTTAATGACCGATATGAGGTCGCCTGTATAAAATAACCCGGGCGGCGTACTGCCTTCCATAATGTTATCATCTGTTTCCGTTTCGTCGTTAAATATACATAGAATATACCTAACCTCCGCAATATAGGCCGAAACTGGCGTTTTATGGCACCCTTCTTGCGTGGAACAAGGTTTATAGTAATACAGTCCACAGACAATTTCAAGTACGACGACGGTTTAACACGTAAAAAGTAACGGCCAGCGCAAGTACCAGCACTACTCCTTTGACAATATCATGGGCAAAATATTGCACATTCATCATCGTTAGTCCATTAACCAACACACCGATCAATACCGCACCAATAAATGTACCAATGACATTGGGTTTACCAGCACCAAAGACCGAAAAACCGACAAATACTGCAGCTACCGCCTCCATGAGCAAAGGGGAACCTGCGTCAATTTGGCCTGAGCCTACTCGCGAGGCATACAAAATTCCGGCAATCGCCGCAAATACGCCTGAAGCAACATAGGCCAGAGTACGGACTTTTTTTACCCGTATGCCCGACAGACGAGCAGCTTCCTCATTTCCACCCGTTACATACATTTGACGCCCATGCTTTGTATAGGTCAAGAAAACATGCACCGCCGCCACAGCCAGTAACAGTAAAATAACCGAAATCGGGATACCCAACCATTTACCTTGCCCCAGCAAAAGAAATGCAGGAGATATCTCCCCCGGCGCCTTGCTGCCATCGGGAAACTGCATATGATTGTATATGGTATAGCCCTGAGCGTACGTTTTGTGAATCCCGCTTACAATATACATAATTGCAAGGGTTGCGAGCAAATCAGGAATACGCAATTTAATGATCAATAATGAATTTAACAGTCCTACCAAAGCGCCGACAATCAGAGACACAATAATGACCACCGCAACAGGCTGCTCATACCAGACCATCAAAGAAGCTGAAACGACCGTTGTCAAAGATACTGTAGCTCCCACCGACAGGTCAAAACCGTCCACGATAAGTGACAACGTCACACCAATGGCAACGAAAGTAACAATGGCAATAGATCCTAGAATATCCATTAAATTATCATAAGTCCAGAAATAAGGTAATGTAGATGAAAAAAACGCCAATACACCTATAATGACAACTACGGCACCGTAACGAAATGAGACGTTTAACCATTTTTCCTTCATGAATGCACCTCTTCACCGCCGCTGGCATACAACAGAAGCTGTTCCTGTTCCACTTCGCCCCGCGCAAATTCCTTTATAATTTTGCCATCATACATCACTGCAATCCGATCACCAATGCCAATCCCTTCAGCAAATTCACAGGTTAGATAGATGATTGCTTTTCCTTGCTCCGCCAACTGGCCAATGATACGGAAAATATCACTTTTTGCCCCTATATCCACACCCTTGGTTGGCTCGTCAAAAACAAATACATCCGCTCCCGAATGCAGCCATTTGCCAATCGCAACTTTTTGCTGATTCCCGCCACTCAAATATTTAACATTCTGACGGAGCGATGGCGTCTTAATACCGAGAGAGGCGACAATCCCATTACCGTTATTTCGTTCTTTACGCCGACTGATGAAACCAAGGACACTCAGCTTCCCCAATAGCGGAAGGCTGAGGTTTCTTTCTACACTCTCCTCAATCAACACCCCCTGCTTACGCCGCTCCTCGGGTATGGACACAATTCCTTGAGCTACCGCGTCCGCTGGCTCTCTCAATCGAATGGAGCGACCCTTAAAGGTCAGCTCTCCCTTATCCGGCTTGTCTGCTCCTGTAAGAAGTCGTGACAGCTCCGTCTTGCCTGCACCAACCAGACCCACAATAGAGAGAATTTCACCACGTCGGGCCTGTAAATCAACGCCGTGCACTCGTAATCCTTTGTGAAGCCCTTTTGCTTCCAATATCGTTTCACCAATCGGTACCTCTGTTTTTGGGAATTCCTCTTCAAATGTTTTCCCAAGCATATGCGTGACGATGTCGCCTACACTTAAATCAGAGGCAGGTCCCGTGAACACGCGCTCGCCATCACGCATCACCGTAACACGGCCACTGTGTTCGATAACCTCCGGCAATCGGTGTGTGATGAGAATACATGCAACCCCCTCATCCTTGAGTGTATGGATTGTACGGAACAAACGTCGCGTTTCTTCCTCGCTGAGCGGCGCCGTAGGCTCATCAAAAATGATCGTATTTGCTTGCTGTGTCAGAATACGTGCGATAAGTACAAGTTGTTTTTCTGCCAACGTCAGTTCAGACACATATCGTCGTACGTCAATATTTACCTCTAGACGTGCTAATGCCTCACGCGCTCGTCTGCGCATAGCCCCCGGCGCAGCCCACCATCGACCATCAGGTGCAGACAAATCGTCCATTACAATGTTTTCAGCGACGGTTAACTGAGGCACAAGCGCTGAATCAACCTCCTGATACACACAGTGGATTCCCGCCCTTTTGGCCTCCCACGGTGAACTAATGTTTAGTTCCTTGCCACCAACTACGATAACTCCCTGATCGGAACGATACGCACCGGACAAAATCTTCATCAATGTGCTTTTCCCTGCCCCGTTGGCGCCCAGCAGAGCGTGAATTTCGCCACCCTGCACCGTAAAATCCACGGCTCGCAACGCATCTACACCAGCAAACTGTTTGCTGATTTTCTTCATCTCCAATGTATATACTTGTGAACTCATGGTGCCCCCTCACGCCTGCTTATGATAAAAGCGCGCCGAAGCGCGCCTTTTGCATGATGCAAACATTTTATTTGGACGTTTCATATTCCTTCATCCAATCCTTATATCCCTGCTCACTTTGACCCCATCCCTCCACATATTGGGACAGCTCGGATGTGGAAATTTGCTTATCTGGCAGCGCTTCGCGTTGCACATATACAGCCTCCAATACGACTTTCTCCTCCGGATTATCCCCATGCAGCTTCTGATATGCATAGCGCACTTGTACGCGCCCGATATCTGTTGGATCAACGGCTGCCGAGGCCACCCAAGGATTTTTCGGGTCCTGGATCATTTGCAAGTCCTCGTCGCTCATGTCAATGCCGTAGACCTTAATTTCCGTACGTCCCGCTTGTTGGATCGCACGGGCTGCGCCTTTGGCAAATTCATCCCAAGCAGCCCAGACGGCTGTAATTTCGCCCTTAGGATATTGCTTTAATACAGCTTCCATTTTGGCTTGCGTATCTAATGCAGGATTTTGAGCCGAACCAAAAGTCGCGATTTCTTTAATATCCGGATTGGATTTTAAAAATGCATCATAAGCAACCTGACGACGTTCCATCGGTGCAAATCCAGCAACCCATACTTTCACAATGTTACCTTTGCCACCGATATCCTTTTTCATTTGCTCCAGCGTCAACTCAGCCATGCTTTGGTCATCCTGTGAGAGTACTACCGCACCCGGAACATTGACGGCAGCATCGAACACGATAACCGGAATATTGCGGGAAATTGCTTTTTTCAGCCCTGTCTCCAGCAATGCATCACCGTGATCAGTCAAAATGACATCAAACTGCTGGTTAATCGCACTATCAAGCAGAGAAGCCATTTTAGCCTTATCGTTATCTGCCACAAACTTGGTCAGCGTACCGCCAAATTTCTTAACTTCCTCTTCCACGCCTTGAACATACTGTTGCGAAAATGTGCCCGTGTTAAACTCCATGATCAACGCAACCCGTTTACCCTTTAGATTTAAATTGTCCGTTTTTCCGTTTGTTGTATTCGATCCCGCAGTGCTTGTCCCTTGAGTGCCGCTCTCTGTTTTCGGCACGCCGCATGCAGTAACCAGCAAAACCAGCACCAGTAGCATGATAGCCCCTAGTCCTAGCTTTTTGTTTCTTTGGAGCTCTTTTTGGATATTCATGATTTCATTTCCCCCTCGTTCAATCCACAAAATGATTCAAATTTGATACTTAATATATCGCTTTAAACCAAGTATGTAAATAGGTTTTATAAAATATAGAAAAATTTCCGGTTTTAAAGCCAAAACACAACAAACAACCGCCCCCCGATTGAATACCGGAAAACGGTTGCTGCTTAAATATGAAATCAGGACGGAGCCTAGTCCGAAGATACAATCCTGTTTTGTTATTTTAAATATGAGAAAGCTCACATCTAATTTATTTGGAGCACTGCTTTACCGGAGAACCTCCGATCTATCAGTTGTTGGGCAATAGTTCCAATTTCCTTCCAGGATGTCTCCACTTCGATCCTTGGTACTAACTGGCCTTTGGAAACAAATTCACCTAATAATTTCAGATCTTCCGCCGGCGAATAGCGATTTATCTCCTCTCCTAAAAAGAAGCTATACAAGGTTCTACCACCTAAGCCCCTGATATTAATCGTTGCGTAAGGTGAGGACGAATGTCCCATGGATACACATATTCCGTCTGGCACAAGCTGAGGCAGTAAGGCAGCTAGCGTATCACCACCTACTGAATCTATAATTAGATGATAAGGTCCAAATGCATCAACCGATGGAATCGCGGTATCTCCAACAATAACCTCATTAGCACCAGCCTCTTGAACAAGTAAGGCTTTTTCCGTTGTTCTGGCAACACCTACTGTAAAAGCTCCAGATTGCGCGGCTAGCTGATGTGCAAAAATTCCAACTCCGCCAGTCGAGCCAGTAATCAACATTCGCTTACCGAGCAGCATTCCTCCTTTTCTAAGCGTATAGAGCGCTGACAGACCAGCTACTGGTAAAGTAGCCGCCTGGGCAAAGGTAATATCATCGGGAAATTCAGCCAGTAATGAAGTAGGAGCAGCAACCTGTTCGGCCCATGCTCCCATCAAGAGAAGGCCTACGACACGGCTTCCCTGTTTCGGACCCGTGCCATCTTTAGCCTGCTCAACGACGATCCCAGAAAAATCCCAGCCTGGTCTGATCTGTCCTCCATTATTTCTTGCATCTACAACTTCACCCCGATTAAGAGAGAAGGCTTGTACTTGAACGATCGCTTCCCAAGGCTGGGCCTGTGGGGCGGCAACTTCCTTTATCGCAAAATATCCTGAAGCAAACGGATCTGTTACAATTGCACGAACCATATGATCTCCTCCATGTTTGTCATTGAGAACCCTTTGTAAATAGCTCCCCTTTTTCACAATGTAGTATACTGTAGGGAATCATGTGTACCAAGTGTAGAACTACACCTCATTATGAAAAGGATTGAAAAGAGATGACCATGCACAAGGATGAGGACTTCCAGCACAAAACATTAAAAATCGTATTGGGAGAGATTGAAGCTGTTCGTATGAAACGCCAGCGGGAATATACCGAGCAATCTCACCCGTTATTGAAACGATTTACTCAGCAGGAGCTTAATGATGAGGCCTGTCCTACATATAAAAATCTATTGGTTGGACGGTCTCGTCGAATACCGGATCGGCAAACGATGATCCATATTGCTGAGTATCTGGAGTGCACTTCAGATGAGCGCAACGATCTTCTCCTCGCCGCCGATTATCTTCCGATCCATTACGAATTGGAAGGACGGTCTCTGGAGCTGGCGCTGGAGCAAGCGCAGCAGATCATGAGTAATCTGCCTTTTCCGGCAATGATCGTCACTCATACCTTAGATATTAAGGGGTTAAATGAGCCGTTTCGCCAGTTATTTGATATCCCCTATGATTCTTTTATGAATGGCAAGCTGAATAAAGTTGATTTTCATTTTAACTCCGATTTTTCCATTCGGCCCCGTTCCACCTTCGATACTGAGTCGTTCGAACAATGGGAGTCTCATGCTATTTATGGGATACAAGCTTTTAGAAGGAATAACATGTTTTCCCGATACGACCATGGGTATAAAAAGTTAATTGACAGATTTCGAAAATACGACGACCTCAATAAATATTGGAATATGCAGCCAAAGGACTCAGCAAATGAAGTTGAGCAATCCAAAATCATTTTGGCCAGAATGGGAACCATGGCCGATTTTGTCCCTATTCGTTACAAGCAAATTCATCTTTCTGTAAGCAGCCACATGTATCCTGGAATTGAAGTGTACTTACCAATAGACGAACCTGCACGCAGAGTATTTGAATATTTGGGGTGTCCTGCAGAATGTCAGAACTTCGCGTTTAATGAATAGCCAGTCAATGAGAAACGAAAGCTCAATAAAAATAGAGGTAGTCTAGGACTTTATTTTCTCGTCCATGGCTACCCCTGTCTGGTTTTGGAGGTCAGTCTAATATTTTGTTTTCTGCGAACCGTAGAGAGCAAATTGCTCTCCACGGTATTTCTCTTAAAGATTTTTTGGTGTGGCTTAGCCTTAAAGAATAATAGCAATGAGACCGCCGGAGCCTTCATTAATGATACGACCCAGCGTTTCCTGCAGCTTATAGCGTGCATTGTCCGGCATCATGGCGATTTTACCCTGAATGCCTTCCCGTACAATAGAATGCAGCGAACGTCCGAAAATGTCTGACTCCCAAATTTTGATTGGGTCATTCTCAAAATCCTGCATCAGATAGCGCATAAGCTCCTCACTTTGCTTCTCTGTTCCGATAATCGGAGCAAATTCCGATTCCACATCGACACGAATCATGTGTATGGAAGGTGCTGTTGCCTTGAGCCGCACACCAAACCTTGTACCCTGACGAATCAACTGCGGATCGTCTAGTGCCATCTCGGACAACGACGGCGCGGCAATACCATATCCCGTTGTCTTGACCATTTCCAGCGCCTCAGCGAAGCGGTCGTACTCCCGTTTGGCATGGGCAAAATCCTGCATCATTTGTAGCAAATGATCCTTGCCGCGAATCTCTACCCCGACGACTTCGACCAAAATCTGATCGTACAGCTCATCGGGGGCATACAGATCAATTTCAGCTACGCCCTGCCCCATATTCATCCCGCTCAACCCGGCCCTGTCGATGAATTCATATTCCATAAACTGGCCAACCACTCGATCTACATCACGTAGGCGTCGAATATCTTTAACCGTATCGCGAACGGAATTTTCATAATTGCTACGCAGCCAGTGCTCTTCGTTCAGTACCATGACCCAGCTCGGCAGGTTTACATTCACCTCATGCACCGGAAATTCATACAATACTTCACGAAGTACGCCTGTAACATCATCTTCCGTCATAGTCGCCGCGCTGAGTGTCATGACGGGTATATCATACTTGGCAGCCAGCTCACTGCGAAGCTGGAGTGTTTCATCACTGCGCGGATGCGTGGAGTTGATAACCAAAACAAATGGTTTGCCAACTTCCTTCAACTCCTCAATGACGCGTTCCTCCGACTCTACATAAGAGCTGCGCGGGATTTCCGCAATCGTGCCGTCTGTAGTGACTACCACACCGAGCGTCGAATGCTCCTGAATAACCTTGCGTGTACCAATTTCTGCCGCTTCCTGAAAAGGAATAGGTTCTTCGAACCATGGTGTGGAGATCATCCTCGGACCATTTTCATCCTCGTAACCTTTTGCTCCTTCTACTGCATATCCTACACAGTCAACCAGACGTACATTCACATCCAGTCCTTCCGTTACTTTGATCTGGACGGCATTATTCGGTACGAATTTAGGCTCCGTCGTCATGATCGTCTTGCCTGCCGCACTTTGCGGCAACTCGTCTACGGCGCGGGCACGGTCCGCCTCACTTGTAATGTTTGGCAGAACAATCGTCTCCATAAACCGCTTGATAAACGTTGATTTTCCTGTTCGGACTGCGCCGACGACCCCAAGATAAATGTCTCCTCCGGTGCGTTCGGCAATGTCTTTAAAAATGTCCACTTTCTCCAATGAAATCCCCTCCTCAAAAGTCTCCGAAGGAAAAATGCTTAAAGAGCATCCGCTTCGTGTTCAACCAACTGCTTGATCCCAGATGCGGCAGAACAGCCTTTAAAATGCCCGGAAGTCGTCCGCCGCCGAGATTCAGGAGACTGATGGAATCGGCGAAACGGCGTAAACTCGTACATGCATTTGGACTGATACCATCATATGTATCCCCTCCGTAAAATATGTTTAGTTTTTTGAAAAATAGATTGCGACAGAGCGATCATTGCAGAAACGATATTTTACGTTTGGGTCCACTCACCTAATATATGCGGGGCAAGGCTCTCCCATGACTTTGTCGCTAGACTAAATAAAAAAGGATGTTTCTCCTGACTGTTTAGAGTCGTCGGAAACCATCCTTTTTTTATTCTCCTGATATAATCGGCATTACCAAAGTTCATCATCCATCGCCTGACGCTCCAGTTGCCGCCTGATAGCCGCCTTGAGCTTATCCTCCGGTATGGTTACCTCCATATCGCCTTGGACACGGGCCTGGCAGGATAAGCGTATTCCTTCATCCAGTAAAGGTCCCAGCTTCCGCTGCTCTGCATCGCTGGGTTGACCTGCGAATTCAGCCCATCCCGGTGATATTTGTACCTTACACATCAGACAGGCTGCTTTTCCGTCACAACGAGTGGGAATATATACACCCGCTTTACGAGCAGCCTGAAGCAATGACGTACCCTGACCGACCTGTACGCGCCTGCCTGACGGCTTGAACGTAATCTGCACATTCATGAATGGTCCTCCAGTCGTCTTTCTCCTAATAACACAGCTTATACTTCATTGCCCTTCTGGATGACAGAGTGCAACTCTGGCCAAGGCAGAAGTTCTGCAAGCTTGTCCAATTGCTCCTCATTCCAAATATTACTGACTAGTAACTGCTTCAGTACAATTATATGACGTCGCGGGTCGCGCTTCATGACATCGGCAATCGCTTTGTACCGGTCGGGTCGATTTCGCAATATATTGAATAAAAGTTCATGACTGAGCGGCATCAGACGCAGTGAAGCACTCCCCAGCTCAAGCTGAATACCAGTCGACCAAAGTAGTCGCTCGATCTCTAAGCGGTATAACGCTCCGCCACATAATACCTCAAATCCTCCCACCAACTCGACTGGAAATCCCTCTAGATCATAGTGGCTCAGCAATGAAACGTAAGAGCCGCTACGGTCAACCTGCTGTCGATCTATACTCATACCCAGGGGGTGTGAATGAAGCTGCTTTGCGGCATGAATATCCGCATAAATATCAATGTCCCGAGGCAGGCGATCCAGTTCAACTTCTTGCACAAGTAGTGAACAGCTCCCGCCCAGCATCCACGGAACCGACACTGTTGACCAGCTCTCAGCCAAGCTACTCAGCGCAACTGCCAGATTGTGAGGAAGCCTGTCTACTAACACTGATGATATTGCCTCCTTCAACATCGTTTCCTCCTTTGCTGTCTTTCCTTCCGTTTCCTGATGGGCATCATTATAACATGTTCGACAGGGCAGTTCGATATTTTGTGTACTGAAAAAGTGGTTACCTACTCCAAAATACAAAAAAAACCGCGAACCTTCCCGGTTCACGGTGAATAATGCTAACTGGCGTGCGGCCAGCGGTCTATTTTTTCATCATCATTTTCATCAACGCTTCCATATTGGAAGGATTCATTCCGCTCTTTTTGACGGCACCAACAATATCCCTTACTGTATCTTCCGACACCGGAATGTTGGCCATCGCAGACACCTGCTTGATAAGCTGACGCAGTTGCGCTTCGCTTTGAAGCGTGTCCGCCTTTACCGTGCCTGCCAGCTTTTTCACTGCATTTTCGGATATGTTTTTGCCGCCTTTTTTGTTAATGGCCTTCAATGCATCTTTCGGAAAGTTTTTATTCACAATCTCCCCTCCTCCGCCATTGCTCAACTCAGTCTATGAGTGGCAGAGACAAAAGGTGATTAAGCGTACATAAGACATGCCAAACGCCTAACTAAAAAAGGCTATCTCATTATAGAAAAAATCTACCATGAGACAGCCTTTATATTATTAAAGCTCATCCGAGCCCTTAAGAATGCCATTGCTCCCAAGTTTGAAGTGGCATGACTTCCATCTCGGTCTTAGGATCGCGACCCATCAGCGCCTCAACGGCCTTACGGACGTCACGTCCTTCAAACAGTACTCCATACAGCACCTCTGTAATAGGCATCTGAACACCTAATTTTTGAGAGATGGCGTATGCCGCTTTTGTCGTTCGAATACCTTCTACGACCATGCCCATAGATTCCAGCACAGCATCAAGCTGTTGGCCCTGTCCCAATAGTGACCCTGCACGCCAGTTGCGACTGTGACGACTCGTTGCAGTGACCACTAGATCGCCAATACCAGCCAGGCCGGCAAAGGTTAGTGGGTTAGCGCCCATCTCAACTCCGGCACGGGTAATTTCAGCCAATCCACGGGTCAATAAAGCCGCTTTGGCATTATCACCGAAACCAAGTCCATCTGACATTCCCGCACCCAATGCGATAATGTTTTTTAGCGCCCCGGACAGTTCCACGCCGAGCAAATCACGGTTTGTATAGACGCGGAAATAGGAGTTCATAAACAGCCCCTGTGCGGCTTGTGCAGCCTTCTCATTGGAGGAAGCTACAACGACCGTTGTAGGACATTTCCTCACCACTTCTTCCGCATGACTCGGACCAGACAGCACAGCAATATCACCCTCAGCGACTTCCAGTTCTTCCGAAATCACCGTGGACATACGTTTAAGCGTTTCAGTTTCAAAACCTTTAATGGCATGCACTACCAGCATATCCTTGCTAAAATGAGCTTTCAGACTACGTGCTACCTGACGAGCAGCAGCCGAAGGAGATACGATAATCACTGCTTTAGCACCAGATACCGCAGTCTGCATATCAGTTGTAGCTGAAATGCGGTCAGACAAAATGGAGCCTGGTAAATAATGCTCATTCGTATGCTTCTCATTGATTTCAGCTGCTTGCTGCTCGTTTCTCGTCCAGACAGAGACATCGTTGTTATTGGCCGCAAGAACGGAAGCCAGGGCTGTTCCCCAACTCCCCGCGACCAGCACAGCTATTTTCTCAGACAAGACGATCTCCTCCTTTGGAGCCAAGCTTGTTCTCATTCCCACGTACCAGCTTGACTATGTTGGTACGGTGTCTCCACACAGCGAACAGACAAATGATTAGAGCCGTCCAGAATAACGGCCATGCATAACCAAGCACGAGTAATATCCAAGGAGTCAAAATGACAAATATGAGCGATCCCAAGGATACGTAACGCGTCATTACGATTGCAAGTATCGCAATGATTCCGGCATATAGTGCGGGCAGTAAGGCAAGCGATGCCAATACACCAATAGCAGTCGCAATACCTTTTCCTCCACGGAAGTGAAAATATATCGGCCAGTTATGGCCCGCAATCGCTGCAATGCCGCACAAACCCGATACCCAGGATGATTCTCCACCTAACCAGTGCCCTATTAGCACTGCAATAACCCCTTTAAGTACGTCCAGCAGCAGTACCAGAATAGCTGGGCCTTTTCCAAGCACACGCAGCGTATTCGTCGCACCGGCATTGCCGCTTCCATGCTGGCGAATGTCGATTCCTTTTAATTTTCCATACAGCAAACTAAAGCTGACAGAGCCAAGCAAGTAACTGAGTACGATGGCAACGATTTGTAAAATCAACCTATTCGCTCCTAACTTTCGTCAGACTTGCGCCGTGTAAAGATACGAATTGGAGTTCCTTCAAAATTGAAGGCGGCGCGAATTTTGTTCTCCAGATAACGCTCATACGAGAAGTGCATTATTTCTGGATCGTTTACGAATACAACCATCGTAGGCGGCTTAACAGCAACCTGGGTCACATAGTTAATACGCAGACGACGTCCCTTGTCTGTTGGTGGAGGATTGATGGCAACCGCGTCGGAAATTACATCATTCAGCAAATGTGTCTGAATACGCAATACATGCTGCTGTGCCACATGCTGTACAACAGGAAGCAGCTTTTGCAGGCGTTGCTTCGTTTTTGCAGACAAGAACACAATCGGAGCATATGTCATAAATAGAAAGTGATCGCGAATTTTCGTTTCAAACTGGTGCATCGTTTTATCGTCCTTGTCCACGACATCCCATTTGTTAACGACAAACAGCGACGCTTTACCCGCTTCATAAGCATAGCCAGCAATGTGCTTATCCTGCTCAATAATGCCTTCCTCGCCGTTAATAACGACCAGTACAACATCTGCACGCTCAATGGCACGCATGGCACGCATTACACTATATTTTTCAGTCGTTTCATATACTTTGCCACGTTTACGCATACCTGCCGTATCAATCAGCACATACTTTTGACCGTCTTTTTCAAAAGGTGTATCAATTGCATCACGCGTCGTGCCTGCAATGTCACTAACGATAACCCGTTCTTCTCCCAGAATGGCGTTAACCAATGAAGATTTACCTACATTCGGGCGGCCGATCAAGGCAACACGAATAACGTCTTCATCATAGTGATCTTCTTCCAGCTCAGGCAAATTGGACGTAATGGCATCTAGCAGGTCGCCTATCCCTGTTCCATGACTACCAGAAACAGCAATTGGATCACCAAATCCATAAGAATAAAACTCATAAATCAGATCGGCGCGACTGAGATTGTCCACCTTGTTGACAGCTACGATGATCGGTTTACCCGAACGATATAACATTTGAGCTACCTCTTCATCTGACTGTGTAATTCCTGCTTTCGCATCACTCATGAATACAATTACATCTGCTTCTTCTATTGCAAGTTCGGCCTGCATACGGATGGATTTTAAAATGACATCCTCACCATCAATCTCAATGCCGCCGGTGTCAATAATACTGAAGGATTTACCATTCCACTCCGATATACCGTATATACGGTCACGAGTGATTCCGGGTTTATCTTCCACGATGGACAAACGATCCCCGATAATCCGATTAAAAATAGTGGACTTACCCACATTCGGACGACCAACGATAGCCACAACGGGTCTTGCCATAAATTCACTCCTCCTGTCAATTCTTCCGCTATCATCATAGCAAAAAACATACCTATTAGCGATATGGTCACGTAACAACAATCGGCGAACCCTCTGGGTCCGCCGATGGTGTACGTTATGCTTATTATAAAATGTATTGATTTAAACTCATTTAAATTTGTTCAGCTTATCGCCAAAACGCTCGCCGAGCGTAATGCTCAGACCGGAATTATTGAGGGAAACGTTAGGATTATTCAGTTCCTCACGAGGTGCACGAGATGCACGTGGTGCTCTTTCTGCTTTAGGAGCAGCTTCAGGAGCTTCCTCAGTTTCTTTAATGCTCAGGCTAACACGTTTTTCAGAAGGATTCATTTCAAGAATTTTAACTTTCACTTCTTGTCCTTCTTCCAGAACTTCTTGTGGAGTTCCAATGTGTTTGTGGGAAATTTGGGAAATATGAACCAAACCTTCCACGCCAGGAGCGATTTCAACGAATGCACCGAAGTTAACCAGACGTTTTACAACACCTGTTACGATGTCATTGTTGTTGAATTGTCCAGCAGCCGATTCCCAAGGACCAGGCTGTGCAGCTTTCATGCTCAGGCTGATTTTTCCTTTTTCAGGATCTACTTTCAAGACTTTCACTTTCACTTGATCTCCTTCAGAAACTGCATCAGAAGGCTTATCGACATGAGTCCAAGCAATTTCAGATACGTGAACCAGACCGTCCACGCCGCCAACATCTACGAAAGCACCGAACTGAGTAAGACGTTGAACCGTACCTACGATTTCTTGGCCTTCTTTCAGCTCAGCCATTACTTTAAGCTTGTTGGCTTCGAATTCTGCTTCCAGAACGTCTTTTTGAGAAAGGATCACTTTGTTATTTTCACGATCCAGTTCTTTTACAACAACACGCAATGTGCGGCCTTTATAATCACTGAAATCTTCAACGAAGTGGCGTTCTACCATGGATGCAGGGATGAATCCGCGCAGACCCACGTCTACCACGATGCCGCCTTTAACGACATCATTCACAACAACTTCAAATACTTCTTTGCTTTCGAACAGTTGCTCCAACTTTTCCCAAGCATTTTCACTGTCGATTGCACGTTTGGACAGAACAAGTTTTTCCTTGCCATCGTCAATGCTGATAATTCTAGCTTCAACCTCTTGGCCTACTTGTACTGCTTCTTCTGCGTTATCCAAACCAGAAGACAACTCGCGAATTGGAATAACTCCATCGTATTTATATCCAATGCTTACTACCGCTTGGTTATCTTCCAATTTCACGATTGTACCCTTAACGGTGTCACCTTTTTTCAGGGAGACGATTTGATCGAGCTCGTCTTGATTTGCCGCTTCAGCAGCTTCTTGATTTTTAATTTCTTCCGACATGTCAATACCCTCCTCAATTCAAAAAAAACCATTTATTTAAACCTGCGCATGGCAGAGTTCAAAACATAAATAAACTTTTGTTCTAGTTTTCCGAGCTTAGACACAATTCATGCAAGCCTTTCAGTTATTCGTAGGCTTACCCGTTTCCTTCATCGTGCGAATACGAGACATAATTGCTTCTGTTGCAAGTTCAAGCGGATCTCCTTCGATATCGGCACCCTTTTGGTAAGCGTCCAAATTGACAGGTTTACCGTATAACACTTTCGTTTTACGGAAAAGCTTGTAATCACCAATAATGGCGACCGGAACGGCAGCCGCTCCACTGCGTAGCGCAAAGCTTGCAGCACCCTTTTTACCGATTCCCCCAGCTCCTCTGGAGCCTTCGGGAAAGATCCCCATAACCTTACCATCACGCAAAATGTTCAATGCCAGCTTAATGGATTCCTTACTTACACCACCGCGTTTGACTGGAAAAGCTCCCAGTTTCCCAATTAGTGGACCCAGTACAGGAACATTAAACAGCTCGGCTTTTGCCATAAAGTGAACCTTTCGCTTCAGCAAAATACCGACTGTAGGAGGGTCAAGATTACTAATATGATTAGAACACAACAGCACTCCACCCTCAGCAGGAACATTTTCCCTGCCTACCGCCTCAAGTCTAAACAGAACGCGGTAAATGAGACGCAAAATACTGGCGCATACAGTATATATCATTGGCTGATCTCTCCATCCTTCTCCGTTAAGCAATAAGATACGATCGTATCAACGACATCCTGAATGCCCATTTGGGTCGTATCGAGCACGATGGCGTCCTCACTGCAACGAAGCGGGGATACCTCCCTCTCCTCGTCAAGCTTGTCACGTGCCGCAATGTCACGTTCTAGCTGCTCCAGAGTGATATCATCAGTTTCGCTCAGTTCTTTAAAACGGCGAGAGGCACGTTCCTGAACACTTGCGGTCATGAACACCTTGACTTCCGCATCGGGAAGTACAGTTGTTCCAATATCACGACCATCCATAACGACACCCTTGCGCGCAGCCATTTCACGCTGGTTTTCAGTCAAACGTGTACGTAAACCGGCAATACTTGAATACTGTGACACGTTGCTAGTCACTTCCATCGAACGGATCACAGTGGTTACATCTTCCCCGTTACAATAAACCTTTTGGCCTGTGGGGTCCGGTACTAATTCAATCACCAGCTCAGGTACATGTTGAAGCACTTTTTGTACATTTTCTGCAGGTATTTCCTTACACATCATGTACCACGTTGCAGCTCGGTACATGGCGCCGGTATCTACATATACATAAGAAAGTGCTTTCGCCACCAGGCGGGCCACTGTACTTTTCCCTGCACCAGCAGGTCCATCAATGGCTACATTGATTTTGTTACTTGAAGATACATGTTGCCTTGCCAACAGGGAATTCCTCCTAACCTAACCTCAAGAAAAAAGCAGGCATTGCCTGCGACGTGAAAATTATACCACACATTTATAGGCGATGCAAAATAAGCGACAGGTTTACTATAAAAGAAAAATTTCGGATGATTAAGATTTCCCCCGGAATTCCAGCTGTCTTTCAAAGCAATATTTAATCAGTTTTTGGCGCTCCTGATCAGCGATTTCCTCATATTTCAGCATAATGAGTTTGCGACCGTTTTCCATCTGCTGAATGCGCACAATTTCAGATTGGAACGGAACATGCTCCTGAGTACCGTTTTTATATGGAACTAAAATCCAGCAAGACAATGATTCTCCTTCTTCAAGATGATGAGTTCCCTGGGTGTGAAAAGAAACACCCCCGCCTCCTACATCATGTGTCTCTGCTACAAATCTGGACTCGTTCGCACCATGCTTTACTGCAATTTCCAAGTTGGCCTTAACCCGAAGAAAGTTGCGGCGCTGAATTTTGCTGATGCTGTCTGGAGCAGGTTTGTGGATACGAACCATCCGGAGGATATCCTCTTTAAAACCCGTAACGTGGGTATTAAAATAATTTTTAATCCCACCCTCGCTCATAAAAAATATAGACAGTTCTTCCCCTAGAAACAATTTTTTCAAATGCCCACTTGTTTGTGACATAGGAATTTCAATTAAAAAGTTCTGTGACTCCTCTTCCGCAATACGAGACTTAAATTCAAAAATCTCGTCCTTATGGTCAGTACCAGCCACTTGTATGTATAACACATCATTAATTTTGGGAAACAAATGATCCACCATCCTTGTCCATTAAAAGCTCTAATTAAGGTATATAATACCACGACTTTATGCCTATATTAAGCATTTTATTTGTTCGATCTATGACTAAAGCACAAAAAACCTCCTTCATGAAGGAGGTTTAGAGTGACTATTGATTCATTTTCATGTAATCAACTACGCATTACTTGCAGTAACCTGAGGTTCATCTGAATCTTTAACCTCTTCAATCGTTTCTTCCATCCCCGTATTGGCGTTAATGTATATCCGGTAGACGGAACCATTGATTTTACCACCAAATTCATAACATAGAACTTCATTTGAAAGTTCATTTTCAATTAAAGCTTTACGGTGGTAAGTTTCACGAAACTCAGGATTCAATTTTGCTCGTGCTGCATTCAAATTCAATTTCGCTTGCGGAATGCGGCGGAGATGACTATGCTCATACACATAATCACTGGATTGAAAACCGATCACTTGTCCGTTATCAAGGCCTGATCTGACTGTGATTTTTTCTGGATAGATAATCACGTCCCCTTGTTGGCTCGCAAATGTAATATTAGCTAAATTCCCGCTCTCATCATACGCAACTGGCTTCATTCCTTTGTAACCTTTTTGTTCAAGGTATTCACTAGCATAGCGAATCGCTTCATTACGTGTTGCTTTTTTAGGGCCTACTGCTCTCATGTCATGATAAGAAATAAGCTTGCCGCCTTTTTTCGTAAAATCCATACTGGCCACGGGCTGCTTCTTATTTAGCAGGGTAGCTGTATAAGATGCCCATTCCGTTCCTTTACCATTTTCGTTCACACGGATCTGACTTTCCGGTTTTCCTGTAAATTCAGCGGCATTTCGTTTAATTTGTTCTGCATTCACTGCCGGGAGACTCAATTTTTTCACAGAGCGTTTATCATAGATGCTGGCTACAGACGGTCCCCAATCCAGCTCCTTGTAGTTTTCCACCTTTTTGTCCACGGTTTTAAAGCCATCAATAATGGTGTTGTCCTTCGGACCAGTTTGCGAACCTGCCGCCATATCTACATCCATCCATCGCAAATTTTTGCTAAGGACCTTTTGCTGCACTTCCTGCATGTTTTTTGAAATTTCTTTGGAATTGTTATATAACGTTTTCAGGTTCGAAATTTCTTTCTCGTTTAAAGGCTCGTGATCCAGATCACGGACAGCGGTCTGATACGAAAACGCGGATAGATGCGACAGTAAATCCTTGGCATGATTAAAAGGCATTACATTCAGAGGCAACTGATTAACCTCATTTTGGGCCTCACTTGCAATCCTCCACACGTTCATCAAACATTTGCGGTGCATCGCGTGTGAAGTATTATGGACAGCAACCGCGTTCCCGAGTTGAGAATGCAGCTGATCCATATGAAACGACAAATCGTGAAACGCACGCTGGTATTGATTTTCCGCTTTTATCGACATGCTATTTGCCTGAAGAGACACCTCTTTTCTCATCTGGCTTTGCTGATAACCCCACACAAATGCTCCTATCATCATCAGGGTAACCACCGGGAACAATACGGCACTAAGTCGCTTATACATATTGGGAGTCTCCTTTCTTCAAGTACACTACCGATAGTGTGACAAGAAGAATGCTCTCTTATGCATGGTTTTCCATGACTTCAACAATAAACTCACAGTTATCGCAAATGCAGCGTTTAAAGCCGGTCTGAATCTGTCCTTGCTCTATACGTCCTCTCAGCACAAAACGTTCTCCACATCTTTTACAATGAATTCTTACTTTTATACGCAAAAAAAAGACACCTCTTTCTCTAACAGGTTTGTCAGATCAGTGTGCCCCATTTTGTTACATGTTAACCTTTTCTTCCCGTTTTAACAAACGAAAAGGAGAACGGTTATTAGCTCGACTGATCTTCGCCATTCCTCCATACCATAGAAATGCCATAAGTGGAATGATAAACCAGATCCAGTCATGCGAAAATTTCGTTAAAATCAAATCGTATACTCCGTGCCAGAACCATGGAAGCACCAATGACAGCAGCAACATGTATTTGCTCCTCAAGCCCTCTGAAAACTTGGCCTTCCCCATGTAGTAGCCCATCATTACACCAAACATCGCATGACCGGATACCGGTAGCAATGATCTCATCAGCATCATGCTAATCGAAGCATGGCCCGCCCAGGCATATAACAGATTTTCAACTGTTGCAAATCCGAGTGAGACTGCGGCCGCATACAAAATACCGTCATAAGGCTCGTCGAACTCGGTATGATTATAGATGATGTGATACAACAGAAACCATTTAAAAAACTCTTCCACTCCCGCTGAAATGCCGAACACCTGGATTAACGTGTGATCCCCTAGCCAAAGCAGCAGCCCGCGTTGAAAAATCATGACAGGAAGAACCACCAAAAAGCCGAGCAAAAACACTTTAAAAACCATGTGCAGTGGCTCCGAATCATACCTGTCCTTCAAGTAAAAATACATCAATAAGGCGAGACCCGGCGCTGTGGCTGCCGCTAAAACCGAAAACAGAAGCACCGATCATCCCTCCATAAAAATGAGTCGGCCCTGCTTTAGCGCAGAGCCGACAAATTCACTTCGATATCACTTTCGATAAAACGAATCAAGAACGGCTGTCAAAATGAGTGCAGATGACAGCAACTGCCTGCTCAGGAATGACCAGCTTGCCGTACTCTTCCAACATAGCTGGTGTAACGGATGAGCCTTCTCCAAATTCAGCAAGAACCGCAATTAAAGCCGCAAGCTTGGACTCCTCTACTTCTTCTGGTTCCAAATGCAGAATCCATTTTCCTCTATAATGATACAGCTTACCTGCTTCCGTAGTGTTACTACGAAGCATATGAGCCGCTTCTATGAGTACTTCGAAATCGCTAAACGCGTAAACGATGGAATCGCTATGCTCCAGCGTGACTTCCATTTCGTAGACTTCCTCTGGAAGCTCCTCATCGGGACCCGAACCATACTGTTGATGGTCGTATTTTCCCCGGGTGACGATAACAACCATTCCTTGAGCAGGAAGCGCAAAGACTTCGACAGCTAACGGTCCCGTGGCGTCGAAGCCCAGTTCGCTGTATGCCTGATCCATCATTTCGGTAAACAGCTCATGAACTCTTGGAATTTCTTGCCACATATCGTCTTTTTGAATACCGCGTTCGCTCAAATCGTCAAAGGTAAGGAAAATCCGTATCTTGTCCTGACTTAATCTTTCTATTTTCATACTGGACCCTCCTCCTGGCAGCCGAGTGTTATTAACAGATTATGATGCAATTATGATGCCTGTGATGAAAATGGTTCTATGTAATCATGTTATCATTTTATAATCGTAAATGCACGCAATAAAAAGATAAAAAAAAGAATCATTTGAACGGCTTTTACAAAAAAGCCGCAAAATGATTCGGAATAAAGGTTTCTGGGTTACAATCCCGGTACGGCTGTATGAGTTTCTTTCAAAATTTGCTCGACCTCACGCTTAACATCGGGACTTGTTCTGATGAAGTCTTTAATCAACTTCATATTCTCTTCTTTGTTCTTGGCAGTATGGGCGTTATGAGCGGTTTTATCTGTTGGTGAATGATGGTCTTGATCCTTATGGGTGTCTTCTTTATTTAGCGTTATCTCGCCCATTCCGGGGAATGCCGCGTCCATCATTTTAGTACGGGCTTTCTGCACTAAATTGCCGCTTTTTTTTCCACCCATGTCCATGGATAAGCCCAACATGTCGCGGTTGCGGGAGATCAAAGAGCTTGCTACAGCGCCCAAGACGATTCCCAGGAAAAATGAAGATGTTTTCACAATTAGAACCTCCCTTTGTGGTAGAATCAAGCATAGTGTTCGTCAGTAGTGACAAACTCATACGGTATAAAATACAGGAAGGTGAGATGAAATAATGGGTACAAAAACAGCAGCCATTTTGTTCACCGCATGTCTGCTGCTTAGTGCTTGCACTGCAACCAAGCCGGAATCTGCGGCAACAAGCAAACAGCAGGATTCGGTAGCGTCTGACTCAAGTAACAGCGCCAAAGATCAGAGCAGCGTCTCTTCCCCAAAAAGCAGCAGTAAGCAAGCAGGCAGTGATGATCATAACTCAGCGGGTAAAACCAATGCACAAAATGATAAAACCAGCGAAAGCAATGAAACAGGAGCTGCGACATCTGCAACTACCAATAACAAAATGTATCACTTGAACAAAGCCTACAATGTAATTCCTAACCAACAAGGCACCGAAAAAAAAGTCGTGTTACTGACCTTTGATGATGGTCCTAAGGAAGCAGCCATGATTAACAAAATCATAGATGTACTCGATAAACACAAAGCGAAAGCGATTTTCTTCGTAAACGGTTACCGTGTAAAAGAGCATCCTGAGTTGCTTAAGCTTATCCATGACCGTGGACAGCCCATCGGCAACCATAGCTGGGATCACATCGTGCTGAAGAATAAATCTGAGCCTGAGGTCAAAAAACAGATTGAATCGGTACAAAAAGTTGTTAAGGACATTACAGGACAAGCCCCCGTATTCTTCCGTCCCCCTCATGGTGCCGGCGGAGACGTAGGTCGCATGGTCGCTAAGGAAAACGGTCTCCTATACATGACATGGTCCGTCGGTTCTCTGGACTGGACAATGAAAAAGAATCAGCCTAATAAAACGGAGGCACTTCTCAAAAACGTAACGGAACAACTTCATCCAGGCAGCAATATTTTGATGCATGAACTGCCATGGACAGCTGAGGCTCTGGACAGTCTATTGACACGCCTTGAGCAAAAGGGGTACCAATTTGTTGATCCTCAAAGCATTGAGGTTCCTGCCAGCAAATAGAGACTTGCGTATACTCAGTCTTAACTGTAGATGATGCAATAAAGGCCTCCACTCTCCGCTATTCATGCGGAGACGGAGGCCTTTTTACCGTATCATTTTGCGCCTTTACCAAAGCATTTCACTGATGGGTGGTGCACCCTTGATGCCCCACCACAGTAACGCTGCAGTAATCAGCACAAAAAGAGTACTCAAAAAATTTAAAAACCACTTGCTTACCCGAATACGGCGGGACGGAAACATTTCTGCCCGCGTTCGGTACTCACTGGCAGGAGTATCATCCTCCAGCGTCACAGCAACTTCTGGTACAGCGGCAACGTGAGCCAATTCTGGCACGGGCCGTGAAGCACGGGAGCGAACTGGTTTAGATTTTGACCTGTCCTCCTCCTTGCCTTTGCGACCATTTCGACGGCTACCATAGGTCTGCACTCTGCTAAGTTCCTGATTCATTCTTCATACCTCCGAAAACGTAACGCTAAGCCAGATATAAGGTCAATCACAAAATGACAAATGATCGGTGCCCACAGACTACCGGTCTGCACATATATGTAGCCCAATCCATAACTGCTAAGAAAAACCCAGCCAGTGGGAATCCAATGCCGTAAATACCGGATATGAATCACCGCAAACAAAATGCTTGTCCAATAAGGACCAAAGCTGTACTGAATTGCACCTCTGAACAAGAGTTCCTCACAGATAGAGACGATAGCTGCTATACAAATAATATGCCACACCGGACGATTTTGAAACAGCATTTGGTTAATACCACCGTCATCCATAGCATCCTCAGGCATAATCCGGGACAGCAACAGATCCACAAGTAACATAGCGGCGGCCAATCCCAATCCCCACCATAAGACGTGCAGAGTGTTCGGCAATGCAAATAGTTCTAACACATTTCTTTTCTGAAAAAATATCCAGATTGCGCCAATCAGCAGGGTCAGCCCCTGAGTTAGATACAAATTGTAAAGCAGCAAGCGGTCGTTCAATTCATGAATTTGCGCTCTTTTCCATTTCACTTTAAGCTTTTTCATAGTTAGTTAGTCCTCTGCATAGTCTTCTTTAGCATCATAGCCAAAAAGTCGGGCGGATTCAAGAAGACTTAAATCTTAATTTTCCGCATTCTGTAGCTATATATCTAGCCGGCTATCCACACATGTCGCATGTCCTATTGACATGCCCATGTAAGCCATGATACATTATGAAAAAATTATTAGCGACAACAACAATGATGGAGAAAAGGTATTGATTTCGTCCTCAGAGAACCGGTGCTTGGGTGGAAGCCGGTGACGAAGTAACTACTTTCAGCGCTCCTGAGTTATTGCACCGAGGTCTGTGGAATACTTCCCGGCATTAGATGCAATCGGCAGAAAACCGTTATCCTTTCGGTCATTTTATGACCGCTGAAGGCAGTCCATTGCGAAATGGCTGCGAATTAGGGTGGTACCACGATAACTCTCGTCCCTTACTATGGAGATAGTATGTGATTCGGGGGTTTTTTTGATGCCCGAAAAACGCAAAGCGCCTCCGCGTAAGACTTTTGATCGTCAGTTTGGTGCATAATACTATTTTATCCCTTTTCTGCGTCAATGCGTTATCACACTAGTATTTTACACCGCTCTCCTGTACTTTTAGAAGCATTTCAAGTTTTTTTCATGTTCTTTATGGAATGTATTTCAGTTTGAAGTACATCCTGTCCATAAAAGAAGTTAACTTTGAGGAGGAAACCAAATGTTTAAAGTGTTAGTATCCGATCCGATCAGTGACCTGGGCATCCAGCAGCTGATGGATGCAGACGATGTCACGGTGGACAAGAACACAGGTCTCAGCGAGGATGAATTGGTTCAAATTATTGGTGACTATGACGCATTACTCGTTCGAAGCCAAACTCGGGTAACCGAACGCATCATGACGGCAGGTAAGAACCTCAAGGTTGTAGGGCGAGCTGGGGTCGGAGTGGACAACATCGACCTCGAAGCAGCAACACAACGCGGGATTATCGTTATTAACGCTCCTGACGGCAACACGATTACGACTTGTGAGCACACTTTTGCGATGATGATGGCTCTAGCACGTCATATTCCACAGGCATATGCCAAAACCATTGGCGGTACATGGGATCGTAAAACATTCCTCGGTGTCGAACTGCGTAACAAAACACTTGGAGTCCTCGGCATGGGACGTATCGGCAGTGAGGTGGCTAAACGTGCTAAAGCATTTGGCATGAGCATCCTCGGCTATGATCCATTTCTAACGGAAGAACGCGCTGAGAAGCTGGGCATTAAGCTGGCGAGCGTGGACGAAATTATCCGCAACGCAGATTTTATGACCGTACACACACCATTAACACCGGAAACGAAACATATGATTGCTCGTCCACAGTTTGAAGTGATGAAAAAAGGAATGCGCATCATCAACTGTGCCCGGGGCGGAGTTATCGATGAAATGGCTCTTGTTGAAGCTATTGATGAAGGTATCGTTGCCGGTGCAGCCTTTGACGTATTCGAGTCAGAGCCGCCAGCACAGGATCACCCATTCCTGAGTCATCCGAAAATTATCGTCACACCACATCTGGGTGCCTCGACTGTCGAAGCTCAGGAGAATGTAGCTATCGATGTGTCCGAGCAAGTGCTGCATATTTTGCGTGATGAGCCTTTTAAAAATGCGGTCAACATGCCTCCAGTGCCATCCAACGTTATGACGCAATTGCAGCCATATTTCTCGCTTGGAGAAAAGCTTGGCAGCTTTGCCGCTCAGATCACGAATCAGGCTGTACGTGAAATTCAGGTAGATTACGCTGGCGATTTGTCCTCTGTGGATACACAGCCGCTGACACGGTATATTTTGAAAGGTGTTCTTAGCCGTCATCTGGGCAGCGATGTGAACATTGTAAACTCTGTACATCTGGCCAAAACACGTGACATCCATCTTGTCGTATCTCAGGCGCCCGCCACCAAGGGTTTTACCAATCTGATTACCGTTACACTCAAGACGCAGAGCGGCGAAGAGCAACGTGTATCTGGCACCCTGCTGGCAGGCTATGGCGAACGGATCGTTCGGTTGAACCAGTTCCCGGTAGATGTAGCACCGGAAGCTCATTTCCTGCTCATCTCCCACAATGATAAACCAGGCATTATCGGCCGTGTCGGCACCTTGCTTGGGGAGAACGGCGTCAATATCGCTTCCATGCAAGTAGGGCGTAAAATTGTCGGCGGTGAAGCCATCATGATCCTGACCGTCGATAAAGCCGTGCCAAAAGACGTGCTGATTCAACTCGTTGGTTTGCCAGAACTAAATACTGCCCAAGAAGTAGTGTTAAATTAATTCCAGACATATTGAGAAGTCCATAGTTTTATAATAAAGAGAGGCGCCTGGCTACCCAGGCGTCTTTTTCTCTTATACCGTTATCTGTCATGAGAGCAATCATCATGCATGAAACAGGATGTTCCACGTTGAACAAGATAAATGTTGATTTTTCAACAAAAAGCACCCTCTTCCGAGGATGCCTGCAAACCGGGGTATATCAGCTGGGGCTTATAAATCTGTTACAGACCCAGCTTTGTTTTGTTGGAGATCGGCAGCAAAATAGTAAATTCCGTCCCTTCCCCCAATACGCTGGCAGCAGAGACAGAGCCTCCGTGAGCCTCTACAATGTTCTTGACAATAGCAAGCCCCAAACCAGTCCCTTTATCCTCACCACGTACTCTGGCCTTATCTGCCTTGTAGAAGCGGTCGAAAATATAAGGTAGATCCTCGCTGGCAATGCCTACACCTTCATCCTTAATCCGAATACGGATTAACTCATGCCGTTCTCCCAAAATTCGATCCGCCGCAATAGTAACCTTTTTCCCGCCGGGTGTATGTCTGAAAGCATTATCCAGCAAGTTGGTCAATACCTGCTCCAGTCTGTCCTCATCTGCCTCAGGCAGCAGCAAACGTTGGCCTTGCTCATGGTAATCGAGTGTCAGTCCCTGTTCCTTTGAACGTACCGTAAATTTACGGTGAACACGCTCGATCAGCTCATTCATATCCACTTCCTGTCGGTGCATGTCTGTATGACCAGCCTCCATTCGGGCCAGATCAAGCAGATCCTTGACTAACCTTCCCATGCGTAATGATTCATCATGGATGACCTGTACCAGCTCCTCGGATTCTTCAGGGGAACCCGCCATTCCATCCAGCAACGCCTCACTGTAGCCCTGCATCATAGATAAAGGTGTACGGATTTCATGAGATACGTTGGCCACAAAATCGCTCCGCATCTTCTCCAGCTTCACTTCTTCCGTAATATCTCTAAGCACAGCTACTGCACCGCGGATTGCATTATCCGTATACAGAGGCGCCATCTGCACCGACCAGGAGCCCTTCTTGACATGGATATAGTCTCCGACATCCTCTCCCCTGTCCATAACAGTATGGAACAGAGACTGCAAAGGCTCAGGTACAGAAGCTCCAAACTCCTCCAGATCACGCTCCTGCCACTCCAGCTTTTTCCAGATATCCAACAGACTTTGTGCCGGCGGATTCGTCAAGATGATTTGTCCGCTTCTGTCGAAGGTGATTACGGCATCAGACATGCTTCGCAGTACGCTGGATAAATGGTTTTTCTCCTCATTCAGACTGCGGATCGTTGCTTCCAGTTCCGTGGACATATGATTAAAAGTTTTCGCCAGTTCTCCAATTTCGTCACTGGTCACCAGCGAAAGCCGAGTATCATACCTCCCCTCACGAATCGCATTCGCCGCCTGAATCAACAGCTGCATAGGCTGTGTGATTTTAGTAAAAAGGAATAAGGCAAAAAAGGTCGTCAATAAAAATCCGACAATGCATGTATAGGTGAACAAATGCTTGATTTCCGTCGATTCATACGCCGCAAAATTTCTGTTGATGTACGGCAATAAAAAAAGCCCTAGAAAAATAAGCACAGAGCCTACAAGACAAATGATGGTGATCCACAGCTTGCCTACCAGCGATCTCCAGAAGTTCACGTTATTTTGGAACCTCCAGCTTATAACCTACGCCCCACACGGTTGTAATCATAGCCGCTGCCTCTGGCGATACCTTATTCAGCTTTTCACGAAGCCGTTTCACATGCGTATCCACAGTACGCAGATCACCAAAAAATTCGTAATTCCAAACATCTTTCAACAGTTCCTCACGCGAGAAGACTTTATCTGGCGACACCGCCAAATAGTGCAACAGCTCGTACTCTTTAGGCGTGAGACTGATTTCAATCCCGCCCGCAGTTACCCGATGCGCATCATGCTCAATGATAAGATTCGGAAAAACAATACTATTGCTTGGTACCGCCTCTTTCGTTAAAAAGGCAGTTTCCGACGAACGGCGTAAAATTGCCTTCACCCGGTAAATGACTTCTCGCGGGCTAAAGGGCTTAACCACATAATCATCGGCTCCGACTTCAAAGCCTTGTACACGGTTCACTTCCTCACCTTTGGCAGTCAGCATAATCACAGGTGTAGCTTTGGTCTGACGCAGCCGTGTACACACCTCAATCCCATCCATCCCCGGAAGCATTACATCCAGTAAAATAATGCTGTAATCGCTTGCAGTCGCTTTTTGGAGGGCAATCTCACCATCCTCAGCTTCGTCAATTGCATATCCTTCTTTTTCCAGATACATCCGCAGAAGGCGGCGAATGCGTTCTTCATCATCTACAATTAATATGCGGTTGCTTTGTTCTGACATATTCCCAGCCCCTTCGCTAAAAAAACCATTCTCTCTATTTTACTATTTTCCCGTGCTTGGTCAAACTTTACTCTCATCCAACAGTCTCTTTACACCAAAAAGGCCGGGGTTATGACCCCCGTCCTGTCCGTTTCTTTTTCGTGTTGTCTGATTTGGCAAGTTGAATGAGACGGTTGATTTCGTCCTTGGTTAAGGGTCTGGTCAGACCGCGCTTCAAGTTTTGTAGCAAAAGATCACCGAAGGCAATCCGCTTGAGTCTGATGACCGGGTGTGAAATGGCCTCAAACATCCGTCTTACCTGGCGATTTCTGCCTTCATAAATGGTAATCTGGATCACAGACTCCTTACCATTCGGATCTACATCTTTATATTCTACCTCGGCTGGTGCAGTAATGCCATCTTCCAGCACGATTCCTTTTTTCAGCTTGTCCAGCTCAGTACCATGCGGAACGCCTTTGACAGTTGCCACATATGTCTTGGGCACATGATGCTTGGGATGGGTGAGCAGATTGGCGAACTCGCCATCATTGGTAAGCAACAGCAGTCCTTCGGTGTCGTAATCGAGACGCCCTACTGGATATACGCGTTCCTTAACGCCTTTCAGATAGTCTGACACGATTTTACGGCCTTCCGGATCGGAAGCACTCGTAATGACTCCTTTAGGTTTGTTCATCATCAGATAGATTTTTTTCTCGGTTTTGATCGGGCGTCCCTTTACCGTAATCATATCTTGATCAGGGTCTGCCTTCGTTCCCAGTTCAGTTACGACAACCCCGTTCACTTCCACGCTGCCCGCCTGAATAAGCTCTTCACATTTACGTCTGGAAGCTACACCAGCTTGGGCCAATATTTTCTGCAATCTTTCCATGTTCGCTAATTCACCTCATGCTAATGATACCCATCCATGAGCAAAATCACAACCCCCGTTCAAAAAACGATGCAGAAATTAAAATACAAGCAGGCAAATGGCAATGGCTGCCACAAAACCAACCACATCTGAAAATAGTCCTACCTTCAAAGCATACCGTCCATTGCGGATACCTACCGCACCAAAATATACAGTTAGCACATATAGCGTCGTGTCTGTGCTGCCCTGAATCGTTGAGGCGATCCGACCGATCATGGAATCCGGGCCATAAGTGCGAATTAGATCCGTCGTGAACGCAAGTGAACCGGTGCCCGTCAATGGACGAAGCAAGCCTAAAGGCAGTACCTCACCGGGTACACCCCAGTGTTTAATCCATGGGGTTACCCAGGAGATCAAATAGTCTAAAGCGCCGGATGCTCGAAAAATGCTAATCGCCACCATCATGCCTACAAGATGAGGAATAATGCTGATGGCGGTAGAAAAGCCGTCTTTGGCTCCATCTACAAAAGAATCGTAGACAGGTACCTTTTTAGCATATGCATATAAAGGAATAAAAGCGAGAATAACCGGAATGGCCCAAGTCGATACGAGGTTTATAAAATTAAGCATGCCTCCCTCATCCTTTCCAAGTGGTGTCCCTGCCCTTGGCAGCCGTGATTCCCGTTCGCGGAACGGCAGGTGAAGATGCGGGCAGCGTCGTTGAAGAGGCAGCAGATGTTGGTGCTGATGAGGTGAGTGATGCCAAGGATGTCTGGGACGGCGGAATCGCTGGAGGACGGCGGCGCAATTCTCGACTACGGTACCAACGGTCCGCCGCAATTGCGGCAAAGGTGGCTATTGCGGTCGCTACCAGTGTCGTACCGACGATTTCTGCCGGATGTGCGGAATGAAAATTAAGCCGTATCGCGATCAACGTCGTAGGAATAAGCGTAATACTGGCCGTATTCAGGGCGAGCAGCGTACACATGGCTGGTGTGGCGGTTTGCTTATCTGGATTGAGCGTCTGCAACTCTTGCATAGCCTTGATTCCCATCGGTGTGGCTGCATTCCCCAGACCCAGCAAATTGGCGCTCATATTGGACAAAATGTAACCCATAGCGGGATGATTACGCGGAACATCAGGGAAGAGAAAGGCAACCAAAGGAGAAAGCAGCTTGGATATTTTCTGTAAGAGCCCACCATCTTCAGCCAGCCTCATCATTCCCATCCAAAACACCAGCACACTTATCAGTCCAAAGCACACTGTAACCCCCGTAGTTGCCCCGTCAAAAGCTGCTTTCGTCACCACCTCAATATTTCCCTGCGCGGCGGCAAATACAAATCCAATACAAATCAAAGCCACCCATATGAGATGAATCATGGCTGATTCCTCCTTTTCCCAATGATGTGACACGTCCCAGCTCTAATTTCCTGCTTGCCCTAGGCTCCAAACAAATTTTTTAGGATTTCGTTCCATCTGCTCGTCCAACCTTGTTGCTGAGTATTGTTCGCAGGATCTTGTGCAGTTGGAGCCTCTTGCTGTGGATGTACGGTACTTTGAGCAGGCAGCTTACTACCTTTTTCATACACAGGAACAGAACCGATAAGTTTACCTTCCAATAGGAATTCGACCCGCCCTCGTAAGCCAAAAGATACGTCCGCTCTGTCTGCAGAAGCAGAATTTTTATACAACACCAGTCTTTTGTGCAACTGGGTCTTCTCACCATCATGTAAAGGATAGGCAAAGCTTGTACCTGTTAATAGTGGGTAACCATCGATAGGTTGCTGCTTGTCCGTAATCGGGATGAGCGGATAATATCGGAATCCGTAATCAAGCATACGTGCATGATCGTTCCAATCGTCCCCGTCATTCAAGGTAACGGCAGCGAGCTGGCGACCGTCCCGTGTGGCAGAGCTGACCAGACAGCGAAACGCTTTTTTGGTAAAGCCTGTTTTCACACCGTCAGCTCCCTCATACAGCCGCAGCATTTTGTTTTTGTTGTGCCATGAGTAGTCCCAAGAATCGTTGGGATTCGGTGCTTTTTTCAGTTCTGTTTTTACGATACGGGCAAAAGTTGGATTATGCAGCGCATAAGCAGTTAGCCGGGCCATATCATTGGCTGAGGAATAATGTCCCTCGGCATCCAGCCCGTGAGGATTAGCAAAATGTGTATGGCTTAGCCCAAGCTGAACCGCCTTGTCATTCATCAAATGGACAAATCCCTCTTCTGTCCCCCCCACATGCTCAGCAATGGCAGAGGCTGCATCATTACCAGAACGGAGCATTAAGCCGTACAGCATATTTTCCAGCGACATTTGTTCACCCATTTGCAGAAAAAGCGAGGAACCTTCTTTGGCATACGCGGTAGGACTCACCTTTACCCGGTCCTGCAAGCGTCCATGTTCAATGGCCACAATTGCAGTCATAATTTTGGTCAGGCTGGCAATACGTAGCTCCCGGTCACCCTCGGTAGAATATATGATTCTTCCTGATGTGACATCAATTAAAGAAGCAGCCTGTGCATGGGTTCCTAATACAGGCGGCGCTGCTTCTGTTGTTATCGCTCCCCGAACGGGCTGTGGACTCAGCAACGTAAGCGACAATGACAAAATAAGCAGAAGCACCAGCGGCAAAACAAATGCGCGTGCCTTATTCAAGAAATGGCTGTGGTCCGCGTGAATGTGTTGCTTTTTTTTAAACATTTGGATTCCTCCGGTTTTGAGCAAGTCTTGTACCATTCTATGTCCAAGCTGTTCAAAGTATGTCCACCTTTATAACAGAAAATTCCTTTACGGGACAGCCATTAGCCGCTCTCTTTTTGCTCTCTTTTTGCTTTCTTTCTGCATAAACCAAGCAACTTGCCCTCCCGAGTACATATATATTAGTTACCAAAGTTAAATATGGATCGGGGGTTACATCATGCTGCGTCTCCAGTTTGAAATGATTTTAAGATCGCGGATTGTAGAGTCCGCAGAAGCATTGCATCGAAGCGGTGTATCCTTTGCCACTTTTGCTACAGCACGTTGCAACCAGCAATTTTGGGATTTAACGGAAAAGGGTGGTTTTCAGATTAAAGCAGGTGTCACTCCGGCACAGGGGATCAGAGACATTTTTTCAAACGGTCATCAATACGCTTTTGAATGTGCAACAGCTATGGTTATTGTGCTGTACAAAGGAGTGCTGGATTCCATTCTGGAAAGTGAGTTTAATCGGATTTTTGCAGGTATGCTGCTGTATGACTGGCATTATGACAGTGACCTCAGGCTCATACAGCAGCAAGGGAGTCATAAAGCAGCTCCTGGCGATATTCTGTATTTCAACAATCCAGATGTGTCATCTGAAACATTGGAATGGAAAGGAGAAAATGTCGTTAAGCTGAAGGAAGACTTGTTTTATGGACATGGGATTGGCATCTTGCCGGCGAAGGGTATTATCGATTCCCTGAATCAACATCGTCGGCCGGAAGCCACGGTATCTGCTTATTTGACGAATGAAGTGGTCTATCCGGACTTCATCTACTTATCGCAGTTCGCTACCGAAGGAAATCGAAAAAATGAATTGTCACTGCATACTTTGTATCACCAGGAATACAGTCACCGTATACATGCTGTCATTGGGGGAAGGCAGTATATTCTGTGATAGGGCCAAGTGTAAGCAGAAAAGAAGGTATTCCTTAGCCTATACTCGGCTTTGGGATACCTTCCGGAGAGAACGCTTTTCATTTCCAATGACTTTTACAAGTAAGCCGGTCCAGAATTACTTTGATCAATATTAATATCTACAGGTACCTGTGGGGGTGGAGTCTGCACGTTGTCGCCTGCATTCCGGAAGATAGACTGAACCTTATCAATCAGGTATGGGGTGGAGTCAATGAGTTTCTCAATCAGATGCGTTTGGTTGTCCAATGGAACGATTTGTGCCCCCTGTTTGCCAACAACCAGAAAAGCAATGGGATGAATAGATACACCACCACCGCTACCGCCACCAAAAGGATGAACTTCCTTCCCGCTATGATTACCGGAAGCCGAGGAAGTATGAAGTGCCTCTTCGTCTACGTTAAAATCACTTCCCCCGGCAGCGAAACCAAATCCTACCTTACTGATTGGCAAAATAACGGAACCATCGGGTGTTTCCACCGCGTCTCCCACAATCGTATTCACGTCTACCATGGCTTTGATGTTTTCCATTGCGGTTTGCATGAGCCCTTGAATCGGGTGATCTGACATGATTAATTCCTCCTCTGCTTATCTCAAGCGTAGATTGCCTTTTCTTTCGCTATTGTGCGCAGGAGTTCAAGGAAATATGTATGTCCTCCGATTCGGTTATGCCTTAATCTGGAGGACACTGAAATCCCAAAGTTCAGAAAGATTAAGTTTCACCACATTTCAAAGTTTATCTTTCATTGTTAGCTTGAAGATCTTCATTTTTTTTGAAAAAAACCCGCTTCCATGCCTCGGGTCCACCCGGAACGCGCCATATGCGGTAAGATAAGATGAGCATGGAGAAAATTAAATAGCCGAGCGATACGTTTGCTTCACAGTTCAAAGTGGTGGTAAAACGCAAGCGATCCACCCAATACGGCACAACATACAGCTTAGGGGTACAATCCATGCGCACAAAGCTGGAAGCAAAACCGATCAAGGTCGTTTTTAATCCCCACAAAATACCGGTTGAGGTAGCTGTATAAGCCGCGTCAGCAAGACTAATGTTGGTGGACCACTCCATTTTGGACATCGTCACATGTGCCAATGTATGTCGCAACCATCGATTGAAGGATTTCGTTCCCTTGAGCAAAACCCGTATATCATATATAAATTGCTTGATTTTTTCTGTATCAATATTACCGCTATCCACGGAAGCATCCGTTTTATGTATGTTTTTGTTGCGATCAAGCCGATAGAGAAGCCCTTTTTTCAAACCTGTTATGAGAATGGCCGGAACATCGTAATTTATTTTAATCATCCCGTATAGAAATCTGATCTCTAGATGCGCCCGATCATCATTGTCATGTTTGGCAATATCCAGCTTCAATCGAATACGAGAGAGCAGAATAGCCAGCACAAGTAATATAACGACGATGATGGCGATACTGATCCATTTCCACACTGGCGAGTCCTCCCTACCTTTTTGCTATAAATATCATGGCAAAAATAGTATGACCGTTCGCCGGAAAATCATGCATCTTAAAATACCAACAGCCAGCCCCTAAATACTTGAGGACTGGCTGTCTATTTGAAATTTTACATAAGTGAGCCGCAAGATCCGGATGAACTTTATTGGGATTCAAGATCCAGATCGTTGGCTGCAGGCTGGCTGCTCTCCAGACGCTCGAACAATAATTGAGTCTCTTCCTCCAAATTGTCCGAATCTTCGAACAACTCCGGTTGTGGTAGATCTGCCAAAGAGCCCAGACCGAAATAATCCAAAAATGATTTCGTCGTTCCGTACAATATTGGCCGTCCGATGGCTTCAGCTCGACCTTTCTCTTCAATGAGCTCCTTGTTGACCAGTGTATGTATGGCCCGCTCGGATTTGACACCCCGAATCTCTTCGATTTCAACTCTTGTAATGGGCTGGCGGTAGGCCACAATGGCCAGCGTCTCCAAAGCAGCTTGAGACAGTGAGGCACGTGCCGGAGAGTATGCGAGCTTTTCAAAGTAAGGTGCATGTTCGGATAAAGTTGCAAGCTGATAATGACCGGCAATACGGACAAGTTGCAGGCCTCTTCCCCCCTGCTCCATGTCCTGCTTCATATCTTCCAGGCACTGTTCAACCAGCTCTTGCTGCTGCTCTACAATGTCGGCGATCTGCTTGGTGGACAACCCTTCCTCTCCTGCGAGAAACAGCAGTCCCTCAATAATTGATTTCAGCTTCAGATAATCCATTAACCCGTAAATCCCCTCTCCACTCCATTACAATATCATCGAAAAGCTTCTCCTGATAACAGAAAATTTGCTTCATTTTCATCAGTTCAAGGATAGCCAAAAAGGTCACAACCACTTCATGCCGATACATATCCTCATGCATCAGCTTGGAGAACAGCAGCCGTCCTCCATTCCCCACCATCTCTAAAGCTCCAATAACTTGCCGGATACGATCCTTGACTGATATTTCATCCCGATGAACACGGGTTACCGTCGTACGTCGTTCTGCTTTGCGCAAAGCACGCTGAAAGGCCGCAACCAAATCGCTTGCATGCAGCCCATGCACCGGATTTGCGGGTTCAGTGGGCAGGAATGCGCTTAGATCTTCTGGCTCCTTGCCATAAATTAGACTCCGCTCCCACTCACGTTCACTTAGATGGCGAGCAATCCCTTTATATTTACGATACTCCACCAGCTTGCGGACCAGTTCCTCACGTGGATCATAATCCTCTTCCTCATAAAAATCCAAATCGTCATATTCCATCACAGGTGGCTTGGGAAGCAACAATTTACTCTTAATAGATAAGAGCGTCGCCGCCATCACCAGAAACTCGCTCGTAATGTCCAGTTCCAGCTCCTGCATACTGTGCAAAAAAGCCATATACTGATCAGTAATATCGCTAATCGGGATATCCTGAATGTCGATCTCGGCTTTATCAATCAGATGCAACAGTAGATCCAGCGGACCCTCGAATGTTTCCAGCTTGTAATTTACGACTGTCAATGTGCTTCCCCCTGCCTTACTCCAATCATCATTCAACAATACCTTTCCCTATAGCACTTATGCTCTACGTTATCAATCCCTCTTTCTGTAGTATATACGTCATCGCCTTGCTTAACAATCCAATCCCTTTTTCACCTTGCAGTTTATAGCGTTCTATTCAGCTATTCCTATCATTAAAATTGCTTGCCGAGATTGGCCATTTCAATCGCAGCCAGTGCAGAATCCCAACCTTTATTACCAGCCTTTGTACCTGCTCGTTCAATAGCCTGTTCAATGTTTTCTGTAGTCACTACACCAAAAATAACGGGCACTCCCGTTTTCAGGTTGCTCGCTGCCACACCCTTGGCCACTTCATTGCAGACGATATCATAATGTGAAGTAGAACCACGGATGACCGTACCCAGCGTAATTACGGCATCATATTTGCCGCTTGCAGCCATTTTTTGTGCAATCAGTGAAATTTCAAATGCACCCGGTACCCAGGCTACATCAATTTCATCTTCCTGTGCACCATGTCGTTGAAGTGCGTCAATTGCGCCGCTTAACAGCTTGGTCGTAATAAACTCATTAAATCTGCCTACCACAATACCATATTTTAAACCGTTCGATATGAGATTACCTTCTAGAAAACGTGCCATGTTTAATCAACCTCTCTTAGTTTAATTATTTAGGGACTTCGGACAATACTTCAGATTTACTTGGAACCAAGATGTATTTTTACAATGACAAACGACGACGGTAGTCCACCAAATGCTGAATACTGATCAGCTTCAATTGATGTCGCTTGGCGACCACTGCCAGATCAGGCAGGCGGGCCATTGAGCCATCTTCCTTTATAATTTCGCAAATGACCCCAGCAGGCTTGAAGCCACTGAGTCGGGCCAGATCAACAGCCGCTTCAGTGTGACCAGCACGCTGCAAGACACCACCATCGCGAGCAATCAGCGGAAACATGTGACCAGGCTTGCGGAAATCACTGCCTGTGACTGCTTCGTCTGCCAAGGCGCGTACAGTCAAGGAGCGCTCGGCCGCTGAAATACCCGTTGTTGTCTTCATATGATCTACCGATACCGTAAAGGCAGTACCGTGGAAATCTGTATTTTGCTCTACCATAGGATGCAATTCCAAGGCCTCGGCTCTTTGTCGTGTGATTGGTACACAGACCAACCCGCGACCTTCTGTAATCATAAAATTAATGACCTCAGGCGACGCTTTTTCAGCCAAAGCGATAAAATCGCCTTCATTTTCGCGCTGTTCATCATCCACTACAATAACAACTTTACCGTTTTTCAAGTCCTCCAACGCTGCTTCGATGGAATCCAAACGAATCTCTTCGTCATGTTCCAACTCGCCATGCTCTATGACGTTTGCCATTGCACTTGTTTGGCTACCTCTATCCATAACACTTTCCTCCTTATGTCTTGTGCCACGAATGCTCCTAAACAGGCTTACCCTTCAATATCAGGCAAAGCCGTGTTTCGCCAAATAGTCCAAACTGAGAGGAGCTTCTTCTACCCTCTCCGCCTCCGCTGCACCTCTGTAATTTAAAAGCTGTTCTACATATTTGCCCAAAATATCGCATTCGATATTGACGGTATCTCCCTCACGTTTGGCTTGTAAGGCCGTTTCGGATAAGGTATGGGGAATAATGGATACGGCAAAGGTATCTCTCGTACGCTGTGCGACTGTGAGGCTGATACCATCAATTGTGATTGACCCTTTGAGAAGAATATATTTAAATAATGTTTGATTTTTAGGCTCAATTTCGAACACAACTGCATTCTGATCTGATGTTACCCCGCGAATCGTTCCCGTCCCGTCCACATGTCCTTGCACGATATGTCCTCCGAACCTTCCGCTCGCCGCCATCGCTCGCTCCAGGTTGACTCGGCTGCCTGATCTCAACTCTTTCAGATTACTGCTGCGAAAGGTTTCCGGCATCACATCAACCTTAAAGTCTTTCGTACCGATCTGTATCGCCGTCAGGCAAACGCCATTCACTGAGACACTGTCTCCTATTTTCAAATCGCCCAACACCACGGAACCCGAAATCCCCAGCACCATCGCTTCACCGCTTTTGGAAATCGTTTGAATGCGACCCACTTCCTCGACCAATCCGGTAAACATGCCTTCACTCCTTTCCACTACATTTCAGTTTATCCCTAATTCATCAGCTATAAGCGCAAAAAACCCCCAGTTCGGATTCAATCCGTCATGGGGGTGATGAGAGTCACATTTGTAGTATACAAGCGCAGTTCATATGCATCTTAAGACGACATGAAATCATAGGTTTGCCAATAGAAAGCATGACTGAGGATACAACCAAATACGCTCTGAACATCATCAAAAAGAAAGCTTAAGCAAGCTATCGCCCGATGCTGTCCTACAACGAAATAAGCCGTACGCACAATTGGGTATGCTAAAAATCGGCACATGTCACGTCATGCACATGCGCTTCGTATCCTTCTCCCATCCAGACTATACTGTCGGTCCCGGATTTGCACCAGGTCCACCTTCTGCCGATCATTCAGCATCCGGGTCACGGACTAAGCCATGCTGTTTCTCACAAAAACGATCCACAAACATGTCATCACCGCCGGTGGGGAATTTCGCCCCGCCCCGAAGGATCTTGCTCTTATTTAATTGAATTAACATTAAACTTGTTACGTATATTAGCACCGACTTCTAAAAAAAGCAAGTTATCTAATAGAAGCTCCTGCTTTGGTTTTGACATATTGGCTGGAGAGTTCTTCAAACCAGGTTTTATCATTCATATGAAGCGCCAAGTCAATCAGATCGGCCAGTTCCTCGACCCCCAACTCTGTTGCATGATCAAAGGTAATTACGGCTGAAGCAACCGGTCCCCGTCCTTCCTCAGAACATGCTTCATAATCCAGTCGCACATCAACATGTCCGTCAATAAACTCGCATTTCAGAAAATAAATAATTTCGCACATTAAAATGGGGCGTACCTGTGTTTCTAACACGCAATCCATCACCTTGGCAGAATAATGCTGGTTCGTCAGCGTGAATTTGTGTTCTGTCGCTGCCAGCGTAGCCCGTCCAAAATCATCCGTAAACTTTAGCTCCACTGGCTTGATGTTCATAACCTTAGGGATCTGCTTCTTTATAATTTCGATTATTTCAACTGTATTCAGCTTAATCATTACCTGCACCTCATTGCATCTTAAAATTCAGAAGAAAACTTTTTAACGTGCCTCTTATAGGCCTCCACTCCTATATCGGAAATCATTACCTGTTTTTTTATGCTTCAACCCATAAACGACAAAAAAGATTCTTTGCGCAATAAACGCAAAGAATCTTGATTGAACCACTACAGTAACAGCGGCTAACAATGTTAATCGATGATTATGCAAAAAACGTAATTATAGCTCTGAAATTTCATGTTTCTTTTTCAGGATAGTCCAGCGACGCTCAATCTCCTGCTCAAAGGTAGCCAGCGTAGCCTCCTCCTTGAGAAGATGCTTCGTTTTACCCATTAATTTCAACCATTCAGCAGCTGGAATCCGTTTTCCCTTGTCTTCCGGATTGTACGTAATCGTTGTACTGCCTTGCTCTATTTCGTACAAAGGAAAGAAACAAGACTCGACTGCAGCGCCCACAATGCTGGTGCCCAGTCTATCTTCGGATTTCCAATTCAGCGGGCAGGCGCACAGGATCTTACCATAGGCCGTACCCACGTTGTTCGCATACCATTGAGCCTTGGCTGCTTTGCGCAGCATATCCTGCGGATGACTTTCAGCTGCTGTAAAAGCATACGGAATATTACAAGCAGCCATGATTTGCACGGTATCCTTGTGATGTCCTTGCTTTCCTTTTTGCATTTTCCCTACACCCGACGTACTGGTCATGTGACCAACCGGAGTGGAGTATGATTGCTGTGAACCTGTATTCATGTACCCTTCGTTATCATATTCCAGCATGATCAGCTTATGATTACGCAGAGCCGCGCCAATCGCAGAACCCATACCTATATCCATCCCACCGTCACCACTGATCATGATAAAGGTTGGATCGTCCGACATTTCAATTTCATTACGGCGCTTCATTTCCATATAAGCTTCCAGCGCTCCTGAAAGTGTAGCGGCCCCGTTTTGAAAAAGATTGTGGATCATCGGTTGTTTGTGTGATGTATATGGATACCCTGTCGTCGTCACATAAACGCAGCCTGTCTGGAACAACACGACAATATCCCCTTCAATACCTTTGAAAAACAGTTCCAGCGCAGACAATGCCCCACATCCTGGGCAAGCCCCGTGACCTGGTGTAAGACGGCGTGGTTTGGTTGTCAACGACCGCAGGGGTGGCACCTTGACTTTGAGCTTCCCGGTCGCCTCGTCCGGCGTAACCTGAATCAGGCCCGTACGGTATGCATTGCCACGTGGCGGCTGCATAACTTGCGGCATCACCTTGTCCGGTGAACCCGGATTAATACCGTAATAATCAAAGGGCTTCTCCGCTCGTCCGGCCTCTGCCGCCTCAATCGCAAGCTGGAAGAACGCCTCTGCATCTTCCGCATAAAAATCCTTGCCGCCCAAGCCAAAAATACGGCTCAACACGAGTGTCCGATTCAGTGGGTCCTCCTGCAAGGCCGCCTTAATTTCATGCGTTAAATTCCCGCCGTCTGCCCCATATGAGTCTGCACGTTCACCTACCAGCAGCGCCTTGACATCACGTAAGGCTTCCCGCAGATGTTCGGCTGGGAACGGTCGGATGATATTCGGACGTATCACACCAGCTTTAATCCCGCGCGCACGGAGTTGATCCGCCACATCCTTAGCCGATTCAGCCGCCGAATTCAACAGGAATACCGCGACCTCAGCATCCTCCATTTGATACAGATCTAAGATCGGGTATTCCCGACCGGATAAAGCAGCATATTCTGCTGCTACCTGCTCATATACTCCTTCTGACAGCTTCAGTGCTTCGGACAGCTGAACATGATTATTCGTCAGGTCATCACCGTTCATATGCGCACCTACGGTAACAGGATGATCAAAATCAGTAATATTCGGATAATTTAAGTTCGGGTTAGGACCTACAAAACCGCGCACGGTCTCAGCATCTTCAAAATATTGCACTTTACGTTTTTGATGGGACGTATAAAAACCGTCATATGCAACCATTACAGGTAGCCGAACATCGCTATGCTCTGCGATTTTTAGTGCCATGATGTTCATATCATACACAGCCTGTGGTGTACTTGCCGTCAAAATGACCCAGCCTGTATTCAAACCATAGTACAGATCCGAATGATCCCCACGAATATCCAGGGGACCACTGACAGCTCGTGTCACCAGATTCATAACCATTGGAAAACGGGTACCTGACTGAACAGGTAACTGCTCCAGCATGTACAGGAAACCTTGCGAACTAGTGGCGTTCACAACCCTCGCTCCCGCTGCGGCAGCTCCATAACAAATCCCTGCCGATCCGTGTTCTCCGTCTGCTGCAACCAGCTTAATATTATGCTGACCTCTCGTTCTCATCTGATCCAAATACTGCGCTACCTCAGTAGATGGAGTAATCGGGAAATATCCCATCATATGATAATTAATCTGCGCAGCCGCCGTAGCTGCCATTTCATTACCGGATTCGAACGTTGTCACTTGCGCGGCGCCTGTCTGTTTGAGTTCTTCCTCTAGTTTTGCCATTACGCACGCCCTCCTTCATATACCGGAAATTGGTGGGCAACTCGATTCTGTTCCGCCCATCCCCATTGCTCACGGCGCGAGCTTAATGCCCCCGATGGGCAAATATCTACACATTTCAGACATCCTTTGCAATACTGGTAATCAATCCCTTGCAAAAATGGCATCATTCTTCCGCGTTTGTCAGCTTGTTCTTCCCATACAAAACAGTAATCGGGGCAAATCGAATCACACTTGGCACAATGGGTACATTTATCAGCTTCATATTCAGGCACATACCCCTGGCGTGAACCACTAACATCTCTCGTCATGCTGTTGCCCTGAGTTGCAATAACGCCCCCCAGTAGTTGCGTTTCGTATCCCAGCAGTGGCTGCGGACGTTCAAAGACCCGATCCTCTGCGTCATCAGTAACTGGATATACGTGCAGTTCCATTTCCTCATACCCCCGGTTAAACGTACGGAGATTAGGTTCCACTAACAGTGGATTTTTCTTTTCAAAGGTACTGCGTATAACCGATCTCATCGCTTCCGGGTCCAGGAAATCACAGACACGGAACAAGGCACCGAGCATGGACGTATTTAGTTTGGTCCGCTCTTCCAGTGCGATGCCCATCGCATCCACCACCGCTAGTGTACCGGATACCAGTCCCAAATCAGCCCGTATTTCTTCTGCTGGACGCGTGGAATTAACCACTACAATCCCATCCGCTGGCAGTCCGCTGATTACATTTACCGTTTTGTATAACGTTTCATGGAAAATGCCTACCACATGCGGTTGCTCAATCGGACTGTGATCCCGAATATCGACCTCCGGCTCACAGAAGCGGACGAAGCTTTTAACCGGAGTTCCCTTTTTTTCCGAACCGTAGGACGAAAAATTTGAAGCATTCAGCCCCAGACCAAGCACCCCGGTTTCGGCCAACATTTTGCCAGCCAGATTAGCGCCGAGTCCACCAATGGATTCCAGCCGGATTTCAAAAAATCCGAGTCGATTTGTGCGCGTTAAAATAGACAATGTGATAAGCCCCCTTCTTTTCCAATCCTTACTGAGTTTGAATACTCATATAAAATAAATGGAAAATGCATTCTTATCGAAAGGCTATCACAACACTTACTTTTCGAATGTGATCTTACGCACTGTAACGCCTACGTGATTGCGAAAATCAATAAACCGTCAAACAAAAGACAACAAAAGCCGCCCTGTCCAAAGACAGAACGGCTTAGGTGCAACGCTATTTGAAAAAGATCATGTAATTAACGGTAAAATTACACGTCAAATACTTTAACCTCTTTCATTTTGTCGCCTTGTTTTACAGCATCAATGAATTCCATACCTTTGGTTACTTTACCAAATACAGTATGTACTCCATCTAAATGTGGTTGTGGAGCGTAGCAGATAAAGAATTGGCTGCCACCTGTGTTGCGACCTGCATGAGCCATGGACAGAACGCCTTTGGCATGCTTTGTTGTATTCGTAGCTGTTTCACAGTCAATCGTGTAACCAGGACCGCCTGTACCGTTACCGATTGGACAACCACCTTGAGCAACAAAGCCCGGAATGACACGGTGGAAGCTCAAACCGTTGTAGTAACCGCTGTTTGCCAGCTTTTCAAAGTTAGCAACGGTGTTTGGAGCTTCTTCTGGGAAAAAGTCAATTTCAACGATACCGCCGTTTTCAAGATCTATTCTACCTTTTTTCATTGTTTGTATCTCCTTTTCAACCTGTTTTGAGAACTAAATAACATCAAGTTCCAGTTTACTATGAATTGCCGCGCTTAGCAAAGTCTTGTCCAAAAAAAGAGCCATTGTCCCCGGTGTATTATTACCGACTCAATGGCCTGCTTGATCTTACAATTCTAAAATCAGGACGAAACGGTAATCTTGGCGTTGGGCTGAACCACTGGACTAGCTTGATCACGAATCAAGCGCTGTGGCACAACATCGTTGCGTACGATATCTTCGTAGGTTTCCCGACGCACTACCAACTCGGCCTCACCGTTGCTGACAAATACAACTGCTGGTCGACGTATTCGGTTATAATTACTCGCCATGGAGTAATTGTAGGCTCCGGTTGAGGCAACAGCGAGCAAATCGCCGCTATTTATACGAGGCAGCTCTACATCCCAAATCAGCATATCGCCGCTTTCACAGCATTTGCCCGCAATGGACACCGTTTCTTCGTTCGTATCCTGCGCTCGATTAGCCAGCATCGCTTCATACTTGGCCTGATACAGTGCAGGACGTGGATTATCTGTCATCCCGCCATCTACCGAGACATATTTGCGTACCTGCGGGATATCCTTGATGCTTCCTACCGTATATAAGGTCGTGCCTGAATCGCCTACAATACTGCGTCCCGGCTCAATCCAAATTTCTGGAAGTTCATCGTAAAGTCCTGAAAAATAAGTTTTCACCGCTTCGCCGATAGCCTGTACATAGGTTGATACTTTCAGTGGTGTGTCCTCTTCTGTGTAGCGAATGCCAAATCCCCCACCCAGATTAATCACTTTGAAAGAAAACTGAAGCTGTTCCTTAATTTCTCTGGAAAAAGCTGCAACCCGTTCAGCAGCCATTTGGAAGCCATTCACTTCGAATATTTGCGAACCGATATGAGAATGTACCCCCAGCAGGTTAAGATGGTCTAGCTTGATAGCCTGTTCCACTGCTTGGCGTGCTGTACCGTTTCCAATGTCAAAGCCAAATTTCGAATCTTCTTGACCTGTGGCCATATATTCATGCGTATGCGCCTCAACCCCTGGTGTAACCCGCAGTAAGATATTCACCTGCTGTTCTTTCTCGGAGGCAAGGGCCTGCAACAAATGCAACTCCATTTCGCTATCGACGACGAAGCAGCCAATTTGCGCATCTAACGCCATTTCAATTTCTTCCGGTGTTTTGTTATTGCCGTGGAAATGGATTCGCTCTGCCGGGAACCCTGCTTGTAGCGCAGTAAACAATTCTCCACTGGAAACTACGTCAAGTGACATCCCTTCTTCAGCAGCTAAAGCGCACATCGCCATAACACAAAACGCTTTGCTTGCATAAGCGACTTGAAACTTCAATCCGGTTTCACGAAAAGCTTCTATATACTCCCGGCAGCGCCGGCGGACTAACTGTTCGTCAACAATATATAGCGGTGTGCCAAAACGCTCTTTCAAAAGTGTTGTATCACAACCGCCGATTTCCAAATGTCCATTGCTGTTAATTTTACTGCTTCCATGCAAATACATGTTCTGGCGCCTCTCTTTCTGGAACAAGCTAGTCATATTCCATCGAATGTTTACACCAGTATAGCAAAAAAAACATCAAGAACAATGGATTTTTATGCAGATCATTTATATTAATGCTCTTGTCCATTGCCTGAGTTCGAATCTGTGTCGGCATCCGTATGGGGCATACGCGTATTGTCCCTCGTTTTGTTAGATGACGGGCGGTTAGGTGCATCTAGTACAGGCATGCGGAACAAGATGGAAGCTAACGCTTTGGCATTAAAAGGAATGAACGGCCACAAATACGAAGAATTATATGACCGATGCAGCGTCAGCATCAAAATGATCAGTGTCGTACCCACGACAAAGCCCGGTACGTGAAAAATTGCAACAGCAACCAGCAGGAATAGTCGAATCAGTCTATTCGCCAGCCCTAGCTCGTAGCTCGGTGTTGCGAACATTCCTATGGCAGCGACAGCCATATACAGCACGACCTCATTCACGAAAAGTCCCGTCTGAACCGCTATGTCACCGACTAGAATGGCTGCGATCAAGCCCATAGCGGAAGCCAGTGGTGTCGGAGTATGCACAGCCGCCATTCGCATAAGATCGACCCCTAGTTCCACGATGATAAACTGTGCAATCAGCGGAAGATGTGCTTCCTTTTGAGGACCGATAAAATCGAGAAACGCCGGTTTTAATTCGGGATTGATGACCATTAGCAGCCACATGGGAAGCAGAAACATCGAGGCAAATATGCCTAAAAAACGTACCCAGCGCAAATAACTTCCCATAAAAGCAGTTTGCCGATTCTCTTCTGCATGCTGACACAAGTCAAAAAAAGTGGTAGGCAAGATCATCACGCTGGGTGAGGTATCGACGAAAATAACGAGCCTTCCTTCCATAATATGCGAAGCCACGACATCTGGTCGCTCCGAATATCGTACTAATGGATATGGATTCCAACCTTTATTGATAATCGTCTCCTCTAATTGCTTATCGGCCAGAGGAATACCATCCAAATTAACATTTTTAATTTTGTCTCGTACAGTATCCACCATCACCTTATCCACAATATCGTCAATGTAGCCCAAACATACGTCTGTTCGGGTTCGACGTCCGACCTGCATTGCCTCAAATTTAAGTCCTGGATCCCGCAAACGTCGGCGCACCAAACCTACATTTGTAAGCATTGTTTCAGTAAACCCGTCGCGGGCACCGCGCACAACCCGCTCCAAAGAAGGTTCCTCCGGACTACGCACCGGATAATTACGAGTATCCAGAATAAGGGAAAATCGTTCGCCTTCCATGAAAAAGGCACTCATCCCTGTCAGCACCTTGTTAATGACGACAGACATCTTATCTGTCTTCTCCACCTGAATATGTGGAATAAAATTTTCGAAATACGCTTGTAGTCCATCCGAAGAGAGATTATCCGGCGTCAGATAGGTAAGACGCTTTAGCACTTCAAGCATGATCTGATCTTTCGCAAAGGTATTTAGGAACAGATATCCGGTATGACGCCCACCCAGTGTCATTTCCCTGAATACCACATCAAAGGTCTCCCCCAAACCTAATACTGTTTCAAGTGTATTCTTATTATCCTTCATCCTCGGCGATATATCATCTTCGTTCTGCCAGTAGCGAACGGACTCCTCTACGTTATCAGACCGCTCACTCTCTTTTTTGTGTTTAAAACGTGCGGATTCCTGCGCCTGCTTTTCCTTCCATGGACTCAACTCTTCTCCGTCAGTATGATATTCCTTTCCGATTCCCCCGTCTTCTTGATGTTGCTCTTGATCCGCTCTGTGATCCATATTCCTTGCCCCCTCGCTTTCGTTGTTAACGGTTGTATACAAACCAGTCAAATAAGGAACCCGTCACCTTGCCAAGCACCATTGCCATTAATAGGCCAAACATATACACGGTCATGTGGAGTCGCTTGGCGAGTATAGGCAGGAGATTCAACACCTCCGTTAAAGCCGCGGCGAGCAAACCAATAAACACTCCGCAAAACAACCCAGGTATCCATGTAAATATGCCCGGTAGTGGCAAGCAAATGTTCCAAAAATCGACCACAGTCCCCAGCACTGAACCTATAATCATTGCCTTTTCGTATGCACGTGATTTTTTATACGTACGGGTGAGTTGTGCTAATCGCGGCATGATATCCAGCACAATAAAAAAAGCAATTACACCGCTACCCACCGCAAGGCCCCCAGCAATACCTAAAATAATCTGAAGTGCAGCCTGTACAAATATCATGGTTTCTTATCCTTTGTGTGCAAACGGGCCATCTTTTCATACTCCTCTGCCACAACATACTGATCCACATTTTCCTGGTACAGATACATTTCCACCTCCAGCGGCGTCGGCTCCTCGTTCCAATTTTTCTTGAACAAGTGATTAAAAAAAACGATCATGCCAAAGCCGATGCCGATCGAGTAAGCAATTTGAAACAGGTACGGATGTTCATCTTTATGTCCCGTAATCATCTCCACAATCCGAACCTGTACCTCCATCATGCTAACGTCGGCATGAAAATTCATAATTGTCAGCGCAGAACCAAAAAACAGAAGCACCCATACCAAAACAAACAGTATTTTGGACGGCTTACGGGGTTTCTCCACGAGTTCCACAAGTACATGTGGCTTCCCGAGAGATTCAACTACGACCCCCGGAATATGATCTCTAATTTTTGCTATGATCTGCAGCATGTCTATCAGTATCAGATTACCGTCCTGGTGCTGCGGCCGCTTGAGAACAAGCTCAAGCAGATCCTTTTCCCATTCAGGATTAGTCAGCAGATGGGCTACATCACCCAAATGTAAATCCTGCCCTTGTATCATGCGAACACGGCTGCGGAGCCGCAAGTAGACAATAGGAGCTACTGTAGGAGCCGGACTATGAGTCATCCGATCCCCTCCTTATCCTCGTAATTATCGATTAGTATGGAACGAAGCGAGGAAACCTATTCTGTGTATTGTCTTTTATCCCACGCAAAAAAGAGTACCCCTGGCCATTAAAATGGCTTTGGAATACCCTTTTTAAATACGTAAGCATAAAGATTTCACTAAGATCCTGACTGTTATTATTGGGCAATCTGATCGCGGATCAGTTGTAAAATCTTTTTTTCCAGCCGTGATACCTGTACCTGAGAAATACCAAGCCGACTTGCAACCTCTGATTGAGTCTGATCCCGGTAATAGCGCAGGTACACAATCAACCGCTCCCGCTCAGATAGTCCGCCAATGGCTTCATTGAGTGCCAGCTTGTCGAACCACCTTTCCTGTGATTCGTCAGCAATCTGATCCATAAGTGTAATTGGATCACCGTCATTTTCGAACACCGTTTCGTGAATGGAGGTAGGCGGCTTATTGGCCTCCTGCGCAAAAACAACATCCTCCGGTGTCACTCCCAGCTCATCAGCAACTTCCTTGACTGTAGGCAGACGGTTGAGCCGTTTGGATAGCTCGTCTTTCATTTTGCGGACCTTATTGGCCGTTTCCTTCAAGGAACGGCTAACTTTGAGTGTACCGTCATCACGCAGGAACCGTTGAATCTCACCGATAATCATCGGTACTGCATATGTTGAAAATTTGACTTCGTAGCTGAGATCGAATTTATCCACCGATTTTAACAAGCCGATGCAACCAATTTGAAAAAGATCGTCAGGTTCATACCCCCGGTTCATAAAGCGCTGCACGACAGACCAGACGAGCCGGATATTACTATTGACCAGTGTCTCACGAGCCTCATTATCACCGGATTGACTCAGTGCAATAAGCCGCTTGACTTCCGCATCCTCCAAATAGCTGTGCGAAGTTTTTTTTCCTCCTGCTTCCATAGGATCAACTCCTAATTATATAAAGCTTTCTTGGATTCAATCCTTTTCTTCATCCGGACCGACGTGCCTCCGCCCGGCTCACTGACTGCTTCAAACTCATCCATGAAATTTTCCATAATCGTAAAGCCCATGCCGGAGCGTTCCAATTCAGGTTTGGACGTATATAGAGGTTGCTTGGCAAGTTCCAGATCTTCAATTCCTCGGCCTGCGTCCTCAACAACCAACGTAATCACGTCCGCTTCAATCCTGACTTTGATCGTTACGACACCTGACGGGTCGCTGTCATAACCGTGAATAATGCTGTTTGTCACCGCTTCAGACACCACGGTTTTCAAATCACTTAGCTCATCCATTGTGGGATCAAGCCTAGAAATAAATGCCGCGACAGCCACACGAGCAAATGCTTCATTCTCCGATTTGGCAGCAAACTGCAAGCTCATGAAATTGTTACCCGTGCCTTCTCTCATGACACTACCTCCAGTTCCGTGAGCGCATTTCCCTCGTTGTCATATATGGGCATGATTTTGAACAGCCCGGACATATCCAGCAGTCGGTGTACTGGCGGATTGACATCACAGACTGCCATTTTCCCGCCCTTTTGCTTGATCAATTTGTACCGTCCCAAGATAACGCCAAGGCCGGAGCTATCCATAAACTGAAGATTCTTCAGGCTGAGCACAATATGCTCGCATTGCCGACGCTGAATCGCCTCATCCATTTGCATACGGACCATGTCCGACGTATGGTGATCAAGCTCACCAGACAGCCTTACAATCAGTACCCCCCGGTGATGCTCCATTTCAATTTGCAGGTTCATGCTTACTCACTCTCCTCCCGGTCATGGACAAGGATTTCTACGTAGCCGCAGACGATTCCTGCCCTCCGACAAAACTAGAAGAAAACCCCGTAAAATCTACAAAGAAAATAGGTTCGACATGGTACGTTTAAACAATTTCCACCATCCGGCCTTTTCAATAGCCACAGGCGAAGTGATATTAAACTCCTTAAGACGTTGTCCATCCTGATAGACGACCAGCTTACCGATTGGGTCACCAGCCCGGACAGGAGCTTTGAGGCTTGGGGCCAGTTGTAATTCATGACGCAACGTTTGTTTGTTGCCACCTTTTTTCACCAACACGCTGTAAGAACGCTCAGCCTGAATTTTCAGCTCTGGCAATACGCCTTTTTCAACTTTTACACTACCCAGCAATTCACCCGGCTTGTATATGGATTTCATTGTATATTGAGAAAACGCATAGTCGAACATGGAAGATACTTCATTGTTGCGTATCTTCGTATTCGGCTCCCCAAGCACGACAGCTACGACACGCAAGCCATCACGCTTCGCAGTAGCGGAAAGACAGAACTTTGCTTCTCCCGTATAGCCTGTTTTCAGCCCGTCTGCTCCAGTATAGAAACGGACAAGCTTATTCGTATTCACCAGCCAAAAGGGTTTTACCGAGGATTTGCGCAAATAGTCCTGATAGGCTCCCGTATATTTCGTAATTTGCGGGTATTTCAACAACTCCCGGCTCATAACCGCAATATCATGCGCAGAAGAATAGTGATTCTCGACAGGCAAACCGTTGCAATTGGCAAAATGGGTATCCTTAAGCCCGAGCTGCTGCACCTTGGCGTTCATCATGTCGACAAAAGCCTGCTCAGACCCTGCAATTTTCTCAGCCATCGCCACAGAAGCGTCGTTGCCGGAAGCCATCGCGATTCCCTTCAGCATCTCATCGACCGTCATTTCTTCTCCCGGCTCCAAGAAAATTTGCGAGCCCCCCATTGAAGATGCATATTCGCTGGCACGAACTTTATCGGTCAGCTTAAGCTTGCCATCCTGAATGGCCTCCATGGTCAGCAACATCGTCATAATCTTGGTGATGCTCGCTGGAGGAAGCTTTTCACGACTGTTTTTTTCATAGATGACTGTGCCCGTATCTGCATCCATCAGGATCGCCGAGAGAGCCTGGGGAGCTAGCTCAGCCGCTGATCCCTCTTTGGTTTTGCTTTCAGGTATGCTTTCTTCGGCCCAACCGCCGACAGGGACGGCAGTCAAGGCTACCAGGCAAGCCAGGATGAACGCCACCACTTTTTTCTTCACAATCGGTTCCCTCCTCAACATATTGGCGTAAAGCACCGGAGCCCATTTACTTAACCCTCCGGCCTATTCGCGTGCTGCTAACCATTGTCGTCAGAATGAAAGAAAAATATTCCATATGGATAAAAACATCAAATAGCACCAAGCTGAGTCAGCATGGTGCACATTTTCCAATATATAAAAAGACAGAACATCTATCGTCTGTGAAATAATGGTTTAAATTCGGCTTACGGTGAGATATGTGATACCGCCACCCGGTAAAATATCCATTGTATATTGACTAAACACCCGTATATCAATAAAAGAATTCGCTTCCAGCCTAAGTTCCATTGCTCCACTCAATGCACTATAGTTCAGTCCGCCGATAACCCTATCATCGAGATAGGCATAGGCGGAGCTCCCGGCAAGCTGCTCATCATTCAGGTGAAGTGCCAGCCGTGTGCGATTACCATCCACTTGAGGATCGGTCGAAATGTAGACTTGTATTCTGTATTTCCCAGCTCGCTTGGCTCGCCATCGGCTATTCGCCGCGTCGAATTCAATCAGCTCATCATGGTTGATTTGATTGAACTTTACCTTCTGCCAGCTACCTGCGGGGAGATTTTGCCTTGCTCCCAGGTAGGCTTTAACAAAGGTTTCGTCCAAATGCTCAATTCCGTTGTTCGAGTATTTCTCGACCAGCAGCAAAGCCTGCCCTGTCCCATTGTTCTCGTCATAACGATTATTGCTATAGCTAAAATCCAAATGTGAGCGAAGTGTCACCTGCTGTGTGGAAGAGCTGCCAGAGAAAGAAATAAGCTGCTTTAGATTACGGGGATACCCTCCCACCTCGTCCACCAAAACTTTTTTGCCAATGACCACATCCACAAAATAGTTACATACGGATTGGGTGTCATCGAATTTGTCCGCTATCGCTAAAATGGAGTCACGCAAGGCCACATTTTTCGTTTCTTTGGTAGCACCAATTTGAATAAAAGAAGGCACTGTCATCTTATGCTCTCTGCTTAGTCCCTCAAACCAGCAGCCTATAAATTCAGCGTTCATAAAATCATTAATTAGAATGGGAATATCATTGGAACTTCCATCCTTAATGTGCTGGCTAGCCAAAAATCTGGCTCCGTTGGAGCTGTTCAGATCCAATGCCGTATCGTTCCCCAATGTAAAAAGCGCTATGCTAGTAAACTGTGAACTTCTATTCTGTAAGTGAATCCCTGTTTTATTGTAATTAATCTCCGTGCATTTAAATAAATTCACATCACTTTCGTAGCCCCAAAAAGCCGTTTCAAAATGCTCAATTAGGACGTTATCTAGGGCAACTCCGCCGCCCTTCCAATCCTGAATACCTAAAGTACCTTTGCCATAATATCCACGCTTCACTGACTGCGAAAACGGATTATTTAATGTGGATCTGTCAGCCCCCTCGTACCGGATCGATAAGTCATGAAACTGCACATTTTGAAATCCGCTAAACGATGGTAGACTTTCATCTCCAATTTGAAAACAAGGACCCGTACCATAATATTCAATCGACGTAACACCTTTGCCTTGTCGGTATCTGCCCTTATGAATGCCAAAAATGCGCACACCCTGCTTGCGAATCTGTAGGGTAGAGGTTATTTTGTACCGTCCACTGGGGATGTGAAGAATGGAATAATCGGGGGTCTTATTAATCAACTCCTGCAAAGCTGCCGTGTCATCCTGAATACCATCACCAGCAGCTCCAAACCAACTTACGTTTACACTGCGTTCAATGAATTCTTTTTCAATGGTTTTAAAATTTTCATTTAATTGCTGCGGCGTTAAGTCTTTGCCTGTACCACTCAAATTCAACTTCAAACGGTCTGTAAAATGATCCGCCACCCGAACACCCCCAGGTTTAAAAACGTAAAAAGTTCCTTTTCAACCAAGCCGAAGAATTCTTCATTTTCTTAGCATGGACTGAGTATATGCACAATAGGGCTTGCTCTAGGCTTGAGAAAAATGAAAATAAATATTTTATTATTATTGTACAAGAAGATACGTTTTGTATATTATAGATACATAATGTATCTAGGTGGTGAAATCGTGAAACATGTACTTACCGTAGCTGGTTTACTGGCTTTTTCGATTCCTTATGCTTGTCAGGGTTTGTCCCCCAGAGTTATCACGATTTCCCTGCTTATTCTGTTGTTCAGCTATACCATGCTACTACCTTCACTCAAGTCATTGATCGCAACCTTAGTCGACAATCCGTTGCTGACTTTACTCATGCTGTACATCGCTGCCTCCTGTTTATGGGCTGAACAAGAGCAGACCTCTTCCTTGCTGATGGTTCTCAAATTTCTTGCCTTCTCTACCTTTGGACTCTATTTGGTCACTCATTATACAACACAGGGCTGCATTCGCCTCTTAGTCGTTACGTTAAGTATTTTGAGCATACTCAATCTACTCGCCGTTTTGCTCGTTCCCTCCTTTGCTATTCATGGTGGCGTAGAACATACTGGGCTATGGAAGGGCATCTCTGGTCATAAAAATACACTTGGAACTCTCTCTCTGTTAAGTTTTGTTTCACATGTTATTTACTTTTTCAGGGGTAAACATAAAGTTTTGCATATTGGCTTCATCTTACTCAATGCCTTATTGCTCATCGAGTGCCAATCTACCACCTCTTTGGTGCTGACATCTTCGCTCTTCGTATTTATATTGTTTATATTGCTATTCAAGAGAATCCGAAGCATTGCATTACGCGGTTTCTTCATTAGCTGTTCCTGCTTGTTCGTTCTTTTGGGTTTGGTATTCATCTTTACTTATGGAGATGCGATTGCGTCGGAATTTGGAAAAACAACGACCTTAACTGGAAGAACGGAAATCTGGCAGGGGATTGGTGGTGCTATTCAGAGCCATTACTGGTTCGGACATGGTTACGGCTCCTACTGGGCAGCCCGGCCCAGTATCTATGCGAATGGAATTCGATTTGATCTGACAAGCAGCCATAGCGGTTTCCGAGATCTGTGGATCGATGTGGGCCTTACAGGACTACTGGCAACCATTACACTCGCCATAACCACTTTATTTAAATTCAGAATTGGTAAAGCAGATATGTATACATGGCTAACGGCAGCGGTTTTTTTCCTTTTTATCGTATTGAATAATATAACGGACAGCCGTTTCCTGAACTCGCTATCTATTTACTGGATTATTTTTATGGTTATTGTGATCAAGGTGCAAGAACGACATAAACTGGCTGTAGCAGAAAAAGCGAATTCAACTGCATTGAGCACACAGCCTCTTCATTAGGAGATCATACTCAGCTCAACCGCTGTATGTGAAAAAGAACCCCGTACCCACGCCAACAAAAGGCGTTCGGATACGGGGTTCTTGGGATATATGTCCACCGCTTCGGTTGAACATGATCCCCAATCTACATTTGTGGAATAATCGCTAGTACAAGTTTTAAAAATTGCTCACGTACCTTCTCTGCCGTCTCCATCACTTCACCATGGGACAAAGGTTGATCCAGAATGCCTGCGGCCATATTCGTGATACAGGAGAAGCCCAGTACCTCAATACCTGCATGACGGGCTACAATAACCTCAGATACGGTCGACATACCCACCGCATCTGCGCCCAGTGTACGCAGCATAACGATTTCAGCAGGCGTTTCATAGTTAGGGCCCAGCAATCCAGCATATACACCTTCTTGCAGGCTGAAGCCCTGTTGGTTAGCCGTTTGCTTAGCAATTTCACGCAAGCGGCGGCTGTACGCCTCCGACATGTCTGGAAAACGAACGCCCAGACCGGCATCGTTCGGTCCGATCAGCGGATTTTGTCCTGTCAGATTAAGATGATCCGAGATGACCATCAGATCGCCTGGTTCGTAGGAAGTATTTACACCACCTGCTGCATTCGTCACCAGCAGACTTTGAATCCCCAATTGCTTCATCACCCGAACTGGGAAAGCCGTCAGTTGCGGGCCATAGCCCTCATACATATGGAAGCGCCCTTTCATCATGACGACAGCGCGACCTTCAATTGTGCCTAACAGTAATTCTCCCTCATGACCTTCTACTGTCGATACAGGAAAATGGGGAATATCCTGATAAGGAATACTAATTCCATCCTGAATTAAATCGGCCAGAATACCGAGACCCGATCCCAGAATAAGACCAATCTCTGGACGTATTCCGCTTTTGGCACGGATATATTCTGCTGCTTCCTGAATTGTAGCTTGGTTGGCTGTTGACATTAGTATCTCTCCTGACTTGTACAATCGTAAAGTTATAGTCATTATCACATTTTCTATGAAAGTAAAGTATCGTTACGTTCGATCTTTGCTTTCATGAGAAGTGCGGTTGCCGCCGTGCGGGTGATGCTTCTCATATACTTCCTTCATATTCCGTCTGGCCGTCTGCGCATATACCTGCGTCGTTGACAGATCAGCATAACCCAGCATTTCCTGTACAGAGCGTAAGTCCGCTCCGCCCTCCAGCATATGTACCGCAAAGGAATGCCGCAGCGTGTGGGGCGTGATATCCTCGCTTATGCCTGCTTCCTGGCCGTACTTCTTAATCATTTTCCAGAAGCCCTGTCTACTGAGACGCTGTCCAGATACGTTCAGGAACATGGCTTCCTGCTCTACCTGAGCTTCTTCACCCTGCCCGGATCTCAGCAATAATAGACGCTGCTCATCCATGTAGGCTTGTGCCCACTGTGATGCCTCACGGCTGATCGGTACAACACGCTCCTTGCCTGCCTCGCCGCCACAGTGCACAAAGCGCAGATCGGTGCGCACATCACGCACGTTAAGGGCAATCAGCTCCGATACGCGAATGCCCGTCGCATATAACAACTCCAGCATCGCCTTGTCTCGCACCCCTTGCGGGGCAGTCACATCTGGCGCGGCCAGCAAACGCTCTACCTCATCCTGCGTTAGCACCGAGGGCTTCTTTTTAGTCGCTTTAGGCAGCTCCAGCAGAACGGACGGATCATGGATCGTAATTCCCTCCCGAATAAGAAAATGAAAAAAGGAGCGAATGGAGGCGACACTACGTGATATCGTCGCCGCAGCTTTTCCCTGTTCCTTCAAACGGCCCAAATACAGTACCAGATGTGACCGTTGGACGTTATCCGGCTGCTCAATTCCACAGCTTTCTGCGAACTCGACAAACTGCTGTACGTCTCGTTGATACGCTTCCAAAGTGCTGCGCGACAAACCCTTTTCCTCTTCCATATATTGAGCGAAAGGTTGAATGTACATTTTCATGAGTTCCAAAAGTCTCCTTGTTCTACATACAGCGGTTCAGTCTCAGCGTCTGCTTCTTCGTGTGCTGCCTTCATTTCATAAGCTCATCAAGACCGATTACTTAGACTATTCACCATACCAGTAAAAGAAACGTAAACGTTCCAACACTGCTATTCGATGCTCGGACCCTTCATTTACTTTTTGTCCGCCAAATACCTTAACTGCATGTCCTTCCGGTATTCGGTAATGATCTACAGGTGTTATCCAATCTGTAAAGAGCCTGAGGCTAAAAAAGAGCATACATGCCAGCACCCCGAACAAGATTACCAAACGCAGCCATTTTAGTCCTCTCCGCAACGATAGTACCATGTGAATCAGCCGCCTTTTCCCCAGAATATGGCCCTAATTAGGACTCTCTATGGAAGGGTATGACAAGCTATTCCTTTTTATACCGCTTAATCCCGAACAACAGATCCCGAACCAAAAAAGCTCTCCCGAACGCATCTTCGTCGGTGAGAGCTTGGGTAGTCAGCTTTTAGTCCTGAGATTTGTTTTTTTTGGATTTGCCCAAAGATTTCTGAGCGGTCGTATCGTTCTTCGCCTTACAACGATAACAAATACCGTGGAAGTCCAAACGATGATCCACTACGGTAAAATTATATTCCCGTTCCAGGCGCTCCTCCAATGGTCCAAGCCAATCTTCCAGTATTTCATCTACACTGCCACACTGCACACATATCAAATGGTGATGGTGATGTTTGGTTGTATCGCCGCGCAAATCATAACGCGCAACGCCATCACCAAAATTAATTTTCTCCACGACATGCAGTTCACTTAGCAGTTCTAGGGTACGGTATACGGTTGCCAGACCGATTTCGGGAGCTTTCTCTTTGACGAGCATAAATACATCTTCCGCACTCAGATGATCATCTTCGTTCTCAAGTAAAACTCTGACGGTGGCTTCCCGCTGAGGCGTTAGTTTGTAGCCCTGGGATTGTAGTTGCTGCTTAATTTTTTCGATCCGTGCTTCCATGTGTCTCCCTCCCCCTGCAAAGCTACTGCCTACTGCACTTTTTTCACTCCTATTATTATAGGGGGTCTATACAAATAAAGTCAAACATTTTGAAACGGATTAAGATGACACGGAAGCTGTCAGCATAGGAGTGACCCATTGCATCATAACCGGGGTGATCCAAGTTTCAAAGGACGCGCTACCAATAAGAAGCACCATCATCACAGCAGTCAATCCTGCGTAAGACAGCAACGGACGCAGCATTCCGTCTGACGGCCGGGTAGCGAGTATTTTGGTTTTGATCATATGGATGGAAAAAGTCATCGCAGCCACGCTGCAGACGAGCAGTACCGGAATCACGAGCAGGTTATGGGGAGCAACTGAAACCAAAGAAAATAGCAGTCCTTTCCACGAATATTGCCCCACCATATAACCTACTGAAAATCCGATTAGCACACCCTTGAGGAAATTCAATACAAGAATGCCCGGTAGACCAATAACCGAAAGGCCACACACCCAAATTAGGCCGACCCATTTCAGATGTAAAGATACGCTATCCCAAAAGGTCGAGGCCGCCTGCGAATCAGCGAAGCCCTGTTCGTTTTGATTGACCGTTACAAAAAAATCCTTCAGGTAACGGGACAAATCCTGTAACTGCTCCAGCGAGAGCGCGTTTACCATAAGTGCACCAAAGACGACTCCCACCAGAAACAGCACAGCCAAGAAAACATAATACGGCGTCTGATCCTTTAACGTATGACGAAACCATTGCATCGGCGTCCTGCCCCTTTCATCTGCTTGTTTGTCCAAAAAACAACCGTAATCCGACGGCTGATGGCTAGAAGTGGGGCAGCTTTCGCTGCAGATCAAACATCACGAATGATGTGCCAAGCCAGCGGCATAGATAATTTATGGTTATGAACAAGCAGACGCTGATATGCCTTTAGAGGGACAAGACTTTACTAGGACTTAGCTATTTTGCCGTATGTTCCACCACCACCGGATACAAGCGACAGTCGCCCCTCGCGTGAAAGCACAATTTGCTCTGCCAGCACTTTTCCGACGACTGCTACTAACTCCTCCTGTGTAACCTCATGTAAAATATTCATTTCTGTTCCAAATGCAGCCAGTAGCTGGTTCAGCTTGGCTTTGCCCAGACCTGGAATAAACTCCAGTGGAATCTGGTAAATGTACGGCGGACGATGGGACGGAATCATGGGTTGCTCACGGTCGGCAATGCTCCATATTCGATCCAACACACCTCGCACAAGCTTGGTATGACCACAGTCAGGACAACGTTCATCCGCCATCTGTTGCTCGTCAATAATCGTACCGCAGCTTTGACAGTAAGAACGATGGTATTTGCCCAGTTTCGGATTTAATCCGTAATTGGCACGCACCCGTCGTCCTTCCCGCCGCTCCAAAGCCATTCTAAATTCATCAAAACACGGCTTTGCCAGTGATAATTTATTGTATTCTCGTCCGATTTTCCCAAGTGAATGGGCATCTGAATTTGTGAGAAAGCTGAAGCGATCCAGTTCCGAAATCAAACCGGCCATAGATGAATCTGCGCTCAGCCCCAGCTCCACCCCACTAATGAGCTCCATATCCAGCAGTTCTTCCATACGAGCCGCTGAACTGCCGTATATGCCCTTATGAGGAGTAAAGACGTGCGCAGGCACCATAATGCCTCCACGTCCGTAAATTTGCTGCTGCAACTCGCGTGGCGGTGCATAGATTCGTTGTGAGCTGAGATTAACATTTTTCATATGCCGAGCCAGCCATTGGGTAAAATCCTCCATCGCCGCCAGATCTGGAAAATAGGCCAGTACGTGCGCCTCAGGACGACCTTCAGCACGTATTTCCAGCTCCGTGCCAAGGAGAATGACCGTATCCCGGTATGCGATACCTCCGCCGCTGATTTCCTTCATTTCACCCGTATGTAAATAGGTACGAATATCCTCCTGTACATTAGGTGCATGGCAGTCAATGATACCGATCAGCCCAATTCCTTTGCGACCGGAGGCTTCCTTAGCTATGTTGGCAAAGGTCAGATCGCGACTGCCACTAATTTTGACCGGATTTCCCTTCTCTGTTCTGCCAATATGAATATGCAAGTCTGCAAAGTAGTCGTTAAGTTCTACTATATTTTCATCCATACGCTCAGAAGCTCCCTGTAAGTTGGCGGAGTTGCCATGCATAGACGGCCAGAATCGTTTTAGCATCACTAATCCGTCCTTCACGAATGAGCGTCTGTGCTTCTTCCAGCGTCACCTCAAACAGCTCCAGAAATTCATCCTCATCCGGTTCCATCTCACCTAACTCCAGTTCTTCGGCCACATACAGATGAATGATTTCATCCGCAAAGCCAGGAGAGGTATAAAAGGAGTGCAGCAGCTTCAACGACTTAGCAGTATAACCTGTCTCTTCTCTCAGCTCACGCCCCGCTGCTTCCATCGGGTCTTCACCCCGCTCTAGCTTACCTGCAGGAATTTCTACCTCACAGCGCCCCATCGCCTGTCTGTACTGGTCCACGACCAGCATTTTCCCTTCATGTAGAGCCAAAACAGCCACCGCACCTGGATGCTTTACGATCTCTCGCTTGCCAGTGGAGCCGTCGGGAAGCTCTACCGTGTCTACCTGTAATGTAATGACCTTTCCCTCAAAGATAGGCTGTGTGGACACGGTCTTTTCCTCCAGCGCAGGATTGGAATAAGGCTTGCGATGTGCATCGTTTGTTGGATTGTTCAATTGTCCGTTCGTTTGCTCGTTCATCGGTAAGTTTCCTCCTTCATATCTATCTTTCTTTATTAATTATCACCAAAGTTAGTCTAACTTGTCCACTTTGTACATATGCTGGTGGTAGAATAACAAACTTCCTGTCCTGAGGAGATACAGAAATGAAAAGCTACCGTACTGAAAGCACCCTCCATATCGTTGGTAAAGCCTGGCAAATTCAAGCACTCTTGCGTCAATGGCAAAAGGAACATGGACCTAAAGCCACCATCGCTTCGCTAGCTGTTCCAAAAAAGGTTCAGGTCTAAAGACGAAGGAACGCTGTTCCTGTCTTTAACCTGAACCTTTTTTCAGTATGTTGCAAGTGTATAATACAAATTTATTTTGTGGTTTCTTGAATCAGAGCTACGACAACTTCAGCAACCTTCACCAGGTCATCGGCCTTAATCTTTTCCTCTGTTGTATGGATGTTCTGGTAGCCCACAGCCAAATTCACCGTTGGAATTCCAAGCCCGTTGAATACATTAGCATCTGAGCCACCACCGGAATGGAAGGTTGGCGTTTCCAGTCCCAGTCTTTGAATCGCACGCTGAGCAACCTGTACAACTTCATCATGCTCCGTAAAGCTGAATGCCGGATAGATGACTTCACTGCGGAACTCTCCCTGTGCACCAAATTCACGTGTGGTGGTTTCCAGTGCTTCACGCATATGCTGGATTTGATGATTAACCTTTTCTTGCACAATACTACGTGCCTCTGCACGGATCAATACAAAATCGCAGACCACATTTGTCGCACCGCCGCCCTCGAAACTGCCAATGTTAGCGGTCGTTTCCTTATCAATCCGTCCTAGTTTCATTTTAGAAATTGCTTTAGAAGCGACCTGAATGGCACTAATGCCATCTTCGGGATTTACCCCCGCATGAGCGGACTTCCCAGTTATCTTCATTTCAATACGTGCCTGCGTTGGGGCAGCTATACAAATAGAGCCGACCTCACCATTTGAATCCAAAGCATATCCGAAATCAGAATCTAGCACTTCCGGCTTCATCGCCCGTGCACCCATTAATCCAGATTCCTCGCCAGCCGTAATCACGAACTGGATTTGACCATGTTGAATATTCTGCTCGCGCACGACACGAATCGCCTCGAACAAAGCAGCAATTCCCGCCTTGTCGTCAGACCCCAGAATCGTTGAACCGTCACTACGAATCCAGCCATCCTCACCCAACTGCGGCTTAATGCCTTTACCCGGAGTAACGGTATCCATGTGGCAGGTAAAAAACAATTTGGGTGCTTGCTCCACACCTTCCGCTTTCCAGGTGACGATCAGATTGCCTGAACCATGTCCGGTTCTTTCACGAGAATCGTCTTCCATTACTTCCAGCCCGAGTGCATTAAACTTTTCTTTTAGAACACGTGATATTTCCTGCTCATTTTTCGTTTCGCTATCCACCTGTACGAGTTCCATAAATTCCTGTACGATTCGGTCTTTTACTACTTTTACTGTCATTAAACTTTCCTCTCTTTCCCGATTACGCTACAATACGGATAGATGTTCTTATCTATGACTTAAACCTATCCTAAAGGAGTTACACATGTCGAACAAAAAATGGGTTCGTTTTTTCGTCTACATTATGCTCGCAGCTATGATTGGTTCTACGCTGTTCATGGTAATTGAGCCGTTTATTATGCCACTATAATAAATTACCGCTCAAGGTATCCGGCTGCTCTAAGGCACTATTGAAGCCTTGAAGTGGACGAGCTGTTACGTAAAGCAAACAGGCGGGCTTCCGTGTAGATACACAATAGCCCGCCTTACTTTATTGGAAAGAATGCGTTTGCCATTGCGCAACAAATGAAAATTGCTGTTCAAAGTACGGTACAATTTCCTTCGCAATCTGCTCCACCGATATAGGCTTCTGTATGCAGTCCTCCAATGATGTCACACCGTATTCCTGAATTCCGCACGGGACAATACCCTCAAAGCCCTCATGCTGTATCCCTGATTTGATGTTAAAGGCAAAGCCATGGCTGGTTACGAAGCCCCGACGGTGCTTACACTTGTTGAATTTGACACCAATGGCCGCAATTTTAAGATTCCCGATCCATACCCCCGTATATTCAGGCTTACGGCTTCCCTCAACTCCATAAGATGCCAACAACCGGATGATCACTTCTTCCAGACTTCGAAGGTATCCGTGCAGATTCAACGCCTCCCGGTTGCCGAGCATAAGTAGAGGATATCCGACAAGCTGCCCCGGCCCATGATATGTAATATCTCCCCCACGGTCAATCTGAAAGACGCTGATTCCCTGCTCCTTCAGTTGCTCTGGTGTGAGGAGCAGATGTTCAGGATGCCGCTGAGAACCAATCGTATAGGTCGGCGGATGCTGGAGAAGCATAAGCGTTTCTCTTGCCTCTCCTGCATCCAGCTTTCCCACGATCTCCTTCTGGACATCCCATGCATGGGCATATTCCATCCTATTCGTATAGGTTACATCAAGCGGTCGTCTGTTCACGGCCTGTCACTTCCTCTCCGTACATTTCCCCCACTGTTCGGATGATTAGTACAGCTTCGTATCTAAGGTGTAGCCTTCTAGATTTTCTTTAACCCGTTGCAAGAATCGTCCGCAAATCACCCCGTCCAAAATGCGATGATCCAGCGACAAGCACAAATTAGCCATCGAGCGGACCGCAATCATATCATCAATAACCACGGGTCTTTTGACAATGGATTCAAAGGTAAGAATTGCAGCCTGCGGATAATTAATCACCGGATAAGATAAAATTGAACCAAAGGAGCCTGTGTTGTTTACAGTGAACGTTCCGCCTTGCATGTCGTCCAGTTTGAGCGTGCCTTCCCGGGTTTTACGTGCCAAATCGTCAATTTCACGAGCTAATCCAGCAATATTTTTCTGATCCGCTTTTTTAATAACAGGGGTAAGAACGGAGTCCTCCGTACCTACGGCTAGCGAAATATTGATGTCTCTTTTGACGATAATTTTGTCCACTGCCCAGACCGAATTCATAATCGGATATTCCTTGATTGCATTCACGACTGCTTTCATGAGGAAAGCCAGATACGTAATGTTAATGCCTTCTTTTTGCTTAAATTCGTTTTTGATCTTGTTGCGGAGCATCACCAGGTTGGTCACATCCACCTCAATCGTCGTCCAAGCATGTGGAATTTCGGAAACGCTTTGTCGCATATTGCGAGCAATTGCACTGCGAATGGGTGTAACATCAATAAAATACTCGGATCTGTTATTGTTGCCACCCTCAACTTCGATCACAGGGGCTTTTGGAGCCTCCGTCAAATGAATCCCACTGTTACGAACCGGAATAGCAGGGTCCATATTTTGAATCGGTGTACCTTGCTGAGTGGCAGACTGCTGTCTTCCTGCAAAAGGAGAGCCTTGTCCTGATGTCGCCGCAGTCGGCTGTCCAGATACTCCAGTGGGAGCAGAACCGCCCTGCTGCACATAATTCAGCACGTCTTTGCGGGTAATTCTTCCCCCCATGCCCGTGCCTGGTACTTGGCTTAAGTCCACATTATGCTCAGCAGCCAGGGTTTGCACCGCTGGGGAAAAACGTCCTCTCATGGACTGATCCGATCCAGCACTCTGCTGAGATTGTGTTTGTACGGTACTTTGAGATGCTGGTGCAACAGGTGTCGCCCCTGATGCCGCCGCAGGTGCAGCCGACTTCGTCTGGATACGGCAAATCAACTCTCCTACCGCTACTGTCTGACCTTCCTCTGCCAACAGATCACCCATAATGCCGTCCAACGTGGATGGGATTTCTGCATTCACTTTATCTGTAATAACCTCGCAAATCGGCTCGAATTGCTCTACCGTTTCACCAGGTTGTTTGAGCCATTTGGCAATTGTCGCCGATACGAGCGATTCTGCCAATTGTGGCATGGTCACGTCGTTCCATTGTGTTTGGTCTGACATTTTTTCAACTCCTTAACATCATAGGAGGGCGCGTTTTACCGCTACCCCCGCTATACTTTTGGAATGCTTTCGTCCAATCTTCCCTATATTAATACATTGCAAGACGGCGCATGGCTTCCTTAACTTTATCCTTGTTTAACATATAAAACTTCTCCATCGGTGGACTGATCGGCATGGCTGGTACATCAGGAGCACATAGACGCTCAATCGGCGCATCCAGCTCGAATAGACATTCCTCATTAATAATAGCCGATACCTCGGCACCGATGCCGCCCGTTTTGTTGTCCTCATGCACGATTAATACCTTACCTGTATGTCGTGCAGCCTCAACAATGGCTTCGCGGTCTAGCGGTTGGAGTGTGCGCAAATCCACAACATGTGCGGTAATGCCCTCTTCCTTCTCCAATTCCTCAGCAGCCTGCATGACAAAATGCAAAGGCTGGCTATAACCGATGACCGTAATATCGTCACCCTCACGTAATAGATTAGCCTTGCCAATTGGAACGATATAATCATCCTCAGGCACTTCACCCTTGATCAGCTTGTAGGATTTTTTATTTTCAAAAAACAGCACCGGATCAGGGTCACGAATGGCTGCTTTCAGCAATCCTTTTGCGTCATAAGGGGTAAATGGAGCAACAATTTTCAAACCCGGCGTACCAAAAAAGATCGATTCTGGACACTGAGAGTGATACAAACCGCCAAAGATCCCACCACCGATTGGCGCGCGGATTACCACAGGACAGTTCCAATCGTTGTTAGAGCGGTAGCGGATTTTAGCAGCTTCACTAATAATCTGATTGGTCGCCGGAAGCATGAAGTCCGAATATTGCATTTCGGCAATCGGCTTCATTCCGTACATGGCCGCACCAATCGCAACCCCGGCAATAGCCGACTCAGCCAATGGCGTATCCATGACACGTTGCTCACCGAATTGGTCCATAAGCCCCTTTGTCGTTGTAAAGACGCCGCCCTTCACCCCGACATCCTCACCTAATACAAAAACCGTTTCATCCTGCTCCATCTCTTCTTTCATAGCAAGACGAATCGCATCAATATATTCCATAATCGCCATCGTTACCGGCCCTCCCCATCGCTATCTGCATACACATGCAGCAGCGTATCTTCGGGCTTTGGAAAAGGCGCTTGATCTGCATATTCAATCGCTTCCTTGACTTCGAGCAGCAGCTCAGCCGACAGATCCGCATCCTTGGCCTCATCCCAAATGCCGCATTCGATCAAGTAGCTTTTCATACGGGCTACGCCATCCTTGGCCCAGTTCTCATCCACTTCCTCCTTGGTCCGGTAAGCCAGATCATTATCCGAGGTGGAGTGAGGAGACAGTCGGTACATCATGGCTTCGATCAGCGTAGGACCTTCGCCGCGGACAGCACGTTCGCGTGCTTCCTTCACCGCAGCATATACGGCCAATGCATCATTACCATCGACTCGAATCCCTGGAAATCCATATCCCAAAGCACGGTCGCTTACCTTGCCTGCCAACTGTTTATGAATCGGAACCGATATCGCATATTGATTGTTCTCGCACATAATAATGACTGGCAGCTTTTGTACACCAGCAAAATTACAGCCTTCGTGAAAATCTCCCTGATTGCTGGAGCCTTCTCCAAACGTAACAAACGATACAAAATCCTTTTTCTGCATTTTGGCAGCCAAAGCTACACCTACTGCATGCGGAACCTGTGTTGTTACTGGGCTGGAGCCTGTCACAATACGCAGCCGTTTACTACCAAAATGTCCTGGCATCTGGCGACCACCGCTATTGGGATCATCTGCCTTAGCAAATGCCGACAGCATCAGTTCGCGCGGCGTCATTCCTACCGCAAGCACGAATCCATAATCCCGATAATAGGGAAGAAAATAGTCCTTTTCCCGGTCAAGGCCGAAAGCTGCACCTACTTGTGCCGCCTCTTGTCCAATGCCGGAAACGTGGAAATTAATTTTCCCTGCCCGTTGTAGGAGCATGTTGCGCTCGTCAAATCTTCTTGCAAGCAACATATATCTGTACATATCAATAACTTGTCCGTGAGTAAGTCCCAGCTGTTCATGTCTGAAGCCAGCGTCTACAGCGCCTTTAGAACTCATTGAGGCACCTCCTTAAGTGTCAAACATCCTACTTCCAGTACCTAGTACCATCTTGTCTTAAAACCTGGTACTAAACTTTGACTAACTCCATTATAATCCTTTTCTCCCCAAAAAGAAAAGCACCGATTTATTTGAAACGTTTATATGCCAATCGCCTGTCCATCAACGGCCAACATCGCTTCTCCCAAAATCTCCGACAATGTCGGATGCGGGTGAATAAGCTGTCCGACTTCCCACGGCGTAGCATCCAGCAGTTGCGCAAGAGCCGCCTCGCTGATCAGGTCCGTCACATGCGTACCGATCATATGTACACCGAGAATATCATTGGTCTTCTCGTCGGCCACTACTTTGACGAAGCCGTCCCGACTGCCGTATACTAGCGATTTTCCGATAGCTTGAAAAGGGAACTTCCCTGTCTTCACCTGATGTCCACGCTCGCGGGCTTCTTGCTCCGTTAAGCCGACGCTTGCGGCTTCAGGACGTGTATAAATACACCGCGGAATCAGATGGTTAGGTACACTGTGAAAATCTTCGCCCGCCAGATGATGAACCGCCTGCAAACCTTCATGGCTCGCTGCATGCGCCAGTTGTAAGCCGCCGATGCAATCCCCAATGGCGTAAATATGTGGTTCATTCGTCTGCAAATGTTCATTAACTGAGATAAAGCCACGCTCTACGCGGATATCCGTATTTTCCAGCCCGATATTTTCCACATTTGCCTGACGCCCTACAGAAATGAGCAGTTTGGAAGCGCTGAGGGTTTCGGTTTCTTCCCCTTTTTGCACGTCAATCTGCACACCTTCCTCATCTTTGCCGTATGTTTTAGCCAGCACTTGTGAACCCGTCAGCACCTTGACACCACGTTTGGTTAACAAGCGCTGCATTTCACGCGAAACGTCTTCGTCTTCAGTGGGAATAAGTCGATTCGCAGCTTCAACCACCGTAACCTCCACGCCAAAATCATTTAGCATGGAAGCCCACTCCACGCCAATAACACCACCGCCCACGATAATCAGGGATGCTGGCAGCTCTTCCATCGTTAACGCTTCGTCACTGCTCAGAATAAATTCGCCATCTGGCTCTAGTCCGGACAGCACACGCGGGCGTGATCCTGTTGCAATAATGAGATGTGCAGGAACAATCGTTTCCATCTCACCATCTTCTAGTTCCACGGCAACTGCCCCGCTTTTTGGAGAAAATATAGACGGACCAATCACGCGTCCCTTACCGCTCAGTACCGTAATTTTATTTTTACGCATCAAAAATTGAACGCCCTGATGCAGCTGTTCCACAACGGCTTCCTTACGTTCCTGAACCTTGGGAAATACAAGCTGTGCTCCCGATGTCTCGATACCGTATTGTGCACTTTCTTTAATCGTGGCATATACTTCCGCACTGCGTAGCAAGGCCTTACTCGGAATGCAACCACGGTGCAGACAGGTTCCGCCAAGCTTGTCCTTTTCGATGATAACCACTTCTTTGCCTAGCTGGGCGGCACGAATGGCTGCTACATACCCCCCGGTTCCTCCACCCAAAATAGCGACATCACAATGTATAGTCATGTTTCTCCTCCAATAACAATTGATTATATATAGCTTATTGTACTCTCTTTATTTCACTGTACAAAATATAGCGTTTAGGCATAGGCTACAAAAAAGCTAACCCTTTAATCCAGATTTCTTTCCATATCATTCATACAGCGCATCTCGTAATTTGGTAGACATCCTTGGACTTTGTGCTGATTTGGCTCGCAGCGCCTTGCGAAATGATTCATTTTGCTTGCGCAGAAAGTTCAGCTCTGTCTCCAGCTCCGTGATGAGTTCTAGAGCTTGCGGGCTGATCAGCCCTTGCTCCAGTAATGCTCCTTTTTTGGCACTATAATCCGTATTTTTTTCGTCCATGCCTTTCACTCTTCCCTTCATTCCACTACGCTTCACCATATCATGCCCGCGGCGGCAGAGCAATGACGACCACATTTACGTTTTAGGAATGGACATACAAAAACATGTCGAAAATCAATATATTTTCTCTAGTCTGTATACGGCTGGTTATGGTAATCTATAATGGCGTTTTCTTTCGGAGAAGAAGATTTACAGTGTTATGTACATGTTACAGAGAGGGGAATTCGCTTTGCCTACAGGACGAATTACGATTATTACAGGCCCCATGTTCAGTGAAAAATCCGGCGAATTGATTCGCCGCTGTCAAAAACTAATCCAATACGGGCATCGTAAAGTGATAGCTTACAAACCCGCTGAAGATAACCGCTATGCCGAGGACGAAATAGTAAGCCGGATCGGATATCGGCTGCCCGCTATCTCTATCCCAAGAAAACTTACAGATGAGCTCGTTCAGCGTATTTTGCAAGAAACAAAAGATGCCGACGTGGTTGCCTTTGACGAAGTCCAGTTTTTCAGTCGTCATATTATGTCGCTCGTACAAGAGCTAGCTTATTGCGGCAAGCATGTAATTGCCGATGGGCTGAATCTGGATTATCGAGGCAAGGAGTTCGGCTATGTCGGTGGTCTGCTCGCCATGGCGGATGACATCGAGAAGCTGACTTCCTTTTGCGCTGTATGCGGTAGCTCGGAAGCAGTATTTACGCAACGTATGGTAAATGGTAAACCTTCCACTGTGGGACCTATTGTGATGATCGGCGACTCTGAGGCTTATGAGCCTCGTTGTCGAAATTGCTTTATACCTCCTCATAAAGTGAACTGCGATTAGTGGACAGGTAGATCGACAAGCTGCAATATGCTACGTGAGTACCAGTGACTTTTTTCTTGAATTTTTTTGGAACGAATCGAACCATTGCCCCGTATATCCGGTTAAGCTGTACAAGTTTTTAGTTTTCGTTTGTATATCATGACCATGAGATTATCTGGGGGGACGGAATAATGAGTTTTTTTAACAAAATCTTAGCAAGCGCAGGAATCGGTTCAGCTAAAGTCGATACGCTGGTGGATCAAGCTGTATATGTGCCTGGGGAAGAACTTAGTGGCATCATGCGCATCAAAGGCGGCAAAATTGATCAGGAAATCGGCAAAATTGACATTGAGCTCAAGACTGAATATATCGTGGAGCACGATGATAAAAAAACTATCAGCACCTGCTGCATTGCACGGATTAAGGTATCTGACGGCTTTCATCTAGAACAAGGACAGGAGCTTGAAATTCCTTTTTCCTTCAGATTGCCGTTGGAAACTCCTGTTACTCACGCCAAACAGCCCGTCTGGCTGGAAACAGCATTAGATATTGGCATGGCTTTGGACCCGACCGATCGTGATTCACTCAAAATCGAGCCACATCCCTATATGAATACAGTGTTTGAGGCGGTTCACCTGTTGGGATTCCGATTCCGCTCCTCCACCTGCGAACGTCATCCTAAGCTGGGACGCGGCGTTCCGTACGTACAGGAATTTGAATTTACGCCCGGATCAGAATATGCACGTGATATCGAGGAGCTAGAGCTGATTATGCAGTTAGAACCCGAGGGTGTGCATGTGCTTGTAGAAGTAGACCGCAGGGGCAGAGGGTTATCTGGTTGGCTTGAGACTGCATTTGATATGGATGAGCGCCATGCCTGGTTGAGCTTAAGCCGGGAAGAGCTCTCCTATGGACCAGATCACATAGCGGATGCACTCGAGGAACTAATTGACAGGCAAATTAGATAACAATGTAAAATACAAACAAAAAACTCCTAACCAATTTACTACATCGGTTGGGAGTTTTTATTAATTAAAAGAATTCTTTTAATGATGGTCCTCAATCGTCTGTATAGACTAAAGTGGCAACATATCCTGTCTTTCCGCCTTATGCTTACACTCTTTGCATACCCCATACAGCGATCCATTGTCATCCGCATAGAAGGTTAATTTGTCTTCTTTTTTACAAAAGGAGCATTTTTGCTTGCCTGTGCCCTGGATAGAGTCAGACAGTCCAAACCCAGTTTGGGCCTGAATACCTGCTGCTTTTGCATTCGTGCGTGGACCGGAAGACACTTTAGACTTAGATTCATTACCGGTACGGGATTGTCGAGCGGACTTACGAGGACGAAATTCAACGACATTACTGCCCCGCTGTTCATTCAATTGTTTGTTGCTGCTGGAACTACGCCTTACTTTAACAATCCAACCCAATGCCACCAACAACACGCCGAAGAACACCCAAGTCAGACTATTCCACATGCTCTCATTCCCGCCTTTGCTTTAGAATCAATTGGGTTAATACCACTAGCCCGTTCAATGCGATGACTTAGCCTATAGCTTTATTCATTGAAATATACCCGTGTATACAGCCTCTGTGCTGTTCATCCGATTGTCTCCATATAAAAATCGTACCCTCCCGTGCAACATCCGACTCGCCTCTAACTGAGCATATTAGGTAAATCATCTTTCCCTGAGGAGTACATTGACCCGTTTTACAAATTGTACATCATCCTTCTGAAAAACGATAATATCCCCTCTATGAAGATCGTTCTCCTTATCATAATGCTTATCTACTGCCCAATGGTGAGAATAAAAATGGCCCAGATGGCTACATTACTCCCCTTGATAATAAAAATCAATGAATCTTTTCGTCAACGGATTAAACTTATCAAAGCGTTTGCGATGCGGTAAAAAGCCTGACTTATGTACTTGTTCTGCTAGTGTTTCTACATGTTCAAATCGCTTGAAAAAGGGCAACGCGAAAGCGTAGATATCTTCAACGATCTCTTGGATCACCCGTTCTCTTTCAGCTTCTGTGGACACAAGGTAATCCCTGTTTTCCGTATATTTCTTGGTGAGAGCAATCAACTCACTGTGAAAACAAGCGCCAGTACTATACTTCTTTTTTATTCTTTTGGATTCTACGATAATATAAACTTTTAATGCACCATATTTAGTCGCACCAAAACTAATTTCAAATATAAATTCCTTGGTTTCTTTTTTCAAAACTTTTCTGCTTTTCAGATATTTAAAATCACTCAAAAATGGTGTAGCTATAATTTTGTCTATCGCTAACTGACGTAGTTCACTTGCTTTAAGTTCAGTCTTATTATCCATCATGTCACTCCAACCCAAAGAATTTCCCACTATTATATCATATCGTTCCAATTACAGGCTCCTCATATCTCCACCCTTTAATCACAATATATTAATAAAAAAAAACAGAAAAAAGCCGCTCACAATAGAGCAGCTAGTTCCTCTTAAACATAAAAAGCAGTATACGAATTATACTTTGAATTTACCAATTTGCCCTTGCAGGTCTTCCGCCATTTGGGACAGATTTCTTGCAGAAGAAGCAATTTCCTCCATAGATGCCAGCTGTTCCTGAGTTGCGGCAGATACGTGTTGTGTCCCTGCTGCGGCTTCTTCAGCAATCGCTGAAATTTGTCTGACAAAACCAACAATCTCATCAGTACTTGCAGACATTTGTTCTGATCCGGCAGAAACCTCTTCAATTTCACTGGCCACTTTATTTACGGTTTCCTGAATGAGTTCAAAGGATGCGCCTGCATTTTGTACAACTTCACGACCTGTCATGACATCCTTCCCGTTGGACGCTACCGCTTCAATAGCATGGGTAGTATCCTTTTGAATCAATCCCACAAGCTCCGTAATTTGTTGAGCAGAATGAGCCGATTGTTCAGCCAACTTGCGAACTTCGCCTGCAACTACAGCAAATCCGCGACCATGTTCTCCTGCACGGGCCGCTTCAATCGCAGCGTTCAAGGCAAGAAGGTTGGTCTGACTAGAAATATTGGTGATAACATCAATGATCTTGCCAATTTCGTCTGAGCGCTCTCCCAATCCAGCCATGAGATCTGCCAATCCATTCATCGAATCATTCACGGCATTCATCTGCGTAACTGCCTGTTGAATCATCTGGTTACCTTCAGCCGATTTATGGGCCGCATCTTGCGCAGATGCGAATACATTTTGCGCGCGGATGGCGATTTGCTCAACACCGATAGACATTTCCTCAATAGCTTGGGACGATTTCGTCACCATATCTACCTGGTCTCCTGTTCCAGTAGCTACTTCTTGCACCGTTTCGGTTATTTGTGCAGAAGCTTGGCTATTTTGCTCTGCGCTGGCCGTCAATTCTTCTGAGGAAGTGGTTACCAGCTCAGTCGTCTTACTCACAGATTGAATCAGTTCACGAAGGTTCTCAACCATGACATTAAAGGAATGTGCCAACGTACTGATCTCATCCTTGCCCTTCACAATGATAGCTTCACTTGTAAGATCACCCGATGCGATACTTTCAGCAGCACGACTGATTCGCAAGATAGGTTTAGAAATAATTTGGGCTATGATGATTGCCATGATCAATGCTAATATAACGGCTGCTATACTCAAAACGATGACCAGTTGTCTACCTGAAATAAAGTTGTCAACAGCTTCTTTCGTAGTCTGTTTAGATCCATCTGCATTCAATTTAATGAGCTGACTGATCATATCGTTTGAACTATACCATAACTTATAGGACTCTTGATGAAGGATGCTTGATTGAGTGTAATCATTAGCTTTCCCCGCTTCAATCATTTCTGGCAACTTAGCCAAATACTCCGTATAATTTTTGGAGAATTCTTCATACATTTCACGTTCTTTAGGGGTAGCAATTAATTTTTCGTATATTTTTCGATCGTCCTCAACCTTTTTTAAAATCTTATCATATTCGGCCTGAACCTTCTCCATTTCTTCTGGGTCACGTTCTACAATAATGTTTAATGAGATCCGCTCTACATCAGATATATCACCATTTAGTGTTCCCAGGATGGTCACACTTGGCATCCAATGGCTATCAATTGCCATCGAAGTGTCGCCTAAATTTTTCATTTTTGAGATAGATGTTGTACTAATGACAATCAATAATATTATTACCGCAAGAAAACCCAATATCAATTTTGTTCGAATGTTAAATTTCATATATTCGCTCCTCAGTTCTCTTTATATTAGATACTATATCGACAAGAAACGACACATTGTTTATATCAAATTTAAAGAGAATTTCAGAACTGTTTACAAAAGGGAAATTTTTCTTCGTGATGGTTAGTGCAACTGATTCAGGTTTATTTTATAAACAGTGTGAAGGGTATTATGTCTCATAATTCCCAATGATTCTGCCATTTAGCGAGGACGATGCTGAAAATCTTTATTCGCTCATTCCATCAAACTTAAAAAAAGGATACCCAATACCCAAAAAACGGGTATCCCTTTATGTTTTACTTCCTAGCAATCACCATAAATCGTTCTGAATTTGTCCTTATTCCTAATTCGGTTTGATTGTCCAAAATAAATTGTTGGAGTATTTGAAAATCAATTTCTTCTTCTCCGAAGTTGGGAATAATTGATGTGTGTTTCAAGAGAAATATTAAGTCTGCAGGAGTCTGATAATATTCGGTTGCATTGAATTCAAATGACTGTATGTCCTTAAAGCCCGCGTCACTTAATTCGGTAATATATTGAGCTTTTAACGAGTCTTTCTTAGCACCCCATGCCTGTCCTCTTCCAAACGCTTCTTTAATATTTAATTTGTCGTTTTCACTTACTTGCTGTGTCAGGAACATACCACCCTTTACTAACACCTTTGCTATTTCTTTTGCATAAAAACACGAATGTCTAGAAGAGATTACATTAAAGAAATTCTCAGGAAAATTTATATTTTCAGCATCCATCTGGAGAAAACGAACATTTGCTATGTCTGATTCAGCAGAATTCTTGGTTGCTGTTTCAATCATTCCAGTGGAATGGTCAATCCCAACTAGAAGTAATGCAGAATCTGCTATTGATAAAATCGCTTCCCCGCCGCCAGTACCGATGTCAAGCAATATATCCGACTTCTTGCATGTCTTCGCTACTTCATTGTAGAAGTCCCATTTTACTCCTTCGGAGATACATTTCACATGGCTGAAATTCCATCCGTTGATTTTTCCAATCTTATTATAAAACTCTTTATACTCTATTGAATTCATTTTCTTTCCACCTTCCAATTAAGGATAAATACTACGGGATAGCAGACCGATATCATTCAGTATTTTAACAACTTTCTACCTTAATAGAACGACCACTGATAGCATGAAAATGATGATAATTGAAGAAAACTTTAAATTGTCCAATTGAAATTCAAAATCGTTTATAAAAAATACCGCCTATTTACTGGTTCTTGGAAGAACCAATAAATAGGCGGTATTAGTTGTCTACTATTCAGAAGTTTATCGGATCGGGTCGGCTGTTTTGGAAATTAATAGCCATCCCTGCAATTATCATTGATAAACGTAAAACCACAAAAATCCCTTGCTTCATCAATCATTCTGACCCTTTCAGGACACCTTGTTCTCAATTCTCAGCTTATCTGCTACCATCGCTATGAACTCTGAATTGGTTGGTTTGGACTTACTGATATTAATGGTGTACCCGAACAGGTGTGAAATGCTGTCGATATTTCCACGGGTCCATGCTACCTCGATAGCATGACGAATGGCGCGTTCTACGCGAGATGCCGTCGTTTTGAACTTTTCGGCGATTGCCGGATATAATGTTTTGGTGATGGCTCCCAAAATTTCGATATTATTGTACACCATCGTAATGGCTTCGCGTAAATATTGATAGCCCTTGATGTGAGCTGGTACACCAATTTCATGTATGATGGCCGTGATACTGGCATCCAGGTTTTTCGTCTTACCCATAGGTACAACGTTGGACCGCATGGATGAAATGGTCACCGGACTGCTGCTAACTAACTGCGGCCCCACTAATTGGCGAACACGGTTAGCCAGCACTTCCATGTCAAACGGCTTCAAAATATAATAAGATGCCCCGAGCTGTACGGCCCTCTGTGTAATATTTTCTTGACCGAATGCAGTCAGCATAATGATTTTCGGCTGTGGAGTCAGGTTCATTTCTCTTAAACGCTCCAATACACCGAGACCATCCAGATGAGGCATAATAATATCTAAAATAAGTACATCAGGTATGTTGCGGGATTCTGCGATGCGTTGGAGCACTTCTTCGCCGTTATAGGCGATTCCTGTAACTTCCATATCCTCCTGATCGGAAATATATTCAGCAAGCAAATTCGTAAATTCCCGGTTGTCATCAGCCAACAATACCTCAATTTTTTGCAATGTACTTCCTCCTCATTGAGTGATATTCCATTGTGATATCTGTTTACAGTATATAAATATTTCTTGTCGGAGTATATGATTTCGACATCGAATTATGAATTCCTTCTGTCGAAAATTATTTTTATTTATTTTTTTTATACTTTCTATTATAATTAATTCTTTATCTTGCAAATATGAGTTATTCCCCTGCTTTTCGACAAAAAAATCTTAAGGCCACTAGCTCGCCTTAAGATTAGAAAATGATTTCAAGCTTACGTTATTCTGCATGATTCCTGCATCGCGCAGCATCCATTCGATAAAACAACCGTAACCTGATTTAGGATCATTCACAAATACATGTGTCACAGCCCCGATAAGCTTACCATTTTGAATAATCGGACTACCGCTCATTCCTTGCACGATTCCCCCGGTCTTATCCAACAGCTTTGGATCTACAATGCGAATCACAAGTCCTTTGGTTGCTGGTTTGTCCTGCTGAGAAATGTGTACAATTTCCGCCTGAAACCGCTGAATTTGTTGACCTTCCAGTACAGTCAAAATTTCTGCCGGTCCTTCCTTTACTTCATTCGCAAGAGCCACCGGAATAGGAGTTGAATACAATCCATATTGCGGCTCATCTGACATTTTCCCAAAAATTCCGAAATTCGTATTTCGTTCAATATTTCCTAATACCCGATGATCTTTGAGAAAATGAGCGCGTTTTTCTCCTGGTTCCCCACTTTGGCTTTTCGCAATTGACGTCACATTGGACTGCACAATCTCTCCGCTCCCCACGACAATAGGGGTTTGGGTATTCATATCGGTAATTACGTGGCCCAATGCCCCGTATACACCTTGGTCCGGTGCGTAAAACGTTAATGTACCTACACCTGCAGCCGAGTCTCTAATGTACAACCCAAGCCGCCACGCTTTATCATCTTGATCATATGCTGGTGTTAACTTCGTGGAAATCGTCTGCTCTCCTCGACAAAGTGTAATGTCGAGCGGCTTTTTATTCTTACCTGCTTCGTCTACTGCCTCAGCAACCCTTGCCAGGCTATTGAGTGGTTTGCCGTTCATGTGTGTAATCCGATCCCCTAAGCGAATCCCCGCTGTTTCACCAGGTGACACCTTACGATCATTACTTTCTTGAATGATATGGTGACCGACGACAAGCACTCCTGAAGATTTTACTTTGACCCCAATCGTCTGCCCCCCCGGGTATACTTTTAAATCGGGAACTACACTTTCTTGGGTTGTCCTCATGCTTTTAGAGCCGAACAAGTCCAAAGAAGCTTGTGGAGGCAGCGCAGCTTGCACATGCTGAGCGTTACCGATAGAACACATAAGAAAAACAAGCAAAAGACCGAGCAATTTGATCCTGGAGTAAAAATTCAATGGCTGTCACGCTCCCTTTGCTTCTTTCGCTTGACGAGTAAAGGTGGTCGCCAATTGCGTACCTATAAGGTAACCTTGCCCCCAGGCTTTTATAACTGTTAAACATTACGCCAGCCGCTCTTTTCAGGCTTTCTTTCCTTCCGCCAAATTCAGCATTTCCTGTGCGTGATGCAAAGTTTTTTCGGTAATTTCCACACCGCCCAGCATCCGTGCCAATTCCTTGACACGCCCGTCCTCCGTAAGTCCCTCAATTTGAGTCATGGTCCGTCCATCATGGACATTTTTCTCAATAAGGTACTGATGATCTGCCATACATGCCACCTGTGGCAAATGAGTAATGGAAAAGACCTGACAAACGGAAGATAAACGATATAGCTTCTCGGCAATGGATTGAGCTGCACGACCACTCACCCCAGTATCCACCTCGTCAAAAATGAGTACTGGAATTTGATCATGACGCGCAAAAATACTTTTCATCGCCAACATGATACGTGATAGCTCACCGCCTGAAGCGATCTTACCAAGTGGACGTAGTGGCTCACCTGGATTGGGGGAAATAAGAAATTCCGCATTATCAATGCCCTGCTTGGTAGGTCTTACCTTCAGACCTTTATACTCATATCCGCGTGGATCTTCAATCGGATCGATGCGCACCTTGAGTGACGTTCTTTCCATCTGCAGGTCTTTTAACTCCTGCTCCACTTGCTCTGCAAGCTCTTCAGCACAAATTTCGCGTGCTTCTGTAAGCTCTTCCGAAATCTCAAGCAAATCGGAAAGCAACTCATCCCGTTTTGCAATGAGCTGCTCCAACCGCTCATCTTTATTTTCCAGCAGATCGGTTTCCTGCTCGATACGGCTATAGTATTCCAAAATCTGCTCTATACTATCACCATATTTTCGCTGTAATCCGGTAATTTGATTCAAACGTTGCTCCACTTCATGCAGCTTACCTGGATTAAATTCAATATCCTCACGATAAGAACGTAATTGGAATGCTGCGTCCTCCAACTGGTAAAAAGCAGACTGAATCTGCTCCGCAATGGGCTGAAGGCTTTTGCTGTCATAGCTTTGGACATCGTTTAATCTGGACAACACGTTATTGATCGTATCCAGTCCACCTCTGCCGCTTAGCAGTTCGTATGCTCCTGATATCCCATCCATCATTTTCTCACTATGGGATAGCTTGACCCGTTCCTCTGCCAATAATTCATCTTCTCCCAATTTCAACTCCGCCGCAGCGATCTCTTCTAATTGAAATCGGTACATATCCAAAAGCTGATAAGCCTTTTGACTGGAGCTTTGCAGTTCTCTTACTTCTTTTTCCGCTTTGACAAAAGCATTGTAACGCTCCCGATAAAGCGTTTTGACCGGACCGATGACCGAATCACCGAACGTATCCAGCAGCGCCAGATGGCGATCTGCACGTAGCAGGCTTTGATGCTCATGTTGCCCGTGGATATTGACGAGTTGCTCACCCACCTCACGCAGCATCGTTAAATTAACCATCTGGCCGTTAATTCGAGAAGAACTTTTCCCTTGAACCGTAAGTTCGCGACGAATCAGCAAATGCTCCTCTGCATTAGCCTTAATCCCTTGTTCCTCAAGTGTATTCCAAACTGGATGTTTTACCGGCAGTTCAAATAAGGCTTCCATCTCTGCTTTATCACAACCGTAACGCACTAAATCAGCAGAGCCCCTACCGCCTGCAATCAGCCCAAGCGCATCGATAATAATGGATTTACCAGCACCTGTTTCCCCGCTCAACACATGAAACCCTTTATAAAAATGAACATCGACGGCCTCTACAACCGCCAAATTCCGTATAGACAAAGTGACCAGCATCGTTCTTTCACCTCTATGATGTACAAATTAAAACGCCTAATATGCGTAGCCATTATAATTAGGAAATGTAGCCCATAAGACGATTCACGATAGCTTCGCTGTTTTCTTCCGATCGGCAAATAATCAAAATGGTATCATCCCCGCTAATCGTCCCCATGATCTCGGACCATTCAATATTGTCCAATAAAGCAGCAATCGAGTTGGCTGTTCCCGGCAGGCATTTCATCACAATCAGATTGGTTGTGTAGTCAATATGCAAAAAGTTATCGACCAACGTACGTTTCAGTTTCTGGGCCGGATTGTAACGTTGATCTGAAGGCATCGAATATTTATATCTGCCATCGTCCATTGGAACCTTGATGAGCAGCAACTCCTTGATATCACGTGATACGGTCGCCTGAGTAACCTGAAAACCAGCCTTACGCAATGCTTCAACCAGATCATCCTGCGTCTCAATCTCATGTTGTGAAATAATTTCCCTAATTTTAATATGTCGTTGACCCTTCATATAATCCTCCTATGGATTAACCTTCATATTCCTCTTCTTCGAGGTCTTCCACTAATGTAATAAGGCGAATACTTCGCTCGTCCGTATCAACGTACAATACACCCGCGCAACCCGGATAGAGCAATAAATACGGCATGAGCCTGTCCCTTAAATCAGGACCACTCCACTCCATTGGTTTCTTGCGGCGTGACGTTTTGACCATATATGTCGAACCGTTTCGTACAGCCACGTAGTCTATAAACAAACGGCTATACACGGTATGTCCATTCACTTTAAAAGCAAGCGGTATTTTCATCTTCCCGCCCACTACTTCATATCCTGCTTCTTCGAGTAGGTCTGTGACAGGCCCTTCGTCCAAGTCCTCGTTAATCGGTATCGTCTTTAGTACAAGCGGCCCTGGCTCCTTCAACCAGGCACGTAGGCTATACAAAGCCCATATCCCTAATATCACCCCGATTACAGCGATGATAACCGTATCATATCTTGTGTCCATGGACCGATCACCTCATGGACATATTCTAGGACAAGATGTAAAATCCCTTTTCCTTTGTACATCTCATTATAGGCGAACGTGAGTTCTATAATCAATCCCTCACACCAAAAAGAGGTTCCCTTAAGTTCACAGAACTCATGGAGAACCCCTGAATGTTACTTACGCGATGGACCATTATTAAAAGTCTGACCTGCTTCCTGAACGGTACGTTCAATCAGTGGTCTGAAATCCATCTTCTCCAGCTGCGATTCTGCAGCAGGAAGCCCATCCAAACGCCAATGCGCTAAAAATTCAATATTGCCTTCTCCACCTGTAATAGGCGAATAAGCCAAACCTTGCAGCGTAAGTCCAAGCTCATGTGCAAACATCAGAATGGTCTGCAACACTTCTTTATGCGTAGCAGGATCACGGACCACACCGGATTTTCCAACCTTTTCGCGTCCAGCTTCGAATTGCGGCTTGATTAGAGCTACAATATCAGCAGGTTGATGCAACAAGGCAAGCAACGGGGGCAAAATAATACGTAATGAAATAAAGGAAACGTCAATACTAGCGAAATTCGGCACGGAACCATTCAAATCCGCGGGTGTCATATATCTGAAATTCGTTTTCTCCATTACGCATACTCGTTCATCATTACGAAGGGACCAATCCAGCTGGTTATAACCCACATCAATGGCGTATACGTATTCAGCTCCATGCTGAAGCGCACAATCCGTAAAACCTCCAGTGGACGAGCCAATATCCAGCATTGTCCTGCCCTTCATATCCAGCTCAAATTGACGGATGGCCTTCTCCAGCTTCAATCCTCCACGGCTTACATACGGATGCACCGAACCCTTAACTTTAAGTTCGCTGGCGCGTGGTACCTTCATCCCCGCCTTCTCGATCCGTTCGCTGTCCGCCAGCACTAGCCCAGCCATAATCGCAGCTTTAGCTTTTTCACGGCTTTCAAAAAAGCCTTGTTCTACAAGTAATACATCAATGCGTTCCTTCGGAACAGACATGTTAATCTCCCTTTAGGCAGCCAGGCTGCTCTTGTCATACTTTTTATAAACGTCATGGTCTTCACTTCAAGTTACCCTATACGGATTGTCCCATGCCATATGCTGGCTCAGCAGCCCATTTACGCAGCTTTAAGCATACATCTTCAATGGTAAGACCTACTTCAGCACGCTGCTCTTTGATGGAGCCATGCTCCACGAACAGATCGGGAATCCCCATTAGGCGCACCTGTGCCTCTTGTATTTCGGCTTTAGCGTAAAATTCCAGTACAGCGCTACCCAAGCTTCCTGCTTCAGAAGCTTCTTCCAATACGATCAGCTTCGTATGCTGACGAGCCAGCTCACGCAACATATCCTCGTCCAAAGGCTTCAGGAAACGGGCATTCACGACGCCCACTTGCAAACCTTCCCGTTTCATCGCCTCCGCAGCCTCTGTCGCCACCTGGAGCATCGGTCCTGATGCGATTACAGCAAAGCCCTCGCCTTTACGCAGGAGCTCCCAACTGCCGATGGGAATAGCCTGTAATTCTTTATCCATCGGCACGCCAACCACATTAACACGCGGGTAACGATAAGCAATTGGACCATCTTCATAGTCGAGCGCTGTTTTCATCATATGGCGTAGCTCGTTCTCATCCTTTGGCATCATAAGCACAAGATTCGGGATATGACGCAAGAATGCCACATCAAACACGCCATGATGAGTTTCCCCGTCAGCCCCAACAAAACCTGCACGGTCAATCGCGAACATTACGTTCGCATTATGACGACAGATATCATGCACAATCTGGTCATAAGCACGCTGCATAAAAGTGGAATACACCGCAAACACCGGCTTCATCCCTTCCATTGCCAACGCAGCACACATGGTAGCTGCATGCTGTTCAGCAATGCCGACGTCAATCATACGGCTAGGAAACTCTTTACTAAACGGTACCAATCCTGATCCGCCAGGCATAGCGGGGGTGACCGCAACGATGCGCTCATCCTGCTCAGCCAGCTCAATCAACGTTCGACCGAAAATTTCCGTATACATCGGATTACCTACAGCTTTGAGTACCTGACCCGATTCAATTTTGTAGGGACTGATTCCATGCCATTTGTGTGAATCTGCTTCCGCAGGTTTATAGCCCTTGCCCTTGGTTGTTACGACATGCACCAATACAGGGCCAGTGACATTATCAGCCTGCTGGAAGGTTTCGATTAGCTTCGACAAATCATGTCCGTCCACTGGACCGAGATACGTAAGTCCCAGTTCCTCAAACAGTACACCAGGCACCATCATATATTTAAGACTGTCCTTGACACGGCCAGCCGATTTGGCAAGTTTACCGCCGATCGCGGGTATTTTTTTCAGCAAAACTTCCAGCTCATCTTTTGCTCGCAAATAATGACGGTCTGAGCGGATTTTGCTCAAATAATTATGCATGGCCCCTACATTAGGTGCTATGGACATTTCGTTGTCATTCAGAATGACCATTAAATTTTTGCGCTCATGACCGATATGATTCAACGCTTCGAAGGCCATCCCCCCAGTCAACGCTCCGTCTCCGATCATTGCAATGACTTTATTGTCCTCGCCCTTCAAATCTCGAGCCAAGGCCATTCCCATTGCCGCCGACAGAGAAGTGCTGCTATGACCGGCTTCCCAAACATCATGCTCGCTCTCACTTCTTTTTACAAAACCACAAAGTCCATCACGCTGACGAAGTGTATCAAAACGGTCCATTCGCCCTGTCAATATTTTGTGTACGTAGGCTTGGTGCCCAACGTCATAAATCATCTTGTCCTTTGGACTGTTATAGCAATAATGCAGGGCGATCGTGAGCTCAACCACTCCCAGATTCGATGCCAGATGCCCCCCAGTCACGGACAGCTTCTCAATCAAAAAGCTCCTGATTTCCTCGGCTAGAGAAGCCAACTCCTCAACCGACAGTGATTTCAGATCGCCTGGTTGCTTTATGTGTGGAAGCAGCACGCATATCTCCCCGCTTTCCTTCAAGTTTGTGTGTAAAGTTAACAAGTATTATATCACACTTTTTAACTGTGCTTAAACGCAGACAAGTCAAAACAGCTCTAACGCAACTAATGATCACGCTTCATCAGGTAATCCGCTATCTCCAGCAAACGAGAAGAATCGGGAATACCGCTCTCTGTTATCACTTTTTTAGCAGATGCGGTGAGTTCCTCCACCTGCCGCAAAGATGCGTCCATACCAATGAAATACGGATAGGTAACCTTCTCCTGCTCAACATCACTTTGCGTTTTCTTACCCATTTTGCTCTCATCGCCTATGAGGTCCAGTATATCGTCCTGTATCTGAAAAGCCAGCCCCAAGTCTCGTCCAAAGCGGCGAAGCGCCTCTAATTGACTCTTGTCCGCCCCACCAATCCGTCCACCTGCCAAGAGCGAGAAAATAATTAAATCAGCAGTTTTATGAAGATGGATATATTCCAGTTCCTCGATCCCCGTCATTCCTTGCTCGCCTGACATATCGGCGACCTGTCCGCCTACCATGCCCCGCGCGCCACTCATTTCGGACAAATCCTCAACAATGGACAACAGCGAATCGGATGAAACACCGTGACGTCGTCCTGCTTGCACAATGCTGTAAAAGGCATGGGTCAACAAAGCATCACCCGCAAGGACGGCAACCGCCTCGCCGTATACCTTATGATTCGTCAGCTTACCTCGCCGATAATCATCATCATCCATGGCGGGCAAGTCGTCATGAATGAGAGAGTACGTATGTACCATTTCTACCGCACATGCCACTGGCAACGCAGCTTCCCTGCTTCCACCGAATGCTTCAGCAGCAGCGATCACAAGCAGAGGCCGCAGCCGTTTTCCGCCTGCGGTGAGTGAATAATTCATAGATTCTCGAAGAACATCGGGAATGTTCCAATCGGCCGGGAACTGCTCGGTCAGTGCAGACGAAACCGCATCCGCCGTCCCGGTCAAATATTCCTTGAACGACGGTCTATTCAAGCCCTTCACCGCCGTTTTCATCTAATCCGCCGCCAAAAGGCTTCTTGCGCAAATCTCCATCCTCTTCCACGATCATTTCAATTTTACGTTCAACCTGCTCCAGCTTTTGACTGCAAAGCTGAGACAGCTTCATCCCCCGCTGGAACAAATCAATGGCTTGCTCCAGAGGAACGTCTCCATGCTCCAGTTGTCCGACAATTTCTTCAAGAGCGGCCATAGCCGCTTCAAAATTCAATTCCGTTTCATTCGCCACCGTGCTTCGCGTCCTCCTTCATTCCCCATACTTGGCAGTCCAACTGCCCATCACTCACTTTAATCTTGATGGAATCTCCCGGCTGTACGTCTTTGAGCGACTTAATCAGCCGTTTCTCCTGCTCATCGTATACCAAGCTATAGCCTCGGGCCATGACTTTGAGTGGGCTCAGCGCATCCAGCTGACGAATTCCCGTGTGCAACTGCTGCCGTCCCGTTTTCGTAATAGCACGCATCGCAGACTCCAGCTGACGTTGCGCCATATCCGTCTGCTTGCGTGCCGAACGAATTTGTTCACGCGGATTAAACCGCTCTAGTACCTGACGCATACGTGCATTCTTTTCTGCGTTTAAGCGTGAACGGTTACCCACTGCGCGGATTAGCCGCTGATGCAGCATGTCCATTCGCTCTGCATGCTGTAGCATATAGCGGCGTGGGTGCAGCAGGACTGGTGAACGCTGAAGTCTCGCCAAGCGTTCGCGGCTGGTTTCCAGCCGCTGCCGGAGGGCGTTGCGCAGGCGTTGCTCACGCTGGAGCAGCTGATCCCGTAGCTCTGCCTGATTAGGCACAGCCAACTCAGCTGCTGCGGTTGGCGTTGCTGCACGCAAGTCAGCCACAAAATCGGCAATGGTAAAATCCGTTTCGTGTCCAACTGCCGAAATAACCGGAATGACCGATGCGTAAATGGCGCGCGCAACCGCTTCCTCATTAAACGCCCACAGTTCTTCCAACGAGCCACCTCCCCGTCCGACGATCATCACCTGAACCTCTTGCATACGATTCATAGCTTCAATTGCCTTGACGATCGAGGGTGCGGCACCTTTTCCTTGTACAAGCACAGGATACAACACTATTCCAGCCTGCGGGTATCGCCGTTGAAGTGTCGTAATAATATCACGCACAGCCGCTCCGGTCGGTGACGTAATCACGCCAATGGTTGCCGGATGGGCAGGGAGATTACGCTTACGAGCAGTATCAAACAGTCCCTCTGCATCCAGCTTTTGCTTGAGCTGTTCGTAAGCCAAATAAAGGCTTCCTATACCATCAGGCTGCATTTGAGTCGCATAAAACTGATATTGTCCATCTCGTTCGTACACGGATACGTTTCCCCGGGCAATAACACGCGTACCTTCTTTCGGTACGAAGGGAAGCCGCTGATTATGGGTTGCAAACATAATCGAACGTATGCGGCTCCCCTCATCCTTGAGCGTAAAGTACATGTGACCACTCGAATGATGCGTAAAATTAGAAATTTCCCCGCGTATCCATACATCAGACAGCACCTGATCCGATTCCAGTTTCATCCGGATATAACGATTCAGGTCCTTTATAGAGTAAATACGTTGTTCAGCCATAGGCAGCTGCCCTTATGCCAAACCGTGCGACCGCTTGGCCGCTACAAGCGTATTTTGCATCAACATCGTAATCGTCATCGGGCCTACTCCGCCGGGAACAGGCGTAATCGGACCAGACACTTGCTTCACGCTCTCAAAATCAACGTCCCCTACCAGCTTTCCGTTCTCCAGACGGTTCATCCCCACATCTATCACTACCGCTCCGGGCTTCACGAACGAAGCATCAATAAAGTTGGCTTTGCCGATCGCAACGACTAAGATATCCGCTTGTCGACTTAGTTCCGCGATATTCGCTGTACGAGAGTGGCACATCGTAACCGTAGCATTTTCACGCTGCAACAATAAAGACACCGGCTTGCCTACGATATTACTGCGACCAATAACTACCGCATGTTTACCAGCTATCTCCACTCCAGCACGCTTGATTAACTCAATAACTCCAGCAGGAGTACAAGGCAATAGACTATCGTCACCGATGACCAAATTCCCTACGTTCACCGGATGGAATCCATCCACATCCTTCTCCACTGCAATCGCGTCAATGACAGCTTTTTCATGAATATGCTTTGGCAACGGCAGTTGAACCAAAATCCCATGGATAGTACTTTGATGGTTCAGCTTGTCCACTAGTTCCAGCAGTGCTTCCTGCGAAGTATCTGCTGCCAGCCGGTGAACCTCTGAGTAATAGCCGAGATCATGGCACGCCTTTTCCTTGTTTTTAACATACACCTGCGAAGCGGGATCTTCGCCTACCAATACAACAGCCAGTCCCGGTTGAAAGCGGTGCTCTTTCAGACGAATGACCTCTTGCTGAATGCTTGCGCGAATATCCTGAGAGATTTGTTTACCATCAATGATCGGTGCTGACATGTTTAACCACTCTCCAACCTGATTCAGTAGTCTCTACTTAAAAACGTGCTTTCAATTGCTCCAGTTCTTGAATTACTCGTCCAAGTACACCATTAACAAATTTACCGGATTCCTCGGTACCAAAGTGCTTCGACAACTCAATCGCTTCATTAACAGCTACCTTGGCTGGAACATCCTCACGGAAAATCATCTCATATGCCGCAAGTCTCAAAATTTGACGATCTACACGTGAAAGTCTGCTGATCTGCCAGCCTTTTAGATAATCCACCAACAGCCCATCAATGGCTTCCTTGTGCTCCCACGTACCCCGCACATGCTCTAAAACATACGCTCTTAACACTGCCGCGTCTTTAACGACAACTTCCGCTTCGTTTTCCTCAGCGGCTTCCTGAAGCAACATGTCCACGGCTGCTGCCGCATCCACTTCATTCATTTCCATATGGTACATACTCTGTACCGCTAATTCCCTCGCCAGACGTCTTTTCATGCCCTGCCTCCTACGCTTGCCTATATCTATTTTTCATTCTAACCAATTTCCACAAAAAAACCTGTGAACGCATCCTCCAAAACGTTGGGCGCAAAGAAGCTACAGCTCTATTTTGGAGAACACGTATCACAGGGTTCATTTAAAAGGACGCCAACGCTGCGACAACCAATCGCCCCATTCCTTCCAAGGGAGAAATGAACCAAGCGCTGAATCGCTACGTCTTCCTAGCGTATATCCGATGAACACCATCAATGCAAAGAACAACATATTCCAAAAGCCTGCCCACAAATAAATAAAACCGAAAAAAATACCAGCCGTGATCCCCATGATCCGGCCCTTGTAACTTCCCCATATTTCTTTCCAGGGCATCAGGGAAAATCACCTCTATTCCACACGACTCTTAAAGCTGGGTGACTGAGAAACATTAGCGATGTACACCGACACATTGGACACAGGAATTCCTGTAATTTCTTCCACATGATCGTGTACCCCCTTTTGTACCTCGGAGGTTAACACCGGAATGGAGCTTTCCCCGTCTACAACCGCCCGAATCGTAATATCAAGTCCCGATTCCAACACGCGAACGCGTGCTTTCAAATCCTGCATCCCGCGAAATCGGGAAGCTGCTTTGAGGCACAGATTTTCAATGGTGTCCACTGAAATCTGAATGTCACCATATTCCGTTCGTTGATCAATAGAATGCTGTACGGTTTGGTTCCGTCGAATAGAGATATAAAAAAAACGAAGACTCAATAACAACAGAACCCCTGCAATAATCAGGCTGGTAAACCACACCACTCGCTCATCCTCAATACTTAAAACATACGGAATGGCCCCGCTCAGGAGGAGGATGGCGAGAATGGAAATAATTCCGATACTTAAGCTGTACAAGAACAGCAGAAGTCTGTCCATAACTTTAGCCACGAAACGCACAGCCTCCTTAAATTAGAGTAAACCCTCGACCCATAAGGGTCGGGGGTTTGTACAAAGTATCGCTCTATTTAACCCGTCCGGCGCCCAGCACTTCCGGCTCTTCTACTTTTTCGGCATTTTTGAATTGAACATCATGAATTTGCACGTTCACTTCAACAACGTTAAGACCTGTCATGTTCTCAATCGAACGCTTAACATTATGCTGAATAGCAGCAGCCACCTCAGGCAGACGGTTACCGTACTCAATAATGACGGAAACGTCTACAGCAGCTTCACGCTGTCCGACTTCCACTTTTACACCTTTAGATAAATTTTTGCGGCCTAGCAGTTCGGCAAACCCACCAGCAAATCCGCCACTCATTCCCGCTACGCCTGGTACCTCAACGGTAGCCAGTCCGGCAATGACTTCAATAACTTCTGGGGCAATTTGAATCTCCCCAATTTCTGTACGTTCGAATTCGGTTGGCACTGTGCTCATACCTTCAACACCTTTCGGTCAAAATAAGTTTCATTCCAGCTTTGGATTTCAAAGCAGACATGCTCACTTATTATCCATACTATATCATTTGGCGTTCATTATGACAAACTGAGGAAATATACCGATTAAACTTCGTTTTCCTCCAAAAATTTAATATCAAAATCGCCTCTAATAAAGGTCGGATGCTCTAGCAAGCGCTGATGAAAAGAAATCGTTGTGGGTATGCCCTCAATAGCAAACTCAGACAAAGCCCGCTTCATTTTGGCAATTGCATCTTGCCGTGTAGGTGCCCACACAATCAGCTTGGCGATCATAGAGTCATAATAAGGAGGAATGCTATAACCTGGATATGCTGCGCTGTCTACCCGTACTCCAGGACCGCCTGGAGGCAGATAAAATCCGATTTTACCCGGTGCAGGCATAAAATTGCGATCCGGGTCCTCAGCGTTAATACGGCATTCTATCGCCCAACCATTGATGGTGACTTCTTCCTGCGTAAAGGAAAGCGGATGTCCTTCAGCGACAGAAATCATTTCCTTAATCAGGTCTACACCGGTAATCATTTCTGTTACGGGATGTTCTACCTGAATACGTGTATTCATTTCCATGAAATAGAAATTATTGTCCGGGCCAAGCAAAAATTCGAGAGTACCTGCACCAGAGTATTGAACGGCCAAAGCTGCACGAACAGCTGCCTGACCCATTTCTTCACGAACATCCTGCGATATTACAGGACATGGTGCTTCCTCCAACAACTTCTGACGACGACGCTGCACAGAGCAGTCCCGTTCGCCCAAATGGGCAACATTACCATGCTTGTCCGCTATGATCTGTATTTCCACATGTTTCATACCGGTCAAATATTTTTCTAGGTACACACCCGCGTTGCCAAATGCTTTTTGCGCCTCCTGCTGAGCGGTAGTGATTTGCTGAATAAGGTTATCCTCATCTTCGGCGATACGAATACCTTTACCTCCGCCACCTGCTGTGGCCTTGATAATTACCGGATATCCGATATCACGTGCGATGCTGATCGCATCCTGCAAATCCTCAACCAGCCCGTCTGAACCCGGAATAACCGGAACTCCGGCATCCTTCATGGTCTGCTTGGCTACGGCCTTATCTCCCATTTTGTTAATGGCTTCAGGAGAAGGACCAATAAACGTAATATTACACGATTCGCAAATTTCAGCGAAGTCTGCGTTTTCCGCCAAAAATCCGTAACCTGGATGAATGGCATCACATTCAGTCAATGTAGCAACGCTCATCAGGTTCGTAAAATTAAGGTAGCTGTCCTTAGATAGCGTCGGTCCGATACAGTAAGCCTCATCTGCGAGACGCACATGTAACGAATCCTTGTCAGCTTCCGAATATACGGCAACTGTCGAAATATTCATCTCGCGGCAAGCGCGAATGATACGAACCGCAATTTCTCCACGATTTGCAATCAATACTTTTTGAAATGTCATGACTTTACCTCCCTGGGAGCAGTCTTGCCGAACCCTCAAAAGAGGGTTCAAACAAGCTTTTTACTCCGGTTTCACAAGGAACAATGGCTGGCCATACTCGACCAACTGTCCGTTTTCGGCCAAAATTTCCACAATTTCGCCCTTCACTTCAGCTTCCAGCTCATTCATCAGCTTCATCGCTTCAATGATACATACCGTTGTTTTTTCGCCCACTTTGCTGCCAATACTTACATACGGAGCCGTATCCGGGGATGAAGAACTATAGAAAGTGCCTACCATCGGAGATACGATTTTATGTAGATTGCTTGCATATTCCCTCGGTTCCCCAGCAGTTGCAGGTCCAACATCGGACTGTACTTGTGGATTTGGAATAACAGCTTGTGGTGCCACTGCATAAGTAGGTGTTGCCACAGGAGCCTGTACCGTAACGATCTCGCTTTTGCCAGGTTTTCGGATCAACAGGCGAGTTCCTTCATTTTCAATTTCAAGCTCATGCACAGACGTTTCATCCACCAGCTTGATCAATTCCTTAATCTCGCTTAATTTAAACATCTCTATTAATCACTCCTTCAGCATTTTGCCGGTTGCTGATTACATTGTTGAAACAGCTTTATGTATTATATCACAATCATTAAAAATAGAAAGAGCCCGGAATAATGCAGAAATCCGGGCTTTTTCGCGTTTTTTGTCTTATTGTGTAACATACTGGACACTGATCTTATCCTGCGTTACGTCCAGTTCCTTCATGACTTTATCAACAATTGTTACCGCTTGCTTAGCATCCAATTTTTCACTCAGAACCACTACTTTGTATTTATCAGCATCTTCCTCACGGACGACCGCATTGGCGAACTGCTGCTGAAGCTCTTCTTCAATTCCAGTAATTTTAGCCTGCTTATCTTCAAGTACATGTAATTCCTTTTGAGCCTCCGCGGCTTTCTTTGGTGTGCTGTCGTTCATTGCGGTAGTCAGTTCATCATTTTTCTTCTGATTTTCCACGTCCCGTTCCAGCAAATAGTTGTCAATCACAGCTGCTGCTGTAGGTTGGGCAGCTTGATCGGTTGCCACTTGATCCAGTACCTGCTGGTCGGTTTTGGCTGTAGAGGCTGCTTTGTCGTCACTTTGTGCTGTCGCGTCCGTTTTAGTCGCAGTTGTGTTTTGATCGGATGTCGCTGGTTCAGTAGTAGGGGTAGCTGCCGTATCTTTATCGCCTTTTGAGTTTTCTGTTGCTGGGTCAGTTGTGGAAGCCGTATCCGATTTTGTGGAAGTTGCTGATGCTCCATCAGTTACTTCTCCATTCGTCACTACTTCATTTACCTTCAGTTCGTTCAATTGTTCCTCTGCCTTCGTCGTTGCTTCCTGTGCAGCATCCTGCTTAACCTTGCTCACTTGCTCGCTATCGGCTACTGGTGGATTTGCAGGGCTTGAGTCCTCCGTAAACAAATAATACGCAGACAGCACGACCATTAAACTCAGCATGGACACCAGCCAAACGGTTTGTCTTTTATTATTCATGTTCCGTCCTCCATATTCATTAATGGTTTAAAATATAAACTTCTTTGTTCTTAAATTCCAAATTACCCCTGTTTGCGCGGTACGACTGAAATTTTGTAGGAAGGTACATTTAGTCCCTTCTGTACAGCATCGACAATTAGCTGCTTCACTGTAGGGTTTTCTGCCCCCATAGCCACAACAAGCACTCCCCTCACCTGCGGTTTTACTTTTTTTGTCACAATCGGGGTGTGCTGGCCACCTGATGACTCATAGGTGACAATCTCGCCATCACGTGTATATTGAGTAGTGTGTCGTTGTCCGCCATTGGCGTCCGTCTCGTTGTTCTCTTCCTGCATGTCCTTTACATTGCGTTGAACGATAACTTCTTCGGTGGAATCTACCGTAACCATGACATCGACGGTTCCTACGCCAACAATCTGCTCCAGCATCTGTTTCATATTGTCCTCAAAAACCTTCTCGATCCCGGCAAAGGAACTTTCTTCACCTGTTGTTGTCTCTAACGTAGGCTCATTTTTCATCACGCCAGGCGGCTCACGGCCTACGTTTTCTGGATCAACCTTTTTCACATTAACGAATGAATTAAAAAGCATGATCGCTACACCGATAAGGCCAAGTATAAGCAGCCAACGAAATGAGTTGAATCTTTTCGCCCCATCCGCCCCTCCACCCAGCCATTGCTCCAGCTTTTTCAGCCATTTGCTCATTTCTGCTCACCTCCTGTTACCATTCATGTGTTCCATCCTGCGAAGAAACCACCTGAACATTTTTGCTGTCTATCCCCCATTTTTCACGTAGAAGTCCTGTAATTAAGCCAAAAGCTTTCGTATCCGTTGGCTTTCCGTCCTCAGCAGTTTTATCAGGATTACGATCTTCTTCTCGCGTTCCTTCATTAAGTTCTGAATTTTTTGTATGTGTCGGTTCCACACGAATATTCACTGTCTTTTCGGCTACAGGCTCCACCATTATCGGCTTGGCATCTGCACCAGGCGAGACGTCTGTGTTGTTCTTTTCTTTTTCTGGCTGCTGCTCTGCCAATTTGACCACTACCGACTGGACACCCGTTCCTGCCTCCAGCTCCGATTCCTTCTGTTGAATCTTTGCAAGGGTAACCTGGACCGACTGAATTGCTAACCCAGTATATTGTTCCAACTGTCCTTTCATTTCCTTAGCTACCTCTTTGCCGGCCCATTGCATGGAGCTTTGTTCTTGCTGTTGCTTCAACTGGCTGCCTTTTGCTAAAATCTCCTCCAATGTCGGTTCCCTCTTGCCTGTCTCAGCCTGACGTTGAAGATCCAATGCTCGCCCTAGAACCTCGGAGGGGCTGCTACTCAGTAAGCGCACGACCGGAGACAGCAACGTCAGCAAAATAAGCAAGCTGAGAACGAGTTTGACATACCTTTCCATAGATCGGCTCGGTAAGATCATATCGACAAAAGAAGCCAGCAACACGATTAGCACCAGTTCCTTAAGCCAGCCTCCCAGCCAGGTCACTTCACTCCCCTCCCCCCTTGTTGGTTTACATGCATTGGTTCACCTCATCATGACCGTCATATTGCCTGCTGCGAGCATGACTGTAATCGCAAGGAAAGACATTAATCCCACTGCCGCCAGCGCCGCGAAAACATAAATCATGCTCTTGCCGATTGCATCCAGACATTCCACGATAGGCGTATCACCCAAAGGCTGCATGATCGCTGCTGTCACTTTATAAATGAGAGCCAGTGTCAGAATCTTGAGAGCGGGAAAGGCGCACAGGAACAAAATAATAATGACTCCTACCAGACCAATGGCATTTTTAACGAGCAGCGAAGCCGAAATGACTGTATCTGTCGCATCTGCCAACGCCTTGCCGACCACCGGAACAAAGCTACCTGTAATATATTTGGCTGTGCGGATCGTTAATCCGTCAGTAACTGACGAAGTCAAGCCTTGTACCGAAATGACTCCCAGAAATATGGTCAGCAGCACTCCCAGCACTGCTACTCCAGCGTTCCGCATCAGATCGGCTAGCTGGGTCAGCTTGTATTTGCCCGTCAGCGAGTTGACCAAGTACAGCACAGCCGAGAAGAACAGCAGCGGGAAAACCAGCGTATGAATGACTGTTCCGACTGTGTTGATCATAAATACAATCAGCGGGTGGGTCACCGAAACTGTTACGACGTTCCCCATCGAGGCTAACATGGTAAACAACAAGGGCAACATTGCCATCATGAAGTGAATCATGCTATCAATCGCTTCTTTGGCATAACCAATCGCTACACTAAAGCTATTAATCGCCAGAATGATAATGACCATGTATACGATAGCGTAGGCCACTTTGCTGACCTGTTTGCTTTCAAAAGCGCTTTGCAGCGTTTCCAGCACCATACTCATAATGCTGAGCATGACGATGGTGACGAGCAACTTGGCATTTACTCGGATTTCATGGATGAAAAAATCAGCTATAGCGCTCAATACACCCTTTATGCTGAATCCTTCACCGCCTGGAAGCAGCATGTCCATGAAGGAAGGCGTTTTCTGATCAGGGAAAAATCCGCCGTATTCCTGCATGAGCCCGTCCCAATAATGTTCTACTTCATCTTTGGGCATTTGCTCCGCCTGCTGTCTGATCCATTCGTTAGTCGGTGTATCTGCAAAGAGGACCGCAGCTGAGGCACACCAAAGACATAGCAACAACATCGCAATTACTTTGAGATTCGGCATGCCCCCTAGCCTTTTCATGGCATCACCCCCTCAGGCGGGCATCAGCTTCAGAATGGTATCAATAATAATGCTGATAATCGGGATTGCGAGCACCATAATGAGTACCTTTCCGGTAAGCTCAATTTTGGAAGCAATCCCGTCTTGTCCTGCATCCCGAACGATTTGCGCTCCAAATTCAGCAATATAAGCGATACCGATTATTTTCAATACGGTTTTAAAATAGATCATATCCATGCCCGAAGACCGAGCCAGTCGCTCCAGTACAGAAACCACAGATCCGATCTTGCCAATCAGCAGCAAAAAAATGACGATTCCCGCAGCTGTTGCAATCAAAAAGGCAAACATCGGCTTCTGTTCCTTAATGACTAAAATGAGGACTGTGGCAATGAGGGCGAAGCCCACCACCTGAATGATTTCCATGTGTCCACCTACTGAAAAAGAAAGATAGATTTGATCTCTTGCAGAAGGTTATCCAGCATTCGCACCACCATGAACAGGACCACGACGAAACCGATGACCGTTACCCAGTGGGCCATGTCTTCTTTGCCCATTTGCTTTAATACGGTATGAATCATAGCGATAATAATGCCAATTCCGGCAATCTGGAAAATCGCATTCACTTCTAAATTCATTCGAGCACCCCGCTAATAGATCAAAATGACGATCAATGCTCCGATCAGCAGTCCCAGGCTCCTGCTCATACGCTCGTACCTCACCTGATCTGCCTGCGCCTGCGCTTCCTCATGGGATAACTGCTGGATGGTCAGCGCAATGTGCTTGATCTGGTCTTCACGGTCGCTGGTTCCAAGACTGTAAGCAAGCTGCCGCATCGCTTCCTTCTCGGCTTGCTTCATAGAGGAACGGCTCCACGAGTCTTCAATGGCTTTATGCAAGCTTTCTCTGGCAGTCAGGCCAAAAGAGGGGTGCATCCAGCGTGAGGCTTGCTGAAAGAGAGTGCGCAGCGGCTCTCGCAAGGGCTCTCCTGTCTTGGCGAAAGCATCTGGTAGCGGAGACACCCCGTAGGAAACCTCGGTGGTCAGTCTTTGCAGCGCAAGAATCAACTCCCTGATTTGCCGCGGCCTCATCGCAAACTGCCTTGCCCGCTGCCAGCCTGCAAGCGTAGCGGCCAGTATAACCAAGGCGGCACCCAGCAACTTAAGCATAGGAGATGCCCCCATTCTGCCCTTCTCCAGGCAGTGTAATCCTGCGTTGCTTGGCATCTGCCAGCCGGAATGAGACGCCCCGGCTCGTCCGCTCCAGCATGACGTAGAGTTGAAACAGCTCTTGCCCTGTAGTTAATCCAGCAAAAGCAGGCCGGGTCGCCATTTCAGCCACATCGCGACCATGTGCGGAAGCAATGACTGCAATGCCTGCATGAAGCGCTTCGCGCACCGCCTCCGCATCTTCCGGTCGTCCGATTTCATCAACAATGAGGACATCCGGTGACATCGAGCGGATCATCATCATCATGCCTTCTGCTTTCGGACATCCGTCCAATACATCGGTGCGAGGCCCGACATCAAAACCGGGGATACCTTTGTGACTGCCAGCGATCTCAGAGCGTTCGTCTATAATGCCTACCTTGAGTCCATTCCGTCGCCCCCCATTGCTTTCCATCCCTCCGTAACTGAGTTGCCGAGCTAAGTCCCTAAGCAGTGTCGTTTTGCCATGCTGAGGAGGGGACAAAATGAGGGTGTGCCGGATTTTCCCGGACATTCGATCTGCTACATAAGGCAATATCCGATCAGCTATGCCAGGAATTGCACGAGCAATTCTTACATTAAAGCTGCTTATATCCCTCAAATGTTCCACTCGTCCTCGGTTGAGCACGGTTCTCCCTGCCAAGCCAATACGATGACCGCCAGGGATCGTAATAAACCCTTTACGAAGCTCCTCTTCCATGGTATACAGGGAATGATTGCTGATAAAATCCAGCAGTCGGTGGGCATCCTCACGGTCAGGCTTATAGGCTTCTACATGGTTCAAAGTCAGCCGACCCGCAAACGTTACAAAATGATGATCACCATTTGCATTAATTTCCAACGGCCTTCCTTCCCTAACCCGGATTTCTTCCAGTTGCTTAAATACCGTTTCCGAAAGCCTTCCGAGTATACCGTGCAACGGTTCAGGAAATAACTCCAGCCATTCCATACCGATGCCGCCCCCTCACAGTTGTCCTTTTTCTTTAAGACAAGTCTATGGTTGACTCTCGCTTTTTATGCCGAAAATATATTGAAAGCCTAGGCAAACTTTTGCTAACTCCTATCAACGCTCAACAGACCTTTCCCCCGCTTGTTAAAGCACCATTCTCTAATTCGCACAAATAAAAAAGGGCCTCTCAAAGCCTTGTCGGCTAAGGGATACCCTTGGGTAGAAAAGATAGATTCAGCAAAAAAGAGGCTGCCCCTCAGTCTAACTCTCACTGATGGAACAACCTCTTAACCTACTGCTGTATTCTATGATTTATCAAACTATAAATAGAGGACTTATAATGTATCAACCTTTACCTGTCATAGCATCGTTCACATTAGACATATTCATGTCTAGATCACGTTGCAGTTATTAACGACGGTCTTGCGGTCCACCCACAAACGCTTGCTCCTCGGTGTCCAGGTTATAAGCTGTATGCAACGCCTGAATAACCTCATGAAGCTTACCCGCTTCAATTACACACGATACTTTGATTTCAGATGTGCTTACCATTTTAATGCTAACGCCTTGCTCTGCCAGTACGGCAAACATTTGCGCAGCAACACCTGGATGGCTAACCATTCCTGCACCTACAATGGATACCTTCACCAGGTTTTCCTCAGACGTTACTTCACGGTACGGAAGCTCTCCACGAATACCTTCCAGCGTCTTCAGTGCTGCTTCACGATCCGTCAGAGCTACTGTAAAGGAGAAATCTGCTTTACCAGCTTCGACCCCGCTCTGTACAATAATGTCTACATCAATTTTAGCTGCCGCCAGTGTTCCGAATACTCTCGCCAGTACACCGGGGATATCGGCGACGCCCAAAATACTGATTCTTGCTACATTTTTATCATATGCAATCCCACTGACTACAACGCCTTGTTCCATTACTGCATCCTCCTTCACGACCGTTCCTTCATTATGGTTAAAACTGGACCGCACAATCAGCGGTACCCGGTTATGTTTGGCATATTCTACCGCACGAGGATGCAATACAGCTGCACCCAGATTGGCTAATTCCAGCATTTCATCATAAGAAATTTCTTTTAGCTTACGAGCCACTTTCACGATCCGTGGATCTGTTGAATATATACCGTCCACATCCGTGTAAATTTCGCAGGCATCCGCTTGAATCGCCGCCGCCAGCGCAACGGCCGTCGTATCAGAGCCACCACGTCCCAGCGTCGTAATGTCTCCCTCTGCAGACATCCCTTGGAAACCAGCTACAACAACGATCTTGTTGCTGCTCAGTGCATCCAGCACACGCTGAGGTTGAATGTCCGTAATCCGTGCTCGACCAAAGTCAGATTCAGTACGGAAACCAGCCTGCCATCCCGTAAACGATACCGCTTCATGACCCAACTGCTGAATAGCCATCGACAATAAGGCGATTGAAATTTGCTCACCTGTCGTCATCAACATATCCAACTCACGTGCAGGCAACTGCTCATTCAACAATTTGGCCTGGTCAATCAGTTCGTCTGTCGTGTCTCCCATTGCGGAAACAACCACTACACATTGATGCCCTTCACTCTGTTTCTCAACAACGCGTTTTGCCACGCGCTTCATGCGCTCCGTGTCACCGACGGAACTGCCTCCGAATTTCATGACATACAAAGACAACGATATTCACTCCCTCAGACTCAACAGTATGTAACCTTGAGATGGCACCAAACGACTGAACGTGACATCCTGCGGCATAACTTTAGTTCAGTATAATACGAAAGTGCTGTGTGGAGCCAATGTTTTTTAATATTAGTGCTTATAAAAATATCCCCTGCCCTTAAAAAGGACAGAGGAAATCTAAAAGTTGCAAATTTTATGCGCGAGACATGTATTTGCCGTCACGTGTATCAATCAACAATACGTCATCTTGGTTAATGAACAAAGGAACTTGAACATTCAAACCCGTTTCCAGTTTGGCATTTTTGGTAGCACCTGTAGCCGTATTACCTTTAATGCCTGGCTCTGTTTCGATTACTTTCAGTTCCACGCTTGTAGGCAGGTTAATACCCAGAATTTCGCCGTTATAGCTGACGATATTTACATTCATGTTTTCTTTCAGGAAGTTAAGCTCCCATTTCAGTTGATCGCTGGACAATGTGAATTGATCATATGTTTCATTATCCATGAATGTATGGTCGTCTGCACTAGCGTACAGATAAGATACACCACGATTTTCGATTTGTGCCCGACCGATCGTTTCACCCGCACGGAATGTACGTTCAACGGTGTTACCGTTACGCAAGTTTTTCAACTTGGAGCGTACGAATGCTGCACCTTTACCCGGTTTTACGTGTTGGAAATCCAGCACCGTAAAAATATCTCCGTCTACCTCGACGGTCAAACCTGTTTTAAAATCATTAACGTTAATCACTAAAATACCCCTCCTACAGGACTGTTATCGTTATTAAACGACTGTAAATTCTTTGCTCGAATGTGTTAATACTTTGATGCCGCTATCTGTAATAACGATATCATCCTCGATCCGTACACCACCCAATCCAGGGACATAGATACCTGGCTCGACCGTTACCACCATACCCGGCTCCAGAATATCATCACTCGCCTTCGACAGACGTGTAGATTCATGTACTTCAAGACCCAGACCATGACCTGTACTGTGCCCGAAATTGTCTCCATAGCCATGGCTCGCAATAATATCCCGGGTCAGTGCATCCGCTTCACGGCCTGTCATGCCCGGCTTAATATGTTCGAGTGCGTGAAGCTGCGCCTTAAGTACAATATCGTAGATTTCGCGCAACTGGGGCGCCAAATCCCCTTGTGTAGCCACTGTACGTGTCAAATCGGAGCAGTAGCCATCCAGCAACGCACCAAAATCAAACGTAATCAGCTCGCCTGCTTGTACTAACTTAGCACTGGCTACGCCATGAGGCAATGCCGAACGAACCCCGGAAGCCACAATTGTGTCAAATGAAGAGGATGTAGCTCCCTGCTTGCGCATGAAGAATTCCATTTCCAGATCCAGCTCACGCTCGCTGACACCTGGCTTGATGTAAGGTAAAATGTGTGCAAATGTAGCATCTGCCAAATCCGCTGCCCGCTGCATCACTTCCAGCTCTTCTGCATCCTTGTACACTCTTAACTTCTCCACAATGCCCGACACCGGAACCAGTGAAATAGGTGACAAATCTTCGCTATAAGCTTTATGCGTCGCAACAGTTACCGCATCTTGCTCGAAGCCTGTTTCGCTGATCTGATGGGAAGACAGCAATTCTTTCACCGTTTCCATGACCTGTGCAGCGTGCTGCACCACCGTAAAGCCTTCGGCTTGTTCGGTCGCTTGCGTCATATAGCGAAAGTCAGTCAGCAAATAGCTATGGGATTCCGTAATCAGCACATAACCCGCCGAACCTGTGAAGCCTGTCAAATATCGACGATTGACAGGGCTAGTAATTAGCATAGCCCGCAGATTATGCTCGCCCAGCGCCTGCCGCAGCTTTAACACCCGGTCATTCTTCATCTTTCATTCCGCTCCCCTCTGTCAAATAACCAAATGCTATTTTAACACAGGGAATAGGCGCTTGAGAAGTTTTTGTTACGTTCAGCCCTCAGCTTTCTCAGGCTCGCGCTTTCTTTCATCCGTATACTCGACAGCAACAGTATATCCGATAAATAGTCCCCACAGCATAAACACACAAATTTCCGTATATAAGGAATTCCATGTTAACCGATTAGGAGGATTCATCATCCCTAACTTAGGACCTGTTAATACAAATAAAACAACCCACCAAATCAGGCCATATACAATTCCGGGTAAAGGACCCTTAAATCTGCGCAGCAACAGAGTGTACACCAGTGAAGCTACGACGGATAATGCAATAAAAAACAGTAGCCCTACTAGGTGCCCCGCCATGGTGTTCATAAACGAATGCTTGAAAAAAGGCTCTGCGAGAAAGCCAGGCGCTACTACCGTAAAGTGCAATTTATAAAACAGCCAGCGCAGCAATCCCCAGAGCAAACCCGCAAAAAAACCCAACTCAAGTGCAAAAGGAATGAGAGGCGTATGTATTTTGCCTGACTGCTGACTGCCTCCACCACTGTCGTTATGATTACGTTGATCCTGAGATTCGCGAGACTGCTCCTGTTCATGGCCTATCTTGGGTATAGAGTAGGTTTCACTCATGTTGTTTAATCCCCTTTCAAGATGCAAACTTTTTTCATGGTAAAGACTATTGCAATCGGAAATTCATGTACTTCCAACGGATTCTGCATTCCCATTTTGCTAGGTAGTATGCTCAAAAGGAGGATCGTTTAACAATGAACCGGAATGCAGAATAATAGCAGCTTACCAGTTAAGCGTTTTGCATTGACAAAATTTCAATCCTCTATCATAATAAAATGATGAAAATGATAATCATTATCATTTTCTAAAACATATACGGGAGAATGCTTCTATGAAAAAGGGACTCATTGGCATTTTATTATTAATGGTTTTTACGCTCACTTTGGCAGGTTGCGGAGCAGCCGACAAAGCATCGGATAAAGATCAGGCACCCACGTCGGGTAGCAAACCGACTGACACAGCGACCGGTCCTGTGACGGTAAAGCATAATCGTGGTGAGATCACGCTCAGCAAGCCCGCACAGCGTGTCGTAGTACTGGAATGGACATTTACAGAGGATTTGATTGCATTGGGCGTTCAGCCAGTTGGTAATGCTGACAATGCCAACTACAAGGTGTATGTGACACCGGAGGCGGCTCTGGACAGCAATGTGGTCGATGTCGGTACTCGTAACGAGCCGAACCTGGAGGCGATTGCTGCATTGAAGCCGGATCTGATCATTTCCAATGTTGATGGGAATGAAGCTATCTATGATCAACTCAAGGCCATCGCTCCGACGATCGAATATAATCTGAACGATGGTAACGGCTACGATCATGATAAAATGGTAGAAATTTTTAATAGCATCGCAGTCGCTCTTGGAAAAGAAGACAAAGCTAAGCAGGTGCTTGCCGAACTGGATCAGCATTATGCTGAAGCCAAAGAAAAGCTCGCCGCTGCTGGCAAGTCAGATTATCATTATATACTGACACAGGCTTTCACTTCGCAAAATGCGGCCAGCCTCCGTATGTTTTCGGATAATTCAGTCGTCGTGGCAACACTGGCGAAGATCGGTATGATTAATGATTGGAAACCGAGCAAAGTTGAACAGTATGGCTTTTCAACTGTAGGCATTGAAGCTCTGTCTGCCGTTCAGGATAGCAACTTTATCTATATTGTGCAGCCGGACGATAATGTTTTCGGTGCACCCATGAAAAATAATTCGGTTTGGAACGGTCTAAATTTCGTTAAAGAAAAACGTACCTATTCACTGAGCGGTACGACATGGACGTTTGGCGGCCCTCTCTCTTCAAAAGGACTGGTTGACCAGGTTGTCGGGGCGATTACGCAATAGGTTGTTCCCAAATATTCATTCGGTTTTATAATGATTAGCATTTATGTGAGCAGTCTGACGCTCCATAAATGCTTTTTTTATAAGCCTGTGGTTACACCAGTTTCATCTAACTAGATATTCCCTTCCAAATTCGATACAATATACAAAAAAGCATGTATTAAGAGAGGTGAGACGGTTGTCACAAGCATCCAAGCCTGTGAGCTACGGCGGTCAGGCAGTCATTGAAGGTGTCATGTTCGGCGGCAAGCGTGTCAATGTCACGGCAGTTCGCCGCAAAACTGGCGAAATCACATATTTGGAAGTACCACGCAAGGAGCAATCCTGGGTATCCAAATTCCGCAGAATTCCTTTATTGCGGGGGATTGTAAGCATCATCGACTCCAGCGCCAAAGGTACCAAGCATTTAAACTATTCAGCCGATGCGTATGCTGATGATGAAGTAGATCCGGAAGAACGCGCTGAGCAAAAGAAAAAAGAAGAATCTCGCTGGAGTCTGAGTATGATGATCGGTGTAGCGGCAGTCGGGATTATCTCCTTTTTGTTCGGCAAAATTGTGTTAACCCTCGTTCCGGTTGTTGTAGAAGACTTCCTGTTCGACGGCTTGTTTCACAGTCAAATTTTGCATAACCTCGCCGAAGGAGCTATTAAGCTGATTCTGTTACTGGCTTATTTATGGGGTATTTCCCAAACTCCGTTAATTAAACGATTGTTTCAATATCACGGTGCAGAGCATAAAGTAATTACTGCATTCGAAGCTGGGGAAGAACTAACTCCGGCCAATGTACAAAAATACAGTCGTCTACATTACCGCTGTGGTAGTAGCTTTATTATGCTGACTGTGATCATCGGGGTGCTTGTCTATTCCTTATTTACCTACGATAGTCTGTGGGAACGTATGGGGCAACGGCTTTTACTACTTCCGATCGTACTGGGGCTTTCTTTTGAATTCCTCAAGCTAACCAATGCCCTTCGTGAAATTCCGGTACTTCGTTATTTAGGTTACCCCGGTCTGTGGCTGCAACTACTTACCACCAAAGAACCGACTGATGATCAAGTGGAGGTATCTATTGCCTCATTTAAGCGTATGCTTGAATTGGATGCTGAGTTGGAAAATGTACCTGTAAAGGAGACCTTCAACAGTCCGGTCCTTGATCCTGTGAAAGGATGAGTGAATAATGAACAGACATGCCGTTATTTTCTGGCTTACCCTTGCTTTGGGTGCATATGGGATTGTGGATATGCTATGGAGAGGAAGCTGGGGCTTTCTCATAAGTTTACTAATTCCCGTCCTTGTTTTTGCAGTTATATTTCTGCTATACAAATACCTGCCAGGACAACGTAGCCGTACTCCCAAAATCAAACCCTCTGTGCGTACCATGGCCAAAACAGCCAACGCACGTAAGCAGCAAACTACAGGCAAGCGCAAAGCGTATCCTTTTCATGTGATTGAGGGTTCCAAGGGAAAAAATGAAGAAGAACAACCTAAATATCATTAATGATAATCATCCTTTAAAATGTAGCACATAGGAGCCATCACCCGCGTATTCAAATATGACCGGGAAGAGGCTCCTTTTTTACACCCTTTTAAATTAACTTTAACTGCGAGTTAGTGTTTATTTCATAGCGTACATGGTATCCTTCATCAATTGATACTTGCTATACTGCTGCTGGTAAGAAGTAATGCTCCATTTGTGGAAAAAAGCATCCCCAGCCTGCACACCGGAAGCATACAACAAATCACTTTGCTCTGTAGAAATGTTAAATTGTGCAGTGCGTATACCCAATGTTGGAATCTTAATTGTCCGATACCGATTCTCCTGCTCAATATATCGCTCATCGTGTGCTGATAGCATGGTATCAAAAATAGCCTGCAGCATGGTCAATGGACCCCGTATATAAGAAACTTTGGTCTCCGTACCCGTTTTGCCCACCATTTGAAACCCTACCGTTGGAATCGTTTTGGCCTCACGTTCATTTACAGGCTCATCAAAAAGCCACAAAGGCAAATTGCTTAGTAAAGCCCCATCAACTACAAATACAAATTGCTGAGAAAAAGTCTTTCCCTTGGCAAGTGCAGAATCAAGCCTTAACATAACAGGATCAAAAAAATAAGGGATACTTGTGCTCATCCGAATGGCTTTAGCTACCTCCAGTGAAGAGGGATTGATACCAAAACGTTTGATATCCTCAGGAAGCACCAGAATGCGTCCATTCGTAATATCTGATGCAATAATGCGCAATTTGCCAGGAGGTAAATCCGCGAACGTACGCACTCCCTTAGCTCGTAACAGCTCACGTACCCAGTGCTCCAGTGCCTCCCCTGAGTAGAGCCCTTTTTTAAGAAAGATACGAGCTGCTGGTCCAACCCACTTAATATTGAACACTGGAGAACGTCGTAACAACTTGACCAAGGGGGTTTTCTCAATTACGGCTTTCATTTCATCCGCAGAGTATCCCGCCGCCAATAAAGCAGCTACAATAGAACCTGATGATGTACCTGCCAAACGATTGAATACAATTCCATGCTCCTCTGCAGCCTTAACTGCACCCGCCAGCGAAATTCCCTTAACCCCTCCACCCTGGAACACAGCATTGATCAGCATAGATCAAAAAACCTCCGTTCTCTTGGGAGTAAGCAGTTCTACTGCTTATGTATGAGAACGGAGGCCCAAATAGAACCTATATGATCCAATTTATATCACATTTGATAATAATTTTGAAGAAGCTGAATGAGTCCGTATGGATTTTTACGCAAATGCTGTGCACTAAAGTAAATATCGCCTCTGACCTGTTTATAATCTTCGTTCAGTTCAAGCTGCTTAATTAGCTCTTGAGCCGTTTGCCAGCCCTTTTCAGGGGTGCCGATCTTATACGGAGAATGACCGATATACAGCTTAACATCTGTGTTTTTGACCTCATTGGACCACCATGCGACAAGCTTGTCATATCCCGCCGCCGGGAAACCGATACTCCAGTAAATTTGTGGAGCTACATAATCAATCCATTCTTTGTTAATCCAGGTTCTTACATCCGCAAACGTCGTATCGTACGCTGTAACGCCTGCCTTCGTGTCTGAACCCGTTAAATCCTGAGATTTGTTACGCCATACCCCAAAAGGACTAATTCCAAATTGAACTTTAGACTTGCTGCCATGAATACTTTTGCCCAAATCGCGGACAAAACTGTTCACATTATCTCTCCGCCAGTCGCCCTTGTTAGAGATTTTGTTGGCATTATATGCTTTGAAGGTCGCATCATCATCAAAAGTCCCGCTGTAAGGATAAAAATAATCGTCCAAATGGACGCCGTCAATATCATATCCGTTCACGACCTCCATAATCGCCGCAATAACATGCTGACGTGCAGCCGGAATTCCTGGATTGATGTACAATTGGCTACCATTCTTAACAATCCAGTCCGGGTGTTGATTAGCCACATGGTTTGCAGCCAAACCGCTGGTTGTTCCTGTGGAATTCGCACGGAATGGATTAAACCAAGCATGAAATTCCATCCCTCGCTTATGCGATTCGCTAATCATAAATTTCAAGGGATCATAGCCTGGATTTTTACCTTGGGTGTTGGTCAAATACTTGCTCCATGGTACGAGACTCGACGGATAGAGCGCATCACCGCTGGCACGAACCTGAACAAATACCGCATTGATGCCCATCCCCTGCAAATCATCGAGCATTTTAGTAAACTCCTGCTTTTGCTTCTCGGAGCTACTTCGGGCAGCGGAAGAAGGCCAATCTCCATTAATGGTAGAAATCCATGCTCCACGCATGGAAGTTGAAGCCTTTACCTGAACAACAGTTGCCTGTGAAGAACTTGAACCGTTCTCACTAGTAGACGTTGACGGTGAAGTGACAACCGCCTGCTCATCATCGATAGCTCCCTGATCTGTACTTACACTGTCCTGATTGCTAGATGCAGACGTATCTGATATGGAGCCGCTGCTTCCCGCAGAAGTGTCCCCGCCAGTAGAGACACCTTCCTTACCACTGCTTAACGTAATGACTCGCTCTGAAGCTTGCCAATCTACTTTTAATCCCAACTCTTCCCCAACAAAACGCAGTGGCACCATGACTCTCCCGCTTGTCATACGGGCAGAGGCATCCAGTCGAACTGACTTGCCATTCACTGTAGCGCTTTGTGCACCGTTCTCCATAGATATATTTTTGTTCTGTGCTGTAATCGTTACCGTACCGGACGATTCCGACCAGTTGACCTGAGCGCCCAATCCCTCACTAATCACTCGCAAAGGAACCATCGTAACATTGGCTCCCTGTACAATATACGGTGACGCGTCACTTTGCAGGGACTGTCCGTCCAATATAATTTCAATATCACCAGTTGGAGCTGCTTGAACTCCAGGAACGATGGCAGTCTGCACTGCTAAGAGTAGACCTGCAGCCAACGCCACTATTTTCTTTCGATTCATATTATTACAATCCTCCGCTAACCCTGTTAATTTTAACCCCTATCTTGTCCTGCTATATAATGGATAGACGCTAATAACCGGATATTTGTTGCGGTCGGGACAAATAAAAAAGCATCGTCCGTAAGGACAGATGCTTTTAGGAATCTCCACTCAATTCCTTGTGTATGTCATGAAGCTGGCGCAAGCGATCTTCATCCCGGCGAAAATATTCGACCAATGTTTCGATACGGGTGATGGAATCCCAGCTGAGATGATGCTCAATACCTTCCACATCTTTATATATCAGGTCCTTGTCAACCCCAATCATATCCAGAAATTGCTCTAATAACTGATGGCGATCAACCAACCGTTTGCCGACCTTTTTCCCTTTCGGTGTCAAAATCAGTCCCCGATACTTCTCATATACAAGATAATCGTCCTTATCCAACTTCTGAATCATTTTGGTGACAGACGAAGGATGCACCTCTAACCCCTCTGCGATATCCGAGACACGAGCATAGCCCTTCTCATCAATCAGTTGGTAAATGCGTTCCAAATAATCTTCCATGCTTGGCGTTGGCACTTGTTTCCCTCTTTTCTGTTATTGAACGGGCGCTTACCGCCTTCATTTCCTGCGTTAAACCTACTATGTAATGATACATGTTATCATTGCCCATTGGCAAGTCTCATCCCTTCACTCACAGCTATTGCCACGATTTGTTCAATTTAAGCCGGGCACACTAATATCGTCGTCCTGTATCGTTTATTTCTGCGGCAAAATGTTAAAGTTGGACACCAGAGCACTGTGGATTTATTTCGAAAGGAGCGTTAGCCATGTCTACGCTTGAGCGTACTCCTGTCCAAACCAGAGGAACCAAGCCATTTTTGCCTGACCTGGTGTTTTTTGAGCCAGACGCACTGAATTATCCCAAGGGCCAGCGTATTATGGATTGGGTTAAAGCCAAGGATATTCCGTATCGGATGACTACCTCTCACAACCGAATTACCAATTTACCAGGTGAAACTGAAGTTGAAAAGTACCGAATGGCAAAAAAAACTTTGGTAGTCGGTATCCGTAAAACGTTGACTTTTGACCAATCCAAGCCCTCTGCCGAATACGCTATCCCCATTTCGACTGGTTGCATGGGGCACTGTCACTACTGTTATTTACAAACAACCTTGGGAGCAAAACCGTATATTCGTGTATATGTCAACACTGACGATATCTTATCAGCAGCTAAAGCTTATATCGAGGAGCGTGCGCCTGAAATTACCCGTTTTGAAGCAGCTTGTACCTCCGATCCGGTTGGTTTGGAGCATATCACCGGAACGCTTGGAGACTTGATTCGTTTCATGGCAGATGAGGAATTTGGTCGTCTGCGTTTTGTTACTAAATATCATCATGTTGATCCATTGCTGGATATTAAACATAATGGTCATACTCGCATCCGCTTTAGCATTAATTCCGATTATGTAATTAAACAGTTTGAACCTGCAACTTCACGCTTCGAGGAACGTATTGAAGCCGCGGGCAAAATCGCACGAGCCGGTTATCCACTGGGGTTCATCATTGCACCCATCATCTGGTATGACGGCTGGGAAGAAGGCTACGGCGAGTTGCTGCGCAAATTGGGAGAAACCTTACCCGAGCATGCTACAAAAGATTTGACGTTCGAATTAATTCAGCATCGCTTCACCAAAACATCCAAAGCTGTCATCGAGAAACGTTATCCGAAAACCAAGCTGGAGATGGACAAAGAGAAACGCAAGAAAAAATGGGGCCGCTGGGGACAAAACAAATATGTTTATCCCGATGAACAGCAAAATGCACTACGAGAGTTTATCACAGAGCGCATTTTTGAACATTTCCCTTTAAGTCGTATTGAATATTTCACATAACTAGCATCCAATCTGGGGTAATCCGTTGTAAAAATAGCGTTACATCAGTCATATGATCCGTTACCAGTAAAATGCCAGTGATAACAAGTAGTATGCCACCTGTTTTGATTAGGATGGAGGTATAGCGAGAGGATAGTCGAACAGAGCCTGCCAGCAAAGCTAATACAAAAAATGGAATTGCAAAGCCAAGCGCATAGCCTGTAATCAGCTTGAACCAAATGTGATGCTCTACTGCCGCCAAAGCGATAATAGCTGTTAGCATGGGACCGATACAGGGCGACCAGCCTGCCGCAAACCCAATTCCGATCACAAAGGAACCGGCGTACCCGGCAGGTTTCCATGTCCAGCGAAGCTTATGCTCCCTCATTAGAATCAAAGGACGCACCACACCAAGAGATACCAGTCCCATTAGTAAAATAAGTAACCCTGCTACCACTCTTAGCGTATCCCCATAATTGGCAAACCATTCTCCAAGCAACCCGACACTTGCACCCAGTGAATAGAAAACGACCGAAAAGCCCAATACAAAAGCAAGTGTATGTCCCATCGTACGATAACGAACCTCGGCCTTGTGCCTTCCTTCAGCCAGTTCACGCGCAGACATCCCTGTCATATACGATAAATAAGATGGATACAGCGGTAAACAACACGGTGAAAAAAAAGAAACCAGTCCGGCTACGATCGCCAACCCGGCGTTGATATTTGTCATCATATACCCTCCCACCTGTCTTAAGTGAACACGAACAAACAAGCCCTGCCTACTAAAACATACGTGTAGCGGGAGCAAAATATGATGCAAGCCAAAAAGCGCATGCCCAGGAAGAATGATTCCCGGACATACGCTCGTTACGTTCTTTTATTTTTATATAGCGTACTACTTTACAACTGCACCATTCGGCATACCTTCCGGTACGGTGGCCAGCGTAAGCTGATCTCCATGTGATGCTGCCAAAATCATACCTTGCGACAGCTCTCCCCGAAGTTTTACTGGCTTCAGATTGGTCACACAGATCACCTTGCGTCCAATGATATCTTCAGGCGTATAAAACTTCGCAATCCCTGATACAACTTGCCGCTGCTCATAACCAAGATCAAGTTGGAGCTTCAACAGTTTATCGGCCTTCTTCACAGGCTCGCAGGCGACGACCTGAGCAACGCGCAGTTCTACCTTGGCAAAATCCTCAATGCCAATCTCTTCCTTTGCCTCCGGGGCTTCCTGGCTCGCCTCAGATGCATTTTGCGGTTGAACTTGTGCAGTAGCTTCTTCCGGTTTCTTCCCCCCGGTCATTGCTTCCACGATAAAAGCAACCTCTTGCTCTGAATCCAGACGTGGGAAGATCGGATTACCTTTGACCAGCTGCGTTCCTTCCGGAATACGACCAAACTCCTTGCCGCTATCCCATGTAGTCAGCTCACCTTGGCTAATACCGAGCTGTTCCCAAATTTTATGAGGAGCACGGGTTAAGAATGGCTGGAGTAAGATGGAAGCGATGCGCAAGCTTTCTACCAAATGCAACATAACAGATGACAATTCGCGACGTTTTCCCTCATCCTTAGCCAAGTTCCATGGTTGCGTCTCGTCAATATACTTGTTGCTGCGGCTAATAAATTGGCTAATCGCCGTTAATGCCACGGAAAACTCCATGTTTTCCATAGCTTCTTCTACTTTGCTATAAGTCGATGTTGCCATGTCTTCCAAAGCTCCGTCGAATGCTGTTACATTCGCTTCATAAGCCGGAACCTTGCCATCAAGATATTTATCTACCATCGCCACGGTACGATTCAATAAGTTGCCCAGATCATTTGCCAAATCCGAATTAACTCGATCTACAAAACTTTCTGGTGTAAATGTTCCGTCTGCCCCAAAAGGCACCTCGCGCAGTAAGTAGTAACGAAGTTGGTCCAGACCATAACGGTCAATCAATGTCACCGGGTCTACAACATTGCCTTTTGATTTCGACATTTTACCGTCTTTCATGAGCAGCCAACCATGTGCAAATACTTTTTTAGGCAACGGAAGATCCAGCGCCATCAGCATGATCGGCCAATATATCGTGTGGAACCTTACAATCTCTTTACCTACGATATGCACATTTGCAGGCCAGAATTTATCATACAACTCGGTATTGGAGGAGCCATAACCCAAGGCTGTGATGTAGTTGGAAAGTGCGTCAATCCACACATACACAACATGCTTCGGATCCCCCTTCACCTTAATGCCCCAATCGAAGGTAGTACGTGATACAGCCAAATCCTCCAGACCCGGCTTGATGAAGTTATTGATCATCTCTTTTTTACGTGATTCCGGCTGGATAAACTGTGGGTTCTCTTCATAAAATTGCAGCAACCGATCAGCATACTTGCTCATACGGAAAAAGTAACACTCTTCCTTGACCAGTTCTACAGGGTGTCCACTATCCGGGCTTTTTCCTCCAGCCACATTGCCTTCGGCGTCCTTCACCACGTCAACCAGCTGAGTTTCTGTGTAGTACGTCTCGTCAGGGATGCTGTACCAGCCTTCGTATTCTCCCTTGTAAATATCGCCTTGCTTCAGCAAACGATCAAAAATTTCCTGTACGACAGCCTTATGACGTTCCTCCGTAGTACGGATAAAATCGTCATTGGAAATGTCGAGCTTCCGCCACAGTTCTTGAATACCTGCCACAATATCATCTACGAAACGTTGCGGCGTTTTGCCTGCTGCACTCGCTTTCTGCTCAATCTTCTGACCATGCTCATCCGTTCCTGTCAAATAGCGCACTTCATAACCACGTAGCCGCTTGTAACGGGCCATTGCATCTCCCGCAACCGTCGTGTAAGCATGACCTATATGTAGCTTGTCGCTCGGATAATAGATCGGTGTCGTAATGTAAAATGTGTTCTCATTGGACATGTGTGTTGCCTCCTGTTTTGTTCACGGCAGCTCGATAAGATCTGCTGACATGATGGTACTCCAATTCATGAATTTGGCACAAATTGGGCACAAAAAAGACCCCCGCCCCTATGGGACGAGAGTCACCTCACGCGTTACCACCCAATTTTCCTGTATCCTCGCAGACTACAGGCTTCACCGGTCACATCTGACCGCCCATTAACGCTGGAACACGCCTCCCCCTTACGCTTGCCTCCCAAGCACTAATAACTGTGGCAAATACGCTCGAAAAAGGTTCCTCCAGGACCATATTCAGGCTTCGCTCCAGACCGGTTTGCAGCTAGCCCCGGCTCTCTGTACTAGGCGGTTTACCCTACTCATCCCTTCGCAGGAAAACAATATTAACCAAAATATAACCAAATCCGCATAGCGCTGTCAAGTCAGACCCTTCTTGGAGTGGGTAGCCAAACGATCTTCGCTAGACCTATCTGTTCCCTTTTTTGCAGGAGGGACCAAATCTACGCCGCCCGGATGAAAGGGATGGCACTTGGCTATACGCTTCGCAGTAAGCCATGAACCTTTGAGCGCACCATGCACCTCTACCGCCTCCAACGCGTACGCCGAACACGTTGGATAGAACCGGCAGGTAGCCGGCTTTAACGGTGAAATATAGGAACGATAAAACTTAATCGGAGCCTGTGCCACTCTGCGTGTGGTGATTTTCATTTCAGTAGCCCCCGTGGCTGTGAGTGTGACTGCTCGTCTGTCTGAATCCCCCATCCGAATTACTATCAGTATGCCCATTCTTCTGTTGACAATCTTTGCAATAACCAAAAATTTCAAACTTGTGCTCGACGATTTGGAATTGATCCGTTGTATCTGTCATTTGCATTGGACAAAAAGAAATCGGTAATGTTTTCTGACAGCTCAAGCAAATCATATGGTGATGGTGATGATGCTCATTACAGCTCACCTTAAACTTCATTCCATCCTCAAAAGATACCTGTTCCAACACACCCAATTCCTGCATTACACGCAGATTACGATAAACCGTATCAAAGCTAAGTCCACTGTACTTCTTACCCATATATTCATAAACGTCTTTGGGGGACAGATACCCTTCATTCTCGGAAAATAACGTGGCCAACGTCTTGCGCTGATCTGTAATACGCAGCCCCTGAGCGGACATTGTTGCAATAATCTCATCCTTTGTCAGCATGCGTTTCACCCTCCCCTGTCTGTAGTTTCAGGTTTTCTGATGCAGGCTTAGGCTTGCATCTATTTATTATACCACGATTAAAGTCAATATTATAAGAGATATTCGTATCTATACATAAGAAAAAGACGCTCTCCGGCGCTACGATTAAATTCGCAGCAGGAGAACGCCTATATTCTGCAAGTGACATCGACTTTTAAACGGTGAATGACGAGACTCAAGGTCTAAGCCGGTAAACAGCACCGGTTATTTCATATTAATTTTTAATAGCTGGCAAAGGCATAACTACTACGGAAACCGGCAAGTTACTTCCTGCAGCAGCAGTGAAATACATCTCTACACTTTCCTCGATATGCCCTGTGCGATACAGCACACTCATCTCATTTGGAGCCCATACTGCGCCGTTCGTCGGGATACCCACAACCTGATTGTTTACCATCGCATAGCCGGAATATTCGCCTCCACGCGGGTTGAACGTAATCAGTGAATACGGCGCTACATGATCCAATTTAACTTTATATACAACACCAAAATTACCGGCATTGGAAGCAGAAGAGCCGTCCAGACCGTCCGTACCAATCAGGTTCGGATCTACCTTATTATCACCAAGAACGATACGTTGAGCTGTTTTACCAACCTCTTCGGTATAATTGAGCGAGATATCTGCATTAGCGTATGTTCCACGGTTATGAATACCGTCCTTAGGCAGTTTAGCTAGAGTAGGCAACACGGTTAACGGATCTACATTTGCATCTAACACAATAACCGTGTATTGAATCGGTTGATCCGTATACAAATCAGATAACAAAGATATGACTTGTTTTTGCTTGATTTTTTGTGCATTCAAATCCTCTAAAATAATGCGGCTTTCGCCAGGATTTAGAACTGAGCTAGAACGCTTGCTTCCATCCTGCATGGATTGAAAATATCGTTGAATTGAGACTTTACCCGCAGCCGTGGCAAATTCAGATGGTCCAGCAAAACCAGAATTTTCGACATTCATGTTGGCAGGAGTAATATTGTTGTTAGTTGCAATCACGTACATTTTCACATCTCGACCCGTTTCATTCACATGATGGACGAGTATGCGCGTGCTGCCTGATCCGGTTTCCTGATACACAATTCCGTCCTGGAATACACGTTCCGGGCTGTTAGCACGGATCAAAAGACGCGGAGAAGATGTACTAGTCAAAGGAATGGTAGCCATGGTAGGCACCTGACTGCCGTCTACTGTATATTTATCACCATATGGTGTGAAGATTTTATTGAAATCATCTTCGTTGTACAGCAATTCATTCGTAATTTTAATTGTTTCACTTTTGGTACCTGTTGCGCCGTGTTTATCAGTCACGGTGAGTGTGATTGTTACATCACCTGGTTGGAAGAAGGCAAGTTTCTTATTCTCCCAATCACGCTTAGTGATTGCATTCTCATCATCTGTACTCAGGTCGGTAATGGTGATTTTCTCACCCATTTTGTACTCTTTTTTATCAGTTGTAAACAGAGCCACTGGCGGCTGATTTGGTGGTCTTACTGTAATTGTAACTGAGTAAGGATCACTCCAGTTCCCAGCAGAGTCAAGAACAGAATAGGTAACTACATATGTACCCGGCTCCTGAAATACGTCCTGCTTACCTTCCCAACGTTGGTTCACAATCGGAAGACCTGTAGGAGAAGATTCCTTCGTCAAATACGTAACTTGGGTTTCGCCCGCATAGATATCTTTTTGTTGAACCGTGAAGGAAGCTTTAGGTTTCTGATTCAAATCCATGATAACTTGTTTAGTCGTATTATTCACAGTATAAGGAATATTTAAGGCCTGTGTAATCGAGGTCAATGGCACCATAAATACGTTCTTTTGCTGAAAAGCCGGTCCCTTCATTTGTCTGGCTTCACCGTTAACCGTATAAACCTTGCTGTCTGTTTTGAAGCGCATGACATTTGTTCCTTGTGTGATTACGGTTTCTTTGGTGGCAGTGTCATAACTAAACTGCAATCCGACACGGCTGACAAGTGAACGGATAGCTACATAGGAAACTCCGTCCTTCACGGTCATCGGCTGAGTTGCTGTGTACACCTGTCCGTTTTGTTCCATTTTCGCGCTGTTTAAGTACAAAATCAATTGATTAGCACCCATGGATGTTGGAGCTCCACCAGGATTGGTGATCGTTCCGTCTCCACCGTATACATCATTGGAAACGTTCGATCCGTTGGTTGTATCCGTAGGCAGGCCAGTCAATGGATCATTGGATACGCCTGTGTTATTAGGTGTCACCGTGTCATTTCGTGTGCTAGTTCCATCTTGATCTCCGATGCTATTCTGAACGCCTGAATCAGCAACATTGGCCTGAGCCTGCTGTGCGCTAACCGAATCGGTGGATTGAACGGTTGTTGATGCTGCTTCTGCTCCTACAGGGGCTACTGCGGCCACCTGAGCTACCGCAAGGGCGGTGAGCATGGTCCATTTCTTGAAATTCATTGTCTGTCTCCTTCTATCACCAAATTATTATCATTCCCGTAAAAAGTCATACTATTAGACGCGTCAGTTGTTAAAAAGTTTCTGGAAATTTTGCTGATCATGAAAAAAAGGGAACTTTCTCCTGTGACTGCAAAAAATTCAACAACAAAAAACCGCCGCCCATCTGACCTGATGTGGCGGCGGCTTCATTACTAGGAAATAGCTTTTGAGCCATTTACATTATGATGGACGACAGACAGTATTCTTTCCTGCAGTCTCCAGACGACCCTCTTCAATGAGTCGATATGCACGTTGAACTTCTTCATCTGTAGGAGATGGAACTCCCTCCAACGGATACTCCTTACCAAGCATTTCCCATTTGTAAACACCCATTTGATGGTAAGGTAAAATTTCGAATTTTTCGACTCCGTTCAACGTTCCGATAAACCGTCCCAAATTCAATAAATCTTGCTCGTCATCATGAATACCCGGTACAAATACGTGTCTAATCCACATTTTGCGCCCTTGCTCAGACAACCAGCGAGCCGTACTCAGCATACGGTCGTTAGACTTGCCTGTAAGCTTAATATGCTTGTCATTGTCAATATGCTTAATATCCAGTAGCACCAAGTCTGTTACGTCCAGCAGTTCATGGATACGGCCCGCGTCATTAAATCCGTTACTGTCCAGTGTCGTGTGCAAATTCCACCGACGTTTCACTTCTTTGAACAGCTCTGCGACAAAATGAGCTTGCAGCGTCGGTTCTCCACCGGATACGGTCAATCCGCCTCCTGAAGAACGGTAATAGGCTAAATACGGCTCAATCTCAGCCAATACCTCCTCCAACGTCATCGGATTACCTTCATTCAAGGCCCAAGTGTCCGGGTTATGGCAATATTGACATTTCAACAAGCATCCTTGCATAAAGAGCACGAAGCGGATGCCGGGACCATCGACGGTCCCGAAGGTTTCCAATGAGTGTATGTGACCTTTCAACATGTTGCATCATCCTTCCCGCATCCGCTATGCGTGCGTCATTGTAATACTTATTTACATTGTACCGTGGAAAGTACGGTTAATAACATCCAATTGTTGTTCACGAGTCAGCTTGATAAAGTTAACGGCATAGCCGGAAACACGAATCGTAAGCTGTGGATAGTTTTCTGGGTGCTCCATTGCATCCAACAGTTGTTCGCGAGCAAACACATTGACATTCAGATGATGTGCGTGGCTTCCAAAGTAGCCATCCATCATCGAAACAAGGTTTGTTTTGCGTGTTTCTTCTTCTTTACCCAGTGCTTTAGGCACGATGGAGAAGGTGTTCGAGATACCATCCAGACTGTGTTCATAAGGCAATTTGGCTACGGAACTCAGAGATGCCAAAGCACCTTTTTTATCACGGCCGTGCATTGGGTTTGCCCCTGGTGCAAACGGTTCGCCTGCTTTACGTCCATCCGGTGTTGTACCTGTTTTCTTACCGTACACCACGTTGGAAGTAATAGTCAGTACAGATTGAGTAGGAACCGCATTACGATAAGCTTTATGCTTGCGAATCATGCTCATGAAGCTTTCTACCAGTTCCACAGCGATGTTATCTACACGGTCATCGTTGTTACCGTAGCAAGGGTATTCGCCTTCAATTTCAAAGTCAACAGCAATCCCTTTTTCGTTACGGATTGGTTTAACTTTTGCAAATTTAATGGCACTCAAGGAGTCGGTAGCAACTGACAGACCCGCAATACCACAAGCCATGGTACGGAGAATATCACGATCATGCAACGCCATTTCAATGCGTTCGTAGCTATATTTATCATGCATGTAGTGAATAACATTCAAAGTGTTCATGTACAGTTTTGCCAACCATTCCATCATAGGTTTGAAGCGGCTCAACACTTCTTCATAATCCAGAACTTCACCTGTAATGGCTGGGAATTCAGGCCCTACTTGGACGCCAGATTTTTCATCTTTACCACCGTTAATTGCATACAGCAGAGCTTTAGCCAAGTTGGCACGAGCACCAAAGAATTGCATTTGCTTACCGATTTTCATTGCCGATACACAACAAGCAATACCATAATCGTCTCCATAAATTGGACGCATCAGATCGTCATTTTCGTACTGAATGGAGCTAGTTTCAATAGAAACTTTCGCACAATACTTTTTGAAGCCTTCAGGCAATTTTTCCGACCACAGTACAGTCAGGTTCGGCTCCGGTGCAGGTCCCAGATTGTAGAGGGTGTGCAGGAAACGGAAGCTGTTTTTAGTTACCCGAGTTTCTCCAGTTACGGACATACCACCAATGGACTCAGTAACCCAAGTTGGATCTCCACTGAACAGTTCATTATAGTCAGGTGTGCGCAAGAACTTAACAATACGCAATTTCATAACAAAATGATCGACCAGTTCTTGAGCTTGTTCTTCTGTCATTGTACCCTCTTCCATATCACGTTGAGAGTAAATATCAAGGAAGGAAGATACACGTCCTAAGGACATTGCTGCACCATTTTGTTCTTTGATTGCTGCAAGATATCCAAAATATACCCATTGGAAAGCTTCTTTCGCATTGTTAGCAGGTTTGGAAATATCAAAACCGTGCTCAGCAGCCATTTGTTTCAGTTCATTCAAAGCACGAATTTGTTCGGAAATTTCCTCACGAAGACGAATTACGTCTTCTTCCATGGAATCAACTTCAAGGCTTTTCAGTTGCAGCTTTTTATCTTGGATCAAGAAGGCTACACCATACAAAGCTACACGACGATAGTCACCGATAATACGACCACGACCGTATGCATCTGGCAGACCAGTAATGATACCAGCTTTACGGGCTGCTCTCATTTCATCTGTATAAGCGTCAAATACACCTTGGTTGTGAGTTTTACGAATATGAGTGAAGATATCAATGATACTTTCTGGTACTTCAAAACCATAGGCTTTACAAGCGTCGATCATCATCCGAATTCCACCAAACGGCTGCAAAGAGCGTTTGAATGGAGCATCTGTTTGTACACCGACAATTTGCTCTTTATCCCGGTCTAGATAACCCGGTTTATGTGAAATAATAGTGGATGGCGTATTCACGTCTACATCAAGCACGCCGCCGTTTGCCAACTCTTTTTTAGTAAGATCGGATACAATATCCCACAATGCAGTTGTGTTGGCGGTAGGACCAACCAAAAATTCTTCATTGCCAACATAAGGTAAGATATTAGTTTCAATAAAATCGTTGACGTTGACTTCTTTAGTCCATTTGCCTTTTTTAAAACCTCTCCAGCCAGATTGTTGCTCTTGTAATTCTCTCTCAATCACCGACATGTAAATCCCTCCAAATTGTTTGGTCTTCCGGACTTGTGATTTTTTTCACGATAAAGCTATTTCTTGAGCCCGGCCTTTTCACCGATGCCTTACGCTCAGTGTCGGGACCTTTCTTACACCCTTATTGTAGAATAATGATAGAGTGTAGTATGTGACAAAAATCACAATATGAGTGATTTTTGTCACTTTATTTTCCCTAGCTTCACGCCTATATCCTTAGCCTTGCCGTTCACCTCCCTTCCCAAACCAACAGGCCCTCTATATAGAGAGCCTGCATCGGTATTGAACGAGAAAATGCTTTTTCACAAGCCTCTTCGTACCTATTATATTATTGGTCAAAACGTCCGTAGAAGGCATTGCGATAGACATCAGCCAACTCAGTAACCAGTGGCAACTTCGGATTCGCAGTTGTACATTGATCTTCAAATGCGCGGTCAGCCAGATAGTCTACACGTGATTCGAAATCCTTCGCATCGAAACCGATTTGTTGGAACGATTCCTCGATACCAAGTGTTTTGTTCATTTTACGGATCGCTTCGATCAAGCTGTTAACCCCTTCTTCGGTGGTGCGTGCAGGCAGTCCCAGTATGCGCGCGATTTCTGCATAACGCTCATCCGCAACAAAGTGCGAATATTTAGGGAACGAAGCAAATTTTGTCGGTTTTTTCGCATTATAGCGAATGACGTGCGGCAATAAAATGGCATTCGTGCGGCCATGCGCTGTATGGTATTGTCCACCCCATTTATGTGCAAGACTGTGGTTAATGCCCAAGAATGCATTAGCAAATGCCATACCAGCAAGTGTAGAAGCATTATGCATTTTTTCACGAGCCAGCTTATCACCAGTCAGAGCCGATTGTTCTAGGTATTGGAATACCAATTGAATGGCTTTAATTGCCAGACCATCTGTGTAGTCATTAGCCATTACGGACACGTAAGCCTCGATAGCATGTGTCAGAACATCCATACCTGTGTCCGCTACAGCTGTTTTAGGTAGCGAATATACAAACACTGGGTCAATAATTGCCACATCAGGAGTCAACTCATAGTCAGCCAGTGGGTACTTCGTGTCGCCCAGGTTTTTGTCCGTAATTACTGCGAACGATGTAACTTCGGAACCTGTACCCGAGGTTGTAGGGATAGCTACAAATTGTGCTTTTTGGCCCAGACGTGGGTACTTGTAAATCCGTTTACGGATATCCATGAATTTTTGTTTTAAATTATTGAAATCAGTATCTGGATATTCATAGAACATCCACATGCCTTTAGCCGCATCCATTGGGGAACCGCCGCCCAGTGCGATGATGCAATCCGGTTGGAAACGTCTCATCATTTCAGTACCACGTTCTACTGTAACTGTCGATGGATCTGGCTCTACTTCAGAGAACACTTCGATAGCTACTGGTGTTTGGCGTTGATGCAGATAATGAATAACACGATCTACATATCCAAGTTGTACCATCATAGGGTCTGTGATAATGGCTACACGTGTGATATCAGGCATTTTAGCAAGATACTGTGTCGAGTTTTTCTCAAAATAGATTTTGGAAGGTACTTTGAACCATTGCATATTCACCGTCCGTTTCGCCACCCTTTTCACATTAATCAAATTGACTGCCGATACGTTCGACGAAGTCGAGTTACGACCATACGAACCGCAACCGAGTGTCAACGAAGGAAGGTTGGTGTTGTAAATGTCGCCAATCGCACCATGTGTGGAAGGTGCATTTACAATGATACGTCCTGTTTGCAGACGGTTTGCGAAGCGAGCGATAACGTCCTCATCGTTCGAATGAATAGCGGACGAGTGGCCCATGCCCCCGAATTCCACGACTTCAGCAGCACGTTGAATACCTTGTTCCGCATTTTTTACTTTATAGCAAGCCAATACAGGACTCAATTTTTCCGCAGACAATGGGAATTTTGTTCCTACCCCTTCAATCTCAGCGACCAAAATTTTAGTTCCTGCTGGTACTGTAATACCACTCATTTCAGCAATTTTCACAGCAGACTGCCCGACGATAGCTGGGTTCACTGCACATTTCTCGACATTCATAGCTCCTTGAGTGAGCTTAGCTGCTTCTTCTTTATTTACAAAATAGCAGCCGTTAGCAATCATCAATTTTTTCACTTGTTCGAAGATTGGCTCTTCGATAATAACCGCTTGCTCGGAAGCACAAATCATACCGTTGTCGAAAGATTTAGAGAGGATGAGATCGTTCACAGCCTGCTTGATGTCTGCTGTTTTTTCAATAAAGCAAGGCACGTTACCTGGGCCTACACCCAGAGCAGGTTTACCGCAGCTATATGCCGCCTTAACCATGCCTGATCCACCAGTTGCCAAAATCAGCGCCACATCAGGGTGGTTCATCAGTACATTGGTCTTATCCATCGAAGGTGCTTCAATCCATTGAATACAATCAGCTGGAGCACCATGTTTAACAGCTGCTTCGAGCAAGACGCGGGCTGCTTCCGCACTACACGATTGAGCAGATGGATGGAAACCGAAAATGATTGGGTTACGTGTTTTAATGGCAATCAGCGCTTTGAACATCGTAGTCGAAGTCGGGTTTGTCACTGGAGTGATCCCCATGATAATGCCGACTGGCTCTGCTATCTTTTGAAAACTGTCAAAATCATTGTCCTCAATGACACCGACGGTTTTTTCATTTTTGATACTATGATAGACATATTCTGTTGCAAACATGTTTTTGGTGATTTTGTCCTCGTACACACCGCGTCCTGTTTCTTCAACAGCCATCTTCGCCAGGTACATGTGTTTATCCATCCCTGCGAGTGCCATAGCTTGTACGATTTCGTCAATCTGTTCCTGATTCATACTCATGAAAGCTTGCTGTGCCCGGTTCCCCCGGTCAATCAGCGTTTGAATATACTGCTCTGCGCTTTGCTCTTTTTGGATAACCTCGTTTTTAACAGCCATTTCCCTCATCCTCCTGTTATCTCGTGTACTATCTCTTGTTCACGCACTGATCGTAACACAGCTTTTCAAGATATATTGTGATTTTTTTCACAATCTATTTAAAATTTTATTTTATGAAGTGAATTTAATCACAAAGTTTGGAATTCTGCCACTTTTACCCCCTCTTCTTGCCCCAAAAACGCATTGCGCAGGTATATAATGAATTTGAATTGATCAAGTTGCAGATAAAAAACATAGGATACAAAGGGGAAATGGACGATGAGAAACCCTACAAATGTAATGGAAGCCCGCGGCAACACCTGTTGCTTCTCGGAGGCCAGCTTCAACCGGTTGCAAGTGATGATGAAAGATCGAGTTATGCCTGAAAGCTCGCATCTGTTCTGGGAAGGAGATACAGCGGATAAGCTGTTTTATATTAAGCGCGGACGCGTGAAAGTAACCAAAACAACGGATGAAGGTAAGGAACTTATTCTATATATGTATCAAAGCGGTGATCTTGTTGGTCAAGCCGATCCTTTTTTCGGTACTAAGCATTCCTTTTCTGCTGAGGTTCTGGAAGACAGTGATATTGGCGTAATCGATCATACAGATCTGGAGCTGCTTATTTGCCAGCATTGTGATTTTGCGATTGACTTTATGAAATGGATGGGTTCGCATCACCGCATTACTCAGACTAAGTTCCGCGATTTGATGATGTACGGCAAGCCAGGTGCTTTATGTTCAACACTCATCCGTCTATGCAATACCTATGGTGAGCCTCACGGCGAACATATCCTGATTCATAAGAAAATTACTCATACTGACTTATCTAATATGATCGGTGCGACTCGGGAAAGCGTAAACCGGATGCTTAGTGATTTACGTAAGAAAAATGCAGTAGAATACGATAACGGCATGATTGTTGTCAAGGATTTGGAAATGCTGCAAGGCGTGTGTCATTGTGAATTGTGCCCTCGTGAGATTTGCCGGATATAATAAATCGTTATTTATGTAAAAGGGAGTGTTAAAAGCCATTATAGCTTATAACACTCCCTAATTTATTTCCACTCCCCTACTTATACAGAAGCAGTAGCGAAGCATTTTAACAATAGTCCTTCTTCTGGCAACACACTTTTAAAACTGTAAGCATAGATAACTTAAATTCCCCATCTCATAGCTTCTATGGATGATCTTGACTTTGTTTGCAGGATTTCCACTCCCCATCGCAATAAACAACGGTATAAAGTGCTCTGCTCTTGGTACCGCCTGACGAGCATACGGTGCTTCGCTTTTATAGTGATCCAAAGCCTCTATATCTCTACTTTGCACTTTTTCAATAATCCAATTATCAAAATCTATAGCCCAAGGTTCTGTTTTCGTTTCCCCCCATTTGACGATACGCAGATTATGAACAGTCACGCCACTGCCAATGACCAGAATATCCTGTTCTCCCAGTCCACGTAGCACTTCACCAATGACATATTGTGCTTTGGGCGAGAGATATGGATTTACAGAGATCTGAACTACCGGAATGTCTGCCTCAGGATACATACGATGCAACAATGTCCAGGATCCATGATCCAGTCCCCTCACCCGATCAGTTTGTACGTCAATACCCTTTTGTTCATATAATTTTTCCAGCTTATTGGCCAGTTCGACAGAACCATGTGCTGGATATTTCACCGCGTACAGTTCCGGTGGGAAACCACCAAAATCATAAATGGTATCGTACACGTCATCCATCGAACTGATCGTCAACGTTTGCGCTTCCCAATGAGCAGTAAAGATAACAACCGCTTTAGGACGAATACTTTTCCCCAGTTGCTCTAAAAATGAAGTATAGTCCGTCTGTTCAATAGCAAGCATCGGTGAGCCGTGGGCCAAAAATAAAGATGGCATCATATAAAGATCCCCTTGTCTTCAATAATTTATTTTATTCATTAAGTAACTTTATGTAAGTAATAGTACATAAGTAACAGAGTTATGTCAACACAGACTCCAACATACACTTAGATCAGTGATTCCATAAATAAAGATTGATATAGGTATAAGGTCATAGTAATATGTAACTAATAAATTTCAAAATTTCACTATACTTCGATACAAAGGACTGGTTTCTATGGAGATACATACTTCTAATTGCCCAAAATGTGGTTCCGTTTTTCGTCAGAACCTTAGAAACCTGTGTAGTACTTGTATTCAGGAAGAAAATATATTCTTAGACCGCTGTTCTAACTATCTATGGAAGCATCCTTCTACTCATACCCGCCAGCTCAGTGATGTAACCGGCACACCTATAGAATTACTCACAGACTGGGTAAGAGCAGGCAAGTTTCCCTCCACATACAGTCAGCTCGATTATCCTTGTGAGTCCTGCCGTTCCCCTATTTATGCAGGAAGACTTTGCCATTCCTGTCTGGGTACATTCCGTTCGGCCGCGCTGGATATTCAAACCCGTGTGCCCCGCCGTGCAACAGCAGCATTATTCTCAGTTGCAGGGCGCGTCAAAGGCTATTAAGCCGTGCTACCTATGCACATCATTTCTGTGATATGGATAAGTAGTCCTATACACAAAATAAAAAAACAGCCTTTTTCCTAGGAAAAGGCTGTTTTGCTATGAGAAACGCTTATTTAGTTTGGTGCTCATCTAATCCATTCCTCAGCCCAAAATTGAATCTGTTCCATAACCGGCTGAAGTGCACGGCCTTTGGTTGTTAGCTCGTATTCAATGCGGACAGGAGTTTCCGGATATACATGACGTGTAAGAATTCCTTCATTTTCCAAATCTTTCATCCGCTCTGATAACATTTTGTCACTCATTGTGGGAATCAGATTGGAAATATCCTTAAACCGCTTAGGACCGCTCATCATGGATTGAATAATTAATCCATTCCAACGCTTGCCCAAACATGAAAAGGCGGTTTCAAAACGCGGACACATTTTTGTACATTGCGGTTGACTCTCCAAATTTTTCACCTTCTTTTGCATTTCGGTTTGATAAAGCTTTCCTTTTGTTAGTATATATCATTTTAGCATACTTTATCCCGAAAGAAAACACTTTCTTCTTAAATTAAATACCTGCGCCGATAAAGTTGCCATGACCAAAACTGATTATACAACAAACTAACACAGCAGGTATATGTCTAAATCGTTAAATACAAAAAGGCGGAATCCCAAGAGGTTCCGCCTATCAATCTGTTCATTATACACTCATCCATATGTGATGATTGTCATTATACCAACACTCCACCGAGAGGTCTTACAGGTTCACTTCTACCATATATTGGTTTGTTAATACTTGTCGGAGAAGTCCAACGAATGCTGTTGGCGATTACTTTCAAAATATCAGGCTGGTAATAAGTCGGATAGGTCTCATGACCTGGGCGGAAATAGAATATCTTACCGCTACCTCGGCGGAAGGTACATCCGGTTCTAAATACTTCGCCGCCTTCAAAGTTACTAACAAATACCAGTTCATCCGGCGTAGGAATATCAAAGAACTCGCCATACATCTCTTCCTGCTTCAACAAAATTTTGGCATCTATGCCTTCTGCAATGGGATGTGACGGATTCACCGACCAAATAATCTCCTGTTCACCTGCCACCCTCCATTTCAGGTCACAGCTAGTGCCCATTAGGGCTTTGAATGGCTTGGAAAAATGGCCTGAGTGCAGCACGATCAAGCCCATTCCTTCCTGCACTCGCTCGACAACACGCGCCGTAACTTCATCGCTCACCTGATCGTGGGCTTTATGCCCCCACCACAGCAGCACATCTGTGGAATTCAGAATATCTTCTCCCAAACCATGCTCGGCATCATCACGCAGAGTAGCTGTTCGAATGGCAAATCCCTCTCCTGCCAGGCCGTCAGCCAACGCTTTGTGTATCCCATCAGGATATATCTGTTTGGCTTCATCATTCAACTTTTCGTTCAAAAATTCATTCCAAATGGTGACGTTAATCATCAACATTTCCCCCTATAGGTTAGACCCACCACATCTCGCTCAGCGGTTCTTCAATTAGTACCTGGCGAAGATTGTGGACGGCCTTAGTAAAGCCTTCCTCCACGGACATCAGACCATCTTCATGCTCAATACTCACTACATAATCGTATCCCACCAGACGCAGGGCACTGATAATATCTGCCCAGGTTTTTACATCATGCCCATAGCCCACAGTTCGGAACTGCCAAGCACGATCTAGCATTTTCGTATATTCCTGCATATCGGTAAGTCCATATTTATTTACATTGATCGGATCAATCGTCGTATCCTTGGCATGAAAATGGTGAATGGCTCCCTCTCGGCCCAAAATTTGAACCGCCTGCACTGGGTCAATTCCCTGCCACCACATATGGCTCGGATCCAGATTAGCACCAATAACCTCTCCCGCAGCTTCACGCAAACGAAGCAAGGTCGCTGGTGTATGAACGGAGAAGCCCCCGTGTAGCTCCAGCCCAATTTTAACATGATGATCTGCTGCAAATTTCCCCGTCTCGGTCCAGTAAGGAATAATTTTATTCTCCCATTGCCACTTCAACACTTCCTGAAAATCATTAGGCCACGGAGCCACAGGCCAGTTTGGATATTTCGCATCCTCGTGATCACCCGGACAGCCAGAGAAAGTGTTCACAACTGGAACTTCCAGCTTTTCTGCCAATCGAACGGTTTTAAGAAACGTATCATGATCAGCCTGGGCCAAATGCTTTTGCGGATGGAGAGGATTGCCGTGACAGCTAAGCGCACTAATCGTTAGTCCGCGGGACTCTACTGCCTTTTTGAAATTTTTGAGCGCTGTATCATTCTCCAGCAACTCATCCGGCTTACAATGCTTATCCCCAGGGTTGCCGCCTGTACCGATTTCTACAGCATCCAATCCTTGAGAAGCCACATAATCCAGCGCCTCCTCCAGCGAACGTCCGCCAAACAACACCATAAATACTCCAAGTTTCAAAAGAAATCCCTCCCTGTATCATATGTGAAAAAAGCTGCTTTCATTATAATGATGGTCTATTCGGGATAATTACGGGCTTAGTCAAAATAGACAGCTTTCCCCGTACGAGCCGATTCATAGATAGCTTCCAAAATTTCAGTAACAACCAGTGCCTGTTCCGGTTTCACAAGAGGTTCTTTGTCGTCCAGAATAGATTCGATCCACAGACGGGCTTCGCGGTCTGCTTCATTTTCCGTTTCTCCAGAGTAAAAGGCAACACCGCCTGCATCCAGATCTATTTTCGTATCAAACAAGCGGCTGTTCTTTTCCCCGTTAATGCGCAATCCATCCTGCATATCGGCTCCGCCTTCGGTACCGCATAACTGCGTCTTCGCTTCGCCAAACTCTACAACGTTCAATGCCCAGCTGGACTCTAGTACAATCGTAGCTCCATTTTGCATCGTAATAAAACCAAAAGCTGAGTCCTCTACCTTAAATTCCTCAGGATTCCAAGGTCCAAAGGCATTTGCTGCATCTTTACGATCCCCTAGCTTATGGAAGGTTGAACCTAGTACGCTTTTAGGCTTGTAATTATCCATCAGCCAGAGTGTCAGGTCGAGTGCATGCGTGCCAATATCAATAAGGGGGCCACCGCCCTGCTTCTCTTCATCCAAGAATACTCCCCAGGTCGGAACCGCACGACGGCGTAAAGCAATGGCTTTGCCCAGATAAATGTCTCCAAGCTCCCCTTGTTCGACCAATTGCTTCAGATACAAACTATCATCACGATAACGGTTTTGATACGCAATAGACAGCTTTTTACCTGTACGGTTGGCCGCATCGAGCATTTCCCGTGCCTGCTCCGCAGTTTTAGCCATCGGTTTTTCACACAGCACATGCTTACCTGCCTCAAGCGCCGCTACGGTAATTTCCGAGTGCGAGTCGTTGGGTGTACATACATGTACGACTTCAATGTCTTTATTTTCTAACAGCTTACGGTAATCGCTATAAACTTGCGAGCCTTCAACTCCAAACTTTTCTGCTGCCTCTTCAGCGCGCTCCTGAATGATGTCACAGAATGCAACGATTTCTGCACGCTTCTGCTTGGCAAGACTCGGCAAGTGTTTGCCGTTGGCAATCCCTCCACAACCAATAATCCCGATTTTGAGTGTTTTAGACATGAATATTTCCTCCCTGAGCTGCGTATTGTTGGAGCCATTTAATGCTGGTTTCAATGCTTTCGATTGGAGGGTTTGAGCAGAAATCCTGTTCTACGACGATCCAATCCACACCTGCCTGAATAGCGGCGTCTGTAATGGCCTGAAGCTGCACTTCGCCTTTGCCAAGCTCTACAGTTACTGCTTTTTGTTGCTCGTCACGTGCCATATCCTTTAAGTGAATGATAGGCAGGCGTCCATTATAACGTCCGATGTATTCCACTGGATCATAGCCCCCATAGTATACCCAACAAGTATCCATTTCGACCTGTAACAAATCATCGGAAACCGCATCATATAAAGCATCGAATACCGGGCGATCATTGATTTTTTCTGTCAATTCAAAATCATGATTATGATAAGCCAGTATCAAGCCCTGTTCTTTCAATTTTTCACCAATACGATCCAAATTAGCAAAAAGTTCATCCCACTGTCGCTGTTCTTCGGTTAAATAAGGAACAATTAGGTATTTATTTCCCAATTCTTTGTGGTATGCAATCTCCTCATCCAAATGATCCAGCAAACGAGAATATTGTATATGAGTTCCGACAACTTCCAGATTCAGCTCATCCAAAAGCGCTCTGACATCCTTGGCATTGCGTCCGAAAAAGGTATGAAATTCTACCCCTTTATAGCCAAGCTCCGCTACCTTGCGCAATGTACCTTCAAAATCCTGTTCAAGCTCTTCCCTTACTGTGTACAATTGCAATCCTACTTTAGCCATTCCCCTTCACCTCTTTAATTAGGATGAATTTTCCATTATATCTGTTCCATAATACAAATCCTCGTCCGGTTTGAACGTGCTTTCCATCGTAATGTGATTGCCTTCCAATGATGAGCGCTGAAAAGCATGCATGGCTTCTAACACATGGTAGGCCAGTTCAGCATTGGCACGATGGTCCGTGAATTTCAATGCGCCAAAGGCTTTTCACTGTACACATGCTTGCCTGCCTCTAGTTTCGCCACATCTGACCGTGCATGGCTGCCAGGCACGGTCAGATTAAATACAAGCTCAACTCAGGCTGACGAAGCAATTCATCCACTTTGTATACGTTTTCAATGTTGAATTCATCGGCCCTCTCCTTGGCCCTCTCATCCAGTAAATCAGCGACGGCCACCACTTCAATAAGTGGGCTCTTTTGGAGATTTTCAAGATATACCGAGCTAATAGTACCGCATCCGATAATCCCGGCCTTCATTCGTTCCACGTCGTCACACTCCTTGGCCTCCAACATGTACTTTCTCATCTAACATGTAAGCTTTACAGTTCACATAGTATTCTATTTCTGTTTCGTTTAAAATGAATAATATGATTAAAACATGAACAATCTGGTCATTATTTGAAACAGCCATATGCCCAAAGGAGTCATCATCATGTCTATCGTCGAGCCTTGTCAGGTTCTTACCGCAGGCTATTCCTTCCATCGAAAGCCCTTTTATTCGAACCAGCCTGATGGGATCAAAAATTATTTATTCCGTTTGCAAACAGATGGACGCTGCCAGGCCCGCATTAACGGGGAAATGACACGGATTGAGGCGGGTGACCTACTGCTATTCAATCCTACCGAGCCTTATGAACTGGATATTCATAGTGAGTTGAACCCCATGGGAGAGCAGGTCGTGGAAAGTGGAGATTATCACATTTTTTTCGGTGGTTCCTGGGTAGATGAGTGGTGGAACCATCATAAACGACCCAACAGAATTAAGGTTCAGCTCACAGAAGCCCTGCTTGGCCTATTTCGTCAGCTTGTGATGGAGCAACGACGTATTTCTAATCCTTACCCGGAAATATCAAGTTATTACATACGCATTTTATGTTTGGAGTTTGACCGTATGCTATCCGATCATCCTATCGCTACTCATCATAACTATCTTGCGTATCAGATTAAAAATTATATTGAAGAAAACGCATCCTCTAACTTCAAACTGGATGACGTGTCTTCACACGTCGGTATCAGCGTATCCCGAGCAGTACATCTGTTTAAGGAAACATTCGATACGAGCATTATGCAGTACACGCTGGACATCAGGCTAAACATGGCGAGAGAACGAATCATTTTCAGTCCCATGTCACTGGAACAAGCCGCCGAATCGTCAGGATTTGCAAATTACACGTATTTTCACCGTGTATTTCGTTCCCGCTTCGGTATGTCGCCCAAAGAATTCAGGGTGATTCACCGCGAGCAATTGTAGGACAAAGAGAGCGTTCACCTGAACGCTCTCTTTGTTCATAACCAATAATAGTGAATACTGCTTACATACCACGACCCAGTTTTTTTACGGAGCAATTGTCAGCATCACTACCGACATTGGTGGCAGTGTAACATCCAAATGCTGACCTTGCAGCTGATAGGATGTGAAAGTTTCCTTTTTCACACGCTCTGGCTGATCAAACGTATTATGTGCCTGCATATCGTCGCTGGCAAGGACAACACCGCTGATCTTTTTAATCTCTTCCAGTCCTCTTAGCTCCAAATTCAAGTTTGCCGACTCGCCCGGATGGACGTTGCAAAAGCTAATATGAATATTGTCATCCTGCGCCTTGGAGGCGGACACGCTTACTTGTGGGATGGAATCTCCGTCATATTCATAATCGCCTACCTTTACATGAACAGCCAGTGCTTGCGCATCCTGATGCACCTTAAACATTTCAAATACATGGTATGTCGGCGTCAACAGCATAGCAGGGCCTTCAGTCAGAACCATGGCTTGCAATACATTAACCATTTGAGCAATATTCGTCATCTGTATTCGGTCATGGTGATTATGGAAAATGTGTAGATGCAGCCCAGCTACCAGTGCATCGCGCATCGTATTTTGCTGATACAGGAAGCCTGGATTGGTTCCCGGTTCAGTCAGGAACCAGGTTCCCCATTCATCGACGATCAGTCCGACCCTTTTGTCAGGATCATATTGGTCCATAATGGCTGAATGACGAGTAATCAATTCATCCATATGCAATGATTTTTTCATCGTCTCAAACCATTCCGCTTCATCAAAACCGACTGCTTGCCGTTTCCCTTCCCAGTTTCCCGGGATCGTGTAGTTATGAAGGCTCAAACCGTCCATAAGATGCCCTGCTTCGCGCATCAGCACTTCGGTCCAACGATAATCATCCACATTCGCCCCACCTGCGATCCGATAAATGCGGTTCTCGCCATAGTTACGGACATATGTCTGATAGCGGCGATACAGGTCGGCATAATATTCTGGACGCATGTTACCGCCACAACCCCAGTTTTCGTTACCCACTCCAAAATATTTGAGCTTCCATGGTTTCTCACGACCGTTTTCCTGACGCCATGCAGCCATAGGGGACTCTCCATCGAAGGTCATGTACTCTACCCACTCCGACATTTCCTGAACTGTACCACTGCCGACATTTCCACAAATATAAGGCTCTGCATCTAACAGTTCGCACAATTGAAAAAACTCATGTGTGCCAAAATGATTATTTTCAACCACACCGCCCCAATGCGTATTTACCATTCTCTTACGGTTTTCTTTTGACCCGATACCATCTTTCCAATGATATTCATCGGCAAAACAGCCTCCCGGCCAGCGCAGCACAGGAATGTTCAGCTTTTTCAGGGCTTCCACCACATCATTACGAATTCCGTTTGTGTTCGGAATCGGTGAGTCCTCTCCAACCCATATGCCTTCATAAATGCAACGTCCAAGATGCTCAGCAAATTGTCCATAAATGTTTTTATTAATAATGCCTTGTTTCCAATCGGTATTAACAACAATAGAACCCTTCACAACAAACCCTCCCCAAAAATATTAAGATTGTTGGAACACCCGCACAAATGTTTGCGCTTTCATTTTGGCCTAAATATCACTTATACCACCGATTTTCTTTCGATCATAATTTTTACGCATCATTACTTTCAGTAAACATTAATATAAATATTAATAATTAAACAAAAACATTTCACGTGTTTAATATATTTTATTGTCTACTTTTTGTCAATCGTTAAGATAAGGTCCAATCAAACCAAAAAGCCTGCCATTAAGGCAGACCAAGGTATGACTATTTTAACCCGTAATCCAGGTTCAGCCGAGCCTGAGCATGGTATCTTTTAGGCTGTACCTATCCAGCGTGAACCATGGTAACTTGGACAATTTTGAGCTGCCGCCAAAGCACGTACACGAACAATACTTCCGCTGATACCACATGTATGCCCGGACATTAACTCTTCACATTGTGAGCAGGCCAACAGTCTGGCTTCGTACACTTCATCATTTACACATTCCATTTTGGGTCTCATGTTGGTTAGAATTCTGGTAATTTGCTCTTCCGATATCGAGATATCTCTTTCACAGCCTTTACAAGTACTTGGCACAGGTATATCTTCCATCGTAAGCTTATCCTCCCCATCAACAATGTCTTAAGTAAATATAGTTAAGTCCATGATGCCATAAATGATAACAGTATATTCTCTATTCTGGCTAGCCCTATTTCCGTTCAGACGGAAGGCCCGCAGCCGCCTCAGATACGACCATCGCCAAGTCCTCATTTCCGAACATGGACAGTACCCGTAATACCGTATCCAGCGGAATATCACCCGCTTCTTCACGCGATACAGTCAACTTGCGTACTCGTAGCAGACGCTCGTTGCTATCCTGATGCGGATATGCTTCACTATATAGTTCCTCTGGCTCCAACCCATGATTGATACACCATTGCGCAAACACAAGGATCATCATATCTTCTTCTTGCTTATAGTTTTCAATGATGGCTTCTTCTAGCTGCTTACCACGGTTATCTTCTTCCATTCATTCATTTCTCCTTCAACCTAATTCTTGATGTCTGTCTGGACTGTTAAGATCACGTTCGGACGTTCCATATTAATTACTCAAACGGCTGATCAGCTCGTCAGCCAGCATATGGCTATCCAATACTTTTCCAGCCCGTACAGCACACTCCTCTGGACGATGAATATGCTCCAGAAAATGATTTACGACTCCGGTGAATCCCCGTCTTTCCAAAATCGTATCCCAGCTTCCAAAAGCTTGCGTTAGTGGTGAATGATTTTTTTGCATAAAAACAGCCTGTTCCATATTTGTTACTTCAACAGACCGTCCTGCCCCGTGAAGCTCCAGCTTCTCTATGTCAGCTCCTGCCTGTCTACTCATACTGTAGCTTCCGGTAGCATTCCCCAGACGTACGGTCCCGAACGCAGCTTCCATATATCCTTCACTCGTCGTATTCAGACTACTATGCAGCAGCTCATAATCATCGCCACCCAGCCACAAAAGCAAATCAAGCATGTGAATTAAATCATCATAAACCGTCTGTGCCGCCGGTCTTCGGTCATATCCAGTACGGTGTTTAATGGCCGCACATTGACTGAATCCACCTGCTTCTTCTAACCATGCTTTAGCAGCTACATAATGCGGGGCAAAACGTCGATTAAAGCCCACCGCCAGCAGCACGGCCTGCGCTTCCGCAAAAGCGGTCATTTCCAGATTCTGACGAACATCATAGGACAACGGTTTATCGACATACACGGCAATCCCTTTTTCAATACACGCCATAACCAGATCAAAATGAGCTTCGGTCGCGGCATGTATAAATACAGCTTCCGGTTCCCATGCTAGCAGCTCCTTCACATCTGTCGTTCCTCTTGGCAACCTATATTGCTCCATAATGAAACTCACCGGCTCCTGTGAACGGTTCATGACACCTACAATATCTACACCTTGGTGTGCTGCCAGTAACGGTAAGTATACTTTTCGAGCAATACCACCCAGTCCTGCAATAGCTACTCTTGTCTTCGTTTGCTTGTCCATATCGTTCCCACCTCTAATCACTCATTCATCTGTTGTCTAGTTTACATGGAAGTCTGCTGACAAGCAAAGAAAAGAGACTGCTCCCGGTCCAGTTGGAGGACCTAACGGAACAGCCTCTATGGCATGAACGTTCAGCTTCAGCTAAGTTTACTTCAGTGTAAGTTAGCTTAGGCGTGCTGCGCTTGCTTTCTTGTTTTTTCACTTTTAATTTTTTTAACACGCATCCCAATGGCTACAACCAGAACCACAACCAGAACCTCAAAGCCGTATTTAACGACCCCGTTCATAAACCAGTGCGCAATCAGCGGTTCCGCCACCACCATTTTGGCAGCAGTATAAGCCAGTACAGCAGCACCAATCGTAATAACTACTGGGTAACGTTCAGTCAGCTTCAAGATAATCGTACTTCCCCACACCATGATTGGAACGGAGATTGCCAGCCCCAGTATAACAAGCAGCATGTTTCCATGAGCTGCTCCCGCAACAGCAAGTACATTGTCGAGGCCCATCATCGTATCCGCGATAATAATCGTGCGGATCGCTGCCCACATTTGATTCGTAGCTGAAATTTCATGTTTTTTCTCTTCGACCAGCAACTTATAGGCAATATAGATAAGTGCGAGTCCCCCAATCAAACGCAATCCGTAAATTTGCAATAAATACGTGACCAGCACTGTAGCAATCACACGAATGATGACCGCTCCGACCGTCCCCCAAATAATGACCTTCTTTTGATTGGCCTTATCAACATTGCGAGCCGCCAAACCGATTACGATCGCATTGTCACCAGCTAGCACCAGATCAATGATAATGATGGATACTAATGCGGTTAAAAACTCAATTGACAAAAAATCCATACGTTTCTCCCACCTTTTTTTATTTATTTGTTATACTGTACATAGTTCAGCGCTTTATACTAAAAAAGCGCCATTTCACGGAATCCGGAAACGGCGCTTGACCCAAATTTGGCATCAAAAAAAGACCATTTACCCGGATTCCTAAAATCCTGGCAAAGGTCTCGCTTACAACATTACGTTGCCAATAAAGCCGGGGATTAAAAATCCCGTAATGACGACTTTACTCGTTGAGCTACTCCCCTTTGGGAACTATTCTGTTAGTGGCAGTATAGCACACATTATTGGGAATGTGAACCCTATTTTTTTCTGTATAAGCGATAAGCCGAACAGGGATATTGAAAGAGGTATGTAAATGAAAAAATGGCTACTCGTCACGGCTTATGTTTCGCTGCTTTGCATCGCGTTTATCTACAGATATGATTGGCTCGCCTGGGCGGACAAGCAGACCTCCTTTCCAGTTCTGCTACTACTCGCATTTTTATTCGCGCTAATTCCGTTTGTGCCTTACAAGCTGATTATCGCCTCCATTGCTTATGCCGCAGGCCCCTGGCAAGGTGCTCTGATCTGCTGGCTTGGCACTACATTGGCTGCGTTGGTCGTTTTCACTGCAGTACGTACCCTGTTCCGTGACAAAGGACGTGCCTATTTGAAGCGGGTTCCCGCATTGGAGCGCTTCAATCGAGTCATGGAGAGGGAACCTTTTGCTGCTGTTCTGCTGGCTCGCCTGATTCCAGTCATCCCCCAAGCAGCGGTAAATGTATACGCTGGAGTAGCAGGGTTTCCGTTCTGGAGCTTTATCCTAGGTACAGCTATTGGCAAGCTTCCCGCAATTGCGGTGTATGCTTATGCTGGCGGCACCTTTGCAGAACACCCAATTACCGGTTTGCTCATTTTGGTGCTATATACTGCACTGGTGGGCGGCGCCTTTATACTCTACCGAAAAAGGCTTCAACGCGCCAGCAGAACATAATGCGATGAGTTTGCCACCGTCTCTGTAGGAAGTTTCATTGCGATTTTTAGGACATAGCCATTTACACTACGGTTGGTTTCTGACGTTTCGTTGGATTTTGCAAAAATCTCGTATATAATTTAATTGTAAGCTATTTAAATAAAAACTAATTAAACATTCTCAGATTGGAGTGACAAATATGAGCACCAACAATCCACACACGGTAGAAAAAGCAACTTTTGCAGGTGGCTGCTTCTGGTGCATGGTTTCCCCTTTTGAGGAATTACCTGGTATTTTGAAAATTAGATCTGGATACACAGGGGGACATACCGAAAATCCTACCTATGAAGAGGTATGTTCTGAAACAACGGGGCATGTGGAAGCCGTACAGATTACATTTGATCCACAAGTTTTCCCGTATGAAAAGCTGTTGGAGCTCTTCTGGCAGCAGATTGATCCGACGGATGAAGGTGGACAGTTTCATGATAGAGGTTCATCCTACCAAACGGCTATCTTCTATCATAATGAAGAGCAGCGAATCAAGGCAGAAGCTTCTAGAGAAGCTTTGGCTCAAAGTGGCCGCTTCGACAAGCCGATTGCTACACCGATTCTGCCTGCGGCCACTTTTTATGAAGCAGAAGAATATCATCAAGACTATCATAAGAAGAACCCCGCTCATTACAAACGCTACCGCAAAGGTTCGGGACGTGAAGATTTTATCGAGCAAAATTGGTCCGGCAAGATTGATAAATCCGATCTTAAAGATCGGCTGACGCCTATTCAATACGAAGTAACACAAAAAAACGCGACCGAGCGCCCTTTTCAAAATGAGTTTTGGGATCATGAGGGTGAAGGCATTTACGTGGATATCGTATCAGGAGAGCCCTTGTTCAGTTCATTGGACAAATATGATGCAGGTTGCGGTTGGCCCAGCTTTACCCGTCCGCTGCGCAGCTACAATGTCAAAGAAAAAACCGATCTCAGCCATTTTATGATCCGTACCGAGGTGCGAAGTCGTGAAGCAGACTCCCATTTAGGGCATGTATTCGATGATGGTCCAGGTCCAGATGGTTTGCGTTATTGCATCAATTCTGCCGCGCTCCGCTTTGTGCCTCAAGAAGATTTGGAGCATGAAGGATACGGAGCATATAAGTCATTATTTGAAAAGTAAATAGCCATAGAATCATTGGGGCTGACCCGCGATCTATCTTTAATAGATGATCACAGGCCAGCCTTTTTGGGATATGGCCGCACATCATTACGTAAGCTAGCAATTTAACTCATTACCCATCCAAGCCAAATGGCTAGCGGTACTAGCAATAGCTGAGCTAATAAAGTACCTGCCAAACGCGAGATGATCATCCAGCCGTACATGCTGTTCATCCGAGTTAAGGGTAGCTCCCCTCGTAGCGTTTTCTCCGACAGAACCGCCAATCTTGGATCAATTAACAAGGTCAGTAATACCGTTGCGACGCCATTGATTAGGCCTGACGACATTGACATGGCTGTACCTTGAGCAGGCCACAGGAATGATGCATATAAAGCAGATACTACTCCAGTTGTATAAATGGCAGTAACAGCTATATTCAGAATAATTAGACGCTTGGGTATCGCTCCGCCAATCAGTGAGGTTAGCATGGACCAGGTAGGGCGCTTTATGTAGTAGCCTGCATGCTTCCAGCGACTTCGCAGCATTAAATGACGCACCAAAGCCGGAATAGATCCGGTATGCTCCAAATGCACAATCCATCTGGCTGACATGCGTACCACTGTTGGATACAATAAAATAGCAAGCATGGTTCCAACGGTTGCTGCCAGCAGTACCCCATGCATATATAGTTCCAGTCTAATATCCGTTCCGCCCACTTGTGCTGCAGCTTTAGCCTGATCGACCATCCCTCCGAGTAAAGGCCCCTGCGCCATGTTAGAGGTGCGTGAAACCAACAGCAGCATTCCCCTTGGAACAAACATGATTACCCTCCATCCATGAAAAACCTGGAACCTAGGGTGCGAGAAAAAGCCGTTGATATTGCTAACGCTCTACTCCGTGACGGCTATGAAGAAGGACGCTCGATTGCGATTGCCACTTCCCAAGCCGAGGAATGGAACGATAATCATCCAGCCGAGCAAGATGAGAAACCTAAAAAACATGAAAAACAGCATTCAAGCGAAAATGTACACGACCATCATTCCGCTTCTTCCGATGAGAATGGACGCATCCATTCTACTTTAGAGCCTTCCTGATAGAAGCTGAATACAGCGAAAGGGTGTTACGAAAGAAGATTTCTCTCCTGACGTAACACCCTTTCCTTATTGACGAAGGCTGTGGACGACCGGCACTGTTTTGGCAACTACCTTTTTAGCGGGAATAGCCGCTGGCAGTACCTTTTTCACAGGTCGGTGCAGTTGGAACGTGGTCGTCCATGTAATTATTTTTCCGGCAAGCCACACAGCCAGTATTGTAAACATTGTTTCCTTCATAGGCAGATACAACAGTGATAATCCCAATACGATGATGTCACTGACAATAAACACGTTGCCGATTTTCCACCCGCGCCACTCACTGATCAGCAGAGATAAGATATCATCGCCCCCGGTTGCTCCACCGAATCGCAGTACGATTCCGGCTCCCAAACCTGTAAGCACCCCACAAAGTAGAGCAGCTATCAGCAGATTTCCATGTAGATCTATAACCAGAGTCGAATACTTCTCAAATCCTGCATAAAACAGTGAAAAAGCGACGGCTCCGATTAACGCAAGCAGCATAAATCTTCTGCCCTTCAGTACCCATGCCAGCAATATGACGGGAATATCAAGCAGCAACATACTCCATGCTGGAGATATGCCAAACGCGTAATGTCCCAGCAGGGCCAAGCCTGCAAATCCGCCTTCTGACAAATGATTCTGAGCATTAATGTGATAGTACGTAAAAGCTAAAATGCATGTTCCGAGCAACATGACAGCAATCTGTCTCAATGCTCCATTGTTCACGATAGATTCGTAAGTTTTCCTCATACAGGCTCCCTCGGTTTCTCGTAAGTTTGATGTGGATGAACCCACTCTTACGGAAGCTACCGGATAAGATGTGCCTGGAGGACTTGGTCCTTCGCATGTACAATCCCCTCTTCCGCAGAGTTGGCTTTCGCAACTTGACGTTACTCCGCGGAAAAGCTAAGTATAAGACAGATCAAATCGTTTCCAAATCGTCCTTTGGGGAAGTATCCTTCGGGGACACATGGTATCCTGATCCTTTCTTTTGTGGAATAAAACTCCGACATTTCTGTGGTGCATATAATTCTATAATTTATTATACCACACCTTGTCACCTGCTAAACAGCTTGCTTTTTTGCTGCACCATATTTTATTTTATGTGTGAGCATGCTTTATTGTATGTGCGAATTAACGTATTATACCGAAGGTTTGGCGAATGTACATTTAATATAGCCCAAAGCGTATTTTATTTCTGTTTAGATTATTATCCACTTAATTTGGCGGTTCTACGCTGGTTGGCCATAAACACCCCTCCAAGTATAAGGACAAGTCCTGTAAGAACATTCCAGCCGATATGTTCATTCAGGAGCAAAAAGCCCCATACGATGGCACTTACTGGCACAAAATACGTCACCGAAGAAGCAAATTCCGCGCTCCCCCGCAAAATCATGTAATTGAACAAAATATATGCTACTCCTGATCCCAAAACTCCCAGCCCTATAAGGGAACCCAATACACCTGGATCAGAAACAATCGACAAATTAGGTCTCTCCACAATTGCCATCATAATACCACCCCCTACCGCCGCACCAAACAGTGTCGCAAAGGTAGCCTGATACATGGAAAGATTGGAGAGAAAACGTTTGGAGAGCTGTGTTCCAAATCCATAGCAGAGAGTCGCAAGCAGCATACACCCAAAACCCACAGGGTCAACAGAAATAATAGATGCAGGATTAATACCCAATAAAATAATAATTCCTACAAAAGCGAGCCCCATTCCTAACCACTGCATCCGATGAAAAATAGCCCCGAAAAAAACAAGCCCCACCAACATGGTCCATATTGGCGTGGTGGCATTCAATACAGAAGCCATGCTGCTAGCTATTTTGGTCTCGCTAAAACCGATCAATGTCCATGGCAAAACCATGTTGACCAAAGCTACCAGAGTAACCGATTTCCACGGAATGCTTTTAATTTTAAACGGCCTGCGCATAAGTAGCATTAATAAGACGATAAAAATAAGTCCAAAGCTGGATCTAAGAAATACAATAGTCCACGGTCCTACTTGATGTAGCAACAACACCTTGATAAACATAAACGAACCGCCCCAAATGAGGCTCAACAATAATAAAGCTGCATATAACGAACGTGACAATATGTATACCTTCTTTCTCCACTTTCTTAAGTTAAATAGTAGAGGCTGACCGCAGTCAGAACGATCTCCCCTTTTATGTAAGTTTTTATCCATTAGCTTAACATAAACTCTGTTTGACTGTCATTGGCGATAAACTCAAGAATTCTTTACACAATGGCACATGGGTATCGCTCTTTACCACTTTTCCAATAATTGAGGATTGCTTTAGCCTTGGAAAAATACCTATGATGAGATATAAACAGAACACACGTTCTATATAATGATTATATATTGTATTCTTACTCGGAGTAAAGGAGATTTTTATGCCAAGCCAAAAGACACTGAACCACAAGAATAAAGCTCCTTTGCCTTCTGAAGAAGACGCAGGGCTAGTCAAGATCTGTGTACTTCTAACTCTTGTGCTGGATGTGCTGGAACGAGACATTCGTATTATACATACCTCCCCTCTAAAAATGCCTGATTTGTATGTTCGTAGCCTGACTGGAGTACAACAGCGTGTAGCTGTTCAATTAGCAGAGACAAAGGCGCGAATGAAAACACTAGGGGTTAAAATATACAGCGAAATCCGAAATCGTGAAGGCGTAGAGGTTTTGTATGTATGCCGCGGCTATCAAAGACGATTTTTCATGCTTTCATCCTTTGCCCGCAGCGAGGTCCGGCGGAAACTGGGACACTATCTAGGAATTGATCCGACGCAAGATTAAGCCCCCTTGTAATCTAGTCTCTAGTTCTTGCACGATTACATTTCATTCCTTGCAAAATAACCAACCCATTTCCCATTTTCAACCTAAATTCTAGTATAAAACTATTGCATTACGCAAAGTGAAGGTGATTCAAGAATGGATAAGTCACCAGATCATGGATAAATTCAATCCATATGGCACACATTATGCCTATCTCATCCAAAAAGGAGGGCTCTCTTGGCTGGACATGACGCAGCTTCCGTTGAATTAAACAGAAATGTTTCCTTTATTGAGCAAGCCCTTTTTTATACGGATGATTTAAAAAAACAGGCAATTTCCGTTGACGGCAAAGACGGTATGCTGCTCTATATTGATTCGCTCGTAGATCAGGAGATGATTCAAACTCATATTCTGAGTGCCTTATATGAGAAAATCGATGCAGTCTCTCATCAAATGTTCACCACCTTAAGCAGTCAAAAAGACACCGACCTTCAAAATGCTACTGATTCGCTTATTCAGGGATATTGCATTTTTATGATAAATGGGGCGGAAGAATTTTTTATCCTTTCTTCCGAAAAGACGTATGCTCGCAGTACGGACGAACCAGAAAACGAAGGGGTTATTCGCGGACCGCACAATGGATTCATTGAGCAGTTATCCATCAATCTGAATCTGATTCGCAAACAAATTGTCACACCGTCGCTGGTTGTACGCTACTTCTATGTGGGATCTAAAACCCGGACTAAAATCGCTATTGTCTATGTTCAAGACTTGGCTAATCCTGAGCTAGTGGAAGCAGTGAAAACGAGAATTAAAGCGATCTCCTCCGATATGGTGCTCCCCCCCGGTTTTATTCAAGAGTTTATTGAGGACAACCCTTTTTCCCTCTTCCCTCAACAGCTCAGCACGGAACGACCGGATCGTGTGACCGCCAATCTAATGGAGGGACGGATAGCGATTTTGGCTGAAGGTAGCCCTACTGCTCTAATAGCTCCCGTCTCTTTTTTTGCATTTTATCAAAGTCCAGATGATTATCACGGCCGTTGGATTATTAGTTCATTTCTAAGAACGATTCGAATGATGAGCTTTTTGATCGCTTTTACGCTGCCTGCCATTTACATTGCGACGATTGCTTTTCATCCAGCTATTTTGCCACTAGAGTTGGCGCATACCATTAAAAAATCACTGGAAAATGTTCCATTCCCAGCGATTGTGGAGGCTATGCTGCTTGAATTGATCTTTGAGGTGCTACGAGAAGCCGGGGTTCGTCTACCCAGTCGGGTTGGCCAAACTATTGGAATCGTTGGTGGTCTCGTCATCGGAGATGCTATCGTTCGGGCTGGTCTCGTGTCGTATACGATGATCATCGTCGTCTCGTTAACAGCCATTTCTTCTTTTTTAGTGCCTTCTCATGAAATGAGCTCAGCGGTTCGTATCCTTCGTTTTCCGATGATGATTGCTGCAGCCTTGTTTGGATACATTGGCATTGCTTTCGGTTTGCTTTTTCTTACTATCCACCTTTGCAAGCTGGAGACCTTTGGTACGCCCTACTTTGCTCCTCTTGCACCATTCCGGCTCGGTGATATGAAAGATGTTTTTATCCGCTTTCCAATTTGGACATTTCATCAGCGACCATATGATTCCCAAGCCCAAAAATTGAAGCAGCAGAACGACTCTAGGAGCTGGAAACGACGTGAATAAAGAAAGTACCATTGCATCGGGTCAACTTTTTTTCTCATCATCAAGTTTGAGATTGGCGTAGACATTTTGTCACTTCCCTATCAGATGCACCTTTCAGCTAAAGGAGGGGGTTGGATATCTGTCATTATTGGCGGCCTTTTGATTCAACTCATTATTTTGATGTGCTGGCTTCTGCTAAGACGTTTTCCCTCCTCTTCGATTTATCAAATATTAACCCAAATTACTGGTTGCTGGATTGGAAAAGCATTGACTGTGGCTTACATCGCTTACTATCTGCTTATGGGTACCTCCGTTCTTGTGAACGCATATGACGTCATCAATCGCTGGATGCTGCAATATACTCCCCGTTGGGCTATACTTGCCCTGTTTTTGTTCAGTAGCATATATCTGGTTCGCGAAAATTTAAGAACAATTGCTCGAGTGCTTGTTTTAATTTCATTTCTGATTTTTCCCATGATGCTGTTAATTAGCTATGGTATAAAGCAGTCCAACCCGCTTTATCTGCTACCTCTGACTGAGGCGGGATGGCCCCGTATTATTGTCGGTTCAAAAGAAACGCTCCTAGCGATGTTTGGTTTTGAGTTCATTCTTGTCGTCTTTCCCATGGTTGAGGGCAAAAGTATAGGCAAGCTCAAGTCAATTTTGGCAGCTAACGCGATCGTGGTACTATTGTATTGTTTTACTGTATTTACCTGTACAACCGTATTCAGCCCCCAACAGCTTGAATTAATGCCGGAGCCAGTCATTTATTTGCTCAGATCCATTCCACTGGGAACGATGGATCGGGTCGATTTTATTTTTCTGCCAATTTGGCTCATTTCGATCTTTGGCGCTATAAGTGGTTATTATTATGCGGCGTCTTACGGAATAAGCTATCTATTCAAGCAAAAGAGTCACAAAAAGGCGGTTCCCTTTGTTGTGCTCGCCTCATGTTGTATTGCCTATTTGCCTCAACGAAGAGAAGATTTCGAGCTTATTGGTTCCATAGCCAATAATTCTGCTTATATTTTCCTAATTGTGTTCCCTTTTCTGCTGCTGATCCTATCGTATCTCTTCAAAAAAAAGGAGGGACCTGAAACATGAAAAAAAAGAGCAGAGAGCTTGGAATGCTAACTCTACTCATTTTTATAACAGGCTGCTGGGATCAGGACAATTTGAAGGATGCCCGATTGGCAAATGCATCGGCTTATGATCTCACTCCTGAAGGTATGTTGTTGCAAACGCTAGAGGTTGTAGACGATTCTCAAAGCAATCAAGGTAAAAGCACCAATGAAATTCACTCAGGCACCGGCCATTCCGTTCGACAAAGTACAGACAAAATCCGAGCCAAAGTAACCGGGGATATCCGCTTTTTCAAATACGGAGTTATTCTGTATGGTACAAGCTTGGCCCGAAAAGATCTATATCCCTATCTGGATGTGCTGTATCGTGAGCCTGACCATCCGACTTCCCATGTCAAGGTAGCTATTGTAGATGGATTAGCTGGAGAAATAATAGATCAAAAAGGCATAGGTAACCTCTTAATTGGCGAATTTATAACCAAAAAAATCAGAAGCCTTGAGGAAATGTGTATGTTCCCGGAAATGACACTGGAGACACTGCTCCCCCCAATGCTTGATCCGGGTCAAGATTTTGTGCTTCCCTATCTTTCCAAAGAAGGAGAAGATATTACAGCACGTGGAATTGCCTTATTTCACGGACAAAAATTCACAGGAAGCCTAAGTAATGAGCAAGGTGTTTTATATGTCCTGATGACTGGAAAGTGGAAACATACAGCTCGCTTTGTAAAAAGGATACATCCAGGATCTGTCGGTGATGTGCAAAATTTTATTACGTATCAGGCTAACATTCAGAATGTCAAACGTAGCCTTAAAGTGAAGGTTCAGTGCGATGGACAAATTGATGTGGAGCTTAACCTGAAATTGCCTGTCGATATTGTTGAATATGCACGCAATCATCTTCAAGATAAAGCTAACGTACGGCGTCTGAACCGTCAACTTTCCGAAATCATGACCCAGGATGCGGAACAAATTATCCGTACACTTCAGGAAAATGGATGTGATGCCTTTGGCGTAGGCAGACAGTTGATCGCTCATCATCCAGCAGTATGGAAAAGTGTAGATTGGAATAAAGAATATCCCAATGTCCGTTTTCATCCGCAGGTCACTGTAGACATTGTCGGGAACGGCATTTTAAACTAAACCGTTCCTGTCGTTTAGTTTTTGGGTTGATCAGATATTATTTCTGGATAAATAACTTCATCAGATTGGGTTTTTGGAGTCTCACTCTGGCTTTCCGATTCAGAAGGAGTCCCCTGTTCGTTTTCAACAGAAGGTTGCGAAGTATCTGTTGATGGCACATCGTTATTCTCATCAGGCATTTCTATCTCTGTGTCTGCGTCAGGAACAGCAGGATCCGTTTCCTCTGGTGGAATTTTCTCTTGATCTATTGCAGGTACCTCAACCTCTGGGACTTCTTTTTCCTTGATATCTGGTTTGGACGGGACCACTGGTCTAGCAGAACGCGGAAGGTGTTCTCTTCCAACTTCAGTAGGCACATACTTTTGATTAAACCAGTCAGTCACGAGTTGACCCGATTGACGGGAATAACGCCCTGGCAGCTTACCTGTAAGGCTAGAAACCGTAACTCTTACAACACCTTCCGGCCGTATAAAGTGCTTATTCTTAAAAAGTTCAGGCTGGTCCTTGACCGCCTCATTCATGATCAGTGCCCACACTGACTGTGCTCTGGAATGGCCTTCTTGAGATAATGTATTAACCTGTTGCCGATAACCAGCCCAGACGCCTAGTGTAACGTCAGGTGTGTATCCCATAAACCACACATCACCAAAGTTTTGTGTTGTACCGGTTTTACCGGCGATATCAATGGCACCGTAGCTTTTAAAAGCATTTTGCAGGCGTTTACCAGTTCCCCTCGGATCTGATATAACAGTTTTAAGCATATCCGTCATCAAAAATGCGGTTTGCTGCGAATATACACGCTTCGTCTGCGGTTTAAATTCATATATGATCTTCCCGTTGGCATCCGTAATTTTGCTAATCAGATGAGGTGCATTATATACACCCATATTGGGAATCGTTCCATATGCTGCGGTCAGTTCCTCGACGGATACCCCTTTGCTTAGTCCACCCAGAACCCCTGTCTGAGCATGTTCATCCTGCGGCTGAATCGTCGTAATTCCAAGAGAACGCACAAAATTCCAAGCATTTGGAATTTTAACTTCATATAAGAACAGCCTCAGTGCAGGGATATTGATTGACCGATTGAGTGCTTCACGGGCTGTCATAAGCCCCTCGTACCGTCTGTTATAATTTTTAGGAATATGATAACCTTTACGCCCGTCTTTCAATATGATTTGTGAATCATCAATAAGACCGGCTGGCTGAGTGTATCCCTTTTCCAATGCAGGTAAATAAGCAGCAATAGGCTTCATGGCAGAACCGGGCTGACGTGTCATTTGAGTTGCATAGTTCATTTGCTCGGTATTAAAATCCCTGCCCTCGATCATACCGAGTATAGCCCCTGTTTTATGATCAATCATGATTGCTGCAATCTGCTCTAATCCCTTCTTCTTACTGTATGGAGAAAAGTTTTGTGGATTGGCTGCAATCTGCCGCATATTGTTATAAATTTTCTTATTTATCGTTGTATAAATTCGATATCCGGACCGTTGCAACTCTTCTCGCGTATTTTGAAGAAGCTCGGCATGCTCAGGCTTGGAAATCTCGGATGCCGTGATATCCGGATTTTGCTGGAGCGCTAACAATTGGGCGGCTTCTCGCTCTGTCTCCAGCATTAAATAAGGGAATGTGTTATAACTTTTTTCGCGATGTGGCGCAAGAGTGGCTTTCACATCAAATTGAAGCGCCTCGTTATATTCGGATAGCGTAAGTTTACCTGTTGCCAGCATTCTTCCCAACACGACACGCTGGCGCTCCATCGCTTTATTGAAGCCTTCTTCATCAAAGTTCCCTTTACCATCAAAAGCGGAATAAACAGATGGCAGTTGGGGAAGACCTGCCAAATAAGCCGCCTGAGCAATATGAAGCTTATGTAGATCACTTACATTGAAAATCCCTAACGAAGCAGACTTGATTCCATATAAATTGTAACCAGCGGAACCATTACCAAAGGGCATTTTGTTTAAGTAAGCCGTTAATATTTTATCCTTACCCATAAAACGCTCCATACGCAGTGCCAGCAGCATTTCCTTCACCTTGCGGCTGTCCGTCTTATCCAGACTGAGAAAAACCCTTCGGGCTACCTGCTGCGTCAGTGTGCTGCCGCCTGTTTGGCGGTTTTCATTCAAAAGCTTCTGCTTAACAGCACGAGCTGTTCCCTTTAAATCCACACCACGATGCTCATAAAATTGGCTGTCTTCCGTTGAAATGAGGGCATCCACAATAGACTGAGGGACATCCTTCAGATCAACGAGCTGTCGATCCTCCTCCATGCGCATTCTTCCAACCGGAGTTACCTGATCATTAAAAAATACAAAGCTGGTCAGAGCGTTCTCATTTACCTTTTCATATATCAACTGACGTGATCGTACAGGTTCATCATGAACCAGTGCCGCTACATAACCGGATATAAGACCTCCAGCAAATAGCACTCCAAGTACACCCGCAAACGAGAACCACTTGATATTAATCAGCAAAACTCTGCCAAAAATACGCCACCTACTGCGTTTTTGAGATGATGGTCGACGTTTTGGGTTCATAAAAATGGTTTTCTCCCCTCAATATTCATTCATTTCCACTTGTTTTTGCTCAAGATATTATGATACGCCATGTTAGGTTTTCCGTAAACTGTAACGTTCCAAAAAATACATTTGTATTAGGAACACTTGTTCTGTATATAATACTACTACAAGAGTATACATTCAAGAATATTTTGGAAGGATGATCCACACATATCAGGAAAGGAGGTCGGATTTTTGGAGGAACGCAGAAATAGAACCATATTCTTATCGGACTGCCAAAGTTTTTATACCAGCATCGAAAAAGCAGATGATCCCAAATACCAACATAAGCCACTCGTTGTGGCCGGTGACCCTGCACTTCGTTCAGGCATTATTTTAGCTGCGTGTCCGCTGGCCAAAAAATACGGTATATCTACAGCAGAACGTCTGGGAGAAGCGGTGAAAAAATGTCCTGACCTTATCATTGTACGTCCGCGTATGCAGCATTATATCGATGTCTCATTAAAAATAACAGAAATTTATAATGAATATACGGATTTGGTTGAGGTTTTCAGCATTGATGAACAGTTTCTGGATATGAGCGGAAGCCTCTCTCTGTTCGGGGATCCGGTGAGTATTGCAAGTGAAATTCAGCAAAAGGTACTGGCACAAACAGGAGTATGGATTCGAATTGGTATCGGCTCCAACAAAATGCTGGCTAAAACCGCAACAGATATATGGGCTAAAAAAAATGACAGTGGCATTTTCTTGTTGTCTACATCCGATATTGCAGCGTTGCTATGGCCTCAGCCAGTACGTCTTATGTTCGGCATCGGTTCGCGAATGGAACGGCATTTGGAGAAGCTTGGACTACACACCATTGGAGATATCGCACGTACTCCCTTACCTCGGCTACAGGACAAATTCCGGTCTCATTTCGGTAAGCAGTCCGATATTCAGGCAGAGGTAATATGGCGAACTGCTAACGGGATCGATCACAGCCCGGTCAAGCCGGAAACATTTAATACACCTCCCAAATCCATCGGTCATATGATGACTCTTCCTCGAGACTATCTCCAGCCTGCGGAAGTGGAAACCATCCTGCTTGAACTAACAGAGGAGGTGTGTCGGGACGCCCGCCGCAAAGGATATATGGGCTCGGTTGTGACTGTTCATTGTATATGCAGTCCCTACGAGGCACCAACCGGATTCTCCCGACAAATGAAGATACCCGATCCTACAAACCATACCCAAAAGGTATATGAAACCGTTAAAAAAATCTTTTATACTTTTTGGAATCATATGCCTGTGAAGCGTGCAGGAGTTACTTTAAGCGGATTGGTGGATGATCAACTGTATCAACTGGATTTTTTTGAGGATCAGGAGCGATCCCGTGCTTTGGAAAAGGTGACGGACACTTTAAAGGATCGGTACGGTCAGTCCATCATCATGCGCGCATCGTCGTTAACAGATGCCGGGCAGGCCATGGAACGGTCTATCAAAATTGGCGGTCATTACAAATAAAAAATCTCATGATAAGCTCACACTAGCTATTGCCCGGGGAATGAACTAACTAAAACAAACCAAAAAGGATCGCCTGATATCAGGCAATCCTTTTTTTTATCTGTGCTTCACAAAAAAACATGGAGAGCGCTTCGAAGCACCTCTTCAAATAGCAATCAACGGAACATTCCCCACAGCTTGATTAGATGGAATGTATTGGACGGATCAATTTTTTGTGCCAATACGAAGGCGGTCAATTGCTCCTCCTGCGCAGCCGTCAAACGCTCGTTTAAAATAGCAGAAGTGGTCTTCACAAGATGACGCACCTTAGCTTTATTTTGCAGGTCCGCTTTAGTTACACCTTCGATCTGCTGCTTAACCCGATCCTTGAGCGCACGATTCTTCATTTTCAACTTAATCCGCTCCACCAGTTGCGGACTGATTCCATATTGCTGATAGCTCAATGTTGCCACACCTCCCATATCATTCGGTCATTCCCAAATATATGACGGCCAGCCTGTCCATTGTGCCTATCTGTTTAAAACGTTTAGAACAACCTCATGATTCATGGTGGATTAGTCGATGAGATCTCCCTGGAAAATCTGCTCTTTTTGCAAATAACCGCGAAGTGCTTCATACTGCGGAGATGTCCAAAAGGACGCATCCTTGATCAGATCAGTTGCATCCTCACGCGCCTTTTCCAGCACCTCAAAATCCGCTACCATATCTGCTAAACGAAACTCGGGTAGTCCACTCTGCTTGGTGCCAAAAAAGTCACCCGGCCCTCTCAAATCCAGATCGCGTCTAGCCACCTCAAAACCATCGTCCGTATCGGTCATAACCTTCATCCGCTCCTGACCAACCTCCGACTTAGGATCAGCGATCAGTACACAATACGAGGCATGTGCTCCCCTTCCGACACGTCCACGTAATTGATGTAACTGGGACAGCCCAAAACGATCCGCATCCATAATGATCATTAGCGTCGCATTGGGGACGTCTACCCCCACCTCCACAACTGTCGTTGAAACGAGCAACTGAACCTCATTCGCATAGAAAGAACGCATAACTTCTTCCTTTTCTGCGGGAGTCATTCGTCCATGTAATAGCCCAACGCGGTAATGCGGAAAAGCCTGTTGCATTTGAATATGCAAATCAATGGCATTCTGTACGTCCAGCTTCTCCGACTCTTCAATCAACGGGCAAATCAGATAAGCCTGCCGTCCCTGATCTACCTCGCGGGAAATAAAACCAAGTACCCGATCCATCAGTTCGTGCTTCACCCAATAGGTGGAAATTGGAATACGCCCCTTCGGCCGCTCTGACAACGTAGAAACATCCATATCGCCAAACGCAGTGATGGCCAGCGTACGAGGGATCGGTGTGGCCGTCATCGTCAGCACATCGGGATTATAGCCTTTGCGACGCAGTACACTACGTTGGTTCACTCCGAATCTATGCTGCTCATCCGTTACAACAAGCCCAAGCTGGCGAAAATATACATCTTCCTGAATGAGAGCATGGGTGCCTACTACAATGTCCAGTAGACCCATTTGGAGAGCAGCTAGCAGCTCCTTACGCTTCTTCCCGGTTGTACTCCCAGTCAGTAGGCCCACACTGATTCCAAAGGGCTCAAACAGCTTGTGAAGCGACCTCATATGCTGCTCGGCCAATATTTCGGTTGGCACCATCAGCGCTCCCTGAAAACCCGAACGTACTGTGGCAAATAAACCGATGGCAGCAACAACTGTTTTACCTGACCCAACATCTCCCTGAAGCAAACGGTTCATACAATAAGGTGAGCGTAAATCGTGCAGTATTTCAAGCTCTACCTTCTTCTGTGCATCCGTTAATTCAAAAGGCAAAGCCCTTACAAATTCACGAATCGTGGCGTTATCCACCGTATGTACCACCCCGTCCGCTCGACCACGATTTAGCGCCCGGAATGCCTGCATTTTCAGTTGAAATAAAAATAGCTCCTCATACACCATCCGCCGACGAGCCTCTTGCCCCTCGCGGTTGTCCTGAGGCTGGTGTATACCCGCGATAGCCTGCTTGCGCGGCATCATACTATATTTGCGTACAAGCAACTCAGGCAATATTTCGGGGATCATTTCGCCAAACTGCTGGAGCGTCTGATTCATCGTTTTTCGCATCCAGCTTTGCGTAATCTTGCCGCCTATAGAGTACACCGGTTGAAGCGTCCCCGAGCGGGCTACTCCTTTATCAGGAAACTCAGAATCTGCAACAGTCATCTGCATACGTTTGAGATCCCATTTACCAGTCACCACAATTTCACGACCTGAGGTTAGCTGCTCCTTCATGAAATGCCGATTAAACCATGTCGCGGTAAACATCCAATCCTCGGCCATCAATTTACAAGTCAACCTTGATTTGCGCCCGTAACGCTGAAGCACCGGAATGCCCATAATTTTGGCCTGTACCGTAATCTTATCTCCGTCCTTCACTTCGCTTAGCGAGCGCAGTCGGTAATCTTCATACCGAAACGGATAATATTCCAGCATGTCCTGTATGTTAGAAATGCCAAAAGCGTGAAGCTCTCCCTCTTTGAGAGCACTCACGCCATGTATTTGTTTTAAAGGTATTTGATCCAATTGCAGCATATTACCTCTCATCTCCGGCCGGCCATACAAAAATGCCAATCGTTCCTGGCCCTACATGGGTCCCAATCACAGCGCCAAGTTCAGTATATATTCGATCCCCCAGCTCAAAATGCTCTGCCAGCTGAGCCACGAACGCTTCTGCCGCTGAGCGATCTGCCGTATGACCCACAGCAATATTAATTTTTTGGCCTTTTAAATCCCGCTCCAGTAGTTCAATAATTCGTGCTGTCGCTTTTTTATGCCCTCTCGCCTTATCAACCGAATAAATAATGCCTTCTTTGTCAATCGAAAGAATCGGCTTAATGTTAAGCAACGTACCAACCATTGCCGCTGCCTTGCCAATACGTCCGCCTTTTTTTAAGTATTCCAGGGTATCCACCAGGAAATATAAACAACGGCGCTCCCCACGACGTTCCACAGCCCGAACAATATCAGCCGGGGAGTGTCCGGCAGCCGCCAGCTCTGCCGCATAAACCACTAGCATGCCGTATCCGTATGAAGCTGATTTGGAATCCACCACAGTCACTCTATGTCCATGCTTCTCCAGCATGGATTTGCCCAGCAGAGCAGACTGATACGTTCCGCTCACACCCGAGGATAAATGGATAGAGATAACCTGGCTCTCGGGGTATTGTTCCAACAGCGTCGTGTATGTCTCCAAAAAACGGGCTGGTGAAGGCTGTGACGTCGTAGGCAGCTCATCAGCCCGTACTAGTTCGCTGTAAAACTGCGACGCTGACATCTCAATGCCGTCCAGGTAAGCTGTGCTGCCGAACATCACTGTCAAGGGTACAACAACTATACCGAGACGGTCTGCTAATTCTTGTGGAATATCAGCCGTGCTATCCGTCAAAATGATGGTACTGCTCATCAGTCAGACCTCCTTTTTGTTGTGGACTTCCATGGGCGTGCTAAAGCACATCAGGTTTCCACTGAGAACAAATAAGGATAAATCGGCTGACCACCTTCATGAACTTCCACTTCAGCATCCGCATAATTTTCTTCAAGCCATGCAACAAGCTGATCTGTGTCTTCTTGATTTGCGTCTGAACCTGTGAGAATCGTAACAATTTCATCGCCATTCACCAGCATTTTCGCTAGCAAAAGACGGGACGTTGCCATTAAGTGTTCCTCGGTCGCTACAATTTTGGAATCCAGAATACCGATGTAGTGCCCGGCTGTAATATGCAGGTCATCAAGTGTCGTATCCCGTACCGCGTAGGTCACTTGGCCAGACTTCACCCGGGTGACTGCGTCACGCATATTGTCCTGATTTACCTCAAAAGCCTCTTCCTCCTGGAAGGCAAATGCTGCCGCAATGCCCTGAGGAATTGTTTTGCTCGGAATAACCGACACCATACGTTCCATCTCTAGCAGTTCACGCGCTTGTTCTGCCGCCAAAATAATATTGGAATTATTCGGAAGAATAAAAATATGTTGAGCCGCAATCGAGCGCGCCGCATTAACGAAGTCCTCTGTGCTCGGATTCATTGTCTGGCCGCCAGAAAGGACAACATCGACGCCTAAACTTCTGAAAATATCAGCAATTCCTTCACCGGAAGCCACAGCTATAAAACCAAAGGATGCCAGTTCATGAGCTGGGGGCTCAGACGGCTCTTCCTCACGTGCAGGCTCTGTTGGTATTTCAGCAAACCACTCAGGCTCAGGAGCAACATCCATACCCGCAGACAACAAATCACGATGCTGCTCGCGCATATTTAAAATACGAATCTGTGTAATTTCTCCGTAACGCAGTGCCAAATTCAGCACTTCACCAGGAGCCTTAGAATGCACGTGAACCTTGATAACATCATCGTCTGAAATTACGATAATAGAATCACCATCTACGGATAACGCTTTCCGGAAGGCTTCTTCATCAAAATCGGTACCTTGCGCTTCGCCCAATTGTCGATTAATAAAAAACTCCATATCATACAAAAATTCAATATTATCCGTTTCGAGCTTCGCTTGCGCAGAAATCGGCGCATCTGGGGAAGGAACAACTGCAGTAGCAGTAGGTCTCTCCGATACGTGAGGAGCAAAAACCGGGCGTACATTATCACTTTTTGCAGTTGGAGACGTCACCAAGCCGCTTCCAATATGTTGCATAAAGCCTTCATAAATATACACAAGGCCTTGCCCACCCGAATCTACAACTCCTACTTGCTTCAGTACAGGGAGCATGTCCTGCGTCATGGCAAGCGTTTCCTTCGCTTTGGCAAGCACTTCTTCCATCAATTCCGTGATGTCGTTCGTCCGGCGCGAGAAAAATACAGCATGCTTGGCCGCTTCCTTCGCCACGGTAAGAATTGTACCCTCCACCGGCTTAACCACCGCCTTGTAGGCCGCATCCACCCCGCTCTGCAATGCCGATGCGAACTGAAGGGTATTCAATTCCTCGTATGGGGCAGCGTAACGGCTGAAGCCACGAAACAACTGAGACAGGATAACCCCTGAATTGCCGCGGGCTCCCATCAGCAAACCTTTGGATAATATGCCGGACATGACACCGATGGAGGAAGAATCCCCCCTCTTTAATTCCGTTACGCCCGCGCTCATCGTCAAATTCATGTTAGTTCCCGTATCACCGTCTGGCACCGGGAATACATTTAGTGAATTGACATGTTCCGCATGCTGCTGTAATTGTTCCGCCCCGGCTAAAACCATTGCGGTAAAATCTGTTCCATTCAAAGAACGATTACTCAAGAGAATTCCCCTTCCTAGCTTAATACACTTGTTTTACTATCAACCTTCACCACACCTTATCCAGCTGTGCCTACAGGTTCAATTAAATTATACTAAAGCCAGACGACGAATACGAATGTCACACTTTCATAAGCTCTTGTACTCACGTCTGGTCGCTCTTCTACAGGTCATATAAAATGAAAAACCAGTCAACTGCCCAACATAAATCATCGGCTGGAATGATAACTATAGTCCCGCCTCTGAACCGCCGGCATGACTGGAATAAGAATTCACATTCCATTTAAATACAAAATAATCGCAGCAATAACTATCCCATATTGTACTATAATGCGAAAGAGAAATAAATAAAGTTTTTGAATCAGTTGACGGAGCTTTTTTGACTATGATATTATATTTAAGTATTGTTTTGTTCAGGTTAGTGACTTACAAAGTCCGGCTGACCCAGTCGGCCTGAAGAGAGACCCGTTCCATATGGAATTTGGTTATTTTCAGAATAGGAGGTGGAATCATGTCTCGTAAATGTTCTGTAACAGGCAAAAAGCCTGGCAGCGGTAACCACGTATCTCACGCTAACAACCGTAATCGCCGTACTTGGGGCGTCAACGTACAAAAAGTTCGCATTCTCGTTAACGGTAAACCGAAACGCGTTTATGTCAGCACTCGTGCATTGAAAGCCGGTAAAGTGACTCGCGTGTAGTCGTAAAAAAATATCGTTATAAACAAAAGGCACCTCGTTTTAAACGGGTGCTTTTTTGGTTATTCGAAAAGTAATATCCATCTGGTTCAGGAAAACAAAATGTCAGGCACCTTCCCGTGCGTTCCAATCTTTTACTACCGAGCTACCTATCTGTTATGCCCGGGAAGCGTGCCCTGTGTACCTCTAGCTTTCATCCTACATCCTGTGTTTACATTACGTTGAATTCAGTTTTTCTGGAATGTATTCAAAATGGCTTTAACGAATCCACCCAGAAATTTTGGCAGCTTGATTGTGTAAAACTTCATGCCTCACCCTCCCCATCATCCTCCTGCATCCGTTCTCTGTAGTTTATGCAACCTATCAAGGGTTGTTGCAAACCACAAAAAAAGGCTACATGAGAATCCCGCTCATGTAACCATATTTATGCACAACCATCCCAGGCTATACCATCAGACAAGTCCGCGAACATAGAGATATGCTGAGAGTATGAAAATAAACAGGATATAATAAAGTACGCTGCACACCACAAAACCTATTCGTAAACCACGCCGTTCATTTTTCCGAAAATAAAACAGGACAATTAGAACAGCCAAAAGTGAAAGAACGGCATTCCAAGGAGCCTTCACTAGCGAGAAGCAGCTAAGGGTCAACCCCGTCGCCATGCTCGCTACAGTCATCCACAATGCTTCGGTCAGCTTCACTTGGACAAACGTGCTGCACTGTCCCGAATCGCAGCAATAGCCGCTGCGCGGTCTGCTCTGCCGAATACCGCACTACCAGCCACCAGCACGTCAGCCCCCGCTTCAAATACGGCTGGTGCCGTCTCCTCCGCAATACCTCCGTCTACCTCGATATGTACGTCTGGACGACCCAATTCGTTCAACCAAGCACGGATTTGTCTGATTTTATTTAACGTCTCTGGAATGAAGGACTGACCTCCAAAGCCAGGATTGACCGTCATTACCAGAATCATATCCACATTTGGCAGCACTTCCTTGATCGCATATGGTGAAGTACCTGGATTGAGAGCCACTCCAGCCAGAGCGCCTTGCTGCTTGATCAAGTGAAGGACACCATGCAAATGAACACAGGCCTCAGCATGAACAGTGATGATATCGGCTCCTGCTTTTACGAAATCGCCAATATAGCGTTCAGGATGCTCAATCATCAGATGAACATCCAAGGGAAGAGTCGTGTGCGGACGAATAGCCTGAACGATAGGTGGGCCCAGTGTAATATTGGATACAAAATGTCCATCCATTACGTCCACATGAATCCAGTCTGCCCCTCCTGACTCAGCTTCCGCAACTTCACTGCCCAAGCGAGCAAAATCAGCGGATAAAATCGACGGTGCTATTTTTAACATATACTCAGTACCTCCGCTTTTTTTCTTTTAATTCCTGATAGAACTGCAAATAGCTATCATATCGTCCCTGTGAAATATGTCCTTCTTCCAGGGCCTCTCTTACTTTACAGCCAGGCTCATGAATATGGGTACAACCTCGAAATTTACATCCTTCCGCATACTGCTGGAATTCACGAAAACAGGGAGATAGCTCATCCACACCCAGCTCCAGAAAATCCAGCTGGCTAAACCCCGGTGTATCTGCTACAAATCCTCCGTTGTCTAGAGGAATCAGTTCCACATGACGAGTCGTATGTTTTCCTCGGCCCAGCTTATTGCTTATGGCGCTCGTCTCCAACGTTAACCCAGGCTCTAGAGCATTAAGCATGGAAGACTTTCCTACACCTGACTGCCCGGAAAACACGCTGATTTGACCAGCCAATAGCTTCTTAAGCTCAGCCGTCCCTTCTCCGGTACGGGCACTGGTTACCAGCACTTCATAACCGATCTTCTGGTATATTTCCTGAACGGCCAGCACGGTGTCATCCTCTGAAGGGCTGCCTTCATACAAATCGCGCTTAGTCAGACAGATAATCGTATCCAGCCCGGCGTGCTCAATATGGACTAAAAATTTGTCCAGTAAAGGCAGGTTTAAATCCGGCTCACGCAATGAAAACAGCAGCACGGCAAGCGTGGTATTGGCTACCGGAGGACGTATTAGCTCCGTCGTACGCTTTCTAATCTCCTTGACCATACCTTCCCCGTTTTCAGTCAGTTCGTAAACGACCCGATCACCAACAAGAGGCGTAATCTCTTTTTTCTTAAAAATGCCGCGTGCTCTGCATTGTACCGTAGCTTCGCCAGATACCGGACGCCCATCCTGATCCAGGCTGGAGACATAATAATATCCGCTAAGCGCCTTGACGATCAGACCTTCAGGCATGTGTAAGATGTCCTCCTTCATAATGTTCAAGTTTCATTGCGTATAGCAGGTTGAGCATCTTCCTATTGCAAGTTTACTGATGCTGAACAGCCTCAATCACTTTTTCCTTCTTTTTGTGGGAAGCGTGGCCTGGGTTGTTTTTATAACTAACCGCCAACTCACTGCGCGTCCCCCCCGTGGAATTCGTTCCAGGAACAAAGGCGGAAGGGTCACCATTACTTCCCGTGCCCTCCTGATTGTTCAAGTCTCCTCCACTATTACCACTATCATTAGAAGCTCCCCCGCTATCACCTTCCTCGCCGTTTCCACTTCCATTCTGCGAGGAAGTACCATCAGGTGTATCCGTTGGTGAAGTTCCGGCAGGCGGAGCAATTTGGGGCATCGTCACCGTTCCATTTTTCGCCTCAATATATGAGACTGGATACGTATCAATAAAGTCGCCATCTCTAAATACTGAGACAACACTGTCTTTGTTCGGAGCCATTAGCAGGTTGATAGTGAACACCTGTGTCGTATTAATCGTACGGCTTCCCCATTCCTGATTTTCTCCACGTGCATCCGTATAAGTGATACGAATTTTGCTGTTTTTCCCCTCTTCCTTGGGCGCAACAGGCACATTAAATGCCAGCGTAATCGCTTCTGGCGGGTAACCAGTACTTACATAAATCGTAATTTCCGTATTTGGTGGCAGCTCACTGCCTGCCTCTGACGGCCATTGTTTGGTTACTCTTCCTTTTTCCTGCTCATAGCTAAATTCTTCTTTAATCGAGCCAACCTTCAGTCCTGCCTTTTTGACCTCATTTTCCGCTTGACTCTGCGTCTTCCCTACGAGACTTGGCATTTTTACAGTGTCAGCTCCCTTGCTGACTGTAAGCACAACCTGGACTGAATCCTTATCAAATGGCTCATTTGCAGCGGGTGTCTGACTAAGGACGGTCCCTGCGGCCTGATCACTGAACTGCTCATTTTGCTGAATCTGCGTCTCCTTAATTTGCTGGGCGGTCAGCAGCTTAACAGCATTTTCGTAGCTTTGGCCTTTGACATCCGGCATCGGGGTGAGCGGCTTGGCAATCCCGACTTTCAGACTAATCTTAGTTCCTTCCTTGACTAAAGAATCTGCAGGATAGCTTTGATAAAATACAACTCCAGGCGCGATTCCTTCTTTGTATTCATGCTGGATTGGCTCCTCAATGAGTAGCCCCGCTTTACTGAGATTAACCTTCGCTTGGTCTTCTGTTTGTGTCAATACACCTGGTACTTTTACCTCAGGCACGACCAGTACACTTTGCACATAGTACACCACTCCGCCCATGCACAGAAGTAACACCAACACTAGTGTTACCCACAAAATCGCTTTTTTTCTATTTTTCTTGGACGATTGCTTGCTCGGAAGCTGTTCAGACTCACGCGGTTGAGCAGGTACATCATCCCCGCTAGAAGACATCCCTAATTGTTGAGGCTTAATAGCCGGAATAACCCGTGTTTGATCCTCATCATCCAAATGTGTAAACTCCAGCTTGGATTCATTACGCCGTCCCGGCAGCAAACAGGTTTCCAAATCTTTTAGCATCTCGTCTGCCGATTGATAACGCTCTTCTGGATTTTTGCGCATGGATTTTAGAATGACATTTTCCACACTTTGCGGAATCAACGGATTAATTTTACGCGGTTCCTCAAATTCCTCTTGCAAATGCTTGAGCGCTACACTAATTGGACTTTCTCCCAGGAAAGGGAGCTGCGCCGTCAGCATTTGATATAAGACAATACCTAAAGAATATAAGTCCGATTTTTCGCCGGTGACGACACCCTTTGCATGCTCAGGTGAAAAATAATGAACAGAACCTACAACAGAACCCGTCTGGGTAATGGTCGTTGACGTAACGGCTCTAGCAATCCCAAAATCGGTTACCTTAACCCGTCCATTACGTCCAATTAATATATTATGAGGCTTAATGTCTCGGTGAATAATCTGATTTTGATGGGCATGCTCCAGCGCATCACAAATCTGGGATGCAATCCGTACTGCTTCATCCACTTGCAATGGCGCACGTTCTTTAATAATCTCATTCAAATTTTTACCTTCGATGCACTCCATTACAATATAATGGATTTCATCCTCTTGGCCGACATCATAAATACTGACCACATTCGAATGCGAAAGCGAGGCCGCAGACTGCGCCTCACGCCGAAACCGGCGAATAAATTCCTCATCATGAACAAATTGCTGGCGCAACACTTTAACTGCAACATTGCGATTCAGCAAAATGTCTTGAGCCTTATACACCAGCGCCATACCGCCGCCACCGATGCGCTCAATAATTTCGTATCTTCCCCCTAGCAGGTGCCCGATCATGCGTCACACCCCTTTTCACTCAATGAAACCGTGTCATCGGGCAATTCAAACAAAGCCACAGTAATGTTATCGTCTCCTCCGGCAAGCAGCGCCAGATGTAGCAGACGATCCGCACGCTCCTCCAAAGGATTCTCTGCGGCACCTACTACTTTACTGATTTGTTCTTCCGTTACCAGATTGCTTAATCCGTCGCTACACAGTAACAGTACATCGCCTTTTTCCAGCGCAATGGAGTCAATATCCACTTTCACCTCAGAATCAGTACCCAGCGCCCGAGTCAGCACATTGCGACGGGGATGGTTCTCCCGTTCTTCCTTACTGATCTGACCGTTTTTGAACAGCTCATTAACCAAAGTATGGTCTTCTGTAAGCTGACGTACCGCTCCTTTGGATATGACATAGGCGCGACTATCACCGATATGTCCGATAATTCCGGATGCATCGTTTAGTAAAACCGCAACAACTGTCGTTCCCATATTATGATACTTGTCATCGCGTGCAGCCGTCTGGAAGATGACTTCATTGGCATGCAAAATAGCGTCGCTGAGCGCCGCCGTCAAAGAATGTGCGGATAATCCGCTCTCCAGCGTCGCCAAATCAGCGGCAAGTGTCTCTACCGCAAGGCGGCTGGCCGTATCACCGGCCAAATGCCCCCCCATACCATCGGCAACAATCCCAAGAATATAGCCTTGCTCCAAGTGCCTGATCCAGGCAGAATCCTCATTCACCGAACGTACACGTCCGACATGGCTGACATGAACTGTTTTGATCAAATGGTTTCACCCCAACTCCATATGCTTTGCACGCAACTGACCGCAAGCAGCGGCAATATCGTGACCCTGTTCACGCCGGATCGTCACATTGACGCCTTTTTCGGCAAGAATACGTTGGAAATTAAAAATATCGCTGCGTGATGTGCGCACATACTTGCGCTCAGGCACATGATTGACTGGAATCAAATTGACGTGACACAGCATGTCCTTTAACACATCCGCTAGCTCTTCAGCATGTTCTGCCTGATCGTTTACCCCGCCAATCAGGGCATATTCAAACGAAATTCTCCGCCCCGTCTTAGCAAGATAGTAACGTAGAGAATCCATAACATCTTTAAAGGGATAACGCCGATTTACAGGCATCAGCTTCGAACGAAGCGCATCATTAGGCGCATGAATGGATATTGCCAGATTAATCTGGGTATCCTCGTCGGCAAATTTATAAATATTCGGTACAATACCGCTAGTCGACACCGTGATATGACGTTGACCAATGTTCAGACCTTTTTCATGAACCATTGTACGCAAAAACGTCATGGTCGCTTCATAGTTTTCAAAAGGCTCGCCTGAGCCCATAATCACGATGCTGCTCACTCGTTCATTCGTTTTATCCAAAATTTTCTGAGCCTGTACTACCTGTGCAGTAATTTCACCAGCTGTCAGGTTCCGTTTGAGGCCTCCGAGCGTCGATGCGCAGAAAGTGCAACCAATCCGGCATCCCACTTGCGTCGTTACACAAATACTGTTTCCGTAATTGTGTCTCATAATGACCGTTTCAATGGCATGATCATCGTGCAAACCGAACAAGAATTTTACTGTACCGTCCTTTGATTCCAACTTTGTAATTTCACTAAGCGTCACAAAACTAAATTGCTCCTCAAGCTTCTCTCTCAGCGCCTTGGACAAATTCGTCATCTCGCTGAAATCATTGACCCGCTTCACATACAGCCAGTCAAAAATTTGTCCGCCACGAAAAGCAGGCTCGCCATTGTTCTTGGCCCAGTCCTGAAGCTCCTCCAGAGTTAAATCATATATAAAAGGTTTCATCAATGTTTGCACCCGTTCCTTCTTCATTAAGTTCTGTTTGATCGTAGATCGTATTTTTCATTCTTCCTATTTTAGCACAAATCCCTGGAGGGGTAAAAATTTTTCATCTTCATGCAAAAAACCGCCGGAAATGTTCCGGCGGAATGTGGAAATACTGGTGGGCAGCTGCCTGGAATTCTCTTCCGCGCTATTTCACCCGACGCAGGCGCGCGATATAAAACCCGTCGCTGTGGAAATGCTGCGGTAACAGCTGTACCGAGCCTCCCTGAATACTATCCTTTTCGCGGCTCACGTCCGGGAAGGAATGACCCTCTGCCAATTCATACTCTGGATGTTCGCTTAAAAACCGATTCAATTGTCCTTCATTTTCGTCCGGTTCAATCGTGCATGTGCTGTATACCAGAATACCACCTGGCTTCAACAGTCCCGCCACACTATCCAGCAGCTCATGCTGAAGCTGTGTAATGTCGCGAACATCCTGCGCAGTTTTGCTCCAACGCAGGTCCGGCTTACGACGAATTACCCCAAAGCCAGAGCATGGTGCATCCAGCAAAATACGGTCAAAAGAAGCTGGAGCATATCGTTCCTTCAGTTCTAGCGCATCACCAGTGACTGTTTCCACAGCATCCAGGCCAAGTCGATTAGCCTGTTCACGGATTAATTGATGCTTATGGGCATGCAGATCATTCGCAACGATCCGGCCTTGATCCTTCATCAGCTCGGCCATATGAGCTGTTTTTCCACCTGGAGCGGCACAGCAATCCAGTACCAGCATGCCAGGCTCTGGAGCGACTGCTTCGGCAACGAGCATGGAGCTTTCATCCTGTACGGACAGCAAGCCGTCCGTATACCACGAGGTAAGCGCCATATTTCCACCGCTACGAACAACAATCCCATAGGGACTAACTGCGGAAGGAACGGCATCAAGCCCTTTTGAGCGTATCTCGTCCAGCAACTGATCACGGCTGATCATTGTCGTATTCACCCGTACGCTGACCGCAGGGGGCTCATTATTAGCCTGACAAATTGCCTCAGCAGTATCTGCACCGTATTGCTTAATCCAGCGCTTAACCAGCCACTGTGGATGGGAATGTTCTAATGAAATCCGTTCCTCTGGTGACAAATCGTCAGGAATACACAGCTTGTCCGGCTCACGCAACATGCTGCGGAGCACGCCGTTGACCATACCGGAAATCCCCTGATGCCCACGACGCTTGGCAATGGTCACCGCTTCACTAACGACTGCATGATCCGGAACTCGATCCAGATACACCACCTGATACACACTCATCCGCAGCAACGAACGTACCCAAGCCTGAAGCTTGGCCGTTCCTTTTTGAACAAATTTATTCAGGAAATAATCTAGTGTATTTCGGCGTGCGATTGTACCATATACAAGTTCCGTCGCCAAACCAGCGTCACTTGCAGATAAGCCTGCCTGCTGAAGCCGACGATTTAGCTCAAGATTGCTATATGCACCCTCTTGCTCCACACCGGTCAACACATCAAGTGCAACTTCCCGCGCCGTCTGATTGCGAGTCTTGCCGGATCTGGCACCCACTCCCTTGCCTTGGCCTCCCTGGCGGGAGTGACTCCCGCTCATCCGAGCACCGTGCCTGGCTTCATCTGTCCGCCGCGTGCAAAGGTTCCGGCATCCATAACCTTTTTGCCAGCCGGTTGAACCTGAGTCAGCCAGAGAGTTCCTTCGCCTGTCTGCACCTCAATGCCACGAGCGGTCAATTGAAGAACCGTTCCGGGTGCTGGAACATTTGAGCCACTCACTTCACTGTTTATGAAAGGCTGCTCAGCAGCCCAAATTTTAAAAACATTTTCCTCCCAAAGCGTAAACGCACCGGAAAAAGGAACCAGGCCGCGAATCCGGTTGTATATCTGCTGAGCATTGTCACTCCACGAAATACGCTCATCCTCGCGGTTCAGGTTCGGGGCATAAGTTGCCTCGTCCTCGTTTTGCGGCGTACGGTCTGATTGGCCTGCCAGCAACTTAGGCAGCTCGTCCTGCAAAAGCTTTGCTCCAGCTACGCTTAGCTTCTCAAAAATCGTACCCGAGGTATCCTCCGGCTCTATAGCAACCTCAACTCGCGATATCATATCGCCAGTGTCCAGTCCTTCCGCCATATACATCAGCGTCACACCTGTCACAGTTTCACCATTAATAATCGCACGCTGGATCGGTGCACCTCCCCGATAACGGGGAAGTAACGAACCATGCACATTCAGACAGCCGAACCGAGGCAGGTCTAGTACGGACTTAGGCAAAATTTGCCCATAGGCTGCGGTTACGATCAGATCAGGACGCAGCTCTGCCACCTGAGCCACCGCTTCTGGCTGGCGCAGGCGGGTCGGTTGCAGTACAGGTAATCCGCGTTTTTCTGCCGCTTCCTTGACTGGTGTAGGCGTCAATATTTTTTTTCGTCCCTGTGGCTTATCAGGCTGTGTAATCACACCAACCACGTTATAACCGTTGTCCAGTAACATGTTCAGCGATGGCACTGCAAACTCAGGCGTACCCATAAAGATAATACGAATGTCTTGACTCATCGAACCTCACTCTCCTATCTGACGGTTCGGTCCTGGCTGTTCCAGCGCAACCTCATATACTTTTTCTGCAATATCCGTGAACAAAATTCCATTTAAATGGTCAATTTCATGCTGAAAAGCACGAGAAAGCAACCCTGTCGCTGTAACGGTAATGGTTTTACCCTCGCGGTCCAGTCCCTTGACTGTAACCTTCTCGGCACGACGCACATCCCCGTTCAACCCTGGTATACTCAGGCAGCCTTCAGGACCCAATTCCTCCCCTTCTTCGGCCACGATCTCTGGATTGATCATTTTAATCAAACCATGCTCATCTCCAGCATCTACAACGATGAGACGCTTCAAAATACCTACTTGCGGAGCAGCAAGACCTACACCCTCCGCTTCATACATCGTATCTGCCATATCGTCGAGCAGCTTTTGCACGTTAGGCGTAATTTTAGTGACTTCCTTTGCTACTTTGCGCAATACGTCATCCGGCTCCAACACTATAATTCTAATTGACATGACAACAGAACACCTTCCTCTTTATGCTTCATTTAGGCCTAACTGTATTCATCACAAACGCGACTGCTACATTATCCTATGTACGGACGGCTTGTCCGCATTAATTGTGCTAATAACTTTTGTGGCAACACTCTACATAAGCATTTGCGGATCAACATCCAGACTAATCAGCAACTTTTGTGCCTGTGCTGATTCGGCCATTTCATCAGCTACTTGCTGAGCCAAACTAATCGCATCGATATTTCCACGCCATTTTATCATACATTGAAATCGGTATCTATTCTTGATTCTCGAAATGGGTGAAGCTACTGGTCCCAAAATGTCGAGTACATCCGATGTAAGACGATCCATATTCCCGAACCATCCCCGTTGTCTGGCTCGTCCCTGTAGTGTTGCTGAATAATTCTCAGCCAGCCGGACCAGCACCGGGAGTTGTTCATGAGAAAAGGTCACCAAAATAAGACGACAATATGGTGGATAGTGCAAATTGCGGCGGTGTTTCAATTCTTCCCTCACAAAAGAAGCATAATCATGGCGACTTGCGTGAATCACCGAATAATGCTCTGGAGTATAGGATTGTACAAATACTTCCCCTGGCAATTGATGTCTCCCAGCACGTCCAGCTACTTGTGTTAACAGTTGAAAAGTCTTTTCCGCGGCCCGAAAATCCGGTAAATTGAGAGCCAAATCCGCAGTAATGACACCAACCAGTGTCACATCGGGAAAGTCCAGGCCTTTGGCAACCATTTGAGTACCGAGCAGCACGTCCGCTTTTTTATCACGAAATTGCTTGAGGAGCTTTTCGTGGGCATTTTTTTCTGTTGTTGTATCAACATCCATTCGAACAACACGTATACCGGGGAATAGCTTCGCCAGCTCTTCTTCCACTCGCTGGGTACCTGTACCAAAATAGCGAATATGCTCACTACCGCACTCAGGGCAAGTCTGAGGCACGGGCTCGGAATAGCCACAGTAATGGCAACGTAAATTGTTCGACCGCTGATGATACGTAAGCGAAATATCACAATGCGGACAACCCGCGACATAGCCACAGCTACGGCACATGACGAACGTGGAGTGCCCACGCCGATTCAACAGGAGTACCGTCTGCTCCTTACGCTCTAACCGCTCTGCAATTCCATTATGCAACGCACGGCTGAACATAGAGCGGTTGCCAGCACGCAGTTCCTCACGCATATCCATGATATGTACTTCGGGTAACGTGTTCCCCAATGCGCGAGTTGGCATTTCAAGCAGCAACGGCGCAAACTCGTCGTTGCTTTGTGAGCGAGCCGCATAGTAGCTTTCCAGCGACGGTGTAGCCGAGCCGAGAATAACAACAGCCCCATGCTGATGGGCTCTGCGAATGGCGACATCACGCGCATGATATTTAGGTGTCTCTTCCTGCTTATAGGACGTTTCGTGCTCCTCATCCATAATAATAAGACCTAACTCACGAAAAGGCGCAAATACTGCCGAGCGAGCACCAATCGCCACTTTCACACGGCCTTCGCGTATTTTGCGCCACTCATCGTACCGTTCCCCCCCGGACAACCTACTGTGCATCACTGCTACCTGATCGCCAAACCGGCCTTTAAAACGCTCAACCATTTGTGGGGTTAACGATATTTCAGGTACCAGCACAATGGCCTGCCGATTCTGCTCGATACAACGCTGAATCGTCTGTAGATAAATTTCCGTCTTACCGCTCCCTGTGACTCCATGCAACAAATAAGCTCCTTGCTCACGTGTGTCCAGCTGGCGAATAATCCGTTCATATACTGACTGCTGCTCTGCTGTGAGAGGGAGTGGCTCTGTAGGCTTGAAGTGTCTGCCCCGGTAGGGGTCGCGGAACACTTCGACTTCCTCCAGCAACACATAGCCCTTATCTTCCAGCGCCTTAACCGTTGCAGCCGAGACACTCAGTGAGGTCATGACTTCCTTCAGCGACAAAGGCAGAAACTCGCTACGTTCCAGCAAAAAAGCAAGTACCTCCCGCTGACGCTGTGCTTTGGCAGAAAATTGCTCCAGTGCCGTTGATGCCTCGTCTATGCCAATAGCCAGATCAACGGATTTCATGGTCTTTTTGCCAAGTTTGTCTTTGATAACTTGACTTTCCTGAAGTACACCCCGGCGTAACAGGGATTTAATAACCTCCGCTTCCTCAGGGAAACGTCGACTGAGTTGCTGCAATGGGACTTGCTCCTTCTCCTGAATGAAGCTAACAATCCGACGCTCCGTCGGATCACTCATACCATCGTCGGTCAGAAGTGCCCATTCGAGTTCATCGCCCTGATTCGGTTGTATAGTACGTTGTGGATGCGTTAACTCATGCTGTTCCGCAATTGAGATATAACGTTCTGCTTTGCCCTTGAGCGCGGTAGGAATCATCACTTGCAGTGCCATAATTTGATTACAAGCATAACGTTCGCTCATCCATTTGCCCAGTTCGACTAGGTCGGCAGATAAGGGTGGTACCAAATCCAGCAGTTCCTGGATCGCTCTCATTCTGTATTTCGGTGGATCATCAGCTGGGACTACCGAGATGACAAAAGCCTGCACCGTCCGTTTGCCAAATGGCACAGCTACCCGACTACCCGCCTCAATCCAAGGTCTCATTGAGTCTGGTATCAGATAATCGAAGGTGCGGTCCGTATCCTTGGCAGGTACATCGACAATGACCTTGGCAACTAAATTGCCCGTCTCCATTAATGCAACACCCCACCCATGCGTCCCGCGGCTATAGTAAGCAACTTACGCGCGACTTCTTCCTTTGACTGTACAGGAATACGCTCTACGATCCCGCTTCGGTCATAAATTTGAACAGCATTCGTATCGACGCCAAAACCAGCACCATTCACAGTTACATCGTTTGCCGCGATCAAATCACAATTTTTACGTTCTAATTTATCTATCGCATACGTCTCCAAATGTTCGGTTTCAGCTGCAAAGCCAATTAAAAATTGATGTTTCTTACTCCGTCCGAGTGATTCTAAAATATCGACGTTCTTCACTAGCTCTAGCGTAAATACACTATCTTTTTTCTTGATCTTGGTCTGTGCAATCTCACGTGGTCGATAATCTGCAACTGCAGCAGCCATAACGACCATATCGCTCGTTTCCCATTGCTTTAATACAGCGTCGTACATGTCTTCAGCTGACTGGACTCTTTCAAGCATAATACCAGTAGGCGGTTCCGCGCTGGTATTGGCAGCAATCAAGTGCACCTCTGCACCCATCTCCTGAGCCACTTTTGCAATGGCAAAGCCCATTTTGCCAGATGAATCATTTGTGATATAACGTACTGGATCAATTCGCTCGATCGTGCCTCCAGCCGTTACAATGACTTTTTTGCCTGAAAGCACCGATTCATTCTCATTCACAAGTGACTCAGGCATTTGAGCCTCCATAGATGCGTCACCAAACCATCGTGGTTCAGACTTGATGGTGGTTTTTTGTTCCTGAGCTTGCTGATCAAAAAAACGCTCTATGGTTTGCACAATTGTGTCCGGCTCTTCCAAACGTCCTTTGCCAACGTAACCGCAAGCCAGTAATCCTTCACCAGGCTCAATCATCTTCACGCCACGTGATACAAGCGTCTCCATATTTTGCATGACTGCGGGATGAGTGTACATATGTACATTCATCGCAGGTGCCACCATAATAGGCGCTGTTGTAGCCAACAACGTTGTAGACAGCATATCATCAGCAAGACCATGCGCCATTTTCCCGATAATATTCGCAGTTGCAGGAGCAACAAGCACCAAATCAGCCGCATCCGCCAGATGAATATGGGATACGACTGATGGCTCTCTTTCATCAAATGTGTCACTGTACACCGGATTACGAGAGAGCGACTGCAGCGTAAGTTCGGTAATAAACTCCTTGGCAGAGGCCGTCATAATCACATGAACATCGGCGCCCTTTTGCGTCAACCTACTACACAGCGCTGCCCCTTTGTAAGCAGCAATTCCGCCAGTTATACCAAGAATAATAACTTTTCCCTTCAACATCGTTAACTCCCCCTGACCTAAAAAAATAACAACCTTGCGGTTGTCAAAGGAATTGGCATTGCGCCCGGTTATAATAGTTGTGTATAATTCTTACTCGTCTTCGCCGCTTTCAAGACGCAGATGATCCGCGTAAATCTCTTCCAACGCCACTCCAACCTGTTTGTGGGATTTAGGATTCTTGAGAGTCGTCTTTTCACCCTCGCGCAACTGTCTGGCACGACGTGAAGCCGCTACAACCAACGAATACTTACTATCTGCCTTTTTCATCATTTCATCAATGGAAGGATACAGCACGAATAGACACCTCTTCATGTAGTTTTGGGACTGTATAAGCTGAACTCCAGTGTACACCTTCAAGCTCAGCTTATACAGTATTATTTCTCTTTAAGTACGCTTGGCATATGTAAAGCCCTCGTTTAAGGATGAACCTTACAATGTTCGGCGATAATAATGGATTCTATTCGTTTACAAGCGAAATCAATCTCATCATTGACGACCGCATAATCATAGTGACGCAACAAATTCATTTCATCCACAGCTACCGACATACGGTGGTCTATGGTCGCTTGAGTTTCTGTGCCCCGTCCCCGGATTCTATCCTTTAATTCGTCTAGCGAAGGCGGAAGCAGAAAAATGAATATGCCTTCTGGAAATTTTTCTTTAACCTTTAGCGCTCCCTGAACTTCAATCTCCAGAAAAATATCTTTTCCCTGCGCAAGGGTCTGATCTACAAAATCACGTGGAGTACCATAATAGTTCCCTACATACTCAGCATACTCCAGCATTTCATCTCGTTCAATCATACCCAAAAATTCTTCACGCGTTTTAAAAAAATAGGTCACTCCATCCTGTTCGCCTGAACGAGGTGTTCGAGTTGTAGCAGAAACGGAGTATGTTATCTCTGGTAACTTGTCACGCAATGCGTTGCCTACCGTCCCTTTACCGACACCCGAAGGTCCGGATATTACAAATAATAATCCCTTAGCCATAGTACACTCCATTTTTATTCGTCATTGTCATCATCTTTAGTGGATAGGCGATGAGCGACCGTCTCCGGCTGCACCGCAGACAGGATTACATGATCACTGTCTGTAATAATAACAGCCCGCGTCCGGCGGCCATAGGTAGCATCAATTAGCATATGACGGTCCCTGGCTTCCTGTATAATCCGCTTGATCGGAGCAGACTCCGGACTGACGATGGAGATAATTCGGTTGGCCGACACGATATTGCCGAAACCAATATTGATCAATTTGATTGCCATATTCAGGTCTTTCCCCCTATACATGTGACTCTTGCAGCCGTGCCGCTACCAGGTAGCTACTCAATATTTGCAGCCTGCTCACGAATTTTCTCGAGCTCTGCTTTCATCTCAACGACCAAATTAACCAATGTGAGATGATTAGCCTTGGAGCCGATCGTGTTGACTTCCCTGTTCATTTCCTGGATTAAAAAATCTAATTTGCGACCGGCCGGCTCGTCTGACAGCAGCAATCCCTTGCACTGTCCAAAGTGACTTTGAAGCCGGGTAAGTTCCTCGTCAATATTGCTGCGATCCGCGAATAACGCAATCTCCATTCCGAACTTATGTTCATCAAGCGTAAATGAACCGTCCTGAAGCTCTTTAAGCCTGTGTTTCAGCCTGTTACGGTAGTCGCTCACAACATGAGGAGCCAGCACCGTCATTTCATGATGCAGAGATTCCAGACGTAAAATACGGGATTCCACATCTTGCGCCAAATGCCCGCCTTCTCGTCTTCTCATCTCCAGTAAACCTTGCAAAGCTTCATTCAAAGCCCGCTGTAGTTGCTCTTCCCAGTCCTCTTCATCTCCATGGCAAGCCTCTCCAGGCTCACCCAGAACGTCAGGCAAAGCAAGAATATCGCTTATCCCTAACGTTCCTTTCACTCCATAACGATCCGCCAGCTGCTCCGCTGCATGCAGGTAAGCCTGCACCACAGTGTCATTCAACCGCGCGGCGGGCATCTGTTCTTCATCGCGTTCCCTGTGGATGAAGACATCGATACGACCGCGTTTAATCTGCTGTTGAACCGTTCTTCTCAAGCCATCTTCGTATCGAGTCCATTCGCGCGGAATTCTCATCATCACTTCGCAATAGCGGTGATTCACCGATTTCAATTCCAAGCGCACTTTATAGCCCTCATAATGAAGGATGGCTTGACCGTATCCGGTCATACTCAATGACATCGGCATCACATCCATTATACTATTGTAATTGATTATTATAGTCGAAACAAGGGGGCCTGTGCACGGCCTGATTTTTGCCATACGTAAGAAGTCAGTTCAGCTGTCATTTCATAGAACATAAATGGAGTCATAAAATAGATACCATTAAAATGTTCCATTGCCGTATCAAGTAACTCCTTGGCAATAGACACGCCCATTGCTCGTCCTTCCGGACCCTCAAGACCAGACATACGTGCACGTACCTCATCGGATAACTGAATCCCTGGTACTTCATTGTGCAAGTATTCTGCATTGCGCCCACTAGCCAGCGGCATAATACCAATAAAAATCGGTACTTCCAAATGTCGTGTCGCTTCCGCGATGGCTGCAATCAACTCGTGGTCGTATACGGGCTGAGTCATAACATAATCGGCTCCGGAGGCAATTTTCTTCTCCAACCGCTGTACGGCTTTACCCAAATGCTTGACATTAGGATTAAATGCGGCACCTACCACAAAATTAGCTTTCTGCTTCAGTGGCTTACCGGAAAATGCGACACCATCATTTAATTGCTTGATCATGCGTATGATTTCAAAAGAGGTCATATCATACACCGAACTGGCGCCTGGCAAATCACCGAACCGCGCCGGATCTCCAGTAACCGCCAGCACATGGTCAATACCGAGCGCGTCAAAACCCATCATGTGGGATTGAGTACCAATCAGATTGCGATCACGACATGCTATATGAATTAATGGGCGCAAGCCTGTTTCAATACTGACCAAATGTCCAAGCGCCATGTTGCTCATGCGAGTGACTGCAAGCGAGTTGTCAGCTAGTGTAAGCGCGTCGGCCCCTGCTTTCTTCAATGCATGAGCACCTTGCATAAACCTTGTAATGTCCAGATCGCGCGGAGGATCCAGTTCTACAATGACTGTATGTCGTTCCTTAACCAGATCCACAATATTGGGCTCGCTGGTATGTCTGCCATTTCCTCGTTCCTCTTCATCTGCAATCTGCTCTGCCACTTGAAAGGACTCTTTCGACAAAGCTTCTTTTGAAGCCAGCGGAGGCGGTTGCAAACGGTTCAAGGCTTTGGAGATAGCTGCAATATGCTCCGGTGTAGTTCCGCAGCAACCACCGAGCAGCCTCGTCCCCAGGTCTACAAAGGACTTGGCACATTCTCCAAAATATTCAGGTGATGCACCGTATACATAGTGACCGTCCACATAATCTGCTAGTCCCGCATTCGGATATACGGACAGCGGTACAGACAAAGGGCCGTCCAGCTGCTCCATTACACTCATAATTCCCTGCGGACCCGAGTGACAGTTAAATCCAAGGATGTCTGCCCCCTCATTACGCAGCACCGAAAAAGCTTCCGCCACTAAAAAACCATCCTGGGTACGACCAACCTGATCAACTGCAAACTGACAAATTACCGGAATGTCACTGTATTTACGTACACTGTGAAGCGCAATGCGTATTTCATCCAGTGAATAAAACGTTTCGCACAAAATGCCGTCGACTCCTTCGGAGAGAAGGGCATCAATTTGCTGCTCATAGTTTCTTGCCAGCTCCAGCTTTGATATGTTAAGCCGTTTGCCCCCACATATGGAACCCACCGCACCTACCACATAATGTTCAGGTCTGGCCGCAGCTCTGGCAATTCTCACACCGGCACGATTGATCTCTTCTACCTTAGATTCCAATCCAAACCGGGCTAACTTATAATCATTTGCAGAAAATGTATTAGTCTCCAGCAATCGAGCTCCTGCACTTAAATATTGACTATGCACGTCTGATATAACGTCAGGCGAAGTGATGTTCAGTTCTTCGAAAGACGTATTTACTGGAAATCCTAGCTGGTATAAAAAAGTCCCCATTGCGCCGTCTCCGACAATAATTTCACGATTCAGCACAGTACGCAAATCCGGTTTCATGTCCTCTGCTCCACCCCGCTCTTTATTTTCATACTAATGTAACATAAAGAGACTACAAACATAAGCCAAAAACAAAAAAAGCCGCCCCATTCCACGACAATATGATATCAGGAGTGAAGCGGCTTAATTTATCTTTTCTATTTCCTACTACATTTTCCCATCGGAAGAATGGATAGAGTAAGCGTAAAAAGTCCCTTTTTTATTCACTTTAGCCACAATAGAATCCGTTCCCTTTTGCTGCTTGGAGAACGTATATTGATTCCCTTGAACTTTCACTTTATAGCCGGTCAAATTGATATGAAACAACATCTGAGCCTTGGGCTTGACTAGCTTCAAAGCTTCTGAGGCAGTATATTTCGGGCTTGCAAATGTTTTTTTGAAATCTGCGTCATCGTTCCAGTCTACCCCATAGGTGGATACGGCCAGCACTTTACCGGTTACCGCGCTAATTTTGACCTCACTCGCCTCGTTTGCATCCTCAAACGACCAGTATGAAAGTCCCTTCGTCTCGTCCTTGTACCGTGAAGCGTGCTGTACCTTGATTCGCTGTCCACTCACACGCTTAAATGTGTTCATTGCACGGTTCAGTAACACAGGGTCCACCTGCTTCAGGGCATAGTCCGCGTTGATGGTAATAGCGTTACCTCGATCCACATCCACATACAACGAGGAAGCTTGTTCTCCTGCACCCCAAAACACCCAGTAATTTGAAGGCTTGTTGGACTGATAAGGGGATTTGACCCGCCAAAATGCTTCAAATTGCAGAGGACGCTTGCTGTCAAACGCTTTGGCGCCGTTTAGCACTTTCGTCTTGAGTGGCGCGTTCATCGCCTTTCCCAAGCTGCTTATTTTATATCGTATGGTTGTAGAATCCACTCTGTTTTTTTCTTTATTATATTCTGTCTGCAACGTAGCAGTTCCGTCTTCCAGTTCGCCCTCTACAATCCAGGTTTTCCCCATATCTGTCACATCGTCAAATTGAAATGCTGTCTTTGAACCAATGAGTTCTTGCACCGCTTTTTCTAAACGGCTTACCACTGTCGGAGTTAGCGAGCCAACCTGCTTGTCCGTCGTTTCCGCGGCAGCAGGAATGGTCGCCGCCTGAACCGGAAGCGCGGTGGCTACAAATATGAGGACTGCAACTGCTGAAATCCAACGAAATTTCCGCACTATGAACGGCCTCCTTATTGTTTTTTCATTTTCTATATTATACATCGTTCAGGCGCCAAAAAAAGACAGAATATTGCCTTCTTCATCGTATTCCTTGTATACAGGGGCATGTAAGTCCAAAAAAAGAAGACCTCTAAGGTCTTCTTTTCACTCACTTCTATACTATTCATAGGCCAGTTACACGCTATCTTTTCAGAACAGACGACCTTCGTACACGATCTCAGCCGGGCCCGTCATATATATGTGATTATCTTCCTCGCTCCATTCGATATCCAGATCGCCGCCCTTCAGGCTTACAATGGCGTGACGGTCGCTGTATCCGTTTAGTACAGAAGCAACAAGCGTAGCACAGGCTCCGGTTCCACAAGCTAGCGTTGGTCCGGCTCCCCTCTCCCATACTCTCATATCTATATGCTTCCGGCTACGTACCGTGGCGAACTCAACATTTGTTTTTTTAGGGAACAACGGATGGCATTCCAGCTTCGGCCCCCAGGCTTCCAGATCAAAGCTTGGCGCATCCTCCACATAAATGACACAGTGCGGATTCCCCATAGATACAGCCGTAAAGCGAAAACCACTTCCTCCAGCTTCAATAGGCTCGTTAATTACGCTAGTCCGCTCTAGTGTAGTTGGAATTTTCAAACCCTCAAGAATCGGCTCTCCCATATCTACCTTCACCATACGAACAAGTCCGTTCTCTACAGTTAGTTCCACCTGCTGCACACCTGCGCCCAGGGTCTCGATCGTGATCTGTTCACGGTTGATATGTTTACGGTCATATACGTATTTGGCAGCACAACGGATAGCATTACCACATTGCTCGGCCTCCGAGCCGTCCGAGTTAATGATGCGCATGCAGAAATCCGCTTTTTCTGACGGCAATATATATACCAACCCATCGGCGCCAACACCAAAATGTCGATCACATAGCCGAACAGCTAATTCCGAGGCGTCAGACGGCAAATCCTGATGCCCAAACCAAACGATAAAATCATTACCTAGACCGTTCATTTTTGTGAATTCCATAGCTTACCTCCGCCGTTGCTGCTGATATCATGTTCCTCATAAAGCTTTGATCCCATGATATCATACAGGGCAATAGTGGGAAAGCGATGCGGTATGCATGACCCGATTACTAGGCTGAAAACTTCGTACGTCCTGCTGAAAAGTGTGTATTTCCGCCGCGACGACGGTTGCGTCGACCGCCCCATACACTTCCCGCTCCCATAAGAAACGTAGGAATCCCGGCTGCCACAATGGATAGCGCCCACTCACGCAATCCAAGCGGTACCGTTTTGAAAATAGGTTGCAGCACAGGCACGTACATAACCACCAGCATTAGCACTACGGAGGAGAGCACGGCAAGCACGAGATAACTATTTTGAAACGGATTACGATGGAAAATAGAACGGGAACTGCGGCAATCAAATACATGAATTAACTGTGCCAAGACTAGCGTAGCAAAGGCAACGGACTGTGCTTTGATCAATTGTCCTGCGTCATCCGGTGCAATACGTAATGTCAGCCAGAAGGCCGCTAGCGTACATAAACCAATCAACAAGCCACGACTAATGATTTTCCAGCCCAATCGACGAGCAAAAATATTTTCCTTTGCGCCACGAGGTTTGTGCTCCATAAGATCCTTTTCTGGCTGGTCCACCCCCAGAGCCATCGCTGGTAGGCCATCTGTTACCAGATTCACCCATAAAATCTGGATCGGTAACAAAGGTAATGGCAGCCCGGCCATCATGGCAAAAAACATCGTCAAAATCTCACCAACATTGGAGGCGAGTAGATAACGGATAAATTTACGGATATTCTCGTAAATATTCCGTCCTTCCTCAATTGCGGCTACAATGGTTGAGAAATTATCATCACTCAGAACAAGCGCAGCCGCTTCTTTGGTCACGTCCGTCCCCGTAATGCCCATGGCAATACCGATGTCCGACGCCTTTATCGCTGGAGCGTCATTGACACCATCTCCGGTCATGGCTACGACATGTCCGCGTCTTTGCAGCGACTTAACGATCCGTAGCTTGTGCTCCGGCGAAACTCGTGCATACACAGAGACGGCATCAACGGCTTTGTCCAGCGCCGCATCATCCATCGCAGACAATTCCTGTCCTGTCAACACATGGGATCCGCGCTGAAGAATGCCCAGCTGCTGTGCAATGGCCTCTGCAGTTGTACCGTGATCTCCGGTAATCATCACAGTGCGAATGCCAGCACGACGGCACTTGCCAATGGCTTCGCGAACCTCACGACGTGGCGGATCAATCATGCCTGTCAGCCCAATAAAGATCAGCTGTGCTTCAGCCTCCTCAACCGTGGAGACACGCTCATGCGAGCGGATATCACGGTAAGCGACACCAAGTACACGTAGCGCCTCCGAGGCCATTCCTTCGTTAGCCGCCAGTACCTTTTGGCGCAGCGTACCCGTTAACGGAACGACATTTCCTTCCCATAAAATATAGGAACACTGACCCAGCAGTACATCCGGGGCACCTTTGGCAAAGACAATGTGTCCTCCCTGGTGGCGTACGAGTACCGACATTCGCTTCCGATCCGAGTCAAAGGGAAATTCTCGCTCCCTTGTGTACAGCTCATATAGCCCTTGTCGCGTGACTCCGCCCTTGGCAGCTAACGTGATCAGCGCTCCTTCCGTCGGATCACCCTTCAGCTCCCAAACGGCGGACGGCGTCGGCTCTTTGGTTTTCTTTTTCGAACGTAGCTCCTCTGTATCGGCTTGAACAATTTCCGCATTGTTGCAAAGCACACTGGCTTGCAGCAGTCTACGCAGAGATTGTCCGTTTTTAAGATCGGCAGGAAGGTCTCTATCCATAATATGCCCGTGTGGGTCATAGCCCTCTCCCGTAACTCCCCAGAAACGACCGTCCAGCCATAGCTTGGTGACTGTCATTTTATTTTGGGTCAGAGTACCCGTTTTGTCGGAACAAATGACAGATGCACAGCCGAGCGTTTCAACAGAAGGCAGCTTACGCACAATCGCCTTTCGTTTAATCATACGCTGCACACCCAATGCGAGCGCAATCGTCACAATAGCTGGCAACCCTTCCGGTATAGCTGCCACAGCCAAGCTCACTCCAGCCAAGAACATGCTCATGGCTGGCTGTCCATGTAAAATGCCTGCTACGACAACGAGCACCGTTAGCGCCAACGCTACGATAATCAAAATTTTGCCCAATTGCTCCAATCTGTGCTGCAACGGTGTCTCCTGCGACTCCGTATTTTCAATCAAGTCTGCGATCTTACCCATTTCGGTACTCATACCTGTACGTATAACCATTCCTTGTGCGGTTCCTCTGGTCATCATCGTGCCCATAAAACCGATGTTTTTTTGATCCCCGAGTGGTACTTCGGCGGCATGAATAGGGCGGCAATGCTTACTCACCGGAACTGATTCACCTGTCAGGGCGGACTCCTCTACATCACAGCCGTTCGTACTCAACCACCTTACATCTGCGGGAATGCGATCACCACTTTCCAGCAGCACAATATCACCCGGCACCAGTTCTCTGGCCTGAACTTGAATTCGTTTGCCGCCCCGCAACACTTTGGCGGTTGGGGCCGACAGTTGTCTCAAAGCTCGCAATGAACGCTCAGCTCTGAATTCTTGTACAAAGCCGAGAATTCCATTCAGTACAACAATAGCTATAATGGTGATCGCGTCCAAATATTCGCCAAGCAGTCCGGATATCAGGGTCGCTCCCATCAATACAAGCATCATAAAATCCTTGAACTGATTGAGCAGCAGCAAGATTGCCGAAACTCGCTTCCCCTCGCTCAGCTCATTCCATCCTGACCTTTCTCTTCGTTCCGCAAGCTGTTCCTCCGAAAGACCCTGCTTCGGGTCGACTTCCAGACTTGTTGAAAGCTGTTCATTGCTTAATTGGTGCCAGTGTGCTTGTTCCATTCTCCCCAATTCCCTCCCGGTCAGATAGTCCGTTTCCGTCGGTTGTGCGTAGGATGGCTGCCCGTTATTATATTTTTGTGCCGCGATTGCTGATAAGCTGGACAGACTTTCTAGATTCAATCTATTCGGACAGGACCTGAAATATCACAAAGCCGCTTAAGTTTTGTCCCAAAGTTATGTATCATAGAAGGAAGGCGAAAATACATTTGCTTCAAAGGAGAACATAATTATGGCATTGGACGGAATCGTAACCCGCGCTATCGTACACGAACTGCAAGGAATCCGGGGCGGGCGCATTAATAAGATACATCAGCCAAATGATCGAGATATCGTGCTGAATCTGCGGGCACAAGGCGGAAGCGTAAAGCTGCTGCTGTCGGCTAATCCGACCTTCCCGCGTGTACATTTTACAGAACAAAGCTTTCTTAATCCGACAGAAGCCCCTATGTTTTGCATGCTCCTTCGCAAGCATTGCGAAGGAGGCGTTATTGAGAAAATCACGCAGGTGGGCATGGAGCGTATTATTCACATGGATATACGTCAACGTGATGAACTGGGAGATATTTCACTCAAACGAATTATCATTGAACTGATGGGTAGACACAGCAACATTATTTTGCTTGACCCGGAAACAGGCGTGATGCTGGATGGCATTCATCATGTCACACCGTCTATCAGCAGCTATCGGGTCATTATGCCCGGCTTTCAATACACGGAGCCTCCTGCACAAAACAAGCTGAATCCATTAGAAACGGAAGAGGCAGCCTTCATATCCTCGTATCAAACTGCGATCGAGGCCGAAGAAGCTCCCAAACGCTGGATCGTGAACACTTTTACTGGACTCAGTCCCCTCGTTGCTGAAGAGATACTAACTCGAGTAACTAATGAAGTATCTGGTGATAGTGATCGTTCACTATGGAGTACATTCAGTCACATCATGGATGACGTGCGGAATCATCGTTTTCAGCCAGTATCTGGACTAAACGCACAAGATAAAGTGATATTCTCAGCCATTCCACTGACGTTGATCCAAGAAGAACGTAAGGAGTACGCTACTATCAGTGAGTGTATGGAGGACTTCTTCGGAGAAAAAGCAGAACGGGATACGGTTAAGCAAAAGGTCAGTGACCTACTGCGGTTTCTGCAAAACGAGCGGAGTAAAAACGTAAAAAAACTCGACTATCTCCATCAGGATTTGGCCGAGGCGGAAGATGCGGATCAATTTCGCATTTATGGAGAGCTGCTATTCGCTTCGCTGCATGAGGTGAAAAAAGGGGACAAAGAAGTGACGCTCACCAACTTTTATGATGAGGAACAGCGTCCAATGACCATCCCACTGGACCCGCTACTCAACCCATCGGATAATGCACAACGGTATTTTAAAAAATACAACAAATATAAAAACAGCTTGGCTGTCATTGACGAACAACTGGAGAAAACGCACGAAGAAATCCGTTATATGGACAATCTTCTTCAGCAGCTAGCCCACGCCTCTATGAATGACATTGAGGAAATACGTGAAGAACTGGTTCAGCAGGGCTATCTCAGAGATCGGGTCAAAAAAGGAAAGAAAAAGAAGAAAAACGACCGTCCAACCCTGCACGTCTATACATCATCCGAAGGTATCGAGTTACTGGTCGGCAAAAACAACTTGCAAAATGAATATGTGACAAATCGACTGGCCGGACCAAATGACACCTGGCTGCACACAAAGGATATTCCGGGGTCACACGTCGTTATTCGTGCTGAGCAATTCGGGGATACGACGCTGGAGGAAGCAGCTCAACTCGCTGCCTACTTTAGCCAGGCCAAGCAGTCCAGCAGTGTGCCTGTGGACGCCACCCTGATTCGGCATGTACGTAAGCCCAGCGGAGCCAAGCCCGGCTTTGTCATCTACGACCATCAGCGTACGCTCTTCATTACACCCGATGAGGAACTGGTCAAGAAGTTGCCGAATCGCATCAAAAACGGCTAAGTCTCACCAGCCTATTGAATCCACAAAAAAAGCCCTTTGTTCTTTGCACGATACACTTCTTGTGTTCCATGCATAAGGCAAGGGGCTTTCTATTTACTTTTGTCCAACAGCAGCCTTCCTCAATTCCTCGACAACCCGATCTTCCACACTACGGCTACCCAGATCACCGTGGAAAATAACACCTTGGCGTGCACCGTGAAAATCCGAGCCGCCAGTTGCAATGAGCCCATATTGTGCCGCCATCGCAGTATATCGGCTCTCAGCCTCAGCATCATGGTCCGAATGTCGCACCTCCAAGCCCACAGGCTTCGCCTCCTCTATAATAGAGCGAACCAGCTCATCATTTCCGTATAAGCCAGGGTGGGCCACCACAGGTACCCCTCCTGCTTCACGAATCCAGTTTATGGCCTCCGCAGGCTCTACACGGGGTACAGACACATATCCGGGTGCTCCTTCCGCCAAGTAACGGTCAAACGCATCCCGCATATCCTTCGCATATCCCTTTTGAACCAGCGTATCTGCCATATGTGGACGTCCAATGCTTTCATCTGGTGCCAGCGGTCTGCCCATCGTAGCCACCACTTCATCCAGTGTGATTTCCACGCCCAGACTACGCAATTGACTCAAAATCAAATCATTACGGGTATCCCGCGCCTGGCGAAGCTTTTCCAACCGCTCCAAAAACACTTTATTGCTGTAATCCATAAAATAACCGAGTATATGAATATCCTTACCGCCAGCTCGAGTACTAATTTCCACTCCTGGCACCACAGTAATTCCTATGCGTTTTCCCTCCTTCAGAGCTTCCTCCAGACCAGCTACCGTATCATGATCTGTAATGGCCACACCTGCCAGTCCTTTTTCCTTGGCCCAGCGCACATTATCTGCGGGTGGCTGCATGCCGTCAGATGCTTGGGTGTGTGTATGTAAATCATATCGTTTTACGTTAATCTGCTCCTTCATTATACATCCTCCTTCTCTTTCACCTTTGCCAGCTCGTCCTGCGAGTCCCTCAGCACGTCCGTTCCCTGATCATGACGACGCAAGTAAGACAGGAAGGTGACTACCGGAATCGGTAACAACGCCGACTTCAAATGAATTGCATAAAATTCTCGTTTGAACGTGATATTTGAAATGTTCACAATTTTCAACAAACCGAGCGCAACTTCATGCTTCACCGAAGAAGGTGATAGCATGGTAATACCCAGTCCAGCCTCCACCGCCGATTTAACCGCTCCAGTGCTCCCCATCTCCATTACAATACCAAGTCGAGAGGCATCCACACCACGACTTTTCAGCTCATCTTCTATCACTTGACGTGTACCCGATCCCTTTTCTCTGGCTACAAAGGGATGCTTAAACACATCTTCCAGAACCACTTTTTTAGCCTTGGCCAGCGCATGTCCTGAAGGCACAATCAGTTTCAGTTCGTCCTGCATTACAGGTTCTACCACGATATCCGGATGCTGGACTGGGGCCTCAATCAGTCCTAAATTCAACTGATGTTTTAGTATATCATCCATAATTTGAGTCGTATTCATCACATTCATTGCCATGCGTATATGAGGGTATTCCTGGCCAAACGGCCCCAACATTCTTGGTACAATATACTCACCAATTGTTAGGCTGGCGCCAATATGCAATCTTCCCTCCAGCATGTGAGTAAAAGCAGACATCGCCTCGTCAGCTTCCCTAATCAGTTGCATGCTTTTTTTCGCAAAAGGTAGTAGTGTCGCTCCCGCCTCTGAAAGCTCGATTTTTTTAGTCGAACGTTGCAGCAGCTTCGTGCCGAAATAATCTTCCAAAGACTGAATTTGCATCGTCACCGCAGGTTGTGTCATATGCAGCGCTTGTGCCGCCGCCGAAAAGCTCCCACGCTCCGCTACGGTATAAAAAATGTGCAACTGATGAAAGTTCATACTGACAGCCCTCTCCCCTCTGATCTCTCTATTTTACCATAAGAAAAACATCTGTCGAAGCATTTCCAAGTAAACTTACTGAATTGGGGGAGTTTTATTGCTGGAAATAAAAAAAGCATGCAGCTGATAACTGCATACTTTCTACTCAAAATTGACGGTAATCATAAGTTCGGAGATTTTTTCATCTAGAGCCAACCGCCCAATCACCGTCTATTTTTGCTTACGAGTGCTTTTCATCAGTGTCATGCGCCGCGAATGGCGTAGCCATGAATAGTATGACTTCAAATCCCTTAATTCAATGGTCTCCGACATTCGACCCAAAAAGGTAATGACAATCATCTTGTGAAGCGGATTCCCCGCAATATCCATCTCGCCGGGCAACTCTCCAAATTCGGCCACGACGACCAGATCACCATCAATTAAATATACATCCTCTTCGTTATGATAGTAGGACTCCATCCTGTTTTGCTTCAGGCATTCCCAAAGCCAGGCGGCGATATGATTCGTCTCGGACTGTTTCTGCTCTATCCGATCTAAGTAGCGAGTTTTCGCATGATTTGTAATCACGATATCGGCGACTTTTTTATCGCCCATCTCCACGTAGAACGGTTCGTATGTACTCCATCGCTGCATTGCTTTGTCACGCACGGGATCACTCTCCCCACCAGATAGGTCTTTATATCTACCAATATATTCATATGTTACCTCAACAGACCCGGGACTACAAGTTACAAAATTGAAGTTTATGGGCGGTTTTTAAAGATTTTTTAGGTCTAACAGCATTAAGACCATTATGCAAAAGTCCTGACTTTACAAAAAAAAGCCAGCCCGTAGGCTGACCTTTTAAGAATATTTTACAATTTATAGATATTAGAAACTTATATTTCATATTCTTTCATCTTTTCCTTATCGTCGTTGTACTCCGTCCTAATCTCATTTCGAAAAGAACGCTCGACCTTACGCACATAGGAAAGTCTGCGAATATTTTTAACGGTGTCTTCTGCCCGATCCGCATTCATATATATAACTACATAATGCATACGCTTTGAAATAAAGTGGACATTTCCGTATTTCTCCAGATTGCGGGCAGCCTTGATATCGCTTACCCAAATGATGTACCCTGTCCGCTCGGCAAACATTCGCTTCATCTCCCCTCCACTCGGTATCATTCCTATGACCTATCCACAGGAGCATTTCCCTCCGCTGCCACATCCGCCCTTTTTCACATTCGGATCATTGCTCGGCACCTTAATGGTCTCGGACACGGAATATGCAATCGTTTCAGACATGGCATGAAGCATATCATCCAGCGCCTTTTCGGCTCGTTTGAACTCCTTAACCTCCACGAATTGTTCCAGTTCCAGCTCAACGACCTGCACTGCATCCTTCGCTTCATGATAGTTCGGATGAAAATGCCCAAAACGCTCCGTTTCCGCGAATAGCTCCTTTTTGGCATCCAGCTTGCGTACACACGCCTGAATAGACGGATTCAATTCCACACGCTGTTTCCAATATAAATAATCCGATACCTCAAAGGATCGGTTGACCATATCGCCCAATTCATAGGCGTTAATAAGCACTTCTGCCATATTGACCGTATTCAATTCGGCTACGCTCATGAATGTTCATCTCACTTTATATAAAGTTCTACCCTGTAAAAGTAGACTCATTTATCATACCACATCCTTCTTTTGAGAAGAAGGAGTTTCATGCACTTCCTGGCTCTACTATGTAAAAGGAACCAGCAACCGCATGTCTGACCATTCACTTGGCTGTAAGCTCGCTTGAGAAGGTGTTTCGTCATCCATTCCTGAGGCGTACCAGCCTGTGACACTCCATGGCGCACCGGGAACAACCGCCTCCGGTATCCATTTAACCTCTTTCCCACCGATTCGCAATCCCACAGCGGCCTGCCAACGGATCGCTTGCTCGATCAACTGCCGGGCAGTGGAAGTATGGTAACTCCTCCATTCTTTTGTCCATGAGGAGGGGACTGTAGATCTTTCTGGAAAATAGTCAGACGGATCAGGCAACATGTGCTCTTGTTCGTAAAAATGCAGCGTGCGCCCTGTATAAACCAAACCTGCTCTTCCCTCTTGGGAAAAGATAGGACGGGCCTGAATCGGGTCGGACTCCATTTCACTGTTGGGACTGCCTGAACTTATGTTCTCTGTTTCCGAAATCAATGGATAATGATGAGTTGGCTCGTCCACACCTTCCGGTTCACGACGTGGACCTAATCCAATTGCAGCAAGCGTTTTTCGTATTTTGACAGCAGAGCTCGCCGGAATAATAAAGTCCCTATCGCCCAGCCGTTCCAGTAATCCTTCCAGCGCGGGATGGCGTGCAACTATGTCTGCATCCTCCCGTGTGCCACATCGCAAAAGTGTTACCTTTGTAAAAGCGGTCCGTCCGACATCACCTGCCCACTGTTCTACCGTCATACGCACATGATTAGGCACACCTGTTCGGCTGTATTTATCCAGAAGAGCAGGAATTGCTTTGGCTTCCATCCCTAACTCGATTGCCTCTGTAACACTTTCTCTGGTGAGCCGGTATACTACCATCCGATCTCCTGTCACACGTTCACAGCAGCATTCCAGTCGCCAGCGCACATCATATGCCACATCTGGTGGAACCAATATTTCAAAATCAGGTTGTACATAAAAAGCACCATGCTCTTGATGTGTATCCTCGTAATTATTGGGACGAAGCATTTCTATCACAGATACATTCCAGCGAAAACACAGTTCACCCGATACAGTCTGGCCCCAATCGCCCATTCCAAAAGCAGTCAGGGCCTTAAGCCAACCCTTCAATTCCTCCATGAAAGGTTCATTGAAATTATAATCAGAGCCCGTTTCTCCCGCAAACCCTTCCGGATTTGAGATTGTAGGAACAAGGTCTAAAAGGGCACCATTCTTGGAATCCGCTCTGCTCGTACTCTCATGCTGGATTAGGCCTACCTGAAGCATCCATTGCAGCAGAAACTTGATAGATATCCACCCTTCTGTCCCTACATACTGGGAGACGGCACACAGCATATAGCGAAAATGCTGCATAGACGCTTCGGCCTTGCCGTATCTTTCCATGAGTGTAGCAAAAATATGCTTGCGCATTTGCCAAGCAGACAAACGAATCCAAGTCGCCAGTTCCGTTTCCTGAATGCGAAAAGATACAGTTTCTTTCACTAACAGCCCCAAACTGAGTAGCAAATCCATCATTACCACCGTTTGCACTGGATACAGCTCTGCATGCGCATAATGCAACCCAAGACCCATCAGGTCATCTGGGCGAAAGGGGGTCAGTTCATTCAATTTTTGCAATGATCGCTTATGTATGGTTCCTTTGGCCGTCAAAGGGACACCTTGCACCGCAATACGTGACAACGCATGCAGTAATTCCGACTCCAGGCCTGTCATTGATTCATGTACCGTTATCGGATGATCCGAATGCATCATGTTCATTGGATTTTGCTCTAACAACATATCGTACAGATCCGGTAGCCGATGAACCGGAATATATAAAATTCGTTCGCCCCACGATTTGGTAACAGCCTCCAGCCAGCCTCGGGCACGTAATCCACGTAGTGCCAGTTTCGTTTCGACTCCGCTTAACACTCCCCGGGTAAGCTGTATAGGTTCTTCTTCCTTCATGGGCTGTCCCGCGTACCAGATAAAGCATCGCCTAAGCACCAGTAGCTCATCCGATGAAAGCTCATTCCAGCTGTCTTGCGTGTTCGTTACGCCCATTCTTGATTAGGCCTCCTTTTTCTTCCCACGATCAGGCTTAGCATTCCGGCCTCCGTTAGCCTCTGTCACACTAAATCTGCGAACCGCATATTCATAGCCTTGCTCGATCAGAAACAACTGACGACGAGCTGCAAAATCCGTCTCCTTGCTATTCTCCGTCACTAGCGCATAAAAATAAGCTTTATTCTCGCCCGACTTTGGTCGCAAAATACGGCCCAGTCGCTGCGCTTCTTCCTGGCGAGAGCCAAAGCTACCCGATACCTCTATGGCTACTGCCGCATCTGGCAAATCCACCGCAAAGTTTGCAACCTTGGACACCAATAGGGTCCGAATTGTACCCTTGCGGAACGCATCGAACCAACGCACCCGCTCGGTCTGGCTCATTGAACCCGTAATCAGTGGGACGCCCAGCTCCTGAGCCAATATACGCAATTGGTCCAAATATTGACCAATAATAAGCGTGGGCAAACCGCTGTGCTGCTGCATCAGGCTACGCACCGCCTCCAGTTTGACCGGATTTTCGGCTGCAATTCGGTACTGCTGTCTGCCCTCCGCACGCATACTGCGCTCCAAGAGTTCAGCTGTCATTGGAAGCCGTAGCTCCACACAATCGACCTGAGCGATCCAGCCCTGTCGCTCCAGCTCCTTCCACGGCATATCGTATCGTTTGGGTCCAATTAAAGAGAACACATCCCGTTCACAACCATCCTCTCGAACCAGCGTGGCCGTTAACCCCAAACGACGGGTAGCCTGAATGTCAGCCGTCGCCCGGAATACTGGCGCGGGTAGCAAATGAACCTCATCATATATAATGAGTCCCCACTTCCGCTCACTCAGCAGTTTCATATGCTCAAAATCCCCATCTTTGGTACGACGGTGTGTCAAAATCTGGTAAGTTGCCACCGTAATCGGACGCACCTCTTTTTTCTGACCACTATACTCCCCGATGGAATCGGCAGGAATATCCGTCTTTTGCTTTAACTCTTCTACCCATTGCCGTACAGAAGTGGTATTGGATGTTAGAATAAGCACCTCGCACTGAAACCGATTCATTACGGCCATACCTATCACTGTTTTTCCGGCTCCGCATGGAAGCACCAGTACACCACTACCCCCTAAGCCGTCCGCCCCTTCAAACGCATCAGCGGCCTTTACTTGATAATCACGAAGCTGCAACTTCGTTTGTCCCTTTCCCAAGGTAAAACTAAGCTGATTCCCTTCAAGATAGCCTGCCGTATCCACAACGGGATATCCCAAGCGCGTTAATTCCTGCTTGAGCAAGCCCCGATTTTCGGGCGGGACCGATGCGCTTACCTCGTCAACGCGAAGTAAACCAAGCTGTTTTAGCTCTTGCTTGGTCAGTAGCTCATCCAGTAAAGCGGGGGTCTCTGCTTCCAAGATCAAGCGATCACCTATTGTATAGCTGTTGGCTTTCCCTGTCTTTATACCTCCGTCTGGCTCATGTTCAGCACGGTATGCGCCAATCGTATCTGTGCTATAAGTTCGCTCTTCTTCCGTACCCTCCCTTGAAAGCGTCAACGTCCCATAACGAGAAACGAGCTGTTCAATATCCTTCAACAAATCACGTGGAATATCCCAACGAGACATGGAGTTCAAACTATTTTGAATGTCCTCAGCACTCCATCCGAGGGCAGCTGCGTTCCACAAAGACAGTGGAGTGAGGTGATATGTATGAAAAGCGGACGGGCTTTTAACCAACTCCGCATAAATCTGCAACTGTGAACGAGCCCGTTCTGAACCGGGCAAGCCCATTTCCAGCAGAACGGTAAAATCACGTTGTACAATACAAGGATGTTCTGGATTCATAACTACCTCCTGATAATCTAACCATACATCATTTTAAAGTTATATAATAAATAGCTTATCCGTTTATTCGCATATCAACCAGAACAGCAAGGAGCCCAACCCATATTCGGGTTGAACTCCTGATTAGAAGCTCGGGGTAAAGACCTCCCCAAACCAATGCCTACCTTAATTATTCTTCTAGTGGACCTGCTCGGAAATATGACTAAGCGCCTCTCCAGCGTTGTCTGCAAAAATATTACGAACAGCCAAATCCCCGATCGAGACAATCCCGATCAGACGGTCACCTTCCGTCACGGGCAAACGACGGATTTGCTGCTCTGCCATCAGCTCAGCTGCTTGATCCACCGACATGTCCGCACTAGCTGTACGAATACCTGTTGTCATAACCGTATCAACCGAACCCGAACCTGAATTTTTAGCCGCATAGCCGCGAACGACAAGATCACGGTCCGTTACTACACCGATCAACTTATCACTGCCTTCGCTTTCCACAACCGGAATAAAACCAGTATCATTGTCCTTCATTTTGACCGCAATTTCATAAATATTGTCCTGCGGGGTAACCGTTACGCATTTTTTAGTCATAACTTCCTGAACTTTTTTCATGGGTACTCCCTCCTTTTCAAGAGTAGGGTACCCCATTTCATTCAGCTCATACTCCAGATTGAACCGTTCCCAATTCAACTCATTTTAGCCCTTAATTGCCCCTGCTTTTCGTTCCGCAGCGTATCCCGTAGACATCGCAATAAACAAACGAACCGCGTTAATCATAGCATCCTCATCAAAATCAAATTTCGGATGATGGTGTGGATAAACTGCTCCTTTAACTGGGTTACCCGCTCCTACGAACATGAAGCAACCTGGCACACGTTCCAAATAATACGCAAAATCTTCAGCAGGCATCAGCTTCGACGCTTCCTGTACATTCTCCTCGCCAAAAACAGATTTTGCTTCATTAAAGAAACGAGATGCTTCATGTGCGTCATTGACAACTGGTGGGTATCCCATAATATAGCGAACCTGTGCTGTTGTACCGTATGTTGCGGCTGTAAGCTCTGTCACCTCATGCAGTCGCTCCTTCATTACCGTTCGTGTCTCCTCATCAAACGTACGAATCGTCCCACTCAAGCGACACGTTTCTGCGATCACATTTTGCGCAGAGCCCCCTTGGATGGTTCCCACCGTCAGCACAGCAGGTCGCAAAGGGTCGACTGAACGGCTTACGATACTTTGCAGTTGCATAACAAGAGCTGAACCCGCCACGACACTATCATTAGTGGACTGAGGCATGCCACCATGCCCACCCTTACCTGTGATTTCAATATAAAAATCGTCTGCCGCCGCCATCAGCGGCCCTGCGCAACTCGCGGCCGTCCCGACCGGAAAAGGTGTCCATAAATGGATGCCATAAATGACATCCACACCTTCTAATACACCATCCTTTATCACACTGACCGCTCCGCCAGGCAGCAATTCCTCCGCAGGTTGGAACAACAACCGAATTTCTCCTTGCAGCTCGTCCCGGTTCAGACTAAAATAGTAAGCCGTTCCAAGCAACGCGGATGTATGTCCGTCATGGCCGCAAGCATGCATGGCTCCGTCCACGCTGGAGCGATATTCACATTCCTTTTCATCCTGAATCGGAAGAGCATCCATATCGGCACGCAGTAAGACGACAGGCCCCGATTTAGTACCACGAATGGTACCTACAACACCGTGTCCCCCTACCTGACGGCGAATCTCGATTCCCCAACTCTCCAACTTATCCGCTACAAAAGCTGCGGTTTTGCTTTCTTGAAAGGAAATTTCGGGATTCTTATGTAAATGTCTACGCCATTCCACCATGTTTTCTTGCAAACGATCAAACCAGGTCTCGTCTATCACATGTTGTGTCATTCTGCTCCACCTCTCCTTTTAAAGCATCGGGCAAGTTCCCGATTAATCATGCAGCGTCACCACGTATGCACCGCTGCTCTCAAGTCTTCATTTTTATCCTATTGTAGCAGATATGGAATTGTTGCGATATCTGTTGCTCCAGGGAGCTTGCAGAAGCCCATCAAACATAATATGATAAAATGGATAAACGATAAAATGATAACCGTCTGCGAGGAATATACCTTGTGGCGAATACCGGGGGAAGCTGATATGAGAAATACGAAGCCGGAGACTCGAAGAAGAGGCACACCGGATTTCCAATTGCTGATCCTCACTTTGTTACTGGTTGGATTCGGTGTAATTATGGTATTTAGCTCCAGCTCCAGCGTAGCTCTGCTGAATAAAGAATACAATTTTGATTCTTTATATTTTGTGAAGCGCCAATCTGCTTTTGCTGTACTTGGACTTTTTATTATGTTGGTAGCTATGAATATTAAGATGGAAAAATATAAAAAGCTTTTTGTACCTTTATTTTTCATAACTATATTACTGCTAATCATCGTTCTTTTTACAGGCTCACTTAACGGCGCAAAAAGCTGGCTCAGGTTTGGTAGTGTTGGATTCCAGCCAACGGAGCTTGCGAAAATTTCCATCATTCTTTACTTATCCGCACTCATCGTCAAAAAAGGAGATCGCTTTAGAGATCTGCGGACTGGCTATATACCTGTAACAGTCATTGTAGGCTGTGTTGCAGGACTCATCATGCTTCAACCTGATTTAGGTTCCTGCTTCATTTTGGTTGCTACGAGTGGTCTGATTATTTATGCCGGGGGAGCCAGTGTCAAGCATATTACAGCATCAATCGTCCTGCTCGTGCTAGGTGCTTCCATCGTATTTGGTATTGGGTCGTTGTTTGGAGGAGATTCTGGAACCACAGATGGACAAGCTGCTGCCCAGCAAGATTATAAAATCGGGCGCTTTCAAGCCTTTCTTAATCCCGAGAAATATAGACAAGGTACGGGATACAATCTGGTACAGTCCTTGCAAGCTATAGGTGAAGGCGGCTTAAACGGGTCAGGCTTTGGTAAAGGTATTATCAAGCTTCACTATCTTCCTAATTCATTTAATGATTTTATCTTTTCCGTAATCGGTGAAGAATTCGGATTTATCGGAACAGCCATATTCCTGATGCTATATTTGTATTTCATTTGGCGAGGCATGATCATTGCTCTGCGTTGTCATGATCCGTTCGGAACGTTGGTAGGCACCGGCATCATGGGTTTGATCGCCATTCAGGCCTTCATTAATATCGGCGGTGTAACCCAAACGATTCCAATCACTGGCGTAACGCTTCCATTTATCAGCTTTGGTGGCTCCTCCCTACTTGTCATGATGTTTTCCATGGGCATTATGCTCAGTATTTCTCGTGAGAACACCAAACAAGCGGTGCAGGAACGCACCACAGGGGTAGCTGTCCGTAATGAAGTACCCAATCGCTTTCAAACTCGTAGAACCAACCGTTTTCGCTAAAAAAGAACTTCCAAGGTCCACTTACAACGGTGGCTTTGGAAGTTCTTTTGGTTATGTATAAAATACGAGAGCCCTCTGCAAAAATGGCTATACTGTTGATTCACAAAACGAAAACTGGCGATTCTATAACCACCAGTTTTCGTGTTTTATTCGGGTTATCCCACGGAATTTCCCGACATGTATACAATTGGTTAAAAACATCAATTTGTCGGTTCCTGATTCTTTTACACTGCGTCGTCCTTGAACGCGACACCTTCCACTTTTACGTTCACTTCCACAACCCGCAAACCCGTCATACTTTCGACGGCTTCTCGCACATTTTGCTGAAGAATTCGGGACACCTCATGAATAGGTGTTTCGTAGAGCACGATAATACGTAGATCAATGGCAGCTTCCAGCTGTCCAACCTCCACTGATACGCCTTTTTGTACATTTTTACCGCTCAGCCTTTTGGCCCAGCCTTCCGATAAACCGCCTGACATTGCAGCAATGCCCGGTGTCTCTAATGCGGCCATCCCGGCAATTTTACCTACGACATCGTTGGAAATCTTGATGTTTCCTGCTTCCAGTTGTTGAATTTGCTCTGCCATGACCTATGTCCCCCTTCATCCATCCTTTATTTGTATTGTAAAGCCTCAGCCACTCCAAATGCAAACCCTACGTATGAAAAACAACTTTCGTTTACAACCTATATCATTTTGGGTATATTAATTTAGAAAATCCATACAAGTGACAGCTTTCGCCAAACTTGTACACATCTATTGATATCGAGGTGCTCTTCATTGAAAAAATGGTTATCTCCCGCTTTGCTCATAGCGACATTTGCTCTTAGCGCAGTCGCTCATTACACCCATTGGAATGCTATAGCCCAATTTGTCATTTGTGCAATTTCTGTTGTATTCGTAGCCGGTTTTCTCGGCAGGGCGACCGAAAGTGTCGCGCATTATGCTGGCCAACGTCTAGGTGGGTTCTTAAATGCCACCTTTGGTAACGCAGCCGAACTGATCATCGCCATCTTTCTCGTTAAAGAAGGTCTTTACGATATGGTAAAGGCCAGTCTTACCGGTTCCATCATCGGTAATCTGCTGCTGGTGCTCGGAGCAAGTCTGTTCGCAGGCGGTTTGAAGTACAAAGTGCAAAATTTCAATATATCGCTGGCTGGATTAAGTGGTTCTCTGATGATTGTGGCTGTTATTGCCTTGTTCGTTCCAGCTGTCTTTCTGAACACACACGTTATCACGGATAACGAATCAGATACGCTCAGCCTGATTGTCGCAGGCACGCTCATTGTCGCGTATATTGCGTGGCTTATTTTCTCTATGATTACGCATAAGGACTATTTAGCTGACGTGACCGAACAAAAAGATGAAGAATTGCCACATGAGCATGCCCCTGTGTGGTCCAGAAACAAATCCATTGCCTATTTGGTACTCGCTACCGTCATGGTCGCCTTTGTCAGCGAATGGCTGGTAGGTACACTGGAGGTGTTTACGACCCAATTTGGGCTCAGCGAATTGTTCGTAGGTGCCTTCCTCGTCGCTATTATTGGTAATGCAGCAGAACATAGCGCTGCTATTTTACTGGCGATGAAAAACAAAATCGGTGCATCGGTCGAAATAGCTGTCGGCAGCAGTTTGCAAATTGCGCTATTTGTTGCCCCTGTGCTGATTTTTGTCAGTTACTTTATGGGAAACACGATGAATATTGTTTTCACCACTATTGAGCTGGTCGCCATTGCTGTCGCTGTATTTATCGCCAAATCCATCACCCAGGACGGCTCAACCAACTGGTATGAGGGACTCATGCTACTGGTAGTGTATGTATTGTTAGGTGTATCCTTCTTCCTTGTGTAGCTTTTAAGGTTTTAAAATGTGCATTAGGATGGTGGAAGGGCGAGGCGCTTTTGCCATCCTAAAGGAACATTTTTTTAAAAAAAGGCATCAAAAAAAGCATGCTCTCAAACTCCGCATGCTCTCATCAATTCAACCGTCTTCCTAATTGGCCTTATTATTCATGGCCTCATATAGAATAGCCAGATTGCGTTCCAGCTCACTGACCAGCTGTTTACCTACCATTTCTGGAAGAAGTCCAGCGCGAACCGCAAAATCCACTTCCTTGGAAAATCCGTACATCTGAGTATCCAGCACTTCCTCATAGAGAGGGCAATAACGGGTTGCCAGATTCTCCATCTGTACTTCAATAAGCTTCTTTATTTTATCTGCATCTTCCTGAAGCAGATTAATAGCCTTGATATTCAATTGTTCCTGCAAATCAGATGAAGTCATGGATTCTTCCCCCCTATGTCTCAATGTCGCACAAGACGTCCTATCCTTAATATTAGACCAAATTGCAGGCTAATACAAGAACCTGACAAAAAAAGCATCCCTACAGTTACAGGTAGGGATGCTTTTGCTTCAAGAATAAAGTTAGCTGGCTACTGAAATATGAAGTCCGTGCTTCTCGAATACCTCGATGATCGCTTTCTTAGCTTCCTCCGCATCTGGTCCATGAACGTGTAGTTCATAGCTATGGCGGCTGACTAGGGTCGTAAACAAGCCCAGTATACTTTTCACATCAATATACTTATTTTCGGAATGAAGGACGATGGAAGAGGTGAACTTGCTCGCCGTCTGTGCAATTTCAACAACCGCCGCGTTATTATTGGACATAGAGATCCCTCGCTTTACTGAATTGTCATGTATCGTTACTCACCCATAATAATACATTGAAATCGCTTTCTCAGCAAGAACGGATATCGTTATTTTAAATTCTCAGGGTTTAATGGCTCCAGCTCAGGCAGAACAAAGATGCCGTCTTTACGAATCAAAACATCGTCAAAATAAATTTCACCACCGCCATATTCTGGACGCTGAATCAACACCAAATCCCAGTGGATCGATGAACGATTACCGTTATCCGCTGTTTCATAAGCTTGACCCGGTGTAAAATGCAAGCTGCCGGCGATTTTCTCGTCAAACAAAATATCCTTCATTGGATGTAAAATGTGCGGATTAAATCCGATGGCAAACTCGCCAATATAACGTGCTCCCTCGTCAGAATCGAGAATATCATTCAGCCGCTTCGTATCGTTACTCGTCGCTTCCACAATCTTACCATTTTCAAAACGGAATTTAACATTTTCAAAAGTAATACCATTATACAAGGTTTGTGCATTGTAGCTGATAGTTCCGTTTACGGAATCACGTACAGGCGCGCTGTATACTTCGCCATCCGGGATATTGCATTGACCTGAACACTTGATAGCTCCGATTTGCTTAATAGAGAAATTCAAATCCGTACCCGGTCCGCTGATCCGTACCTTGTCCGTCCGATTCATCAGGTCTGCCAATGCATCTTGAGCTTTGTCCATTTTTGCATAATCCAGATTACACACATCGAAATAAAAATCTTCGAACGCTTCTGTGCTGATATTCGCCAATTGAGCCATGCTGTCATTCGGATAACGCAGCACTACCCATTTAGTGTGTTTCACCCGTTGTTCGCTATGTACCGCATGCTGATAAATGGAATTATACATTTTCATTTTATCTTCCGGCACATCTGACAGATCATTTACATTTTCACCTGCACGTATTCCGATGTAGCAGTGCATTTGCTTCATCCGGTTAAGGTCAATCTCAGCCCAGGTCTCCAGCATCTCCTTTGTCGCGTGACGAAGCATGGCGCTCTGTACCTTACGGTCTGTAAGTTGTACAAAAACATTTCCACCTTTTTTACCAACTTCATGAATGATGGCGTTAAGCAAGTCGCGCTCTGTACCAATCATTTCGATCAATACATTTTCTCCAGGCTGCACTTCAACAGAGTAACCGACCAGATTTTCTGCCAGCTTAAGTATTCTAGGATCTTTCATGTAGTTCTCTCCTTCTCTATTTCATTCTTTTTGAACAATGGTTAATTCAAAATTCATTGTATCATGCCCGCCACGTTACTTGTAGTCCTTAAAAGTAACTCTGGTTATCAAAGCCTCTTGATGCAGCTCTTCATTCGCTCCTTGTCGGGAAATCCTGCATTCCGATGAAAGCTTTAAGGGTAAACCTGTTTGACGATCTATGGTCAGATGATACACAGTACGCACAATGGATTGCTCCAGCTGGTTGCTCATATCCTCACAACTTTGTGCCCATATTTGGCTCAACTTCTTTTGCAGTTCTCGATTCGTTCCTGTATGCTGCGTTTTTAATATCCCGATTTGAGGGTTTAAAGTATTCATTTCTTTTATTAAACGATCTTTCAACCAGCGCTTTGCCGAAGCTGATTCCGGTTCAATCCTCAACACCCAAGTTCCCCGGGCAGCTCCCGTTTCCATACGAATGCTCTTATTCAGTGTATTTAATTCCTCAAGCTCCTGAATCGGATTAAAGCGATTTAACATACCATTTCCAACCAGAGGAGGATAACCGGATGTCAGCGCAACCCATTTTCCACTCTGACGAAGAAAACGTTCTTGTGTAACATCATGCTCGGACTTACCTTGTTGCAGAGCTGCGTAGCCACCTTGCTTACCAAAAGCCACTGCAGAGCCCCAGTGCATGGTCAATTCATCGTGATTTCTTAGCCTACCGCGATATTCAAACTGCTTATTCGTCGGCAGACCACTGTCAGCTCTAATTGCAGTCCGTCCAGTAAACGTTACCATCTCTTTGCCGGCCATTCCTGCAACAGCTCTCTTAAAAATCTGCTCAGGAGTATATTGTCGATCCAGTGCACAACCACTTAACACACCTATTACAAGGAACACACAAACCTGCATCACCCATTGCTTTCTCCAATACATCCATCATCCGTCCTATCCTGAACATAACTGTACTCATGAGCAATAAGCCTGCTTCAAGGCAGTTATGCTACCTGGTTCACTTTATCGTGTTTTCCCTATAATTCAATCATACACACGATATAGCTACGTTTAGGATTACCTGTCTACAATGGGTTATGCAAGACAAAAAGAGAACATTCCCTATGGAATATTCTCTACACATTGGCTACATGATCAACAACTATTCGATTGCGTCCTTCATTTTTCGCTTCGTACAAGGCCATATCAGCCCTATAAAATAAAGATTCAATACTGATCTGCTCATCCAGCCAGTTCCATTCAGCAATCCCGCAAGAAACAGTCACCTGAGGCTCGGTTTCATGCTGTACACGGTAACGTATTTTTTCTGCATATTCGAGCGCCTGCTGAACCCCCAGCTGTGGTAAATAAATGGCAAGCTCCTCGCCGCCCCATCTGGCACATACATCCTCATCGCGAGTCGCCGAACGAACGATATTGCTGACGCTTTTCAAAATTTCGTCACCCGTCTGATGCCCATGCGTATCATTCACCTGTTTGAATTGATCAATATCTACCAAAATAAGAGATCCACAGAAATCCTTTTCCTGATGTTGCTGAATGATTTGGTCCACATAGTGACGTACATACAGACCTGTTAACATATCCATATTAGCCAACCGCCGCACTTCAGCGTGCAGCATAGCATTGGTTACCGCCAATCCGATATGAGGGGCTAGCATTTGTAGCATTTTGTAATTATCGTAAGAGAAAAAGTGTGGAAGCTTGCTGGACAATAGTATAACCCCTTTAGGAGTATCGCTGGTCTTCATAGGTACAGCCATCAAAGACTGGGAGTCTGTCGCATCCATAAAATGAGAGGATATCTTTCCATCCTTTCTATAGTCCGACACAATCACTGGTTCTCCTGTTAAGCGTATCAGCCCAGCAAATCCATCTTTAAGAGGGTAACTTTCCAGTCTTAAGCTTTCCACATTACTCGACATGACATTAAAACAGTTTCCATCCTGATCAAGCTGTACAATACAACAAAAGTCCGCCATGAACATTTTTAATAACTCCTGCACGGCAAATTCAAATATTTCATTTAACTTCAGGCTCTGATTCAAGCGCTGAACCAGTTCATTAATGAGACGCAATTCATGGATAAGTACATTCGATTGCTCAAGCAGCTTCGCATTTTCAAATGCAGTACCAGCCGTATCCGCCATCATGGCAATCAGCTCTACATCCACTTTTTTCATACTATCCGCACCCGATGGAAGAATCATATGGAAAACACCGTATACACCCTGCTTGCCACGTAATGGGATGGCGATTTCAGTTATTTCATCTTGTGTACCGACAGGCTCGTTCACAGCCATTTGCCCTTTCATAAATGCACGGACGCATACATCTTCATCCCGTTCATGCAGCAGCAAAGGTTTGACCTGCGGATTGCGACTGTGTCGATCCTGACTCATGTACAAGATGATATCTACATGGGGAAACAAATAGGCGATGCTCCCGAATACCTCATCCAGCACGCCTTCCACGTCAATTTTGTCATGCATCCGTTTTACAATCTGAAATAAAATAGAACGGCGTCTACCTTCACGATCGCTTCGATTCTGCATCCCAAGGATATCTTCCATAAATATGTACTCAAACTTCGAGTAAAAGCAGGATTTAAAATGTAAAGCAGCTACTAATAATGTGTCCTGATTTGAGACAGAATGTTGAGCAGGCCGTGTAAAACGAAGAGCGGCAAAGGGCTCCCTCTTATAATTACGACATAGTATGGGAACCATATACACAAACGCAAGGCTTCCATCACGAAGTTTGCGCTGGCTCACTTCCATCTCTCTAGATATGCAACAACGTTCGACCAAATCCAAATCCTCGTCATCATCTTCTTCCCTACCAGCAACACGAACACCTATAAAATTAAAAACAGCAGTATACTCTTCGTTAATCCAGGATATACCATTGCTCTGCTGTAACCAACTCCGATATCCTTGGACAAGAAGCTGATTAATATAGGGGAAATCATAGGGTGTCATATCCATGTTCTGGAGCCAGGCAAAAGACGTATATCCTTTATCATCAAACAGCGGAGCACCGCTAGCCTGGACTGTTTTACTGTCAAGCATTTGCTGATCCGTTGTTGAAAATTCCGACATATTAAGGCGCTCCTTCACAGCAAAGTTAGCTGTACCAAGACAGCGGCTATACACCACTATAGCTCATAATATGATCTATTTTACTCTCAACTTTAGAAATTTGCATCCATTTTTCAGAAATTCGTCCCACTTTTTTAGTTCTAAAGCCCTATCGACAAATTTTGACGTTTTCATTCTTTTTCTCTTCTTGACATTGACCTACTCTTACATATAGTATATATTATTGAAAAAGACTGTACGGCAGAACTATCTACTGTGCGGATCTTAAATTTTGGGCGTAACAGTTTGTGTCACCCTCATCTTTTTTGTTGCTGACAGGACAGCGGCTGAACTTTTCTGTCAGTAGTGCGTCTTACCTTAATAGGTAGCGCCGAACAAATTGGAGCGCAAAGAGAGCCCCAACTCAAATTTTAATTATGAAGGAGTTAACTCTATAATGGCACGTTACACTGGTCCTAAATTTAAATTGAGCCGTCGTCTCGGTATTTCTCTGAGCGGCACAGGTAAAGAATTGAAACGCCCTTTCCCTCCGGGACAACATGGTGCAAACCAACGGAGAAAAATCAGCAACTACGGTATGCAGCTTCAAGAGAAACAAAAGCTGCGTCACATGTACGGCTTGGGTGAAAAACAATTCCGTACCCTGTTCAACAAAGCTCAACACATGCACGGTATCGCTGGTGAAAACTTTATGTTCTTGCTGGAAAGCCGTCTGGACAACCTTGTATTCCGTCTTGGCTTTGCTAATTCCCGTGCAGGCGCACGTCAATTGGTAGCTCACGGTCACGTTACTGTGAACGGTAAAAAAGTTGACATCGCTTCTTACCAAGTAAGCCCTGGCGACGTGATCGGTCTTCGTGAAAGAAGTCGTTCCCTGTCTTCCATCAAAGAAGCTTTGGAAAACCGCAACCACTTGGCAGCTTACCTGGAGTACAATGACGCAGCTCTGGAAGGTAAATTCATTCGTTTGCCTGAGCGTGGCGAATTGTCCCAAGATATCGATGAAAAACAAATCGTCGAATTCTACAACCGCTAATCCTTGCATTAGCACCAAAAAGCACCCGAATTTATTCGGGTGCTTTTTTATATTCTCTATGCATCGAGCCTGAGGGTTTTATTCAATGGGGATGTATACCTTCATACTCAAATGATCTGGATAGCAGGAATTCATCACGTCCGTAATTTCAAAATCAGGCCCCTCCCTCCGTTCAAAATTAGAATTAGGAAGCCATGTGCCATAGATAAAGTCTCGTATATTCTGAACCCGTCCATCTGAACCCGAAGCGTCAAACTCAGCATACTTCCCTGCTGGAATCTCAATATATATGAAACCCTCTGCCAGTTCTTTTGACTCTTTTTCAACTGCCTCGCCCACCACAAATGAAAATGCACCGTTGTCTTCAAATCGACAGGCAACCCCATATGACATTCCCGGTGCAATTTTGTTCGGGATACACATAAAATATTCATTTGCTCCAAAGTGTCCATAAAATCCTGGGATTTCTTTATAGTGCTGCTCATTATTCAGGTTTGTTTTATATTCATATCCTACAATTTTGACCGTTTCGAGCTGCAATATCACCGGCTTATTCACATCCAAATCCCCCATCGTATTTTTTTGGTAGTCCAGAAAATTGATTTTACTTTGCCCAGGAAGCTCAATATCACCGTTACGATACTTCCCAGGGGTGATCCCAAAATTCTTTTCAAAAGCGCGGGTAAAAGCCTCTTGTGAGTTGTACTGATACTCAATAGCAACGTCCAACACTTTTTGATTGGATTGTTTTAGCTGTTCAGCCGCCTCGGACAATCTTCTCCTTCTTATATATTGTTGAACCGTAAAACCCGAAATGGCCTGAAAAACCCGCTGGAAATGAAAAGCTGAAAAGCATGCCTGTGAAGCAATATCGGCAATTTTTAGATCCTCCCGGAGATTCAATTCAATAAACTCAATCGCACACTGAATTCGTTTAAAGTAGTCCATATAATCCTTCCCCGCACTTGTAATTGTTTTGGTTATCGATCCTACACCCAAATTGTGCAACCCACGTTTTCATTATGTATAACTCTTTACCTACATGTTTGATTATTTGTGCTAAGTTTACCATGACTTTTCACTTTGCAGAAATAAAAAAGCAGCGCTGAGATCGATACAATCTCAGCGCTGCTTTTGAATATATTTTCATTATCCAAGCTTGATTTTAGCAAATTTCCGTTTACCTACCTGCACAATGTCGCCTTCCTTCGGCGTGTATGCTTCGTTGACATCGGTCCATTTCTCTTCGTTAATTTTGACCGAACCCTGCTGAATACTGCGCTTGGCTTCACCGTTAGATGCTGCAAAGCCCAGATGAGTCAGCAACTGGATCACACGAATGCCACCTTCTTCTAGCTGATCAGCCGTCAAGGTGAACTCTTCAATATCGTCAGGCAGCGCACGTTGCTGGAATACGGTCACAAAATGCTGCTTCGCTGCTTCCTCTGCTTCTTCACCATGGTACATGCGCACTAACGTTCCAGCCAGCTTCATTTTGGCATCACGTGGATGCACTGAGCCGTCCTTAACACCTTTCGCCAGCTCTGCCAGCTCCTCGTTGTTGATATCCGTTGCAAGCTCAAAATATTTCAGCATCAGCTCGTCAGGAACGGACATGGACTTCCCGTATATTTCGTTCGGCTCCTCATCAACACCAATGTAGTTCCCCAAACTTTTGCTCATCTTCTGGACGCCATCCAGCCCTTCAAGCAATGGTAATGTAATCGTAGCCTGCGGCTCAACTCCGTATTCTTTTTGCAGGGTTCTGCCCATTAGCAGATTAAACTTCTGATCCGTCCCCCCCAATTCAATATCGCTTTGGAGAGCCACGGAATCCATGCCTTGCATCAGCGGGTAAAAGAACTCATGGATGCTGATCGGCAATCCGTTTTGGTACCTTTTTGTAAAATCATCCCGTTCCAACATACGGGCAACCGTTACTTTGGCCGACAGGGTGACTACATCAGCAAAAGACATTGGCCCTAACCATTCGGAATTGTAGAATACCTTTGTTTTTTCAGGATCGAGAATTTTAAAAATTTGTTCCTTGTACGTTTGTGCATTACGCTGTACATCTTCCTCAGTCAGTTGCTTACGAGTTTCCGATTTACCTGTCGGATCACCAATTCTGCCTGTAAAATCTCCGATAATCAGGTGCACTTGATGGCCTAATTCCTGGAACTGGCGCAGTTTGTGCATAACAACCGTATGTCCGATGTGAATGTCGGGCGCAGACGGATCTAGACCCAGCTTAATTTTGAGTGGCTCGCCGCTAACGACCGATTTAATAACCTTACGCTTCAGCTCATCCTCCGGTACAATTTCCGCTACTCCACGACGTATCACCTCTAGCTGTCGCTCGACCTCTACCTGTTGCTCCGGCTTCAATTCTTCCCACTTCATCCTGTATACCTCCTATTTTTCATCCAAAATATAACATATTAAACAAACCAAAAAGCCCCTTTCATCCCAAGGGACGAGAAGGAGCTGCTCGCGTTACCACCCTAATTAAAGAAACGCATGTCAAAGACAGACATTTCTTTCACTTCATTCCTATAACGGGCCTACACCCGGTACTGGATTACTATGGCAGCTTCGCAAATCTGCAAATGCTTTCCATTCATCCAGACAGCTCCAGACGGTAATTCAAAGGAGGGACGCTACCGATTCACACCACCCATCGGCTCTCTGTACAACGTGAATCCGCCTTCTACTGAAGTCTTTCTCTGCTTTTCACGATATTTACTTTGACCTATTTATAACACACTGCTTTTATGTAGTCAACGACACCAAAAGACAGGCTTTTTAGCATATGGGTTCATTTTGTAATTTTATGCTATAATAATGGCTGTTATAAAGGAGGAAGACTTAATGGTTGAAGAAAAAAACAATGTATCAGAGCCAAAGCCTTCCCGCTTGCGGACAACCATGCGAAGGCTCGGCCGTGTCATAAAGTGGGTCGTCATCATCGGTTTTATGGGGGCACTATTTGCAGGAGGAGCCGCCGCCGGCTATGTTGCTTCTATTGTAAAAAGCGAACCCGTGCGTTCCAGATCCATGATCCTACAGGAAGTAGATAAGAATGCAATCACAGGCTTCGCTTATTTCAATGATGGCTCTCCCATCGGACAACTTCGGACAGAAGAAGATCGAAGACCTGTCACGTTTAAGGAGATTCCACAACTCGTCATTGACGCAGTCATTGCCATTGAAGATAATCATTTTTACGAGCATAAAGGTGTCGATCTGTCGGGAACGCTGCGTGCTGTGAAGCAAAAGGCGCTGCATGAATCCGTACAAACCGGGGGTAGTACCCTCACCCAGCAGCTTGCACGTCGTGTCTTTCTAAATCTCGATCGCACGGATGACCGCAAGGTCAAAGAAATTTTGCTTTCTCTGCGCCTTGAGCGCTTCCTAAGCAAGCAACAAATTATTACGGCCTATCTCAATAAAGTACCTTTTGGTAATGGTTCAAGCGGTTACAACGTCTTTGGCATTAAAGCAGCGGCCAAAGGTATCTTTAATGAGAATGATCTGAACGAGCTTAATATAGCCCAGGCTGCCTATCTAGCAGGTTTGCCACAGCTTCCTTCTTCTTATTCTGCTTTCAACGGTAAGGGTGAGTTTAATGAAGCTGGCTTTAAAAGAGCCATCAACCGCCAGCACCTGGTACTCAGTCGAATGCTGGAGGAGAACAAAATCAATAAAGCACAGTATGATGAAGCGATGGCTTTTGATATCAAAAAATCTCTCGCACCACGCACTGTTAAAGCTTATAACACCTATCCATACCTTATGATGGAAACAGAACGACAAGCTGCGCAGGCACTCATGTCTGTCACCAATCCGGGTCAAGCAGCTAATGCCAGTGCAGATACCAAGACAAAGGATGATAACGATTTACTCAAAGAAGCCGAACAGCAGCTTCGCACAGGCGGTTATATGGTGTACACCACCATTGATAAGAGCGTATACAAATCTATGCGTCAAATTGCAGAAAATAAAAACAACTTCTCTGCCACTAGTAAAACCAAGGGTGACGAACAAGCAGCGGCTATTCTGATTCAGCATAAAACAGGCGCCATTCTTGGAATGATGGAAGGTCGGGACTTCCAAAAGGAGCAGATGAATTATGCCACCCAGATGGTACGTCAGCCGGGTTCGGCAATGAAACCGATTGCTGCCTATCTCCCTGCATTGGACAGCGGTCTTGTGCAGCCTGGTAGTATCGTGGATGATGCCCCTATTATTTTGAAAGATGGCAGTAATGGATATCACATTCCGAAAAATTCTAACAACCGCTATCAAGGATTGGTCACGGCGCGTTATGCACTGAATCAATCGCTAAATACGATAGCACTCAAGCTGTTTAACGAAAAAGTAGGGATTAGCAATGCTTGGGCTTTTGCTAAAAAACTGGGTATCACCACCTTGGAATCTAGTGATAACAACGCCCAAACGGGTGTACTTGGCGGCTTAGCCCACGGGGTGACCGTCGAGGAACTCACGAATGCATATGGAGCCATTCCAAATGGCGGTGTGTTTAATGATGCCTATATGATCGAAAAGATTGTGGATTCGCAAGGCAATATTGTATATAAGCATCAGCCTAATCCTGTGCAGGCCTTCTCACCGCAAACCGCCTACCTGATGACAGATATGTTGCGTACAGCCGTGTCGGAAGGCACAGGCAGACTGGTGAAGCGGAACTTTGATCAATCCGGTAAGATTCCGATTGCCGGCAAGACAGGCACTACGCAATCCTACACTGATGTTTGGTTCGAGGGCTTTACGCCTGACGTCACACTGGGTGTATGGGTTGGTTACAAGCAACCTGTCAATAAGCTTGAAACGAAAGTCCAAAAAGAGCGGGCTCGCCGCTTATGGGCCCTAATCATGAATGAAGTAACAGCTAAGGATGCTCAGCTGTTCCAAACGGACAGCTTCAAGAGACCTGACGGCATTGTAAGCCGTACAGCATCCGCGTATGGTTCGGACATTTATAACAGTAAGTATCCACCTAAAAACAGTGAAAATGGTGTGAGCCGTGCGAAATATATTACCTACCAAGGTGTAAATTATATTCCACGCGATGGTACACCGGATGATATGTTATATGAACGGACCGTTAGGAAACGGGAAAAGTCAATCTCAGAATTGATTAAAGAGCTTCAGCAAGCCTTTAAGGTGATGAGACGACATAACTCGTTGTCCTATTATCTGCCTCAGGATGCAGATAAGGAAGCTCCTACTCAGATTGATCCACGCAAGGACGATGGAGCAGCCCCTAACGCTCCATCTAGCGTCAACGTAAGCTATAGTGACGGTAAAGCCATAATCAGCTTTAGCCCAAGCGGAAACAGCGACGTCGTAGGATACCGTCTGTATCGTTCTACAGATGGGGGTAGCTTCCAACGGCTTGGCAAGGTCGTTATGGCTGACGGCTCCAAGGTGTTTTCTGACAGCCCTGGAGGCAGCAGCTCCAGCTACTACGTGACTGCCGTTGATGTGGGCGGTCATGAGTCCGGGCCAAGCACGAAAGCAAGCGCAGCACCTGTGGTGCCACCTGCAGATTCTGAGTCTCCAAACGTTCCGGGCGAGGGAGGTGGAACAGGTGCGCAGCCTACAGAGGTTCCTACTGCCCCTGGACAGCCTCAAGCTAAAGCCGCTGGCTCATCCGTAGCGCTCCAATGGAGCGCAGGTAAGTCTGGGGACGCTATTACAGGCTATAACGTGTATTACAGCGAAAACGGTGCGGAGCCTTTTACAAACATAGGCTCTACCGCATCTACCAGCTTTGAATATAAGTCGGGGAAAAAGCCAAAAGGCTGGTTTCGTGTCACTTCCATGAATGCCATGGGGGAATCGGCTCCTTCCGGAGCCGTCCGTCCATAACTGAAGACAAAAGCAGAAAGTGATAGGTTGGGTGAAGATGAGATTCACCCTAACAAAAAGGGAGTCCCCTTAGCCATTAAGGCTTTGGAGACTCCCTTTTTTAATTCTAATATGCAGAGCACTTCAATCCTCTATGGTGGATAAGTCACCTGTAGGAAGGTTAAGCTCCCAGGCTTTCAACACGCGTCTCATAATTTTACCGGAACGGGTTTTGGGTAACTTTTCCTTAAACTCAATTTCGCGTGGAGCAGCATGAGCAGACAGCCCTTCCTTAACGAAGCGATAGATGTCCTGCTTTAAAGCTTCAGACGGTGCATAGCCTTCACGCAGTGCAACAAAAGCTTTGATAATCTCTCCCCGCACGGTATCTGGTTTTCCAATGACTCCTGCTTCCGCTACAGCAGGATGCTCCAGAAGCTTGCTCTCCACCTCAAAAGGGCCGATGCGCTCCCCGGAGGAGTTAATGACATCATCAATCCTACCCTGAAACCAGAAATATCCGTCCTCATCCATGTAAGCTGAATCACCCGATACATACCAACCAGGAAAGCGGAAATATTCCTGAAACTTGTTCGGATTGTTCCATATACGATTCATCATGGATGGCCATGGTGTACGGATCGCCAAGTGGCCCATCCGGTTAGGAGGCAACACCTGCCCTCTGTCGTCCAAAATAGCAGCCTGGATACCTGGGAGTGGCTTTCCCATCGAACCCGGCTTGATCGGCAGCTCAGGGTAATTACAGATCAACTGTGCTCCTGTTTCCGTCATCCACCAAGTATCATGAATGCGTTGTGTATACACTTGCCATCCCCATCGCACCACTTCTGGATTCAGCGGTTCCCCAACGGATAAAACATGCCGCAGACTGCTAAGATCATATTTGGAAACAATCTGCTCCCCTGCGCTCATCAGCATCCGAAACGCTGTAGGAGCACTATACCATATGGTCACTTCGTGACGCTCAATCGTGCGGTACCAGTCTTCCGGGCTGAAACGCCCCCCACGAATGACATTCGTCGCTCCATTTAGCCATGGAGCAAAAATACCGTATGATGTTCCCGTGACCCAGCCAGGATCAGCAGTACACCAATACACATCATCTTCCCGCAAATCCAGCACCATTTTCCCAGTATAGTAATGCTGAATCATTGCATTTTGCACATGATACACGCCTTTGGGCTTGCCTGTTGAGCCTGATGTATAGTGAATAATTAATCCATCTTCACGATTCAACCATTCTGGCTCAAGTTCCTCTGAGGATGTGAGCATTTCTGTCTCAAAATCGATAATTCCCTGCTCTCGTTCATCCATATCACCAACCACAAAAATATGTCGCAGCTCAGGAAGCTCCTCACGTTTTACCCGTGACAGAAGCGCAGGTGTGGTCACTAATGCTGCTGCCCCACTATCCTCCAATCGATCCTTAACCGCAGTTTCCATAAACGCCTCAAACAATGGACCGACAACAGCCCCTACCTTTAGAACACCAAGTAAACTAATAACCAGCTCGGGTGAACGCGGCATGAAAATAAACACCCGCTCCCCTTTACCAATACCGTATTTGCGAAGCACATTTCCGAACCTGTTAGAGCTAGCACGAAGCTGAGAGAAGGTGTAGGTTTCATGACGGTTTGCGTCACAATACAATAGTGCCGCTTTCTCCCCTCGTCCTTCCTGTACATGTCGATCAATGGCTTCATGTGCCATATTTACCTTGCCTGTTTCATACCACGTAAAATGACGCTCTGCATCTTCCCACTGAAAGTTGTTGTAAGCTTGTTCATACGGGCCCATGTTGGATGTGGGAACTACAGTCTGGAGTTCTTCAAACTTCATACGTTCAGCCTCCTCACAATAGATTAATGAGAATCACACAGAACAAGATAACGCTTACAAAATCAATAAAGCAGATGAAGTCCTTTGGTTTACTGATTGATTTAAATTGTGAACATTTTATGTCTAAAACAGTATATCATAGGTCAGGATGTGACGACCATCCTTTTCATTTAATTGTTTTTTTGCTATAAGTAGGGGATATGAGGAACGAGCTTATGGCGAACAAGGAGGGCGTACGCATGCAGCATTTAAAACTGTACCACTTGGATACGCTGGATCATAACGGACAAACAATCTATGTAGAAGGCCCCGTATCCGCGGATCAACTGCGTTCATTTCAAATGCACAAGCAATTAGATGCCTTTCGCAAACCAAAGGAACAGTTCGATGCATTAGTGGATATTTCGGAACTGCCAGAAGGCAGAATTATCATTGCCCACAACGGGGAAACTCTCCTGGGATATGTTACTTTTCATTACCCAGATGAGATGGAGCGCTGGTCGGAAGCTGGCATGAAGGATTTACTGGAACTTGGAGCTGTTGAGGTAGCCGATGACTATCGTGGTCTGGGCCTGGGTAGCCGAATGATTCGGATTGCCTTTGAGGACGGCCAGCTTGAATCTTATATTATTTTTACGACCGAATACTATTGGCATTGGGATTTAAAAGGCAGCGGTCTTTCCGTATGGGAATACCGCCGCATGATGGAACGTCTGATGAAAACTGTAGATATGGTCTGGTACGCCACGGATGATCCTGAAATATGCTCACATCCTGCTAACTGTCTGATGGTACGAATGGGAAAGGATGTGCCCCTTGCATCACAGGAGCAGTTTGATCATATCCGGTTTGTCCGAAGATTCATGTATTAAAAAATTATACCATTAGCCCAAATGCTTGAGCATGAACTCCACAATACGATGCGAACGATGTGAAGCTTCTACCGTAAATTCAGCATAATTAACGTGAGCCGATCCATCAGCCTTATCCGACATAGACCGTAGGACAACATAAGGCACAGCGTTCATATGAGCTGTCTGAGCCACAGCTGCACCTTCCATTTCGGTACAAGCACCGTCCATTTCCTGATGCAATGCAGTCACTAACTCACGACTTGCAACAAATTGATCGCCAGAAAGTACCTTGCCGACAATATAACGATCGCCAAATGATTTGCAGGCTTGCTCAGCTAGACTTACAAGCTCGGGATCAGCCACAAACTCTGAGGTGTCCTGATAAGGAATGACCCCTCTGGCATAACCCAAAGGCGTTACATCCATATCATGCTGCATACATGTTGATGAGATGACAATATCCCCAATGTTTAAATCGGGATGAACGGCCCCTGCCACTCCCGTAAATATAATCTGTTCTACACCAAAATGATCAATCAGGATTTGTGTTGTTACCGCAGCATTAACCTTGCCTACACCGGATTTGCAGACAACGACTCTTTGCCCGTGAATGATTCCTGTAGTGTACGTGATTCCAGCCTTGACCGTCTTGCTTGCTTCCGTCATCGCTGCCAGCAGCAATTCAATTTCTTCATCCATAGCACCCATTAATCCGTAAAGTCGGCTCATTACGCATCCCTCTATTCTTGGTTTGATGATGATGTCCATAAGAAGCTTTATATCCGCGAAAAAAGCTCCATCAAAGGAGCTTTCATCGAAGGTATATCCTATTCAGCACTGCGTCTAGTCTAAATAATTAACTGACAACCGCAAAATAGTTTCATGCGGCAAAATAACGCGAGGGTTCTCCACGTTTTCCTTTTTCATCAGCTTGGTCAGCAAACGCATCGCTACCGCACCCAAATCGTACATCGGTTGCGCGACGGTTGTCAGCTGAGGACGAACCATAGAGGCCATACGAATATTGTCGACACTGATTACCGAAAAATCATCAGGAACTTTCAATCCCTCATCCTGAATACTGTGGATCGCACCAATTGCCATCTCATCCGTAGCAGCAAAAATCGCACTTGGCTTCTTCTTTAGGCCGAGAAAATATTTCATTGCCTCGACACCGGATTCATAACGGTAGTTCCCGATTCGCACGAGATCCTCCTGATAATCAATTCCGGCTGTTTCCAGTGCTCTCTTGTAACCTTGGAAACGTGCATAGCCGTTTGCAGGGTCTTGAAGAGTACCACTGATCATTGCGATTTGACGGTGTCCATGGCGGATCAACGTGTTTACTGCATCATAAGCAGCGGCTTCATGGTCGATATCGACCGAAGGATAGCTTCCTTTTTCATCACTCGTTGCACATAGAACAATAGGGACCGCAGCTGTATGGAACGCCTGAATATGCTCGTCCGTTACTGTACCACCCATGAACAGAAGACCATCCACTTGCTTTTCAAGCAATGTGTTGATGACACGAATCTCTTTTTCTTTTCGCTTGTCGGCATTACACAAAATAATATTATAGTGATACATATTCGCTATATCTTCAATACCGCGCGCAATTTCTGCAAAAATTGAGTTCGATATATCCGGTATAACCACGCCGACGGTCGTTGTCTTCTTGCTGGCCAGACCTCTAGCGACCGCATTTGGACGATATCCCAATTGTTCAATCGCTTCGTACACTTTCTTGCGGGTCTGAGGTTTCACATTAGGATTATTGTTAACTACGCGGGACACTGTGGCCATTGAGACACCAGCTTCGCGAGCTACATCATAGATCGTTACCGTCACATTCCTTCTCTCCATTGCCAATAAATTTTCAACCGAATCCTAGATCAACTAATTAGAACCATGATACGACAAAATACTACTTTATGCAACGACAGCACACATTTATCTATGTGAGATGATCGTGGAGTGCACGGGCTGTAATATTCGAATGGGATGTATGCCAAACAGCCTCTCCGTCCTTGATTAAAATGGCCTGCGGGGATTCATGCTTCACCTGAAGCCTGTCCGCGGTTTCATTGGACACCGGCCGATCTTCTACTACATAAATGATACCGTATTCAATATTTTCGTTGGGAGCGCCATGCAAATAGGACTCCACTTCCTGATATGCGCCTGCACTTATCGGACAACGTGTGCTATGTTTAAAGAGAAGCAACGGCTTGTCTGATGACGCTTCCAGAGCCGTATTTAATTGTTGAACAGTAGTCATTTTTGTCATCGTCGCCATTGGATATACATTCCTTTCTGTGTCTTGTCGTATGGCCTATTCTCATCGTAACAAAAAGAACATGTAAAATCCAATGGTGACCATGAAAATTTTCATATTTTTTAGTTTTTTGTATTCGTAAATACCGATTTACTGGTAAAACCGGATAATTGAACCAATTTTCTCTCTACATCATTCATCCAATCTTCGTCTCCCAGACTTCTCGCATAGCGATAAAGATCCAATAAGAGATTAATTCGAAGCTCCATCCGCTCCTCCAAAGCAGATTGCCAATCCACATTGGGATTGTCCGCTTCCTCCAGTACAAGCTTGCGAATGATTTCTGCCAGTTCATTGTTGCGAGCAAAAGATATTCTCCGTGCTGTAGGTTTGCTCCCTAGACTTTGTAATAGTGTCTTAATGTCTTTCGTCACATGCTGCAAAACCTCACTGGAAAAGCATGACGAGCATGAGAATACAGGGACGTGCAAAATTTCAACCTTGCCCGCATAGATTACCTTTCGCAGTTCCAGCCCCATCGGTTTGCCACATTGACATTGCTTATGCATATAACCACCCCATTACGTAGGATCAAACTATACGAGGACCTCGTCAGAATCCAAATATACCTATCTACTAGTCTAATAAATATTTGTTAACTCCATTAAATCTATCATACCTTGTTTTATTTCGACTTTGGGACCTCAAATCCTTCCACAGATTGCAGCTATGAACAAATTACCAAAGCTTTGGCGGGTCAGAAAATGACGACAATTGCTGTCAAAGAGCAGACTACTAACATAAGAATCTGCGAAGGAATGGACTTCGGGCGTTCTTTTTCTTAAGATGTAAAAGTACAGATTACAAAACAGAGGTGTCATCATGTGACGCACGAAAGGATGGTTGGATGTCAAGACTTGCTGGAAAAAAGATTATCGCCCTAGTGGATGAGGAATTCGAGGATCTGGAGCTGTGGTATCCGATTTACCGTGTTCGTGAAGAAGGCGCAGAAGTGCATTTAGCCGGTGCGGAAAAGGGTAAAAAATATATTGGAAAATATGGCGTACCTGCTGAAGCGGAATATGCCTTTGAGGAACTGAATAGCAGTGATTATGACGGGATTCTCGTCCCTGGCGGTTGGGCACCTGATAAACTGCGCCGCTATCCCAAAGTAATTCAACTCGTACAGGAGTTTCATGCTGCTCATAAGCCGATTGGACAAATCTGCCATGCAGGCTGGGTACTGATCTCTGCTAAAATTTTGGATGGTGTTACGGTAACCTCCACACCAGGTATTCGTGATGATATGGAGAATGCAGGAGCTATTTGGAAGGATGAGGCAGTTGTAACGGATGGACATATTGTATCTGCTCGTCGGCCGCCTGATCTTCCACCTTACGGAAAAGCATTCTGCGATTTGTTAGCAGATAACACCCGGAAATAAGAGAATAAGTCCTGACACTCAGGACTTGAATAACCCAATCTAATGGAATCAGGATAATTGCTAATCATGAATTTTCCATAATCACAAGAGGTTGTCAACAAGATGAAAAAAAGAACCTTCAAAACCATGAATAAAGTGGTGTTGAAGGTTCTTTTTCATCTAAACCATGCTACGCCATTAAGGTTTGCTACGACAAACCTAACAGTACGGAGTTCGGCTTCTTCTGAAGATGTATACGGACATTACATATTACTGCCGTCCTGGCCCGGCCGGAGTGCAGCTGACATTAGCTGCGGTGAGCTTGTCTTCGATCGCTGCACCAGTGGACATGCCAAAGCAAACCTGAGCGACTATCGTTGCCTCAGATGCAGTCGTATTCAGCACACGATGCTTGACCCGCAATAAAGATTGGGGAGACATGCTGAGTTGATGTATCCCCAATTCCAGCCAAAGAGGAACGGACCGTTCATCTCCAGCCATCTCACCACATACACTCACATCAATTCCTGCTTGATGTGCCGCTTGTGCAGTCATGCGCAGCATTCGAAGTACAGCTGGATGGTATGGATGGTACATATGTGCAATCTGCTCATTCATACGGTCTACAGCCAGCACATACTGAACCAGATCATTCGTTCCGATACTAAAAAAATCTGTTTCAGCTGCCAATAGATCAGCGATCATCGCCGCAGCCGGTACCTCAATCATAATTCCTCGCTGAATATTCGGATTATAGGCAAGCCCTCTTGCATCCAAATCCGCCATAGCCTCCTTCAAAAGAGCATCTGCCTGGCGAACCTCCTCCACGGATGAAATCATCGGATACATTACCTTGATATTTCCCATTGCACTGGCTCGCAAAATTGCAGTCAACTGGGTTTTAAATAATTCCTTCCAATCCAGACTGATCCGTATAGCACGGTAACCTAGAAAAGGATTTTCTTCCTCTGGTAGTTGAAGATAGTCCAACGGCTTATCTCCACCGATATCCAATGTACGGATGACTACGGAGTGGTTTCCTGCCTTTTCCGCTATCAGCCGATATACTTCATACTGTTCCTCTTCATCTGGAGCAGATTTGCGATCCATGTATAAAAATTCCGTGCGGAACAGTCCTACACCTTGAGCGCCATGCTTCAAAGCTGCCTCCAGCTCTTTAATCGAACTAATATTGGCCGCCAGCCTCAGAGTGGTTCCATCCTTGGTCACGGCATCTACAGAAGCAAGTACCTGAAGCTGCTCTTTTCTGCGTCGCTGCTCGTCGCGCAAAATTTTATAATGATCAGTTACCGTTTTTTCCGGATTCACATAAACTTTGCCCAGGTCTCCGTCCACAACCATCATGTCTCCCGTTTGAACGGGCAAATTCAGATTGCTCTCTAGTCCTGAAACAAGTGGAATACCAAGTGCACGGGCCATGATCGCAGAATGCGAAGTTTTACCACCATTCATAGTTACAATCCCTAAAACATAGCTAGGATTCAAGTGTGCCGATTGGGAGGGTGAGAGCTCCTTGGCTACCAGAATATAGGGCTGTGTGTCCTTGGGAAGAGTCACCTCCGGTGCACCTAGCAAATGCTTGAGCAGCCGGTTCCCCACATCTTTGATATCGATTGCCCGCTCCTTCATATATTCATCGTCCAGTAAATCAAACATTGTCACAAAATGATCAATGGCTTCCTTCACGGCCACCTCGGCCGCCTTGTACTGACGCTCAATAATTCCACGAATTTCATTCATGAATTCCGGATCTTCCAATATCGCAAGATGAGCATCAAAAATGCTGGATTCTTCTGGCCCCACCATCTCTCGAAACTCATCCTTAATAAACTGGATTTCACTTTTGGATGTGCGTATCCCTTCATACAAACGTTCAAATTCCTTTGCAAGATCTACCGCATCCATTTTTTGATCAGGTAAATCCCACTCCCAGCTCGGCAGGACAAATGCCTTCCCGATTGCCACACCTGCTGCGGCGCCGATGCCTTCTATCATGTTTCTACCCCTCCAACATTCCTGTCATGCAGCACAACGGACATTACCGAGGCCTGACCTTTTTTCACTGTTTTAAACGGAGCAAAGCTCCACGACTTGACGCGATCTGGATTCGTGATGACCATAGGAGTCACCAGCGATGGAGCTTGCTCTCGCAGCGCCTGCAAATCAAATTTGATCAGCAATTGCCCCGGTTCCACCGTATCGCCTGCTTCTACCATAGCAGTAAAATTCCCTTTTAGCTGTGAAGTATCAATCCCTATGTGAAGCAGAACCTCAAGTCCCTCTCGTGTGGAGATGCCTAAAGCGTGCATGGTCGGATACAAGTGCATCACAGTACCATACACTGGAGACACAAGTTCACCACGTTCGGGAACAAAAGCAACACCGTCCCCGACCAGCTTCGTCGCAAAAATTTTGTCAGGCACTTCATGAATCGGTAGCATTTTTCCATGTACAGGAGCGTTGAACAAAATTTGAGGGAGATCACGCTCCATCAGCTTCGCGATTTCCTCACGAATCAGTTCTGAATACGTTCCGAATACAACCTGCAAATTACCCCCACCCAGATTGATAAGCCCGGCCGATCCCAAAGCCTTCATCGCTCCGGTATCAATCAGCCTGTCATTGTGGACGGTCAGCCGCAAACGTGTGATGCAGGCCTCTACCTGCACAATATTTTCCTTCCCGCCAAGTGCTTCCAAAATAAGCGGAGCACTATAAGGAATATTGCCGGCCCAATCCTCCAGAACCGAACCTTCCTCGCGCCCAGGAGTTGGAATACGGAACCGCCGGATAGCCCATCGAAACAGTACATAATACACAAGCCCGTACGCCACCCCCACTGGAATTAACAACCAGGCGTTATGTGAGAGATGAAAATTAAGGACATAATCTATAAAACCCGCCGAATAGGAAAATCCGTGATGAATATCCAGCTCAAAGGTAAGCCACATGGCCAGCCCAGACATAACTGCATGAACGAGGAACAAATAAGGAGCAGCAAACAAAAAGGCAAACTCAATCTGTTCCGACACTCCAGTAAAAAAGCAAACAAGCGCAGCTGTCAAAAATGTTTTTTGCACCTTTGGCTTCAAATCTTCACGCGCTTCCTGAATGATCGCCAGCGCAATGGCAGGGATGGCAAACATCATAATGGGGAACAACCCGGACATGAAATAGCCCGCTGTCGGATCGCCAGCAAAAAACCGGGGTAAATCGCCCTGTACAACGTTGCCAGACGGCGTTTTATATGTACCCAGTTGAAACCAAAAAATATTATTAAGCAGATGGTGCAGACCAAAGGCCGCCAGCAACCGGTATAGAATACCGTAGATAAACAGTCCAAAGCCGCCCAAGCTTGATTCCAGACCTACTATAAATTGCAGCCCTCTCTGTATGAGTGGGGCAATAATTAGCATGAGTCCTGCAAACACAGCCGAGAAGAGGCCAATAAGCAGCAGAACAAATCGGGTACCTCCAAAAAATTGAAGCACCTCGGGCAATTTGATGCTTTTGAAGCGATTATAGGCCACCCCTGAAATGACCCCCAAAATGATACCAATGAGCGTCGCCGGTTGAATGAGTCCGTTTCCAAATCTCAATGTGACCTGATCGTATATAGCCATACCAGCCAATGCTGCCAGTCCCGCCTGACCTGCCTGATTCGACATACCCAGGGCAACACCAACCGCAAATAAATATGGCAAAAAATAAAAAATCCCGTGTCCAGCCGCATTTGCCATATCAGACACCATAGGGAATCCCCATGTGGACCAAGGAAGGCTGCCGAGACTTAGCAATATTGCAGCGGCTGGTAGCACCATCGTCGGGAGCATGACAGCACGACCGAGCTGTTGTAAGGATCCGAGCCAATTCATGGCATTCCTCTCCTTTCTATCCCTGATGGTAAGCCGAATAAATACTTTTGTCAAAGCAATGATTCCATCTGCCAAAATATTTATTTACGCTACTACAGGTCAAAAACTATATCATCACAACAGATAACACTATGAATCCGTTTAGAGCATTTCATCATCAAGACATACATACATTATATGGATTCCTGAAAGTATAATATACTGTACCATATTCCTCGTTTCGCACCAAAAACCTTCAACCCTGTGAAGCAAGGGAAGAAGGTTTTTATTCATCTGCGTATAGCACAGATCACTGATCCATGTTTATCCTTTACGTACAGCTTGGGTCACTGAGTCCTCGACCTTAATGCAACGATCCATAATAACCGTCATTCCATGCTCCTGCGCAATGTCAGCGGCTTCCTGGCTTATAATTCCCTGTTGAAGCCACAAAATCTTAGCTCCAATAGTAGCTGCTTCACGCGCAACCTCTGCACAGTATTCACTGCGGCGGAATACATTGACCAGCTCCACAGGGTCAGGTACTTCAGCAAGACTGGCATAACAAGTCTCCCCAAGAATCGTTTGCCCTGCCGCCGCAGGGTTAACTGGAATAATCCGGTATCCCCGCTTCTGCATGGCATAAGAAACCATGTATGAGGTACGGTCCGATTTATCAGACAAACCAACAACCGCAATATTGCCTACTTGTTCCAAAATGCTTTTAATCTCTTCTCTTGACGGATTTTCAAAAGCCATTCTGTTCCCTCCTATTCGCATCTTCGTTTGTTTTTATTTTACCCATTCTACAGAAGCACCAAGCGTCGTTAGATGGTCAAAATACTGCGGATACGATTTGGCGACATGATGTGCATCCTTAATCACTAACGGCTTCTGTGCGCGCAAACCAACAATCGTCAAGGCCATAATAACACGGTGATCAAAGTGCGCGTTAATTTCCACGCCACCTTCGACACCCTCCGGTCTGCCATGTACGATAATTTCTGCTTGACGTTCTTCTACCCGAGCACCAGCCTTGGTCAGCTCATTCAAATAATCGGTAATGCGGTCACATTCCTTATACCGTAAATTCTCCACGTTATAAAAACGGGACGTGCCTTCAGCAAATACAGCCGCAGCCACCATTGCAAGCACAGCGTCTGTTGCAGCATCACCGTCAAACTCAACAGCTTTCAATCGGCCATTGCCCTTCACAACGACGGTATCGTTCTCATGTGTCAGTGGCACTTCCATCATACGCAGCACATCTACGATAGCGCGTTCTCCCTGTTTGCTTTGCTCTTTAAGACGATGGATGGTAACATCGGAATTCGTTACTGCAGCCGCCGCCAGCACCGCCGCACTCCCTGGATAGTCTCCCTGTACCGTATACGTACGTGGCTGGTAGGATTGCCGCCCCGGGACACGGAAAGACATGTAATCATCGCTTGCATGAATGATAATACCAGCTTCTTGCAATACCTCCAGTGTCTGCCCAATGACCACCTTAGATTTCAAATCATGCAGCACTTCGATTTCACTGTCTTCCTCCAGTAAAGGCGTAAGGAATAGCAGGGCGCTCAAATATTGTGAGCTAACCGAGCCGGACACCTGAATTTTACCGCCTTTCGCCTGACCACCCTGAATACGAATTGGCAACTTACCTTCACGATGATCTACTTTCACGCCCAGTTGCCCCAATGCATCGATTAAATCATCATGTGGTCTCTTGCCCAATGAGTCGGGATATGTATTAACAAATGTAACATCCGGACAAAGAGATGCAATACCCATCAAAAAACGGAGCACCGCTCCTGCGTTTCCCACATTCAATTCCTTCACAGCTTGAGGATGGCTACCAAAACCTGTAATCACTATTTTTTCATCATCCTCTTCCAGTACTGCCCCCAGATCGGCGATACAACGACGCATAGCATCACTATCTTCACTATGAGCTGGATAATAAATGGTACTTTGTCCCTCAGCAAGTGCCGCAGTGAGCAGATAACGAGTAGTGTAGTTTTTGGAGGACAGGGCCCCAATCTCTCCTTGCAAGGAAGGGGTAGGTCTAACGATAACATCCATAATGTACATGCTCCTTTTCAGTTCAAACCATCCTATTTTACGTTAATTATACAAGTTGTAGCATTCATTTCTCCACCCAAAAAATAAGAAATATTAATCTAAGTCCCCCAAGTTGAATTCCGTCGGTTAATTAATCTTTATCTGCCTTTAGGATTAAGCCGATTGACAGCCTAGAGATAGCTTAGCTATCATACATAGAGTGTGTGTGACATTTTGTACACGTCAAAAACATACGTAGCACCCAATATATATCAGAAAAGAGGTCCGGCCATGACGCAAATCGCCCTGATTGAACCTTCTGAGTTGCGCGCACGTCTGCAAGCAGGAGAGCAATTGCAATTAATCGACGTCCGCGAAGCGGAAGAAGTAGCGGAAGGCATGATTGAAGGTGCCAAGCACATTCCGCTCGGACAGCTTCCGGGTCGTCTTGAAGAAATTGAACGCACCGGTGAAATTATCTTTATTTGCCGGAGCGGTTACCGCAGTGAACGAGCCTGCGAATATCTACAGCAGCTAGGTTATGAAGGCTGTACTAACATGACTGGCGGCATGCTGCAATGGTCACAGGAGCAATAGAAAACCTGATTAACAAAAGAGACGGGAACCTTCTCGTCTTTTTTGTTTTGACTCAAAGCTTAGACGCGGTAATGCATTAAAATATTTTGTCCCTATCATACCATAGCGCCAAAAGATTACACAATCCTCTACTGCCATCATAATCGTATCCATAATTATAAATTAAAAAACGGAAGCTTCTTCTACCCATAGGGCAAGAAAGCTTCCGTTGTATTACATAATGCTATTCATGCATATCCGTCCGTTCATTAGAACCATTGATGATGGAATACGCCTTCTTTGTCCACACGTTTGAACGTATGGGCACCGAAGTAGTCACGTTGTGCTTGCAGCAGATTTGCTGGCAAACGCTCAGTGCGGTAGCTGTCATAGTATGCAAGCGCGCTGGAGAAGCCAGGCACTGGAATACCTTGGGATACAGCCACGGAAATCACTTGACGCCATGCATCTTGATACGTTTCAACCACATTTTTGAAGTAAGAATCCAGCAACAGGTTTTTCAAGGCAGGATCGCGGTCATATGCATCCTTGATGTTTTGCAGGAATTGCGAGCGGATAATGCAACCGCCGCGGAAGATCATAGCGATTTTTCCGTATTTCAAATCCCAATCATATTCATCGGAAGCTGCACGCATTTGAGCGAAACCTTGAGCATAGGACACGATTTTACTTGCAAACAGTGCTTTACGTACACTTTCGATAAATTCTTTTTTGTCGCCGCTGAAGGACTCAGCATTAGGACCGCTCAGCACTTTACTTGCCGCAATGCGCTCGTCTTTCATAGCAGACAAGAAGCGGGAGAATACGGATTCGGTGATCATGGACAATGGCACACCCAGATCGAGCGCGCTTTGGCTTGTCCATTTACCTGTACCTTTTTGACCAGCAGCATCCAAGATAACGTCTACCATTGGCTTGCCTGTTTCAGCATCATACTGGGAGAAAATGTCAGCTGTAATTTCGATCAGGTAGCTGTCCAGTTCCCCTTTATTCCATTCCGTGAAGATTTCATGAAGCTCTTCCGCATTCACATTCAGGACTGATTTCAACAAGTGATACGCTTCACCGATCAATTGCATGTCGCCGTATTCGATACCGTTATGCACCATTTTTACATAGTGACCAGCACCGTCAGGACCGATATATGTACAGCAAGGGTCGCCTTCCACTTTAGCAGAGATTGCCGTTAGAATCGGCTCTACCAGTTTATAGGCACTTTCCTGTCCACCCGGCATGATAGCAGGACCATTCAAGGCACCTTCTTCACCACCGGATACGCCTGTACCAATAAAGCGAAGTCCTTTTTCCTCCAGCTCCTTGCTGCGGCGCTGTGTATCAGGGAAGTAGGCATTGCCTCCGTCTATAATAATGTCGCCCTTGTCCAGATGAGGCACAAGCTGTTCAATCGTGGCATCTGTTGCTTTACCAGCTTGAACCATGATCAGGATTTTACGGGGGGATTCCAATGAGTTCACAAATTCTTCAATAGAGAAAGTACCCGTCAGTTTTTTACCTTCTGCTTCTTTGATAAGATCGTGCGTTTTTTCTGGAGAGCGGTTAAAAACCGAGACGGTGAAGCCTCTGCTCTCAATGTTAAGGGCTAAATTCTTACCCATTACCGCCAGGCCGATCACACCAATTTGCTGTTTTGCCATCTGGTTCCTCATCCTTTGCAACATATTTTGTCTTCTATATCGCCGCTTTACCGCATTACACTTTATGTGAATCGGAACACGTGCACTTCTATTTTAACGTTTTTGATGTAAGAAGTGAACCCCTGTCTATTCACAGATCAAAACACCCCATTTACATGAGGTGTTCAGATGTACTACGCTTCCATCATCAGCAGTTGGTGGGATAGCGTTTGCAGGCGTTCATGGCAATTCCCGATTTTAGCCGTATCTCCGTCTGTCATCGCTATAAACAGCTTCTCCAATTCATCGTCCACTTCCATTTTAAGCAGCAGCAGTCGGGTTTCTCCTTCATTGGAAGCGTACATATCCTCCATTTCCTGTGCGGACAGCACCGGCCCCTTCTGATAAATGACACGCTGCTTAAAGCCTGTAACCTCGACCAGACGAATGACCTCACCAAACAAAATATTTTCTACCAAAATATGATGATCCTTGACTCTTTTGACAATGGCATGACCTCGGGTGCTTCCAATCAGCTTCTCCAACCACTCAGCCAGCTTGGCATCGCGGATTACATAATCTCCAGCCAACTTGTAGTGTCCTGTGCGCAGCTGTTGAAAACGGAGCTTCACCAGCTTACGCCCGGTTCTCACCGACAAAACCAGGTACGACTCATCCTCGCTCCAGTACAGCGAATACCCTTCCGATATCAAATCCTTGATCAGATTATGGATATGCCGACGGCTAAACCGGAGCTCTAGATTGCAATATTCTACCTCACAGCCCTTGTTCACGGCATTCCCTCCTTTTTCAAGTCCGATTCAAGAAGTCCGGCTACAGCAAGCCTGCGGCTTTCCCGCTTGATCTTCCCTTGCTCTATTTTATACTTCATTTTATGTAAGGGTACTTGGTTATTTGACCTATTTTTATGAGTAACAGCGAACAATCCTACTTTTGCCTTATATGCTTGTTTCAAACCTAGTCTAAAGTCGGCCAAGCCCGGCGGCATTATGCTATAATTGGACATATTACGCCACTCGTTATGGCTTAACCCAGTTACAGGAGGAAAAGGAATGACATTTAGTGGATTTACTGCAAAGGACTTCGATGTTTTCGAAATACCGGGATTGGAGCCTCGTATGGAAGTGCTGATTCAGCAGGTTCGGCCCAAGCTGGAGGCAATTGGCGAGGAATTAGCCCCATTTCTGACGGACTTATGTGGAGAGCCCATGCACGTTCACGTCGCCAAGCATGCACGACGCAAAGTCAATCCCCCCAAAGATACTTGGGTAGCCTGGGCGGCAAATAAGCGCGGGTACAAGGCGCTGCCGCATTTTGAGGTAGGTATGTTCGCTTCCCACCTATTCGTTATTTTTGCAATTATTTATGAAAGTCCTAACAAAGCTACATTTGCCCAGGCACTCGAAGCCAATCTGAGCGATGTGCGCTCTAACCTGCCTGATCATTTTTACTGGTCCATGGATCATATGGCTCCGGAAGGCACAGAACAACAACATATGGATAATGAAGATTTTCAAACGATCATCCGCAAGCTGCAACAGGTAAAAAAAGCGGAGGTCATGTGTGGAATCCGTATTGACCGAGAAGATCCACTTGCCAGCGACGGGGCTGCATTATTACAGGCAGTGCGTTCTACCTTTGAGCATTTGCTGCCGCTGTACCGAATGTCTTTCTCGAAAGAGTAGCCCTCGCCGCTTTTCAAGGCGCTGTTCAGGCCTCCACAGTCTTCCTGCGTGGATTGCGCGCCAGAGCCAGGTGGCAGCCAAACATGAGCAGCATCACGACCCCACTGATGATAAATGGAGCGGTGTGTCCGACACGGTCCCATAGCACTCCTGAAACGAGCGGGCCTATAACCATGCCGGAGCCTTGAAGTGTTAAAAAAAAGCCCCACACCGTTGCTCGCTCGCTTTCCGGAATCAATCGGGCAAGAAAGGTGTTCCATGCAGGCAAAATGAGCGCATATCCCAAACCAATAAGCGCCACGGATACAAACACCAGCGGAATAGATCGAACGATTGAGAAGAAAAACAGCGTAATTCCGGCTAGCAAAAAGCCAACATGTAGAAAATACTCCGTTCCAAGTCTGTCGACCAACTTTCCACAAGGGATCAGGGCCAGCACAGTCACCCCACCGCCTGCAATCAGAAGCACGCTGTACAGGTTTGGTGAAATCCCGAGGTCCGTCCGAGCGTACAGCGTCAGTACGGGGCTGATCAAACCGATAACAAAAGACTGCAAAAATAGCGCCGGGTAAATTAACGGATTGACGTTAAGCTTTGTTTTGAGCACACCGATCGTCTCCTGGATTCCTTTCAGAATTTGCTGTTTCTGCTTTGTGTACCCATCAGACGACACTAAAGCGCTCTGTTCGAGGTCACCTTTATCAGGAGACCTTTTCGGTCCTGGCAGCATAAGAGCAACCAACAACAATACAATACTGCATCCTATCAAAATCATGAACACCATGCCGTAAGAATGCCCATAGTGGGATATGGCAAGGTTCATAATGAGCGGACCCAATCCCGTTCCACCCATAGAAGCAATTTCCAGTGTGCCCATCGCCGCGCCATTGCTGTTATTAGGCCCGGACATTTCGGTCGTTCCGGTCATAACACAAGGCCAGAGCGGAGAAGTACCCAGACCGAGCAGCAGACACGCAACGACGAGCCACACGGGCTCTGTCAATACGCTCAGCATAATAATCGCTACAAGCGTAAACAACAGTGCGGTCGACATCGTTCCACGGTAGCCGAGCCGTTCAGCCATCCAGCCCGCCGGTGCCCGGAACGCATTGTCTCCAAAATACTGAAGTGAAAAGGCCAAACCAATAATCCCGGCCGACAAACCAAGCGTTTCTCCCATATATACCGGCAGGATGGATACCAGAAGAGATCCTTTCATAAATTCGACCAGAAATACCAAAATCCACAATTTGGTAAAAAAAGGAGTCCACCACCGCTGCGAAGCTTTTTTTCTTCCTATTTGCCTCATCTAATCCACTTCCTCCACCTTCGTTTTTTGGCTGTATAGACCGGGTTCTCAGCCTACTCCACTCTTTCGCAAATAAATGCGCCCTCAATCGCTTGCATTCCTACTTCAAACTGCTATACTCAATTTTGTTCTATTATCACTTGCACAGGATTGTCGAAATCCTGCACGAAAGGTTGTGACAACACTAATGAATCAAAGCAACACCCCGCTTTTTACTGCTTTGAAAAAGCATGCTCAGAGCAACCCGGTTCAATTTCACATCCCAGGCCATAAAAAGGGAGTGGGAGCTGATTCGGAATTTCGCGAATTTATGGGGGATAATGCCTTTTCCATAGATATGATCAACATCGCTCCATTGGACGATCTGCATCAGCCATCAGGCGTCATCGAAGAAGCTCAAAAGCTTGCAGCAGAGGCCTTCGGAGCTGATTATACGTATTACAGTGTACAGGGGACAAGCGGAGCCATCATCACCATGATTATGTCGATTTGCATACCTGGTGATAAAATTATTGTACCCCGAAACATACACAAATCTATAATGTCTGCCATTATCTTTGCTGGTGCAAAGCCGGTATTTATTTCTCCAGTCAGTGATGAGAATCTCGGTATTCACCACGGGGTTACAACCAAGTCCGTACGCCGGGCATTGGAACGTCACCCTGACGCCAAGGGCGTCCTTGTTATCAACCCGACATATTACGGTGTGTGCGCCGATTTGAAGGAAATTGTAGATCTCGCTCACAGCTATAATGTGCCGGTCCTGGTCGATGAGGCTCATGGAGTACTGATTCATTTTCACTCTGATCTACCGATGTCCGCCATGGAGGCGGGAGCAGACATGTCAGCTACAAGCGTTCACAAGCTGGGTGGTTCCTTGACTCAAAGCTCAATTCTGAATGTAAATACGAAAAACGGATACGTTAACCCACAGCGTGTACAAACGATTTTCAGTATGCTGACAACAACGTCGACTTCGTATATTCTGCTGGCTTCGTTGGACACATCCCGACGTAATCTGGCCCTTAACGGTCATGAAATAGCACAACGCGCTCTGGAATTGGCTGAATATTGTCGTTCAGAGGTCAACAAGATTGAAGGGCTATATTGCTTTGGCAGCGAAATTCTTGGCACGGAAGCTACCTATGATTATGATCCAACCAAAATTACGGTTCATATCCGCCATTTGGGCCTTACCGGATACGATGTGGAGAATTGGCTGAGAGATCACTACAATATCGAGGTTGAGCTTAGCGATATGTACAATATTCTCTGTTTGGTGACCCCTGGTGATACCAAAGAGGAAATTGAAATTTTGTTGAAAGCTCTGCGTGAGCTGGCTTCTCTGCACTATTCCACAGGTCAGGAGCATGAGCTAGTTGTAAAGATACCGGATATCCCTCAGCTCTCCCTCATTCCAAGAGACGCTTTTTATGGAGATACGGAAATCGTGCCTTTCAAGGAATCTGCAGGTCGCATTATTGCAGAATTCATCTATGTGTATCCACCTGGTATTCCAATCTTACTGCCAGGAGAAGTTATTTCGCAGGACAATATTGATTATATTGTTGATCATGTAGAAGTAGGCCTGCCTGTTAAAGGACCTGAGGACCGAACAGTACATCAGGTGAAGGTTATCGTCGAAACTGACGCTATTTCATAATATTGAACTGTCAACACATGCTTAAAAAACATGTTGATAGTCAAGAAAAAAAGCCCCCATTCGGGGGCTTTTTTTCTTGAAGAGCTATACAGCTGCTACATCCAATTCTATTCGTATTGGGCAACAAGCTCGCTATATGCGGCTTCTACACGTTTCCACTCATCTTCGTCCTCAATATTGTAAAGCACCATTTCTTCGTTTTCTTCTTCCATACGAAGAATAATGCCATCCGCTTCAGGATTGCCTCGCTCAAGCAGAAGAGCATAAATGTGATCTTCTACGTCAAAGGTCTCTACCAGCACCATTTCTACATCTTTACCATTTTCATCAGTTAGCGTAAGAACCATTTCTTCATGTTCGTGGTCATGATCGTGGTTGCAGGCTTCACCGTGTTCATGTTTGTGATCACTCATGGAAATACCTACCTTCAAATTGTTTTATTTTCCCCCGTATCGTAACATGATCAAGGGTGCAGGTCAATTTGTGGTATGCCTAATTTATCGCTGTAATGACTTTTTCGGACACCAAGGTATAGCTGCCGTCTTTGCTCTCTTTAATATAGAAACCAACCCGGTAATTCCCTGCTGTTTTGAAATCATACGTAAAGTCGTTCGTACGGAACCAGAAGTTATCCTTTTGCGCTCCTTTGATATCTTGAGACTGAATATCCTTCACGTTGCCCGAAGGGTCGGTGATCGCTACCTTCACTCCGGAGATATCTGTCTTCAAGGTATCAATTTGACTAAATACATTAAATTTCACTTTATTGCCTTTATTCACGTTACCAAACACAGTATCTCCCTTGAACAGGAACATATGCACGTTCGGCTGGTCGAAAACAACTTTTCCACCGGATGGATCAAAATTGACAAGTCCATTAAAATCACGGATAGGCACATATGTTTTCCCATCAATGACAACTGCACCATCTTTTGACACTTCTCCATTAATAATCAACTGCACTTGGTCCTTGGCGGATTCCGCCGAAATGGCGGTCCCTCCCATTATTGAAAAGGCCATCATCAGGGCCATCACTCTTCTCCATTTCATAACTACTAATCCCTCCATCGTCATCTGTTTAAAACCTTCTGTCGTACATTTATACCTAGCTCAGCCGCACAAGTTGCGCTGTGTTTCACAAATTGTCCAAAGTTTTTACATAAGGAGCCAAATCTTTAGTTCCGGTAGCATAGGTGATAAAATACGACTGTAGAAGTCCTAGTACACAAAGTCTGGAGGATAAATCCATAATGAGCCTAACGATACAAATGCTTGGCACAGGAAGTGCCTTTGCCAAGCATTATTACAACAACAACGCGCTGCTGGACAGCGGAGAAGGCAAACTGCTGATCGATTGCGGTACAACCGCTTCTTTAGCATTACACCAAATGGACGTCCCTTTGCCTGATATTGACGCAATTTTAATCACACATATTCACGCAGATCATGTCGGAGGTTTGGAGGAATTCGGTTTTCAAATGAACATTCTCCATCGTCGCAAGCCTCTACTTTATATTGCCGAACCACTAATCTACCCTTTATGGGAGCATACACTCAAGGGCGGAATGTCACAGCAGGGCATGATTGACAAGCTTGAAGATGTATTCGAGGTAAACGTAATAACGCCTGGTGTACCCACTACATTAGTATCCGGTATTCAGGTGGAGCTAATCCCTACAAGGCATATTCCTGGTAAAAACAGTTATTCCATATTCATTAATGACCGCCTTTTTTATAGTGCAGATATGGTTTTTGACCCTGATTTGCTTCATCATCTGGTGCATGAACGAGGATGTCGGAGTATTCTCCATGAGGTTCAATTACAAGGCGCTGGAGAAGTCCATACGACATTGGACGAGCTGCTAAGCTTGGCGCCATCTCTTCAAGAACGGATTCATCTAATGCACTATAGTGATGATATGGAACAGTTCAGGGAGAAGGCAGGGGTCATGTCCTTTCTGGAGCAGCAACGAGTATATCAACTTACAGAGTTGGAACGTGCAGAGTAGCATACTAAATACAGCTTGAACAATTAACAAAAGCCGCCTGGCTTTCCTACAAAGGATAGCCAGGCGGCTTGCTGTTCTTGAATATAATGTTGAACTTGCATTCTAATGTTGCGAGTTAAGGTCAGAACAATGGCAGTTGATCCAGGTTATTAGAAGGATCTCCATCGGCATCTCCCCGAATTCGTTTGCTTCCATCCTTGGCCTTGAACACGTTAACGCCTGCAATTGAGCCTGCCTCAATCTCGTTCAATGCTTGGCTATAATCTAAAATCCGACCGGTAGATGTCTGAAAAGACGCAAGGTCGCCATCTCCGTTTTTACGTACTGCTGTAATTTGCTCCCGTTCTGTATTAGCCATGCTGTATCGCTCCTTATCCATAGTTTAGTGGAGGAACTTTTACTAGCATGCACATTGTACAGATTTGTATGCACCTTACGCTGTCGACTACAACTTTTTGCGCATACGTACATGCGGTATTCCCGCATCGTCAAAAGGTTCATCGGAGATCGTCTCATAACCGAGCTTTTCGTAAAACTTCTCGGCTTGACATTGGGCATCTAGCAGCGAGTATCTTAGCCCCAATTCACGTGCACGTTCCTCCAGTGCTAGTAGTAATACACGTCCATAGCCTGCGGCACGATGCTCCTTGAGAACGGCAATACGTTGCATTTTAGCTGTATCTTCCTCATAGTATGTCAACCGACCAGTGGCCACCATTTCACCATGTTCACAAATTAGCAAATGATGGGCCGTATCTCCCAGCTTGTCATAATGATCAACTTCTAAATCGAGAGGAACTTTTTGCTCTTCGACAAACACTTTGGTACGGATCGATATTGCCTGCTGTAGCTGCTCCTCTGTTGTTACACTTATAATTTCTGCGGCCATCATCTGTTCCCCCTATCATTAATTCCAAATTGCAAACTCGCTAAATTCGAATTATATATATAAATGCTCATGAAGTACAGGCTGACTTCTATTTTTCCACTTTACATATATGGTTAATACATGATATTATCTAGTAACCGCAGGACGGTAGCTCAGCGGGAGAGCATTATCTTGACAGGGTAAGGGTCATGGGTTCGATCCCCATCCGTCCTATTCGTCAAAAGCCTTGATACTCAAGGCTTTTTTGTTTGTCTCGAGATAAATCCAGTTATCCTGTGAAAAGAAAATAGGTTATTGACTAAGATTTAGTCAATAACCTATTTTTCAATCAAAACGATGCCTACTTCTTCAACAAAGCCTTTCACCTTGATCCTTCTATTATATAGAAGAAAAAAAAGCAGAACCTCCAGCACAATACGCATAGAACTCTTAGATTACGATATAAACCTCCCCGCTCTCACTGTCAATCTCCGTGGGGTAAGCAGTCACACATCCAGTATCCGGCTCTTGCACCCGGCCAGTGGAAAGGTCAACTTTCCAGTCATGGAGTGGACAATGGATCGTTGAGCCACATATCATTCCTTCGGATAACCGTCCCCCTTTGTGCGGACAACGATTCTCAAGCGCATGCACGCTGCCATCGCTCAGACGGAATACAGCTATCTCTGTATTATGAATGCGAACTGTCCTTGCTCCACGTCGGTCTATTTCGTTCAGATCAGCTATTCTGATTCTGTTGGTTGTCGTATTAGTCTCCATTTTGTCAGCCCCCTATTCCATTACTGGCTTAAGTTCCGGCAGTTGCACAAAATTTTTGCACAGCTCTTCGTTGTGAATAATTTCGTGCCACGGATCAGTCGTCGTGCTTAACGTCTCCTCAATTCTGGTCACCAGTTGCTTCCTCGTCTCTGCATTCGCGAGTGCCTGTTTGATGGATTCAACTCCGACCCGTTCCACCCAATGGGCTGTGCGTTCGTTCCAATTGGCCTGCTCGCGATAATACTGCAGATAGGCACCGGTCCATTCCATCACTTCATCCTCAGTTTTAACGGTACAAAGCAGTTCAGCTGCCCGAACCTTAATACCGCCGTTACCTCCAACGTAGATCCCCCAGCCACCGTCAATAGCAACGACGCCCAAATCCTTGATCGTCGCTTCAGCGCAGTTACGCGGGCAACCAGATACAGCCAGTTTGACTTTGGATGGCGCATTCAGACGTTCAAATGCCTTTTCCAACCGGATGCCCATACCCATAGCATCCTGAGTGCCAAAGCGACAAAAGGTGTTACCTACGCACGTCTTAACCGTTCGCAGCGTCTTTCCATAGGCATATCCAGACGGCATATCCAACTCGGCCCAGATCCCCGGCAAATCCTCCTTCTTCACACCAAGCAGGTCAAGACGTTGGCCACCCGTAAATTTCACCAGAGGCACATTGTATTTCTCTGCGACAGCAGCAATTTTCTTCAAGTCGGCAGGTGAAGTAACTCCTCCATAAATGCGGGGCACGACAGAATAGGTGCCATCTTTCTGTATATTGGCATGGTACCGTTCATTCGTGAATCTGGATTCCTTCTCATCCTCATAATCCAGCGGCCATAGCATACCTAGATAATAATTGAGGGCCGGCCGACATTTAGTGCAACCTTCCGGTTCGTTCCATCCCAGCACATTCATCACTTCTTTGACGCTCTTCAATCCCATCTCCCGAATGCCATCAATGATCGCTTCCCGGTCAAGCGTCGTACAACTACAAATTCCCTCTTTCATCGTTTCTCCGGCCTCTGCGCCTGCGTATAGCTGTAAGAGTCCCTCCACTAATGGCTTGCAGCCGCCACATGATGCCGATGCCTTTGTGCATGCCTTAATCTCCCCGACACTCCGGCAGCCAGCCGCAACCGCCTCTCCAATGTCACCCTTGGATACACCATTACATCCGCATACAATTTCGTCATCAGGCATCTGCTCTAGCATCATGGCGCCACTAGCTTCAGGTTGACCGGGATTGAAGCCAAGTAATAACTCTTTCTCTCGGCCAACCACCGACTCGCCACTTTTGATCAAAGAAAATAGCATGGCTCCGTCAGACGTATCCCCAAACAGAACAGCTCCGATCAGTTTTTCTTCCTTGATCACGATTTTTTTGTAGACGCCGCCAATATCATCCTGATAACGAAGGGAACGTGTTCCCGGTTCATCCTTGTAATCCCCTGCCGAAAACACGTCGACACCCGATACCTTCAACCTTGTCGAGGTAACAGAACCACTGTAGCCGGGAGTCTCCATTCCCGCGAGCCGCTGAGCCAGTACACCACCTTGCTCATATAATGGAGCAACCAGCCCGTAAGTGATTCCCCGGTGTTCTGCGCATTCTCCAACGGCGTAGATTCCGGGGATATTCGTTTCCATGTAATCATTTACGATGATGCCGCGGTTTACAGGGATTCCCGCCGACACCGCCAGTTCAATGTCTGGTTTGATGCCTACCGCCATAACGATCAGATCTGCTTCCAGCTCGCTACCATCGGCAAATTTCAACCCTTCCACGCGGCGACGCCCCGTAATAGCCGCCGTCCGCTTATTGACCAGAAAAGTCATTCCCTGCTCCTCCAGCTCGCGCCGTAGCATAAGGGAAGCAGCCTCATCCAGCTGTCGATCCATAATATATCCGTTAATATGAATAACGGTGACGTCCATCCCCAAGTTAAGCAGCCCCCTAGCTGCCTCTAGCCCAAGCAATCCGCCGCCGATGACGGCTGCTTTTTTGTGCGTCTTTGCGGTCTCCATCATCGTTTCACAGTCACGAATATCCCGGAAACCGATAACACCTTCCTTGTCGGCTCCTGGAAGCGGCAGAATAAAGGCTTTAGAACCTGTTGCCAACAACAACAAATCATAAGAGATGCATACGCCGGAGCGCGACGTCACCTGCTGCTTTTCCGGATCGATAGCTGTGACAGGATCATCGGTATACAATCGAATATTGTTGTCTTCATACCAACTCCAGTCGTTGATGACAATATCCTGCAAACCAGCCCCTCCCGCCAGAACGGAGGACAGCATGATCCGGTTATAGTTTGGATGGGGCTCGGCCCCGAATACCGTAATTTCATAGCTACCTGGTGCAAGCTTCAGCAAATGTTCGAGAGTGCGTATTCCCGCCATTCCGTTGCCGATCAACACTAACTTTTGGATATTGTTCATAAGGTCACTCCCCTTCCATTTGTATCCTTAAAACATAAAAAGCCTGCTTCACATATGGGGATTCAAAATATCCCTCACATGAGAAAACAGGCTCCATTGCCGTTTCATCGAATACGCCGTTGTATCCATCAGAGTATGGAATTAAAAAGTACTGTAGCTAATATATAATGGTTCAAATGATATGTCAACATTCCTTACGCAATATCTTATAAAAAATTATATTTTATCACCATGTAACATATCTATGACGTATAAAATATCACTCTCCTACAAAATTAGGATTGATTTTCAGACCAAAACACGCCAAAATGGTTTAAAAGTCCGTTTTAATTTGATGATGGTGAAAAAAATAAGCAAACAGATAAAATTTCATGTCATATTTGTTATCAATGAATACCATCCCCATCCCTAACTACCCTTCATGTTACAGAGAGGAGGAGCCCGCTTGCGTTCCTTGTTGGTAATTCACTTACATTCTGACCATGTATCTGAGCAGACACACGCCGTTTCCTCATGGCAGGCAGGACCTGAGTACCTTTTAGAGTCCAACGGATACCTAACTCTGCCCTGCCGCAATGAATCCGAAATCAAACAGCTAATCCTTAATGCAGATGCGGCGGTACTAAACATACCTGTCGGCACTATCAGCATATGGAGTGACAGGCTGGAGCAAGCCAAAGCGGTCCCATTGCTCTGGTGGTGCAGCGCAGAATCAGCGCTATCATCAACAGAGGCTTGTGAAGCTGATGTCACTGTCGATGGCATTCTAACCCCTTCAATGGCAGCCCATGAGCTGAATTGGGCTCTTCATTTTAGTGCCAAACGCTTTTTTGAACGCCAGCATTGGCAAAGTGAACGCAAGCAACTGACTGCTCGACTGGAAGAACGCAAATGGATTGATATGGCCAAAGGAATACTGGGGGAAGTAAACGGTATCCCGGAAGCTGAAGCATATGATGTGCTACGCAAAAAAGCAATGAACGAACGCAAACGTATCGTTGATGTGGCCATCTCCATCGTCAAAGCACAGCAAATGCTAAAAGCATAAATCTGAAAGGGGCCTGAACATGAATATCATTGAAATATTAAAAGAAGTGGGTCGCGGCAAAAGAGGCGCCCGAGATCTGAATTATGCCGAAGCCGAAGCTGCTGCCGAGCTTATTATGACCCAGTCGGCAACCCCTGCTCAAATCGGAGCTTTCTTTGCCGCGGAGCGCATTAAAATGGAGAGCGTTGCCGAGCTGGAAGCATTCGTAAACGTTTGCCGTAAATATACCCATCGCTTCCCGATGCAGGAAGGTATTGATTTTGCCGGTCCGTACGATGGCAGGAAGTCATCGTTTATCGCCACCTTCACAACAGCCTTCGTACTCGCCTCATGCGGAATACCTGTAACGATGCATGGCAGCGCACCTCTCCCTCCCAAATGGGGGGTTACGCTACCGCTTTTACTGCAGGAAATGGGGGTTACGTCCGGGAACATGACACGCGAAACCGCCATTCATGCCGCGAAGCTGACTGGTGTACTATTCATAGCCTCCGAACAGTGGTGCGCGCCCCTGCGAGATCTGCGGTCCATTCGCGAAGAACTGGGGCTTCGCACGGTGCTGAATACTGCCGAGAAACTGGTTGATTACGGTTCTTCCCCCTATATTGTATTCGGCGTTTTCCACAATACTGTGTTCGAGAAGACGGCGAAACTCATGCAAAATCTCAATTACCGCAGGGCTCTGATCGTCCAGGGGAGCGAAGGATCGGAGGACCTGTTCATCGATCGGCCGACCCGGACTTACCTGCTTGCTAACGGCGAGGTGTCACTACAGGTTATTGATCCAGAAATGTACGGGCTGGATTCGGTGGTACCAGAGCATAACTGGACCCCCGCTGAACAGCTGCGCATTACGGAGGAAGTGCTACAAGGTACAGCTTCTATAGCCTTTTCGAATCAAGTGTTACTCAACAGTGCGGTCCGACTGTTCGTTGCAGGACGAGTCGACTCCATAGAGGAAGGTTTGTATACCTGCAAACCGCTGCTAGAAAACGGGGACGCCTTGAATTTGTATAAACAATGGCGGGAAGCTATGCTCAGAACAGAAATAAAAACGGGAGCAAACATATCCGAAACCCGATTGCAATTATAATATCGGCCTCACGCAGTCTGTGATTGCAGGCCATTAACTGTCCAATCCAAAAAGGCCAGCCCTCATTCATACAATGAGGGCTGGTCTTTTATGCAATGAAAAAGTCACTTACTCCGTCCTACTCTAGAACTCAGACCATTCCCCATTATCTGCACTTGTTGCAACTGCAGCCAGATGAAGGGGACGAATACGTACAGCTGCCGTTTTGAAGCCAGGCATCCGGCAGAACGGATCAAGATCGGGTCGGGTCGCCCGATTTACATTTTGTATCCCGCCCCAATGCATGGGTACGAAGAGCGTGTCTTCGCGGATATGTGGTTTGATTCGGCTGCGGACAGTGAAGTTGCCGCGCTGTGATGCTATTTCTACCCACTCCCCGTCCCTGATATGCCAGCGTCGCGCTGTCCGCGGATGAATTTCCACATAATTTTCAATCTCTCGCGCGGCCAGCGACGGACTTCTGCGCGTTTGTGCACCGGTCAAATAATGAGCCAGTACACGGCCGTTCGTCAAAATAAGCGGGTACTCCTCTGATATCTCCTCTCCCGCTCCACAGCTTTCAACCACCGTAAAAACAGCCTTTTGATCGGAATGGGCAAAGGTTTCCCGAAACATCATATCCATACCGGCTCTGTCCGTAGACGGGCATGGCCAATATACTCCTTCTTCACGACGTAGCCTGTCATATGTGATCCCATAATAATCGGCAGGACCGCCCCGGCTGGCGAGCCGCAGTTCTTCAAAGATATGCTCAGCATCCCTGTAAGAGAAATAGCTGCCCTTGTTTAGCTTTGCAGCCAACTGACACAAAATGTTCCAGTCATCTCTAGCCTCGCCCGGTGCAGGCCTCGCCGCTTCCCGCAGCAGAACGCGGCCCTCCAGATTGGTCATCGTCCCCGTATTCTCCAAATAAGACGTCACAGGTAAAACAACGTCGGCCATCCGTGCGGTTTCAGTGAGAAACATATCCGCCACAACCAGCAGATTCAGCTTTTTGAGGGCTTCCTCCACCAGCCGGACATTCGGGTTAGATACAACAGGATTAGAGCCCATCACGAACAGAGCTTGGATTTCTCGCTGATGAACAAGCTCCATCATTTCATAGGCGGACACCCCTTTTCCCGGCAAACTGCTTGGTTCAACTCCCCACACGGACGCCACATAGAATCGATCTTCTTCATTCTCAATCGATCTGTAGCCAGGAAGCTGGTCAGCCTTTTGGCCGTGCTCTCTCCCCCCTTGCCCGTTTCCTTGTCCTGTGATAGCCCCATAACCGCATCCTTCCCTTCCTATCTTGCCAGTGGCCAGCACCAGATTAAGAAATGCACGCACCGCCATATGTCCATCTGTCTGCTGTTCGACACCTCTGGCCGTAAAAACGATGCCAGTCTCCACACCGCCAAAGGCACGTGCTGCCTGCCGGATCATTTCTACCTCAATTCCGCACAACGCAGCCGATTCGCTCAGATCCACACCCTTCAAATGAGTCAACAGCTGGTCATAGGCGTTGGTCCGCTTGCGGATAAACTCTTCATTCGCAAATCCTTCATCCACAATGACCTTTAGCATGGCATTGGCCAGCACAGCATCCGTACCCGGCTTGATTTGCAGGTGCAAATCGGCGGCCGCCGCCGTTGGTGTCGCGCGCGGGTCAATCACGATGATAAACGCGCCGTTTTCCTTCGCCTCGTGAAAATAAGGCATTAACGTCGGCTGGCATTCAGCGATATTTGTACCTGTGAGTACAATACAACGAGCTAATGGAATATCAGCCAATCTGCAGGTCAGTCCGCGATCAACGCCAAACACTTTACTACCAGCGGATGCCGCTGCCGACATGCAGAAGCGCCCGTTATAATCGATATATCGCGTACCTACAGCCACTCTTGCAAATTTACCGAGTAAATAGGCCGTTTCATTGGAGAGTGAACCTCCACCGTAAATTCCGATTGCATCGGCACCCTGTGTGGACAGTAGCGTAGAGAAACTGCTAGCTATAGTATCCAATGCCTCCTCCCACTTGACGGGAACAAGTTTGCCCTCTTTGCGTATGAGAGGCTGTACCAGCCTTTCCGCATGAGTCGCATGCTGATGCGCATTCATTCCCTTGATGCACAGCCTACCCTGCGAGGCTGCATTAGGCTTCCCTTCCGCCTTATACACTGTACGGATGATACCCGCGAGTGTCTCTGTACCCGTGCTAACGGTCATCTTACATTGCACGCTGCAAAACGGGCACTGCGTATCCATTACTGACGATACATGTAGCCCAGCTTCCGGTTTGCTTTCTCCTGACTGACACATCAAAGTCACCTCCCCTTCGCCATTTTTCGTGATTTTATTGTCTACACACGCTAGATATATCGCCACAACTCCAACTCAACCCGTCATCCTGTCAGCATTGTGGTCCGTAGGCTGCCCGCCAGTTCACTTCGAAGAGCAGCATCAAGCACACTTTCCCGTAGCGCCATAACACCAGTCCTTTCAATCCACTCCCACATTTTCTCCCCGTACCGGGCACTATGTCGGTATATTCGCAAGCAAACTGCAGCCAGCAGGACCGCTTCTGTCGGGTCCTCCTCCAATCCAAGCAGCTGCCCCTGGCGAACCGGATGCTCAGCATGACCACCGGCATAAACCTCCCAGCCTGCTGGAGATCGGGATATTCCAATATCGTGGACAAGTACACCTCCTGGATAATCCGATCCAGGGCAAACAGAAACTGTAACCAACGAGGGCAATGCGAGACTTCCCCATAAAGTTGCCAACCGCTCTCTTAGCCAGGCTACTTCTACAAATGCCTGATCCATCAGGTCCGACTCAACAAAAGCCTGATTCTCAGCATTTAGGTTCGTAAAGCACAGACCCGCAGAAGGCGCTTCTCCTCCGCACTGCTCGGCGACCTGAACCGCAACACCAGAACTTAATGGATTTGTCGCAGATCTGTCGCGCAACCCGAGAGATTCCAAATAATAAAGTACAGCCGGACGACATAATTCACACCCCTGCTGTCTGGTCCAACCGAGACGGGACACTATTTCCTTTGGTGTCTGACAGGCTGCGTCCACCATAGCTGTCTTAAGCGAATCATGATCGTAGTGCGTACATCCACACACAGGGACAACTTCTTGGGCGGTCGGAGTAACTACAGGCCCGGAAACTGTCGATCGGGACAAACTATTTTTGACCAGTGCAGCCACCAGCGGCCGACAGCCCCCACAGGAACCGGATGCTTTGGTCCGGCTTTTCACTTCTTCCACCGTCTTCAGCTTATCCGTGGCAATCGCTCGCAAAATAGCCCCCTTACTTACGCCGTTGCATGCACATACCATCTCCTCTTCCGGCAGTGCGGCTACCGCATCCTCTGCTCTGCTCTCGCTGTTATCCTGGGATGCAAGCTCTGTAGCCAACGCGCCGCGCCGTACCATACCGAGCAGGGAGTTACTTTCCGCCGTATCTCCGAATAAAATGGCACCAGTGACAGCACCGGCATGCATCATCACTTTTTTGTAAACCTCCTGCATCCCGTTATACTCCATGACCGCTATCTCGCTTCCCTCTTCGCGAATGTCTCCTACGGAAAATAGATGAATCCCCGCTACCTTGAGCTGCGCATACGGAACCGTCCCTTCATAGGGAGCCGTTTCACGACCACAAATAACTTTTGCCAGCACTTTGCCCTGCTCATATAGCGGCGCCACTAGCCCGTATGAAATCCCGCGATGCTCAGCACATTCGCCGACGGCATAAATACCGGGAATACTCGTGCGCATATAATCATCCACGACAATGGCACGGTTTACGGTCAGACCGCTGTCCTGAGCTAATTCGATATTCGGTCGGATACCAACCGCCAGCACAACCAAATCCGTTTCCAACCTGTTCCCGTCCGCAAATATCAATCCTTGCGCCCTGTTTCGGCCTATGATGTTGACCGTTTCCTTCGCCAAATGAAACCTCATGCCCTGTTGTTCCAGCTTTCGCTGCAGAAGCACAGCCGCCGTCCGATCAAGCTGACGGTTCATAAGATACTGCGCATTATGAACAACCTCAGTTTCCATCCCTAGATTCAGCAAGCCTTGAGCGGCTTCAAGTCCTAACAGCCCCCCTCCGATAACTGTCGCCTTACGGTATGTTTTGGCATATCTTGCCATAGTTTCACAATCATTCACATCACGAAAAGCGATTACCCCCTGTTTTCGAGCTCCGGGAATGGGCGGCATGAAAGGCAATGAGCCCGTTGCCAATATGAGCATGTCATAAGGTTCTTTGATGCCGGATTCCGTTACCACCATCCCGGCTGCAACATCAATACGACAGACGCGTTCACCCGCGTACAACTTTACCCCGTTCTCTTCATACCAGTCCCAGTCATGGGTAACGATGTGCTTAAATGAGCTCTCCTCCTGAAGCATTTTGGACAGGAGCACTCGGTTGTACCCGGGACGGGGCTCTGCACCAAATATCGTGATTTGGAACCGCTCTGGCTCCAGATCAAGTATTTCCTCCACACATTTAATGCCTGCCATACCGTTACCGACGACGACCAGTTTTTTCATCATATTAAACCAGCCCCATTCTCCGAATAAAATAAGACAGAAAAAGCCCTTCTCCATTCCATGGAAAAGGGCACCGTTGCCGTAAATGTCGGCACATCGTTGTGCCGATATGTATCTAAGATTACTGAATTGTGAAGGTTATGTCAATATTTAATACATGAGAGCTATATTTTCACCTTATATTTAATTTTTTACGTTTTTGTGTTATGTATATTGACATAAAACAGATCCCTTTTTATAATTTGATTAAAATCACTCCAACGTGATCATACCAAGTCGACTCACAATGAGGTGTGTCAACCACGGCAATGAGGCCGCAAACCGTTTCCTAGATACCATGTAGGGGCGATTTGCGGCTTTTTCATGTTCAAATTACATTTTGCAGACAAAGAACAACAATTAGAACAGGAGAGATGGAGAATGAACAAAAAAAGTTTCTGGAAAAGCGGACACAAGCCCACCCTATTTGGCTCCTTTCTGTATTTTGATATCAGTTTTATGATCTGGGGAATGATCGGCCCATTGGCCGTTGTAATTGCTAATGATTATCCAATGGACCCTGTACAAAAAGCCAATCTTGTCGCCCTACCTATACTTGGTGGTTCCCTGCTGCGGCTCGTGCTCGGATTCATGTCGGATTATATCGGTCCGAAGCTCACGGGACAGATTGGTATGCTTGTCACGATAATCCCTCTCTTGCTCGGCTGGCTGTGGGTTGATTCGCTAGAGCACATGTACGTTGTTGCCCTACTCCTGGGCGTAGCCGGAGCATCATTTGCAGCTGCGCTGCCGTTGGCCAGTCAATGGTACCCCAAAGAGCATCAAGGCTTGGCTATGGGAATTGCTGGTGCCGGGAATAGCGGTACCGTCCTTGCGACATTGTTCGCCAACCGCATTGCTCAACATTTTGGCAGTTGGGAAGCCGTTTTCGGATTGGCCATCCTCCCCATCTTAACCGTCTTCGTTCTGTTCAGTATTTTTGCCCGCAACAGCCCTCACCGCCCAGCACCAAAAAGTCTGTCGCAATATGCTTCGGTGCTCAAACAGAGGGATGCCTGGGTATTCTGTGCCTTTTACTGCGTGACGTTTGGTGGATTCGTTGGCCTTTCTAATTATTTGACTATTTTCTTCAATACCCAATATGGCCTCTCCGCGGTACATGCCGCCGATTTTGCGACCATTTGTGTGATTGCCGGAAGCTTCTTTCGTCCTGTAGGTGGCTTTTTGTCCGACCGGATTGGTGGTTCACGCATGTTAATGTACTTGTATGCAGGAGCCGGGATTATGCTCGCCGGCATTGCGTTTTTACCGCCACTTGCCGTGGTAGTTGTGCTGCTGTTCGTAGGCATGATGTGCCTTGGCGCTGGCAACGGCTCCGTATTCCAGCTCGTTCCGCAGCGGTTCGGCAACGAAATCGGGCTCATGACCGGTATCGTCGGCGCTGCTGGTGGCATAGGCGGGTACTTTCTTCCCCTTATACTGGGTCATCTGTACAAATTAACGGGTTCCTATATGCCAGGCTTCATCTCTCTGAGCCTAATCACGTTCTGTGCCTTTACCCTCGTCATCATAATGCAATTGAAATGGCGTAACAGCTGGATGCGACGCTCTGCTACAGTTACTGATGAAGCCGTCAAGCGCATCGGAGAATTAAATGCCTGATGTTCATTAAACATAGAGCTGCGAAGCATTGAATTGTCCCTCAACCATCCCTATAGCCAAAAAAATAGCTTAACTTCGTTTATATAAAATGAAGTTAAGCTATTTTTCATGCGCATTCAATCGAATCACACCTATAAAACTATGATAATTATCACATTAAATCAATATTTTCCGAAAATATTATGAAAATAAAATGAAATTTTCATTCAAAAAACATTGAAAATCGCTTTCATTTTCATAATTTTTCTTATGTAAACACTTATATAACCATTTTTCACACAACATACTTGTTCACTTGGTTTAAAATAAGGCGTATACTTGTTCACGAATTGTTCAAGGATTAACAAAATGTAATTTTTTAGAAAGAAGGAATTGAAAATGCGTGCTTTTCATTTTACGGAAGACGGATCTATCGAAACTAAATTAACCGGAAAAGATCTACTTGCCAACCCCCTGCTAAATAAAGGAGTGGCTTTTACCCTGGAAGAACGGAAACAGCTTGGACTTGATGGTCTCCTTCCTCCTACGATATTAACTATTGAGGAGCAGGTTCAGCGGGTTTACGAGCAATTTCAGAGCCAACCGGATAATTTGCGTAAAAATGTTGCGTTAAATGATCTTTTTAATCGGAATACCGTTCTTTATTATCGTTTGCTCTCTGAGCACCTAAGCGAAATGCTCCCGATTGTTTATACACCAACAGTAGGCCAGGCTATACAGGAATACAGTCATGAATATCACAAGCCTGGTGGTATGTATTTATCTATCGATAATCTTGCGGGTATTGGAGAGGCTTTTAAGAATTTGAACCTAGACCCTGATGATATCGACCTGATCGTAGCCACAGATTCCGAGAGTATTTTGGGAATCGGGGACTGGGGAGTCGGAGGTATTAATATCTCTATTGGTAAGCTTGCTGTGTATACAGCTGCTGCTGGTATAGATCCTAGCCGGGTGCTGGCAGTTGTTCTTGATGCAGGTACAAACAACGAGAAGCTATTGGAAGATCCTTTATACATGGGGAATCGTCATAAACGTGTACGTGGAGAACAATATGACCAATTTATTGACACTTATGTTCAAGCTGCACTTTCCTTTTTCCCGAATGCCCTGCTGCACTGGGAAGATCTGGGCAATGTCAACGCACGGAACATTATCAATAAATACGGAAATAGTATTCTGACTTTCAATGACGATATTCAAGGTACTGGAGCGGTTACGCTCGCAGGTGTGATGTCTGGTGTTCAATTGTCCGGAATCCCACTGAGCAAGCATCGGGTGCTAGTCTTTGGTCCAGGAGCTGCCGGAATCGGCAATGCAGACCAAATTAGCGCTGCCATGATGCTGGAAGGACTGTCAGAAGCAGAAGCAAGACGTAACTTCTGGGCTTATGATTACCGCGGCCTGCTCACCAACGAAACAGAAGGACTTTTTCCATTCCAGGTCCCTTATGTGCGTGATGTTGCAGAATGCCGTGACTGGGAACATGCTGAGGATGGCAAAATCCCTTTGCTTGAAGTCATTCGCCGCGTGAAACCGACGATTATGATCGGTACTTCCGGTGTTACTGGGGCATTCAGTGAGGAAATCGTTAAAGAAATGGCCAAGCATACAGAACGTCCTATTATTATGCCTATGTCCAACCCGACTCCACTGGCAGAAGCAACTCCGCAAGATTTGATCCACTGGACCGAAGGAAAAGCCCTCATTGCAACAGGAAGTCCTTTCGAGCCGGTGATCTATAACAATATTAAGTTTGAAATTGGGCAATCCAACAATGCTTTCGTATTCCCGGGTCTGGGTCTCGGCGCAATCGTGGTAAAATCCAAAATTATAACAGATAGCATGTTTGCAGCAGCTGCCCATGCAGTAGCTCAAATGGTTGATTTGTCGCAGCCTGGTGCTTCCCTGCTGCCAAAAATCAATGAGCTACGAGAAGTATCTGAAGCGGTAGCCGTGGCTGTAGCTAAGGCAGCAGTTCAGGATGGAGTAGCGCGTCATCAACCGGACGATATCGCACAAGCGGTTCGAGATGCGATGTGGGACTGCAAATATAAACCCATCAAACAATATGGTCAGGAAGCCGTCCTGGTTTAAAAAATAGCGAACAACATCAAATTTGTACTTGCATATGCAAAGTGATTATTTAATTGATGTCCGCCATTTTTGGCGGACATCTTCATTGGAGGCGACATCATGGCTACAGGTCATATTTTTATTATCTTAATTCCTATTTTCTTTGTCATTTTAATTGGTTATTTCGCAGGATTGTTCAAGGCCTTTAACCCTGCTTCTTCTAAGGGATTAAATACACTTGTGACGAAGTTTGCTCTACCTGCACACTTGTTTATTGGTATTACGACGACACCCAGAGAGACGTTGATTCAAAAGTGGCCCTTTCTTGTGGCTTTGCTACTTGGTGTAATCGGCTTTTATATTGTATTGCTCATTGTTTATCGCTTAATTGCCAAAAAAGGCCTGACTGAATCCTCCATGTTCGCATTGAATTCGACACAACCTTCTTTTGCATTCATGGGAATTCCGGTTCTGGGCAGCTTGTTCGGAAGTACGGCAGTCGCCATCCCGATTGCGATTACTGGGATCGTCGTTAATGCCATTCTTGATCCGCTTGCAAGTATTTTGGGAACGGTCGGTCAGCGCAAAACAACAGAATCCGACGGCACTAAAGGCAACTTATTTAAAGTCACTATGAAATCAGTCCTTCATGGACTCAGCGAGCCGCTTGCCTGCGTACCCTTGTTTGGTGTCGTATTGACTCTATGTGGATTCCACGCTCCGAAACTTTTGCAATCCATGTTTGATCAAATCGGCAATATTACTGCTGGTACAGCCCTATTTGCCATCGGGGTAACCATTGGTATCAAAAAGATTACGTTCAGTCCAAAAGCACTTAGCATCGCTGTGCTGAAAGCCATCGTGATGCCTATTGTTATGCTCGGTATTGCTGTTCTAATAGGACTATCCCATGAAGATGTAACCAAAGCCGTACTGCTTGTCGCTTTTCCCGGCTCGGCTGTGGCCGCTATGATTGCTACCCGTTATGAAACACTGGAAACGGAAGCTGCATCTGCATTTGTTATTAGCTCGGTCTTATCGCTCATTTCACTACCCTTACTCATTTCACTTCTTTTATAGGGACAGAAACTTAAGAACCCTCAATGCAATCCAGGTATTTATAGGTATAAAGCATACCCGTTTGCTCTCATTTATCTTATTTTTTAAATATTGTTCGAACAATAAAGTGATTTAGTAAGAATTGAGTTGGAAAAACAACATAAAATCCAGTTTTGCCGACAAGCGGCGGTCCCATCGTTTCATTCACTAGGGGCCGCCGTTCTTTTTGAATAACCTTCTACTCTCCCTTTTAATAAATACCTAACATTTAGAAAGCAAATTGTCGAAATATATATGGGGTAGGTTGTATATGAAACTAAATTGCTAATTCAAAGGAGAAGAAAACGTGAAAAACTTGAAGTGGAGAACTATGTCCTTTTTTGGTAAAAATCTATTAATCTCTTTTCTTAACATCGTATTAATAGGTGCTATTCTCATCACATCCAGCTATATACTTCAAAAGAACATTCTCACCACGCAGCTGCAAGACCAAGTTAAAGTATTGACTAAAAAATGGGCAGAAGATGTTGACAAAACAAAAGTACAACAAGCATTAAGCGAAAAAGATTATAACGGTTCTGCTCAACAGGATTTACGCAAATTCCTAGATTCTATCCACACATTTTATCCTAATGTTGCCCAAGCTTACATATTTGGCACAGAACTAACAGAAGGAAATCAAACCTCCATTATTGGCGTTCCTACAAATTTAGTCCAAGCTTTCCAAGACTCAAAGATGAACATTGGGGATATGTATACTCTTCCAGACGAAAATGTTCAAGGTGTAAATAAAATGCTTCAATCTAAAGACTCAGCGTTTAGCAGCTTTTATACTGACGATTTTGGCACATGGACGACCATTGTTTACCCAATTACAGATGAAAGCGGTAAAATCACAAGTGCGATATACTTTGACGTAGACGCGAGCTCTGTACCTAACGGACTTCATAAATTGCTTGTATATGGTGTTTCATTGCTCATTCTGTTCCTTGCGATCTTCTTAACGGTCCAATATTTACTGGTAAAACGTACCCTCTCCCCGATTCGTAGCCTGATGAAGGGCATTGAAGAAGTCAGCGAGGGGAATCTGAATGTAAAAATCAAGACAGGCGAGGACGACCTTGGCATTATCAATCAAAAATTTAATTCTATGATCAAACGCCTTAACGATACCATGGTGAAAGTACAGGATACGACGCAAGAAGTTACGGGATCTGCCCAGGAATTGTTAAGCATTAGCGAGAAAAACAGTACGAATACGAACGTCATTAACAGCAATATTCAGGAAATAACCCAGGGGCTTGAAGCTCAGGATCACGCAGCACTTGAAAGCTCCAGAGCTATGAATGAAATGTCGACAGTTATCCAAACGATTGCCGAAAGCTCCTCTTCCGTAGCCGATCAAGCTTATTCTATGGAAAAACGCTCCGTTGAGGGCAATCAGGTAGCCCAAAAGCTTTCCGCTCAAATGGACTCCATCTCCACTACAATGGAAAGTACAGCTGATTCCGTTAATGCGCTGCAGAACCGTTCTAACGAAATCAGCAATATCGTCAGCATCATTACAGGCATTGCCAGTCAAACGAATCTGCTTGCACTGAACGCTTCTATTGAAGCTGCCAGAGTCGGTGAAGAAGGCAAAGGTTTTGCAGTAGTAGCAGGAGAAGTGCGTAATTTGGCTGAACAGTCTCAAGAGTCTGCCAAACAAATTGCAGAGCTTATTGAAGAAATCCAAAAAGAAATTGAGCAGACTGTAAAAGGCATCAGCCTTGGTACAAAAGAAGTTCACATTGGGCTAGAAGTTACGAAGCAAACAGGCGAAATGTTCTCTGAAATTTTAGATGCGTCTAATAAAGTGTCGTCACAAATTCAAGAGGTATCCAGCGCGACGGAGCAGATTTCAGCCAGCACGCAGGAAATGTCAGCTACCTCTGACGAGCTGTCTTCGACAGTTAGCAAAACAGTCGACAGCAGCAAACAAATCGAGCATACCATTGGAGAACAGGCTGAGTCTATGGCTTCTATTGTCCAAGCTTCTGACAAGCTTACATTGATGTCCGGGGAGCTGGAAGAGCTCATTTCGTTCTTCAAGGTGAACCGGGAAGCCTAATTTTATAACTTCCAAGTAACTCAAGATAACAATAAAGAACCTCTAGTTTGCATAGAAGCGAACTAGAGGTTCTTTGATATACTCTTACATACTTCTTAATTTATAAACCCTTCCAAAGCTGAGGTTGGTTTACCGTCAGCCTGCCAAGCACCTTTGTTATAACCTTGATTATAACCTGGAGTTGCAGCCGGCTCCCAATAAAATACCCCTATACCCTTGCCGCCTCCAATGTTCCGAACCTTTGTTTTGATTGCAGAAATAAATGCCTTGGAAGCAGCAGGTTCGTTATATTCCATTCCGATTTCACTGATGACAATGCCTTTGCCGTATTTGGCAATGAGGTTATTGGCATTGGCAATCGTCTGGTCCACCTTCCCCTGCCAGTCAGAAGGAGACGGATACAGAGACAGCCCGATGAGATCAAACTGAGCTCCATTATCAATCAGCCCACCGATATTCCAGTTCAACACGGAACCGTTATCCCCGTTGGCTAAATGTACGATCGTTTTAGTACTGCTGCTAACCGATTTTACAGCATTATTACCTGTATTGACGAGCCAGGCATAGTTTTTCATGTTCACCGAAGCTTTGCCGTCTTCCCAGAGCATTCCATTGTTCGTCTCATTACCGATCTGCACCCAGTCCGGTATTACCCCCTTGCTTTTCATCGTGTTCATAACATAGACCGTATGAGACCAGACTGCATCCATAAGTTGTGTAAATGTGAAATTGCGCCACGCATAAGGTTTGTTCTGTTGCCCTGGATCTGCCCAGGAATCACTATAATGTAGAGTCAGCATCACGCTCATGCCCAATTTTTTAGCTCGCTGTGCCAGTTCTGCTGCCTTTTCGGCATTCATGTATCCGCTTGCATAATCTTTCATGTCAGGGTTTACCCACACACGGATACGTACCGAGTTGATCTGATAGTCATCCCGCAAAATTTGCAGTATATCCCGACGAACACCCTTTTTATCCTTCCAAGTCATACCTTGCGCTTCCATTCCTGCTACCCAGCTTATATCTGCTCCTTTGGCGAAAGCAGGGGCGGCCGAAGCCGCACCCAACCCCACAGAGCCCAACGGATACAATAAGCTGGATAACAAGATCAACATCGCAAATACCATAATGCGGTTACCTGTTTTCATAAGTACATCCTCCATTCAAATTGTATACTCCTCATTGCCTCTGACCAATCTACCAGCTCCCTCACTCGGGAAAACGATAGAGATCACACTTTAATATCATGTTCTATTTATTGCGCTCTGTCTTTAAAACCTTAACAGCGTAGGCATCCAATTGAACGCTACCGTCTTCTATCGCATGATTTTCAAGCATATCCGCATAAGTTCGTCCATCCAACGTAATCTTTTGCGGCTCATGCGTGAAATTCAGTATAAAAATATAATCATGAACCCCATCGGTACGAATCGCCGTATTCACTCCATGAGGCAACTTCACATTGAGCGCTTTACTGATTCCTGCATCATCAATTAAACTTCTGTAAAAATGACTGTGGAATAGTCCGATGTTGCGTGATGCGATGTAATAAGCCTTTCCCTGTCCCAAACGGTTCACCGTCAAAGCCGGACGGCCTGCATAAAAGTCTGAGCCGTACACAGCCAGTACCTCTGCACCCTCCGTATGAATGAGATCACACAATTCTACAGCTTCATACTCCCCTTGCAGATCCAGCTCATTGCCTTCAACCGGCAAAATGTGATTACGATCATGATCATGCAATCCGTCAATCTCTTCCGACCAGATCCCCAGCGTCTTACGAAGCGGGCCCGGAAAGCCTCCAAGGAAGCACAAATCATGTTCATCTACGATACCAGACCAATAGGTTGCTACGAAAACGCCGCCATTTTCAACAAATTTCTGTATACGCTCCCCCACACCACTGCGGACCATATACAACATCGGAGCTACCAAAAGTTTGTATTTGGAGAAATCTGCATCCATATGAATGACATCTACAGGCACACCCTGCTCCCAAAGTGCCAAATAATGCGCTTCAGCTGTCTCCTCATATTTCACACCTTTGTTCCGCGGTCCCTGTGAATCGTTGATTCCCCAACGGTTCTCCCAGTCAAAAATGACTGCGGCCTCCGCCGGTACAGTTGTACCGATAACCTCCTCCAGTTTTTCCAGCGCATTACCGACATGGGTCACATCCCCGAATACCCGAGTGTGCTCATGTCCGACATGATCGACAACCGCACCATGCAGCTTTTCACTCGAACCGCGGCTTTTCCGCCACTGAAAATATTGAACGGTGTCTGACCCGTGTGCCACAGCCTGTAAAGACGATAGCAGATGCATTCCCGGCCGCTTCAGCTTGCTAACGTCTTGCCAGTTCGTCAAACTCGGCGTACTCTCCATGAGCATCCAAGGCTTGCCTCCCTTGATTGAACGAATAATATCGTGCATCATAGCCACTTTCGCAGCTTGACGGCTATCATCTCCCTCACGGTCATGCCACGTCGGGTAACTATCCCAGGATATAACATCGAGCAGATCAGCAAACTTCCAGTAATTCAATCCTTCAAAAAACTCCATTAAATTGGTTGTGACTGGAATAGCTGGATTGGCAGCCTTGAGCGGCACAATCTCATGTTTGATAAAATCTGCGGTCTGATCGGTCACAAACCGTCTCCAGTCCAAATTCATAGCATGGACCTGTGTCTCACCATGAGGTGCCGGAGACTCAATTTGGCTCCAATCTGTAACTGTATGACTCCAAAAGGTCGTCCACCATGCGTGATTGAGTTTGTCCAGCGTACCGTATTTATCCTGGACCCAAGCGCGAAATGCCTCCTGACAATAATCACAGTGGCAATCTCCACCAAATTCATTGGAAATGTGCCAGCCAATAACAGCAGGATGGTTAGCATAACGCTCAGCCAGCTTCGTGTTCATGATACGCACTTTTTCCCGGTAAACAGGTGACGTAGAACAGTGATTATGGCGAAACCCATGCAGATTACGGACACGGTTAGCCTCCACACGCAGCACCTCAGGATATTTTTGTGACATCCAGGCTGGTCTTGCTCCACTCGGAGTGGCCAAAAACGCATAAATTTCGTTCTCAGCAAACGAATCCAGAATACGGTCCAGCCACTCAAATGTAAATACACCTTCCTCAGGCTCCAATGAAACCCATGAGAAAATGCCGACAGACATCACGTTACATTTGGCTAGTTTCATTAGACGGATATCCTCCGCTAACACCTCAGGGTAATGCTGCCATTGCTCCGGGTTATAGTCCGCTCCATGCAGCATACGTGGAACTCGCTCACTAATGGGAGGGTACTTGATTATGTTTTGATTCGTCACTACAAATCATCTCCTTCTATGAATTCTATTACTCTTTGACGGAACCTAGCGTCATGCCTTTAACAAAATACTTTTGTAAAAATGGATATACAATTAGAATAGGCGCTGCACCAATGAAAATCTGCGCTGCATTAACCGTCGTTTGAGAAAGTAATTCCATCTCTTTGGGACTCATGCTCATGGAACTCATGTCCTTCTGAATAATTACAGTTTGCAGGAACGTCGCCAGTGGATAATCCTTTGCATTGCTCAAATAGAGCAGACCGTCAAACCAGGAGTTCCAATGAAATACCATACTAAACAGCGCAATCGTCGCAATGGAAGGCATGGATATCGGTAAAAAGATACTAAACAATGTCCGAAAATGTCCTGCTCCGTCGATCAATGCGGCCTCTTCCATCTCTTTGGGAATTCCTCTAAAAAAGTTCAACATAAGGATGACCAGAAATGTGTTGACCGCTCCTGGCAAAACAAGTACCCAGAAGCTGTCCATGAGGTGGATCTTTTGAATAACCATATAGAATGGAACCAGACCACCGTTAAAAATCATGCTGAATACGAACAACCATGAATATACGTTTCGGCTACGGAACACAGATGTTTCCTTTGAAAGTGGATAAGCAGCTAAAAAGGTAATAAGCAGTGTTAAGCCGGTTCCCAATACAGTCCGACAGACAGAAATCCAGATGGAGTGCAGAAAAATCGGGTTATTCATCGTCTTCTTATAGGCTTCTAATGAAAATTGTACCGGCCACAGTCCAACCAGATTGGCATCTGCAGCTGATTTAGCACTAAATGATACCGCTAACACATGAATCAACGGAACGATACACATGATGGACAACATCACAAGCAAGCAAATATTAAACACATTAAAAATGCGGTATGGCGTTGTTTTATGATACATGACTCTCCCTCTTTCAGCCTCGTGGAATCAAAATATGCGGTAACCTGCCCATTTGTAAGCAAGTCGATAAGATATCAGAATGAGAATCATACTGATAACGGATTTGAACAACCCGATAGCAGTGGCAAAGCCCATTTCCCCATTGATTAACGCTGTCCGGTAGACGAATGTATCAATAATATCGCCTTTTTGGTAAACCAGCGGATTATAAAGGTTGAAAATCTGGTCAAAACCGGCGTTCAGTACATTGCCAAGTGCAAGCGTTCCAACAACGACTACCATCGGAATTAACGAAGGTACAGTGATGTGTAGCGTCTGTCTCCAGCGGCTTGCTCCATCCATTTCAGAAGCCTCATACAACGAAGGATTAATACCCGCCAGTGCAGCGAGAAATACAATGGTGTTGTAGCCGAACTCCTTCCATATATCCGATACAATGACAGTAAACCGAAACCAGTTGTTATCTCCCAGAAAAAAGATAGGCTGTATCCCGATACTACCGAGAATACGGTTCATAAATCCATCTGTAGCCAATAGGTCAATCAGAATTCCGCCCAAGATGACCCACGACAGAAAGTGTGGCAGATAAACCAGTGTTTGAATGGATCGCTGAAGTCCAACCTTGCGAATTTCATTCAGCAGTATAGCAAAAACAAACGGAACCACCAGATTGAAAAACATCTTTAACACAGCAATAATTAGCGTATTCCAGACGACTTGAAGACTGTCCTCCCGTTGAAACAAAAAGCGGAAGTTATCCAGTCCAACCCACTCGGAACCCGTTATGCCTAGCCAAGGTTTGTAATTTTGAAAGGCCATCACGATGCCGCCCATCGGAATGTAGCTGAATACAATTAAGAAAATGATGGCTGGCAGCAGCATGATATGAAATGGCCACGTACGTTGCAGACTTCTCATTGCAGTTCCTCCTGTAACTCTCATGGTATACTTCAATTATAAAAGCGTTTTCGCTGTCCCAACAGTTCAAAAAACCAACATACATGGCACAAAAGCAATCATTTTTTAAGCTCGCCAAACGAATAAAACTTTTTTTAATACACCATGATAGCGCATTCATTTTCACTCGATACGGGTGAAGCTGTAGTAAAAAGGCTGCCCACCTCGGGACAGCCTTCCTACTCTGTTACAACATCATTGGTTTTTACTTTTCGACGCTTTTATACCATTCGTTTACTTCATTTGTAATTTGTTCGCCACCAGCTGTTTTCCACGTTTGCACAAAGGTATCAAAAGCAGAGATCGGCTGCTTGCCATAAATAATTTCATTGAAGGTCTGACTTTCAATCTTATCCAGATAGTCCTTTTTAGCCTTCATAGTTGGCGTAGTAGGGCCCGTGAACAGATCTTTCATGGAGATATCCTTCTGTTCCATAAGCACTTTGGCAGCTGCGGGAGTATCTTTCCCGTAGTTCACCATTACATCTTTCTCCAGACGGGTCTTCGGTTCTGCGCCGTTAGCCAAACTTAACAAAGCCTTCATTTGGGCATCAGGTATACGCGCACCATCACGAACCAGCAAATAACGAATAGAGTTTACATAACCGCCTGGTATTTTATCGATAGACATTAGCTTTCCGCCCGCATCCAAATCATAATCGTAGCCCTTAAACAGCCCATTCGACAAATCGCCGTCCGGTTTGGCATTAGCATAATGGTCAAACAAATAATTTTGATAAGTGAAAAAAGCTTCAGGATGCTGCATTTGTTTGTTGATGAGTACAACACCATTGGTGTATTGCGTTCCGTGACGCATAGCTTTGTTGTCAGGACCCGCTGGAATCTTGATCGGCTTCCACACGGCACCCGGCGCATTTTTGACTGTATCCTGAAGCGGCCAGCCGCTCATCCAATATGGTCCAGGAATCATACCGGCTGTTCCTGCGACTGTAGGTTCTGCCGTTTTATTTTCATCCCACAATGCTGCTTCCTGAGGAATATATCCCTTTTTGAGCCACTCGCTCAGCTTTTGCAAACCCGGCTTCATGCCAGGCTGCACGGAGCCATATTCCAAACTGCCATTTGTGCCTTTGTTCCACTGCTGAGGTAGAGTGCCATATGCCCCGAAAATCCAGGATGGGTCACCCATCCAAGTGTTCATGGATGTTTTGAAACCGATGCTGAGCGGAATCACTTTGTTCGGAGCCAGTCCGTCCGGATTTTTATTTTTAAAGGCATCCATCACTTTCTCCAGATCATCCATCGTCTCTGGAGCCTTCATACCCAGCTTATCCAACCAATCTTGTCGTACCCACAATACATAATCATGGTTATAGGCAAAATCAAGCACAGGAATACCCATTTTCTTACCATCTCTGCTATACTGATTCCATACGTTTGTATCCTGATTCATCGCCTGCTTCCAGGAATCCGAAGCGTACTTGTCAAACAACGGACCCACCTCTGCAAACATACCAGAATCGATCATGTCTTGTGCCAGTTGCTCATTCTCCGTCCCCAGTACAACGACGTCCGGCATCTCCTGACCGGAGGACATAGCCAAACGCAGCTTTGTAGCAAATGCGCCATTCGTATCCGTGACGGACCAGAGTGATTTGATATTAATACCGAATTTCTCTTTAGCCCATTTGGTCGCAATGTTATTTTCGATAGATTCACCATTTTTAAATTTTAAGGCGGGATCTACACCCCATACCGTGGAAATTGTGACTTCTGGATTGTATTTTTCTTTGTATACGTTTTCAGTTTTAGCTGTGCTGTCCGCATTTCCATCATTCCCCGTACCTGAGCAGCCCACAAGGCCCACTCCTAATACCATAGTTGCGGCGAGCAACGACAACAGCTTTTTCTTCGAATGAACTCGCATATTGTTCCCCCTCTAAAAATCATTATCTACTCTTTTATTATAAGAGGGCTTTTCTTCACAGCCTATGTCACAAAATAAATATTTCTGCACCTTTCCCAACTGATCTTTGCTGGTTTCGTCCTTACTGGTCCCATCTTTACTGGTCCCGAAATTCATGCGGAGTCATTCCGTAATGCTTTTTGAACATCTTACTGAAATATTGGGGATTCTGGTAGCCTAGTTCTGTCGTAATTTCGTATATTTTTTTGTTGGAATATTTGAGCAAATAAAGAGCCCGCTCCATTCTCATTCGGATAATATAGTCACCCAGACCTTCTCCGGTTTCAGCTTTATAAATTTTAGACAGATAGACTGGATGAAGATAAACCTGATCAGCAATCGTCTTAACAGACAGCTCCTGGCCTTTATCCTGGGAGATGAGCTCCTGAACCTGCTTGACCACATAGCTTTTAGCGCTTTGCTCGCTTGCGGACCATTCAGATTTAAGTTTGTTCATCATGGAAAATATCCACTCTTTGAGGTGGGGGAACGAATGAACCATTTTCTGCGCATGTAACGGATCGAAGCCTACTTGATCCATCTGCGTAATGAAACGTCCTTGTTTGTGCGCTGTATACATAAAGGCGCTCGTCACCGAAATAAACAGCTCATATAAATGCTCGCGTGTATATCCCACCTCTTCCATTTTTCCAAATACACGGCTCACTTTCGCTTCGGCCTCGTCCCATTGCCTGGATTCAAGCAGATGAGTAAGCGTTGGGTGCATATAAAGCCCCTCCAGTGACTTAACTGAGCTGTGTGGCTGTTCTGTCTGTTCTTCTATGAATAGCAGTGTATCCGTCTCCTCCTGATGGTTCCAGTATAAGGATCTAATCGCTGTCTGATATAGCTTAGGTAGTTCCTCTGGAAACTTAAACCATCCGGTTAATGCAACGTAAATTTCCCCTTTCAAGTAATTGCTCACATTTTTTCGAAAGGTCTCAATCGCCGCACTCAAAAAACGATTCTGCTCATCCGCGCTCCGTTCAGGGAATGAATTCCAATTTCCTTCTATTAATACAATTAAGCAGTCATGCGGCGCTTTGCAATGCCAAACGTGAAAATCAGGTGCGAACACTTCTTCGGCAATATTTCCAATCGCATACTCAATTAAGGAGACTGAATGATAGTCCATATCAGAAAAATGCTTTCCTAGCTGAATAAGCAGCATACTGGCAGGATGTCCCGTGCGTAGCTTGATTTCGTACTCGGACATTTTGCTCTCTATTTTTGGTACTGGTAAATCACGCCCGAGTAGCAAATCATGCATCAAATGGGTCCGCAGTACACCAAAATCGTTTCTGCGGCTATATTGTAATTGATGAACCTTGTCAAATGCTTCCCATTCTTCCTTTAGCGAATCCATGGCGGCTGACACACATTTGATAAACTCATCATCATCTACCGGCTTTAAAATGTAATCAAAAGCCTTAAGCTGGAGCGCTTTTTTAGCATATTCAAAATCGGCATAGCCTGTCAGTAACAAACTCCGGATATGTGGCCATCGCTCGTTTACTTCAACAATCAACTCCAGTCCCGTCATACCAGGCATACGAATATCCGTAACCAGAATATCAATATCGTACGCTTCCAGCACATCCACTGCTGCTAATGCGGAAGCCGCTTGATGAACCCTCTCGATGCCTAGCGTCTCCCACGGAATGGTAGCTGCCAGACTTTCTGTTACATAACTCTCATCATCTACTAGTAATATCTGAACCATCTGGTCCCTCCGTTTTAACTATATTCGAATTTGGCGAAGGCCCAATTAAACCATTCGCATGCTCTCCTTCTGTTGAGATCGACCATTTTAAAACTGCACGCAATCCTCCCAATGGAGACAAAGAGAATTCCAGTCCTGCATCTTCTCCAAAATGTAATCGCATACGTTGATGCACATTCCATAGACCATATCCATGTTCCTCTTCCACAGGCTTGTCAAGCGTTGATGTCAGGGCAGTTATAGCCTCTCTACTCAAACCGAGTCCGTTATCATCCACAATCAGGTACATATACGAGCCAACACGCTCGGTTAAAATATGAATTACACCATCCTCCGCTTGAGGCTCTATCCCGTGCAGCACCGCATTTTCCACCAGTGGCTGCACTACAAGCGGCGGAATCAGCAGACTGCTAACCTGTGAAGAAACATGAATTAAGAACGTTAGCCTTGGCATACGCATCTGCTGTATGTTCAAATAATATTGAACAAATTCGACTTCCTCTGACAATGGAACTAAATCCCGCTCCTGTCTGGTTGTATATCGATAATACCTGGATAAATTATGAGCCATGGCCACGACCGCCTCATGATTGCGCAGCTTCGCCATACTTGTAATAAACGAAAAACAATTATAAAAAAAATGCGGATTGATTTGTGACTGGAGCTGCTTTAGTCGCGCTTCCTTGACATGTAGCTGCTCAACATACACCTTCTCAAACAGCTCCTGAATCTGTTCGACCATCAGATTAAATTGACTAGACAGGAAAGCAAACTCGTGACTCCCCCTTAGACTTAATCGAACAGCATAGTCTCCATCCTTTAGTCTCCGAAATGCCCGCACAAGCTGAAGAATCGGCACTTGTACCTGTGAATGAAGCAAGTAAGCGCCAATCAAGCCTACCAGCAGCGAGCCAACAACAGTTATATAAAACAGTCGATTCGATGAGTAAATCGGAGACATCATATTGGACAAAGGCATATAATCAATCAAATACCACCCCGTCGTTTGCGAAAGAACGGCATGAACCAGGTAGCTTTCTTCTCCAATTTTCACAGTCAGATTATCAACTTCATGGAGCCCCATTTTTTCTAATTTTGAAATCAGCTGTCCAGACAGCTCTTCATTGGCAGTACGATTATAGATCGCTCCTACGCCTTTTTTATAATAAAAAGGCTCCTTTCGGCCATCACCTTTGAAGCGGTCAAGCATATCCTGAATATTACTGCTGTCAAATTCAACTTTAATAATCGTGTTAGCGGTTTCGGGATTACCAAGCGAAGAAAACGGGGATAATGTATACAATGAAAATATAAATTGGTCTTTCCCGTATGATCTTTTTTTGGATACCTGCCAGCCGTCTTTTATCAGCTGATTTAGTTTTTTCTGGTCATATAAACCTGCTCCATTCTCCGATACAACTCGTCCAAGCGAAGGAGAATAGATACTCAGCCCGGTTCTCCAATTAGAAGAGCTTTCCTGAAGCCCAAGCTTGGTTTGAATCCGTTTGACCAGGTTAATTCCATCCAGATTGAGAACCTTGTCCTTCAAAAAAATCGCTTGAAAACTGGCTACATCGGGATCATGAATCAGCAGATGCGGCCAGGAGGAAATCATTTCAATATTCGTATTCACCTGGTTTTGAAAAAAAGTCAGCTGATTATAATTAGATTGATTCAGCTCCTCACGTAATACACCTGTCGTTGTCTGATTAGAATAGACATACAGGATCAGCACAGGTATAAGCAATACAATAACGATGGAGACGATTTTAGTATAAAAATTAAATTTAAACATGCGTTCTACACATCCTCTGCACAAAAAACAGGCATACTTAAATGGTATGCCAGAGCCCTGACCTTCGTTGCCGTCAGTACATACTATACATTATCAATGGTTGGCGGTGATAATATGTTTGATGCTAAGCAAATGGAATGGTTTGACCAACTATCCGCTGAAGACTTGGCCATTTTAGGTGCCGGCTTCAATACACTAGGTGATTTTTTTGATTTTCTGGCGTTGATTAAGGCCAGACAGGAAACAGCCCAAGGTAATAAAAAGTAATAGCACTATTTCACAACAAATTTCACACGAGTTCCATCCTCATACTCATCCAATTGGTGACTGACCCATGATCCTGCCCCACGATTATCCTTAGGGGCTATGTATTTGATATTTGCACCTTTGCCACCTTCTGAGCACATAGCCATCGGCCATTCGTCACGATCGTATCCTTTACGAGTGGGAACACCTGCAAGCGAATGCTTGCGATTTTGCTCGGCTCCTTCACGGTCAATTGTGCATACCGGTGATTTTCCCGCCTGAATGGCTTCCTTAATATGCTGCGCTGTTTCAGGGTAACGACCTGACGGGAATTGCAGCGTAACCTGAGCCGATGAAGGCGGGTTCTCTCCTGTCATTTTCGTAAGAAGATTGCCTCCTTCAAACCAGTACGCGCCCGCAGCTAGCAGCACTAAAGCTATAAAACTTAGCAATTTTTTCTTCAATTTCCCTCTTCCCTTCAAGCTATTCCAGTAGATACCTTCAACTAAGGTAATCCCCGGATTTTATTTTTTGTAACCCCTTACTGACTATAAAAAAAGGTTGAATATTCGACGACAAATAGTATAGAGAGGAGGTTGTACGAATGAACGATGAGATCAAACTGGCCGTGAGCCAAATGCAAGCCGTTGTAGTCCGGTTACTGAATGGAAGTACCTTAATTGGCTGGCCTAAGCTCCTATCTGACCAAGAAACTCAGCAATTCAAGCTCTACGATGACGAACACGTATATACGATTTCCGTTAATGACGTGGATACGGTCGCAAGAGTTATTGTATAAGATTACAGGGAGCGACTTAATGAGACATCCAGTGGACAAGCCCGAACAAAGCACACCACAGGAGAAGACTGATCAGAATCCCCCAAAATAAACCTTTAAAAAGCTTCATACCTTACTGACAACCTTTCCGACTGGGCTTTTTCCCCATTATAACATGTCAGAAAGACAGCTGTCGCAGCTTGCTCTTATATCATCTTCGTATCATATATATTAAATTTTAAAATCACGACACAAAGGAAATAACGAAATAATTCCGAAAATTATGCCTGATCACCAGTGAAAATGCAATCATGACATAATAAAAGTCACATTTTAATCAAAATTTAATGAAAGTTTTCCGAAAATGATGTATAATTATTGACATAACAAAACGCACGAGGTGATCATCATGGCATTATTAAACAGAGTTCATGAATTAAAATTGCAACTGCCTAACGAGCATCATAGCATTTCCCAATACGTGGAGCATGCATTGCATTCGATTGACAGTTTTGTGGAGCAACATCGTCAATTTGTAGCCGCTCAGGCTCTATATGGTGAAAAAATCAATGGTACAGAAGAAAGACTGTTCCGAGACACAATTTCTGAGATTAAAGCCCAACTGGTAGCTACTTTGGAAAAGACAGTTGAAGACTTCGCACACAAAGGCGATAAGCACTGGAAAAATCATTATCAGGACGGCGTAGAATAAGCTGAAAATAACCCCCGGTCTTTGGACCGGGGGTTATTTTATATAAGTGGATGTGGCAATATGCGTAGACTATTTTAACACTCTAGCCGATGTCGCTACAGTCTTACCACCATAAACTACTTTGATACTGGAACTTCCGGTATCAATCGCCTTCACCTGACCGCCAGTAACCTGTACGATCGACGGTTTGGAAGATGTCCATACCGCTGAGCTTGTCACATCGGTAGTTGCACCTGAATCATAAACTGCATTCACACTAAGCACTTGAGAGGAACCTTTAGGTAGCTTCAGGTTTTTATTGCTCAATACCAGTTTGAGCAGCTTAGGTGTGACCTTGATCTCAACGTTAAACGACTTATCCTGATATGTGCCCGTAATCGTTGCGTTTCCAATTCCAACGGCTTTAATGGAAGAGCCTTTTACGATCGCTACGGAAGCATTCGATGTTGTCCATTTCACTTTACTGCTCAGCGTAGCTTTTTTACCTTCCGTATATATACCGATGACTTTGATGGACTTACTTCCTTTCAAATTCATATCAGCACTCGAAAAGCTTGATGTCAATGTAGAAATGGCTCCTTCCACAATGACAGGTACTTTCACATATTTGTTCATATACATAGCCTTGATTCCAGAGTTACCGCCATTCACCGCTTTTACTTTACCATTTGCTACTGTAACTGCGGCTGTTGTACCTACCCAGCTTACCTGATTGGTAACATCAAGTATTCCGCCACCAGCCATGTGTGCTTTTACTGTCGGAATACTTGCTTCTTGGCCTGCAACCAATACGTATTTTTTCTCTGAAGCGGTTAGTTTAAGTACTTTGTATTGCACAGTCACTGGAATATCAAGTTTGAGTGCACCTACCGTTGCTGTCAATGTTGCACTGCCTGGGTTCACTGCAACTAGCTTACCATTTGCTATTTTAACTGCACTTTCACTGCTTAAGCTCCATTTTACATCGGATTGAACTGCTTTTTTTGCTCCATTGACCAAATAAGCAGATATACTCGGAAGAGAAGTTTTGCCTCCTGTTTCGAGAGTCAGACTGGCTTTGCTCGAAACCAGTTTTTCAACCGTTGGAAGTACATTAATCTTCAGAGTCTTGCTCAAACCGTGATAGGACGCTGTAATCGTCGAATTGCCTGCATCCATTGGTGTGATTTTACCTTGCTCGACTGTGGCAACCAGCGGATTAGAGGAAGTCCATTCTGCCGTGTTGGTTACATCTGTTTTGCCGCCAGTCAGGTTGACATCGGTTGCACTAACCTGAATTGGGGAGCTACCCAGAAAGACCGATTTGGCCCCAGTTGCACTCAATACTAACGCCTGAGAAGAAGAACGCACATACACAATCGTTTGTGCTTTAAGTTCATCTTTGCTTGCCTTAATGTAAGTCACGCCTTTGGCAAGTGGACGAACAAGACCATCTTCAACGGTAGCAACAGCCGCATTCGAAGAAGTCCATTCGACACCGGATACATTTTCCGTCCCACCTCCAGTAAGTACACCTTGAGCAGTCAATTGCTTTGATTCTCCGCCAATCGTCAAATTAATGGGACTAGACGGATTTAATTGCAGCTTGCTGTAAGGCGATTTTACTGTAATCGTTGTACTTACCGTTTGCTTCTCATATGTGGCAACAACCTTAATCTGCCCTTTTGACACAGGAGTAATGAGCCCCTTATCAACCTTTAAAATGCTTGAATCCCCAGAGATCCATTCTGCCTTTTGGGTAACATCTTCTTTGCCCTTTTCAGTCAATGACCACACTTTTAATTGAGCGGGGCTTCCACCCAGATTCAATGTAGTCGGATTTTGACTGTCCCACTGTACCGTGGAGGTCGTGCTCTCCTCAGCCCGGATCAAACCCGCTGGCCATGCTGCAAATACAAACATCAGCAAAGCAAGTAAGAAGGTACTCCGTTTGCTCATACGTTTCATACGCTCCATTCGTTTCTCTCCCTTAGTTTCATCTCTATAAAATAGGATAGAATTAACAATCCCATTACTTTTATCGGTTAGCAGCTTACTAAATTGAACCCTTCATCAAAAAAAGGTGAATAATTACAGTTAAAGTTCTCCACGCAGTGACCTTACCACAAACAAATGCTCTTCTTTAGATAAGGTTTGTCCATCTTCAAGGATTACATTGTGTGCCGAGTGACTAACCAGCTTTACGTTATAAGCAATCAGCTGATCTTCTCTCCAAATCGTCACCGCCGACTGAAAATGAATGGCATTATCAAACTGTAACGGAACACTCATTACATAACCGATAGCGTTGAGCTTCGCCGGATGGCGGCTTCTACGCTCACGCCCCGGAGGTAGCATGGTAATATATGTAATATTTTCAAAAGGAATAGCCAGCATTTTCGGGCCTAAAATAACGCACTTTCGTATATCATCCCATTTTTCAAGCGTGCCGCGCACCTTCTGGGTATGATCGTTGTTGCCGTGATATAAAATGACCTGACGTCCCTTCCATTGACGCATGTCCTCACCTCCAGTGCTAGCGGTTAGGAATCTCCCACCGAATCGGCTCCATTCCATGCTCCTGCAAAAATGCATTGGTACGCGAAAAAGGCTTGCTGCCAAAAAAGCCTCTGTGAGCCGCCAATGGACTCGGATGAACGGATTTCAGCACCAAATGCTTGCTGGTATTCACGAAGCTTGCTTTTTTCTGAGCATGGCTCCCCCACAAAATAAACACTGCTGGCTGCTCGCGCTCATTAATCGCTTCAATGACAGCATCCGTGAAACGTTCCCAACCTATTCCCTGGTGAGATTGCGGTTGTCCTTCACGCACGGTTAACACGTTGTTTAGCAGCAGCACACCTTGCTCAGCCCAAGGAACGAGGTATCCCTGATTCGGAATGGGAGTACCGATATCATCGCGAAGCTCCTTATATATATTTAGTAGAGATGGCGGTGTTCGCACACCAGGTCTAACAGAAAAGCTCAAACCGTGAGCTTGTCCCTCTCCATGATATGGATCCTGTCCCAATATAACCGCTTTGGTCAGATGAAATGGCGTTAATTTAAGTGCGGAAAACAAGTCTTCTTTTGGAGGATATACCTTATGTAACTTGTACTCTCGGGCTAACGTATACCTTAATTCATTAAAGTATGGCTTTTCGACCTCTTCTCGTAGTACATCATCCCAGTCATTTCCAAACATACCCCTGTCTCCTCTCAATTTGTAGATCTGTGAAAACGGTAAGCTTTTTGATCCAAAAAAATAAGCTGAACTCCTCATCCGGAGCCAGCTTATTTATTCGTTACCTGTGTTATATGCCGAAGGACCAGGAAAATATCCTTACGGTAATCAGCTACCGCAGGTCTAAATTCGATTTCCTTATTATAACATTAACGATAATGATGTCAAGTAACTGAAAGCTTAATTCCCTCAGAAGAAAAGCTCTTTATTGCTGTATTTATTACGATTTTGTATGAGCATTCAGGTATACCAATGCATTATATAACATAACAGCAGCTTCGGCACGTGTAATCTCGCTTTTTGGATGAAACTTTTCATTTGCATCCAAGGTATTGACCTTGTAGACTAGCGAGCGTTGAATGCTACCTTGGTAAGAAGGCTCCCGTTCGCTGTCATCCGCAATATTCGCAGGTGCGATTTTAATCATCGGAAGAGCGCCTGCTTTCTCCATGCCCTGAATCAGCATGTGGGTGAACTCTTCCTTAGTCAGAGCTTTGGCAGGATCAATATCCTTTGGAATAACCACACCATTATAATGAGCGTTGATAAAAGCTTCGGCGTACCATGCATTATCCTTAACATGGGTAAACAGTCTACTGACCTGTGGCTCCTTGTTCAAATCAATGGCGGCCAAACTGAGCTGGAATCCGCCGGAGATCAACTGAATGCCTTGGGCAGCGGTGACTTTAGATGACGGGAGAAACTGCGTGTCAGAGGCACCTTTGAGTAGACCCTGATCTTTAAGGGATATAATTTTTTCTTTACCACTTACGTTATCCAAATCCTTAAATTGACGGTCTGCCGCAGACATTTGACCACCAACGGAGAAGGACAAAATGGCTACAGTTGTAATGGCTGCAAATGCACTCTTTCTCATACTCATGTTAAGTTCCACCTTGTAGTTGAATTAAGCCGTTTGGCCATTAACAACTTCATTGACGTAGTATAAGCTGGAAAAGTTGCAGGCAGACGCTGTTGCTTCTTATGCTACATGCCTTCCTTTTTAATATAATACCTTCTCCAGACTGCGTGCCAACTCATCATCGGGAAGGGGCTTGCGATGCGTATTCTCTAGGTAGATATATTTCTCTGTTTCTGGCATTAAATATTGTTTGGACCACAGGAACATATCCGGACTGTCTCCCTGAAGACGAAGAAATCTCCGCACAGTGTCCGCATGAGAAATAGTGTTATCTAGATTGGTTAACCAATCTGCCCGGTAGAAATGCTCCCATCTTCCAGTTCCTGCGAGCGAAAGCGCTTCTTTACCCATTCTGTAGCTCCAAACGGCATGAGAAGCTTGTATAAATGCTCGTGGATAATCTTTTTCAAGGAACAGCCCATAAGCGCTACATAAGCTTGCCAGTCCACGTGAGCCACTTAGATGTAGTTCAATCTGCACAAGCAGTTGATTATACAGCCTGCGACATTCATCTTCAGACAACTGCTTCATGATTTGTAGACACCGCTCTCGCAGTTCAACCCAGTCCGGGATTGCCGACTCGGCTTTTTCCTTGAACCAGCGCACCTGTTCAGGAAAAGGCCTTTTTCCAGTAGCCCAGTACAGCCGTTCATCACTGCCTTCTTTGCCTTGTAGCCAATACCCCATAATTTGCCGAGCCGGATGGTGATAGAATTCCTCCCCTGCCCGATCATCCTTATGCGGGCCATAAACGATCGTACAACGGGAATAATCCCGGTATAATTGGGAAATCTCTTGAAGCTGACTACTGTACAGCCGTCCGATAAAATCAGTAAGCTGCTCTTCAGCATCCACTTCACCCTTCGTCCATAAATTTGCTACTAAATCCAGCGTATATACATGTGGCAAAATATTACCTGAATTGACCAGCAGGTACTCGTCCGCCCCTGAAGTAAACGCTGCTGTTAATTCCTCTACAATCAAGCTGGCTGAGGAGGGAAATTGGGTAAGATGGTTCGACGCTTGCAAGTCGTGGAAGGTCACATGGTAATATACTCCATTCTCGCCCCCATCCTGCGCCTCAGGCAATGCTGGTATACGATAATTAAGATTCCCATGGCGCCGAGATACCATTTTACCGTAACCATTGTCCGCCCATATTTTGATCACCCCTTCGGGTACTTCAATATGCCCCTGCTTGTATAACTCGGCAATCTCACCATACATCGCCATACAGCACACAGGATGCTCCACAAATTCACAGATCATATTGTACTGCTTGCGAACCACATACGAGATTAATTGTCCACGTTTGTCCGGCGTATTAAAGGAAGGATCATCTTCCCAAAAAGGCTTGTCACCCTGCCCGCGAAAAGATAATACCCATACAATCTTCTCTTCCTTTTGCCGTTCAATCGCTTCCTGCCACAGCTGTTCAAACAACTCGGGATGCTCTCTGTAGCTAGCTTGTTTACCCGGAAAGGCGCGCAAAAACATCTCCGCCCCCAACGGTTCAGCATGATGATGTGTGATCCATAAGCCCATGTCTGCTGCAAGCTTATGATGGATACCTGTGCGTGGTAAATCGGTTCCCGGAATCACCATATTTCCACCGCACCGCAGTAACGCTTCAAAAACGGGCTGCCACACCTGCTCCGTCGGTGGATAATCATCCTTCCAGCCAATCAAGCATACCTCATCATTGACAAACCATCCCCGATACCGGACCTTGGACGGTATACTGTCAACATTCTGACTCGGCATTACTATGGTATCCCGCTTAGGCGGGAGGAGCTCCGCCCAGAACCAGAACAGCTCCACACCCAGAGCGAAACGGCTGTAATGAAGCAGTCCATAAATAATTCCCAATTCATCACGGCCAATAATATGGAGTACCGTTCCCTTGCTACCAGCAACAAAACGCAGACAATAGCCCTCTGGCCAATGCGGACAGCTATCTCCTTCCTGCGCATAACGGATAATAATCGAGGGCTCTACTTCTGTTTGCAATGGCTCGCGGCCAAACACTTGCTTATGATCTCGCGCAATCATGTTCCAAGCGTGGGCAATGGGCACACTTTCATCGGTTTGAAGATTGTATCCGCTTTCAGATGAAATAGTCAGAGGTTCACAGGCTTTCATTTATTGTCATCTCCTATTTTTTTCAACTATGAGGATTCTTCTTGTCTTTATTTTATAGGTTGTCAACATACATATAAAGCTGTACCAACGTAAATATACCTTTTTTTCGATAAATCATTTGAGAGTTGAAGCTTCATTTGAGAAAGAAAAAAGTAAGGAACAGGAGAGAAATAAGAAAGACTTGACTGCTACACTAAAAATGTTCCAAAAAACAGACTGCTCTTAAAGATCCAAGCGCAGCAAAAAGGAGACTTGATATGAAATTGAAAAAACGATTTGCCTCTTTGTTCCTGTTGGCATTGATGGCATTTATCCCGGTTCAGGCATATGCTTCTGGGTCCGTTCCAACCACTCCCTCTGGAATTCCGATTTCCGAAATCGAAAACAGAACAGATCAAATTATGAAAAAATATATAGGAACGGCGATTCCTGGTGCTGCGGTTTCCATAGTAAAGGACGGAAAAATTGTTTTTTCAAAAGGTTACGGATACGCAAACATCGAGAAACAAACACCCATGAGTACGGAAACAACCTATATGGAGGCCGGTTCCGTATCGAAATTGTTCACCTGGACGGCAGTAATGCAACTGGTTGAGCAAGGAAAGCTGGATTTGAATACGGACATCCGCACATACTTGCCTGACGGCTTTCTTAAGCCTTCTTTTGATAAGCCTATTACCCTGAAATCACTGATGAGCCACACGGCAGGTTTTGAGGAGCGCCTGGAAAAACTTCTGGTTCATGACGCTGCTGATCTTAGGCCTCTCAAGGAGCATATCGCACCCGGAAATCAGCCTCAACAGATTTATGAGCCTGGAACAGTGATTGCTTATTCCAACTATGGGACCAACTTGGCCGGTTATATTATAGAACGTGTATCCGGAATGCCTTTTGAAACCTATATTCAGAAACATATATTTGAGCCCCTAGACATGAAACATTCTTACTTTACACAACGATATGATCTTATCCCGGAAGTTATCGAACATAAAGCAACAGGCTACTCCAAGAAGGATGGAAACTGGGTGCCAAAGCCGAATGTTTTCTTTAATGATGTGCCGGCTGGTGCGTTAAACATTACTTCGGAGGACATGGCTCATTTTATACTTGCTCATCTGAACATGGACCATTCCTTAAAATATTCGCTGTTCAACAAGAATGAAACCTTGCGAGAAATGCATGAGGCTTCGTATACCCACTATCCCGAGCTTCCGGGGAATGCCCATGGCTTTTGGGAACGGTTCGCGGGAGATTATCGTGTTATCGAGCACGGTGGAAATACAGATTCATTCTCCTCTCTGGTCTCTATCGTGCCGGATCAAAACTTTGGGATCAGTATTCTGACTAATGTGGAAAATGAAATGTCCGGGGCGAGAAGCGAACTCATTGACCTGTTTGTCGGGGGTTCCGACGCTACTCCGCAAGCGGACAGCACGTTGAAGCATAGCGGGGATGTGGCGGGAAAATACCGTTCTGCTCGCGCAGTATCATCTGGTATATTGAAGCTTATACCCGTATTATCCAATGCGGAAGAAGTGGTCACAGCCAACGGCCATGGCGGAATCACTCTGAGTATTCCATCCATGAATATTAATGTTGATTATGTAGAAACCAAACCCTATTTTTTTGAACGCGTGACTCCAGGGAGCACTCCTTATGATCACGCGGGCCTAAATATCAGCCGTCTTTTTTTCTTAACCAATGCCGATGGTAAAGTGACGCAGTTGTCATATGGAGTGATTGATGACCAATTGCCGATATCCTTCCTGCAAACATCCATTTTCAGTTATATTCTGGTCGGGGGATGTGGTATTTGGTTTGCGCTTGGGTCTATTCTCGGTATTATTGGATGGCTGCGGAAGCTCAAGGACACAAGAAAACAGAAGAGTACTTCGCGGCTTCCCTTCCCTGACAGTGTAACCGTAATCCCCTTGCTGGGTCTGCTTGTGATCGTCAATCTCATTGCTTCAAGCATCCAATTGATAGGCGACCCCTATCAGCCTATGTCCAATTTCAATTTGAATATTATCTTTTTCTGGGTACTGGGGCTTGCCTTTGTATCGGCCGCCTATCTTGCTGTAAGAAGATGCAGTGTTACCCAAACTACATTGTTAAGAAAGGCATACACCGCGACGCTGATTCTTTCGTTTCTAGCTATTTCGATTTTCCTGTATTCCTATAATTTCTACTTTTTGGTATAGCTCCACTCGATAAGCCTGCATACCTTCCAGTGTACCGATAAAGATTGTCATCGTGAACAACCCTAATCTGAGCTAAATAAAAAAAACTCTCCTCTGCATCTAGCAGGGAGAGTTTTTAACACACTCAATGAGATTTAAATACGTGCCGGATTGAGCCTTTGCTTTCAGTATGTTGTTGAATCTGTTTATTCTGTTTCTGGCTGAGTATTTACCAATTTTATATGAACATCTCTCAATTGTTTCTCAGTAACCTCCGAAGGTGCTCCCATTAATATATCCTGCGCTTTGCTATTCATTGGAAAAGCAATAACCTCGCGGATATTCGATTCATTTGCAATGATCATAACAATCCTATCAATTCCAGGTGCTATACCTGCATGAGGCGGCGGCCCAAATTGAAAAGCATTAAAGAGTGCAGGAAATTTACTCTTGATGTCTCCATATGTATAACCTGCAATCTCAAAGGCTTTTACCATAATCTCCGTATCATGATTCCGGACAGCACCCGAGGACAGTTCAATCCCATTACATACAATATCATATTGGTACGCAAGGATATCAAGAGGATTCATATTCAGCAGCGCATCCATACCACCTTGTGGCATCGAAAAAGGATTATGGCTAAATCCAATTTTATGAGTATCAGGATCCAATTCAAACATAGGAAAATCAACTATCCAGCAAAATTTATATATATCCTTTTCCAGCAAATCCAGTCTTTTTCCTAATTGATTTCTGACAGCACCGGCTATTTTTTCTACATTTTTAAGTTGGTCAGCAGCAAAAAACAGTGCATATCCTGAACTAGCTTGCGTAACATGTATTAATTGGGTTTTCACCTCTTCAGAGATGAATTTTGCAATAGAGCCACTAAGAGACATATCATCATTGAACTTAATCCATGATAGGCCTTTCGCTCCAGCCTCAACAGCAAAGTTTACTATATCGTCATAAAAGCTTCTTGGCTGTGCTCCACAACCAGGAACAGCAATAATTCTTATCGTTTTATTTTTAAATACTTTAAAATCAGTCTCTGTAAACAGCTCTGTAACATCATGGATAATTAATGGATTTCTTAAATCAGGTTTATCGCTCCCGTATTTGAGCATGGCTTCTTGATATGGAATCCTGCTAAAAGGCTTTGAGATTTTAAAATTTGTAAATTCGGAGAAAACTTCATATAGCATATTTTCAACTACATTAAAGACATCTTCCTGTGTTGCGAAAGCCATTTCCAAATCCAGCTGATAAAACTCGCCTGGTGATCTGTCTGCCCTTGCATCCTCATCTCTAAAGCAAGGAGCAATTTGAAAATATTTATCAAAGCCCGAAACCATTAATAATTGTTTAAATTGTTGAGGTGCTTGAGGCAAGGCATAAAATTGACCTGGATGCACTCTACTAGGAACTAAATAGTCTCTGGCGCCTTCTGGAGATGAACTTGTCAGGATAGGTGTCTGAATCTCTAAAAAATTCAAATCGATCATCTTTCTTCTGATACTTTGAATTACTTTAGAACGAAGTATAATATTATTGTGTAGTTTTTCATTCCGCAGATCCAAGAAACGATACTTTAATCTTAAATCCTCCCGAGCTTCATTTGCTAAAGTTACTTCAAAAGGTAATGGATTCACTACCTTCCCTAAAACTTTTATCTCATTGGCAGCTAACTCAATATGCCCGGTTTTCATAGTGGGACTAATCGTATTTTCAGATCTGTTACATACAGTACCTGTAACAGAAATGGTTGACTCCCTGCTGATCTTTGATACAAAATCTTTCAATTCGTTATTATCAGAAACAACAACCTGCGTTACTCCATAATGGTCCCTAAGGTCAATAAAAATAACCCCGCCATGGTCACGCATATTTTTTATCCATCCTGCGATTCTCACTACTTCGCCGACATGTTTTTGATCCAGTTCTCCACAGTTATGAGTCCTATAACTATGCATGAAAAACCTCACTTTCTTTTATCCCCTATTATCTTAGTAATTTCTATTTTTCTCCATACTTATACTCACATTATCGTTAAAGCTTTATACCTTTCATTCAGGTATTCCGCAGTTTCAACCATTATTTTTTGTCCTATTTCATCAACATGCCTGTTCTTCCAATTCTCAAAGACTGTTCCCTTGACCCATTGGTTAAAAGCGCCAAGGGCTGGTCCGCAGTGTACTTGATAATCAACCTTACTGTGTTTGTCTCCATTCATTGCAAGTCGTGTAGAATAAGTAAAGTACCATCTAAATATCAACGCCATCTTACGTTTAGGAATCCTTTCAGCTTTTTCAATGATCTCAGCCGGGTAATAAGCTTTAATATCTTCATATACTTGTTCAATACTCTTCTTAAAATACTTTTCTTCAATATATTTTTTGGTTCCGCTATCAATTTCATCTATGGAGTTATAATTACGGTAAAGATCATATAATTTATTCGCCCTGGCCGGGAAAAAAACTCCTTTTTTCATAACCTGAATTTTCGCTCCTATTTCAAACATATCCCCTGCGGGAGCGTAGTCTGTATCCTGTATATTTAACTGCTGGAGCAAATCTTTTACATCATCACTTGTCCCTGCTTCAACCGTACATTGGTTGATTGATCCTGTCATGATAAAATCCGCACCCAGTATAAACGCTGCCGCAGCTGCTTGTGGAGTCCCTATCCCCCCGGCTGCCCCTACCCTTATACTTTTATTGTATTTATACTTAAGTAACGCTTCATCCCTCATTTTAAGCATCAACGGAACCAGTACATATGCAACCGCATGATCCGTATGCCCGCCTGAATCAGCCTCGACGCACAGATCGTCTACCATAGGAATTTCCATCGCCATCCGGGCCTCATCCCGGCTTATCCTATTTTCCTCTAGCAGTTTATTTACGATATTCTGAGGCGCAGGACTCAAGAATGCGTCCACAACCTCGGGTCTTGATACTTTCGCTATAATCCTGTTCTGCGCTGTTACGATCCCCTTTTCATCTCGTTTCAAACCTTTCAATCTGTACCTTACCAAAGAAGGCGTTATACTCATATACGCAGAGGCTTCAATAGTTCTAACACCGTATTTTATGTATAAATCAACGATGTTATTTTCTATTTCCAGGTGATCAGGAACATGAATAAGATTCATTCCATAGGCTTCGCCTTGGTTCAATTCTTTCTGAATATACTTTATAGCTTCTTCAAGGGCCCCAATTTTGACTCCCCCTGCCCCAAAGAATCCCATCATTCCTGCCTTACCTGCCTTAACGACCATCTCTTTTGAAGATATTCCCTTATACATCGAACCCATAAGATACGCGTATTTAAGTCCATAATATTGTTTGAATTCGCTATGGCCAAGAGACTCCGCTGTAAATCGTTGGCCGGATATACTATTCCTCGACTTTACTTCCTGTACCTGCTCGCTATGTTCTTCATCCTCCCTCACAATCAGCGGTTCTGCTTCTCGTTGTATTGCATTAACTAACCCTGTTATGACTTTTCCAGGTCCAACCTGGATGAATTGGGTTACATTTTTACCCATTAGATATCTTATACTTTCCGACCATTTGACCGGACTTACGATCTGGTTGATCAGCGTATTTCTTACATCTTGCTGCCTGTAGGGTCTGGCATAGATATTTGAAATGACTGGTATTTTTAATTTTGAGAATTCGAACTGTGACGCATAGGCCTCAAATCTCTGTCTGGCATCTTCCAAATACCTAGAGTGAAATGCTCCGCTTACATTTAAAATTACATAGTTTGTGGCTCCTGCATCCTCAAAAATTGGCTGCGCCCGTTCAATCATGCCCTTCGGTCCTGAGATGACAATCTGGCTTGGCGAATTAAAATTAGCAACATCAATCTCCCTTAAATTATTTTTCTCGATAACTTCTCTAAATACTTCCTCCTTCAAGCCTATGACCGCAGCCATACCACCACCGGTAGCCTTGACCATCAGCTCTCCTCTTTTTTTAACCAGCTTCAAGCCCGTTTCAAAGTCAAATGCCTCTGCGGCAAATAAGGCATTGTATTCACCCAGGCTATGTCCTGCAACATAATCGGGTTTTCTTCCAGTCTCTTTTAATGTATTAAGATAACTCAAAGCGTTTACGACAAATAGCGCCGGTTGGGTAAAATCCGTTTGTCCTAGTTGATTGGCAGGATCTTCAAGACACAGTTTTTTAATAGAATAACCAAGAATAGCATCCGCTTTTGCAACCAATTCCTGAAATTCGTCAAATAGTTCTACTCCCATGCCTTTGGCTTGAGCCCCTTGTCCAGGGAACAGATATGCGATCATTTGTGTCCTCCTTTTTGCTAGTGAATGCATATTAGTCGAATATTTCAAATAGACGATCCAAATTTTTCATATCGTTTTGAAAAGGTGAAAGAATAGAACAAATACTTGCCATTTTCTTGCTACCAAAATTGTACTTCACAAAATTAGCAAGAGTGCCTGAGGGGCCAAGGTCAATATAGATAACCCCGTCCCCGTCTCCCAGACATTTTAAAGCGTTCCGAAAACGGATAGGTTTTCTAGCAACATCCCAAAGAAAACGGTTGTCAAGGGATGTCGCCTTGCCTCCGTACATAGATGAGACCATATTTATGGTCGGATTCCTTAGAGTTTTAAGCTTTAAAAACGCTGTATATTCCAAGGCTATAGGGTCCATTAAGGAAGAGTGAAAAGCAAACTGGACCGGCAGTCTTTGACATATAATCTCATTAGCTACCAAGTATCGTTCAATTTTTTCCAGTTCCTCACAGCTGCCCGAAATGACAAAATGCGAGTCATAATTGATTGATGCTAACTCTGAGTTGGCATTCAATACGGATATTTGGTCATACAGACTGAGGTCGCCAATTACGGCCAGCATGCCACCCTTTGGACAGTAGTTTTCTACCATTTGTGCTTGCTTGACAAGGCATTGAAGAGTATCTTCATAACTCATACAGCCAGCCACAGCAACAGATGCAAACTCACCGAGGCTGGAACCCAAAACATAATCAGGATAAATCCCCTTTTCCAGTAATACCTGTGTGAGGGCATACTCCACCATGAAAATTGCAGGGTGAGTATATAACAGGCTATCAAACACGTCCCCCCTCCCACGGTTGTCGTCGTACAGCATTTTTAATACGGACCTGCCTGTAATATCCGTATGAATCTCATCCAGCTTGGTCATCCATTTCCGAAAAACTGAATTTAACCTATATAATTCTCTTCCCATGCCGTAGTATTGTGAGCCTTGGCCTGAAAACATAAAAATCACAGATCTGTCCATTCTAACCTCCCACAACATACTCATTGATAAAATCCTAATAAAACCATTTAAAATAAATATTTCACAGTAAATTGCGAACTAATTGCATTTGGGAAGGTGTAGGATTGCTTTCGTTAAGAACATTCTCCATATGTTGTCTTATTGCAGGTTTGAATTTCGGCTCTGTTATGATATATAGCTGCCCTTTTTTGATTCCCTCAAACATCTGATTTGCTACATCCTCTGGAAGTATTCCATTCTGGACTGCCTTGCGGGCCAATTGATTAATGACTTGTCTTTCCGGGGGAAGATTTCCTAGTCCAGTCTGCTTACTCAGCTCCGTCGGTCGGTTCCGTTCCGCATCCATAATTTGGGTACGTACGAACCCAGGGCAGACAACCGAAACTCCTACATTGGAACCTATCAATCTGAGTTCTTGGTGTAGCGTTTCAGACAAGCTTAAAACGGCATGTTTTGACGCGCTATATATTCCATTACCGGGGCCGGACAATAGTCCAGCGATGGATGCTGTATTCACAATATGACATGCGGTTTTCTGTTTCAGCATAATAGGAACAAAAACTTCAGTTGCAAAGAGAATCCCCCATATGTTTACGTTTATTACCCACTGCCAATCTGCCACCGTATTTTCCCACAATAAGCAGCCCGTGCCGGCGTCCACCCCTGCATTGTTGAACAAAAGATGCACAGCTCCAAATGTCTGAACCGTTTTTTGCGCTAATGCACGTATATCAGCTTCTTTGGAAATATCCGTCACTACGGATAACGTTTCTGCGCCCATGTCTTTCAATTGTTTTTCGGCCCTTAGAAGGGCCTCCTCCTCAATGTCCGCGAGGACGACCTTCATGCCCTCATTTACACATCGGTCCGCAATAGCGCGGCCAATCCCACTGGCAGCTCCTGTAACTACGGCTATCTTATCTTTAAATTCCCTCATGATTTACCTCCAGAATAATTTGTAATTTCCATCTGATAGTGATCGGTTCCCTGTTTATGTTTAAAACTGGGTTATCGGTAGGGGAATCCTGCAGACATCTTTATCCTCATGGAGTGCCTCCCATGAAATCCTGCCCCCCTGGGTCCAATACATCGCTATATTTTCCATGTTTTTCTCCTCTAGCAGCAATTGAGAAACGGTCTCTCCTATTTTCCCTGAGAGAAGCGCACTCGTGTTTGAGTCTTCTACGCTTTCTCCTATAAATAAAGGAATAGATGCCCCTTCGGGTCCGTTGCCGCTATCAGCTATTTCGAGAAGTTCCCTAAGACCCGTGAGTAGATCCTGCCGCGTACTCGCTACGATTGCCGCCCGGCATGTCATCGCTTCGCGACCTGTCTGAAGTGTAAAGGCAATATCTTGTAAGGCATCATCGCTCTGCTGCTCCAGATATCCCAGTAATTGATTGGCAAGCGCCATCAGTCTCTCCCGGTTTATGTCCGAGAGAATCACCACTTCGGGCTGATCTGCCACTCGTAAATGAATGTTGTCTTTTTCTGAAGGGATATATTCTTCCAGAATGAAATGCACATTAGAGCCTCCCGCACCAAAGGAGCTTACGGTTGCCCGCAACGGGAATTCCCGTTTTTCTCCCTGCATCTCAATTACAGGCCGCTCCCATTCCTGAACTTCCCGCTGCAAATAAAATGGAGTATTACTGAAATTAATATTAGGGTTAAGCTTCTCGGCCTTAATGGTAGGAACCAGTTTTCGATGCCATAATTGCAATATGACCTTGGTTAGCTGTGATATCCCCGAAGCCGCTTCTGCATGCCCAATATTGGATTTGACTGAGCCAATGGCACAAAATTGTTGCTCGGTTGTGAATTTCTGGAATGCTTTATTCAAAGCAGCGAGTTCAATAGGGTCTCCCAATGTAGACCCATTTGCGGCTGCCTCTACATAACTGATCGTCCGGGGGTCTATACCGGCTTTCAAAAAGTTTTCTTCGACTAGTTGCGCCTGCGCATTGGGGTTAGGGATTGTATATCCATTGCTATGTCCCCCATGATTGGTTGCCGTGGATTTAATAACCGCTAAAATGCAATCTCCATCCTGTACAGCCTTATGAAGCGGTTTTAAGAGTACCGCTCCAACTCCTTCCGCTGGAAGGTACCCATCCCCATCTGCAAAGCTTCTGCTATCTTCATGACTTCCAATCAACTGATTTTGACTGGATTCAATATATTTTTTGGGACTGGTCAATAGATTCCCCCCGCCAGCTACCGCTATTTGACACTCTCCCCTGATCAGGCTTTCACATGCCATATGGACAGCTACAGCTGAGGAAGAGCTCATCGTATCAATGGATATGCTCGGTCCCTGGAAATTGAAATAATGCGACATGGGGTTTGCGACTGCAACAGACCCAAATGATGTTACCCGTTGAGCAGAGTCCGGTTCGGTATCACAGGAACAGTATTTGTGATACGTAGCGCCCACATAGACGCCAACCTTGTTCTGGTGTTTCTTCTGTAATGCCTCTCGCGTATATCCTGCACTTTCAAGCAAATTCCATATTATCTCCAGGAAGAGTTGCTCCATCGGGTCCATTAAACTGATCTCATAGGGGGTGAGATGAAAGAATGCTGGCTCTGACAGGCTTATTCGTTCCATGAAACCGCCCCACTTGCAGTAGGTTTTTCCCGGCTTGTTTCTCTCCTTCTCAAAATAAAGATCATGCTCCCAACGATCTTTTGGAACTTCGGTAATGCAGTCCTTGCTTTCTTGGAGATTGCTCCAGAACTCCTGAATATTTTCCGCACCTGGATATTTCCCGGACATCCCGATGACAGCAATGTCCATCGCTCCTGTTTCTTGTTTCTTCTCCTCTGGAGGCTCTACCTCAGTTGCCGAAAATTGGGGATGAAGGAATATCGGAGAAGGGGCTTTAACCTGCTCCATACCAAACCATTCAATCAATTCGCCTCGATGCGATTCCAGGAAATATTCTATTAAACTCTGGATATTCGGATATTCAAAAAGTAAGGTCCTCGATAGCGGTCCGAAGTTTTTTTCCAGCTCATCGGTTAATTCCATTGACTTTATGGAGTCAACACCATAGTTTTCCAGATTTTTGTCCTCTTCAATGCGATGTTCCGGCAGTCCAGTGGACGAAGAGAACAGGCGCTTTAGGTAACTTGTCATTTTTTCACGTAGTAGCTCTTCTTCCAGGCTGGACACTGCCTTATTTGTTATAGAAGTTGTGTCGGCTTTTGCACCCGTAGCTGCTGCCTGATCTATGCCAAACAAAGCGATCAATTGGTCTCGATAGGCTTCCATAAAATATTCCGTCAAACTCCAAATATCTGGATATTCAAAAAATAGAGTCCTCGACACCTGATCGAATGTTTTTTCCAGCTGGTCGGTCAACTCCATAGACTTTATAGAGTCAACCCCATAATTCTCAAAAGGTGTATTCTCTTCGATTCGATATATTGGCAGTTCGATGGACGATGAAAGCAGGGTCTTCAAGTAATGAACCGTCTTTTCACGCAGCAGGTCCTCTGCTCTGCCGGACACTTCCTCGTTTGCTGCAAAAGTTGTGTCAGCTTTCGCGCCTGCCACCGCTACCTGATCTATACCAAACAAAGCAATCAATGGGTCTCGATAGGCTTCCACAAAATATTCCGTTAAACTCCGGATATCCGGATATTCAAAAAATAGAGTCCTAGATACCTGATCGAATGTTTTCTCCAGCTGGTCGGTCAACTCCATAGACTTTATAGAATCAACCCCATAATTTTCAAAAGGTGTATCCTCTTCAATTCGATATACGGGCAGGCCGATGGACGATGAAAGCAGGGTCTTCAAGTAATGGACCGTCTTTTCACGCAACAGGTCTCCTTCACGGCCGGACTCTGTCTTGTTTGCTGTGGAGGAAACGATGTATGCTTCAGCTTCTGATCCGAGCGCCTGATCCCGGGATGCTTTGCCGCTTTCTTCAAGCTGTCCCTCCATGATCATCATGTTGCTGATTAGCTCTACGTCTCCTTCGATCACCATGACCTGATCCGAAATACAGGCTATGCTTTGGTACAGGGCGCTCATTCCTGTCTCTGTCCTCATCGCATACATACCCACCTTCTGCATGGCCTTCTCCGTCTCCTGGTCAGGCCGCATTCCGCCATCTTTCCATAACGGCCAATTGATGGACAGCGTTTTGCCTGTACGCTCCATGGAGGATACCAAGGTATTGCGGTACCAGGCATATGCGTCCATAAAAGCATTCGCGGCAGCATAGTCAGACTGACCTGCATTACCACCCACTCCCGAACCTGACGAAAAAAGGATAAAGAAGTCAAGAGCAATGTCCTTACTGGCTTGGTCCAGATTTACCAGTCCCGCAACCTTGGGCGCCAGCACTGCCCTGAATTCCAGGCTAGTCTTTTTAATAATGTAGTTATCCTGGATTATTCCAGCACTGTGCAGGATGCCGTTGATTCCGCCGTATGTCTGTTTGATATCTTCAATTAAGCCAACCACAGCTTCCTTCCGCGTGACATCCACCTGTCTGTATTCCACCCGGGCGCCCAATGCCTTCAATTCCTCCAATGAGGTCTGCTTGTCCTGGTCCAGTAGGGAACGTCCACTAAGAATCAAAGTCGCTTCCTTGGCCTGACGCGCAATCTCTTTAGCAAAAATAAGACCTAAACCCTTTGCTCCTCCAGTAATCAAATAAACCCCGCGGTCTTTCCATGGAATATCCGGTGTCTCTGACGGCATTTCTGCTTTACTCCAGACAGGAACCCAACGTTTGCCTTCTGCAAACCGGATGCGGCTATCCGCAGGATGTCGGCTGCTTGTCTTTAGTATTTCGATGAGCCCTTCCATTTTTTCTGTACCCTCAACTTCAATTAACTGACCATGGATCTTTGGATTTTCCTTTTGCGCAGTTTTGAGTATGCCGCACAGCCCAGCGAAGAGCAGCTTTTCATGTTGAGGCATCGTTACAATCTGCACCAGCACCTTGCCTTTGGGTTTATCATTCAGGATACTTTTTATTTTTTCAAAAACCTGGACAGCATACATTTCGAAGCGGCGATCGATCTCTTCCATACCGGATTGCAGAGTGATACATTCCATTCCTGCCAAGGAGAACTCGATATCTCCTGCAGCAATGGTATCTATTTCGCAAAGCATTACTACATGTCGTTCGTAAATGGGAACCATCGTGTCCTCCGCAACAACCGCCTGTTCTTTCCAGAAGGGTTGGAGCATCATTGCACCAGGTGTTTTCTCACATGCGCCCACTACCTTGTAGGAGCATCCTTTTATACGCACGCAGACTTGGCCTGCCTCATCACACAAATCAATGTCATACTTCTGCGTATTATGACCAGCCCCGCTTCCTCTGCTATACCGGATCAACGCCCACATTTCACAGGGACATTCCCGAAATATTTCGAGTCCCTCAATGGCAGTCGGCCGTATTTTCTGTAGAGGATCAATGCCTGAAGGCCGCATGATATTTTCATCATTCGAAAATAAGTATGCCGGCGGCATTTGCAAAGCAGCGTTTATTATAAAGGGATGCAAAACAAATAAGCTCTCAGTATTCCTAATACCGGAAGGCAACGATAGCTTGGCCAGCACTAACCCCTGTCCTATATGCACTTGTTCATTGGTCTGATGTCCCAGACTGTCGTCGGCTCCCATGTCCCACACTGCTTCGTCGTCTATCCCAGGCGAAACATGCTGAAAGCATTCCATCTGCAAAGCTTGTATATCCCACGTTTCCGCTTCATTCAACATCTCCAGTGCGGCATTACCCTGGCTGTGTAAGACAGGGTCTCCGGCTTCTGTTAATCTGCTGTAGATTTTAAAGCCAATCGCTCCTTGATCTCCCGGAAAGAGCCCTATATGTATTTCTAACGGCTGATCTCCTATAGCGGGAGCATGTGTCCATACAATATCTTTAATAATGATGTTTGCCTGCCCCTTCTCCTGTACTGTTAACGACTGCTCAACCGCTGCCCGCACCATTTCAAGGCATGCCGCTTCTGACAGGACAAGCTTTCCGTCAATTACGGAGTTTTTCAGATAAAACTCCTGGCCGCTAAAGGTTGAACTAAATCTTTGCTCAGAAAGTACGGAGGTGTTTTGATGCAGTAATGGATGTAGATGTGCAACCGCATTGACGACAGGCTTTTCTTCATCTAAATGTATCCAATAGCGTTCTCTGGCAAAAGGATAGGTGGGTAAAGGGATACGGCGGGGCTGGACATTACCGTAAAGTCTGCTCCAGTCCATATGGACACCCTTGACCCACAAGTCTGAGATTCTGCCGTACTTTTCCGCTAGAATCTGTAAATCAACCGTTTCATCGAGCGTTTTCTCCTCTGAGGCCATGTTCAAGCTCTCCTTGTCTCGCTTGGCCTGTCCCCGGTAAAGCTGTGCAATACTCTGTCTTCCTCCAATAAAGCCCCGCAACTTGCTTCTAAGTTCCTCCACTGACTCAACGACCACAGCGAGGCGCTCTTCCATCGCTTCGCGTCCTGTCTGCAAGGTATAAGCCACATTCACCAGATCGTGATCGGAAAACTCATTCCGATCCATTGCAGCAACCAATTGGCTTACCTGCTCCTTCAATGCTCCATCACTTTTTGCCGACAGAACTACGACGACTGGTCTTGGAGGAGTAAAGGCATTTTGAAAGTCATCCTGTTCCGCAGGGAGGTATTCCTCAAGGACGATATGGGCATTAGCCCCACCGGCTCCAAAGGAAGATATCCCGGCGATTCTCGGGTATTCCCGTTGCTCGCCGTCCTCCTCCACTATCGGACGCTCCCATTCAGAAAGCCCCTGTTGGACTACAAATGGCGTTTTGGAAAAGTTTATATTAGGGTTCAGTTTTTGGGAATGCAGGCTAGGGGCAATTTTCCGGTTTTTCATTTGCAAGATGATTTTAGCGATGCCTGCGATCCCTGCGGCCGCCTCTAAATGGCCTATGTTTGATTTTACCGAGCCAATAGCGCAAAACCCCGTGTCCTGCGTATCTTTCTTAAATGCCTGGGTAAGCCCGGTGATCTCAATAGGATCGCCGAGCTCCGTTCCAGTACCGTGGGCCTCAATATAACTGACTGCCCGGGCATTTACGCTTGCTTTATCAAAAGCCTCTCTAATCAGTTCACCCTGTGCTACCGGGTTAGGCACGGTATACCCGTTTGTTTTTCCTCCATGGTTGATACGGGTTCCCCGAATAACCGCATAGATATGGTCTTTGTCTGCAATGGCTCGTGATAAAGGTTTGAGCAGCACGACCCCTGCACCTTCGCCAGGGACAAATCCATTCCCGCCTTCCCCAAAGCTTTTACACCGTCCCTCAGGCGATAGCATTCTCATCGTACTGAGAAAGATATAGCTTGAAGGATGAAGATATAAGTTGACTCCTCCAGCAACAGCCATTTCGCATTCACCGTTAAAGATATGCTCACAGGCCTCGTGGATTGCAGTTAATGAGGAAGAGCACATGGTATCAACCGGGATACTAGGCCCCTTTAAGTTCAAGAAATAGGATATTCTGTTGGCTACCGAGCTGAAGGAGGTTCGCGGAAAGACGGGTTGTCCTTGTTCCCACAGCTTTGGTCCATATAGATTGAACCCCGTTCCGGTAATTCCTGCAAAGACGCCAATCCGGCCATTATACTGTTCGGCGAGCTGTTCTCTGCTATATCCTGCATCCTCGAAAACCTTCCAGCATTCTTCCAGGAATATTCGCTCCTGAGGATCCATACTCATTGCTTCCCGGGGAGATATATTAAAGAAGAGAGGATCAAAATCTGCAAAATCCTCCACGAATCCTCCATATTTACTATAGCTTTTGCCCTTCTCAACCGCTTCTTTGATGTCGGAACAGTAGAAACCTTCCCTCTTCCAGCGTTCCGCAGGAATTTCTGTTATACAGTCTTTGCCCTGTTCCAGATTACTCCAGTACTCTTCCATATTTTTGGCCTGCGGATATCGTCCGCTTATACCAATAATCGCTATTTGCTCGTGTTTCACACGGTCTCTGTTATTAGCCGTGTTGCAGATACGATTGTTTTCTTCCTTTGGCAGGGGTGACAAAGAAAACTCGCTGGCAGCATGCAAGGTTGCGGAAATGGAGACGGATTTCTCTTCCGTCTTTATCGGGCTTCCGATTCCTGTCCACCGTACGCATTCCTTGTGATAATCAGCAATAAAATATTCGGCCACTGCTTCCAACGTCTGATATTCATAAAACAAGGTCATTGATATTTCCCCAAAAATCCCCTGCAGCTTTTGATTAAGCCTTGTAATCATGATGGAGTCTATGCCATAGCTCTCCAAAGGCTCGCTGACATCAATCTTGTCAATGCTCAGCTTGGTAACTTCTCCAAACAACAGTTTTAACTGATGTAAGGTTTTTTCCAGAAGCAGTTCAAGATTCACCTCTGAAGAAGCTGACTCTTCAACATATTCTTTCTCCTGCGGTTGGGACTCCAAGAAATACTTTTGCAATCTGGATTGCTCACCTTCTATGACCAATAACTGATTTAGACCAGCGGCCAGACCGTTATATAAAGCCCGGATACCGTTTGAAGCTTGCATAGCTACCATGCCAATACTTTGCCAAGCCCTCTCCGTGTCATCGTCCACATGCATCCCTCCGTCCTTCCAGAGAGGCCAATTGACAGATAGCGTCTGCCCTCTGCGCTCTTTTGAGGATACAAGGCTGTTTCGATACGCGGCATAGGCATCCATAAAGGCATTTGCGGCAGAATAGTCGGCTTGACCGGGGTTGCCCATAATCCCAGCTATTGAGGAGAAGAGAATAAAGAAATCAAGATGTAGCTCCTTGGTCGCCTGATCTAAGTTCACCAGTCCGGCAACCTTTGGTGCCATTACTCCCGCGAACTCTTCCTGTGATTTATTCATGATAAAACGATCCTGTATTACTCCAGCACTATGAAGAATACCATCAAGGCCTCCATACTCTTCCCTGATCTCAAGGATCAATTTGGAGACCTCTTCCTTCCGTGCTACATCTACCTGTCTGTACTCAACGCGGGCCCCCAGCGCCCTCAACTTCTCCAATATGGCCTGTTTGCCTTCGTCCGGATTTGACCGGCCTACAAGAACTAGCGTGGCTTCCCTGACTCGCTGGGCGATATCCTCCGCAAAAATAAGTCCTAAACCTCCTGCACCGCCTGTAATCAAATAAGTCCCCCGATCCTTCCAGGGCACTCTCCCCGTTGTCTCGGTGGGTTTCATCTCGTTCCAGCCGAGAACCAGACGTTGACCATCCTCATACCGTATCCTTTTATCCTTTGGATATTGACTGTTCTCTTTTAATTTCTCAATCACCTCTTCCAGACCTACAGATTCCAATTCTACGAACTGCCCTACGATTTTCGGGTTTTCTTTCTCAGCTGTCTGCAGTAATCCCAATAGTCCTGCGAAAGGTTGCTGCGCGCTGTGTGCGGAAACTGCAATCTGTATTAGTACGCTACCCTTGGATTCCTCTTTGAGAACCATTTGCACTTCCGTGAGCAGCTGGGTGGCATACGCCTGAAAGCGTTCATCCATGCTGCTTTGGCTGGCATGCAGCTTGATGCAACGGGTTCCTTTCATGAGCGATTCAATGCTGCGCTCTGCGAAATGATCCAGTTCGCAAAGTACCACCAGATGCTGGCTAAATTCAGGGCGTGCCACTTTCTGGAGAGCAACTTGCTCTTTCCAGAAAGGCTCAAGCATAAGGACTCCCTTATCCGCCAAGGACCCCGAAGTCCTTATTCCGCTTTGCGGGGTCTCATGCGAAGCCATTTGAGCTTGAAATTGGCGTATTTTTACAATGGCGTCCTCTTTCTGTATCCGTCCGCTTTTTACCTCGCCTAGAATATATTGAAAAAAGTCCTTCATCTTCTATTGCCTCCCAGCACGTAGAAACTTCTCATTTACGTATACATATATTGAGGATTTCACTGGCAGCCTCATCAACAGACAGGGTATCGTTCATCATTTCATCCAAGAGTCTGCCGCACAATATATCATCAAAGTCTACATCGCTCTCACCTTGCGAAAATAATGCATAGGCTTTTACTTGATCCTTGCTTTCAGAAGTCCAGTAATGCTCTTTAGCAAAAGGGTAGGTAGGCAGGCTGATACGGTGAGGCATCTTCCCTGTGTAAAGTTTTTTCCAATCCAAATTTATCCCTTTGGCCCACAGCTCCAAAAGCTTGGTATATTTCTTTTTGGAAATCCAAAGATCGATCATTTGTTGCAAGTCTTCGTCCCCCGAAAAAATAGACAACGATTCTCTGTTGCGTTTAGCCTGTCCCCTATATAGGTTGAGCATGTTATGACGTCCATCCACAAAACTCTTTAATTTTTCCTCAAGCTCTGCGGTAGATTCCACAAGTACGGCTAAACGCTCCTCCATCGCCTCGCGTCCCACCTGAAGCGTGTAGGCAATATCCGATAGGCTTGCGGAGGATAGCTGACCCTGAAGAGCATTCAGCAACTGCCGTCCCTTTTCCTTAAGCTGCTCCTCGCTCTTGGCTGACAATACGATCATAGCAGGTCCCTGAGAGTCAGATTCTGTTCCAGACTGTTCCTGATACTCGGGAGTATACTCTTCAATCACGATATGGGCGTTTGCCCCGCCTGCACCAAAAGACGATATTCCAGCCCGTCTTGGATATTCTTTTGTGATTCCATCGCTTGTAATTACCGGTCTCTTCCATTCCTCCAGGCTTTGCTGAACGATAAATGGAGTATTGTTGAAATTAATTTCAGGGTTCAACTTCCTGGAATGTAAGGATGGTACTAGCTGGCTGTGCTTAAGCTGCAACAATATTTTAGTCACTCCTGCAATGCCTGCTGCACTCTCACAATGGCCTATATTCGATTTGACCGCCCCTATGGCGCAGAACTGCTTATCCGTTGTGAATTTTTCGAAAGCCCTTGTCAATCCTGCAATTTCAATAGGATCTCCCAGAGCTGTACCGGTTCCGTGGGCTTCAATATAACTAACTGTCCTTGCATCAACATCCGCACGCTGGAGCGCCTTTTCAATCAACCAGGATTGAGCTTGAGGGCTAGGTACTGTATAACCGCTGGTTTTACCTGAAGCATTTAGCATGCTCCCTTTGATAACTCCATAAATATGGTCGCCATCTGCAATGGCCTTCTCCAGCGGCTTCAACACAATCGCACCGACACCCTCTCCGTCGACAAATCCATCTGCCTGGTCTCCGAATGACTTACATTCACCCGTTTTAGAAAGCATCGTCATAGCCGACAGCTTGATATAGTGGATAGGATCTACAATTAAGTTGACTCCCCCGGCAATGGCACACTCGCTTGTACCGCTATACAGACTTTCCAAAGCCAAATGGATCGCCGTCAATGAGGAAGAGCAAGCGGTATCTAAGGACATACTCGGACCTTGGAAATCCAAATGATAGGAAACCCGGTTCGAGATGGAATTATATTGAGGTCCCAAACCGTAATTTCCGTTCATAACACCTGCAAATACACCGACTCTTCTACTCTCACAAAGATTGGCAGGGGTATACCCAGCATCCTCTATGCTTGCATATGCTGCTTCCAGGAACAGTCTTTCCTGCGGGTCCATTGTTTCGGCTTCTGCGGGAGAAATTTTGAAAAATAGCGGATCGAATAAATCAATGCCTTCGATAAAACCACCCGATTTCGTATAGATTGTGCCCCTTTTCCCTTTTTCTTGGTCAAAGTAGGTCTTCCAATCCCAACGGTCTTTCGGAATTCCAGTTATGCAATTTTTACCTTCTCTTAGATTGTTCCAATATTCCTCTATATTACGAGCTCCCGGATAGCGTCCTGACATCCCAACAATCGCAACATCCCTGATATTGGAGGATCGTGTCGTTGGCTTTTCCATTGTGCTGTCAGAAGGCTTAAGGAAACGCCCTCCCCGGTCAAACCTCATTGGGACAGTAGCGAGTAATTGCGAAGCAGGGCCCTCTTCAACTCTGGAAGTCTCTTCGGTCAACTCCTGTTCCTTCATTCCTACCAGCTTCTTCAACGAGTCCTTTTGCGTTTGAAGAAGGTATGCTACTAGATCATCTATGGTGTTGTACTCAAAAAACAGCGTGCTGGCAAAATCCTCGATGACTTCACGCAAAACATTTGTGATTTGCACTACCAATATCGAGTCAATTCCATACTCTTCCAGGGCAACCGTTGAGTCGATACTTCCCGGTTCCATTTTTAGCGTCTCACCAAGCAAATGTTTAAAGTACGCCGTACTTTTTTCACGCAGCACATGTTCTACCTCTGCTTGTGCTACCTCTATTTTGGGTTGAGTTCGTTGTTTCACTGATACCGTTTCTACGGTTCTTTTCTCTATCAATATTGATCTTCGTTTGTGCTGTCGCTTTTGCCGAACCAAGCCATCGCTTTGGGCTGCAACAATCTGCTGGCCCCAATCATGCGCCTCTTGCGCCGGGAAGAACGCTGCATGGAAACCTTCTTTGTCCAATACGGTTTCCCATATTTGAGGGTGGAGCCCTGGGCATCCAGGAATACGCCATTCCGGATCCTCATACGCCCACCAGCCATCTAGCAATCCGAAGGTAAGGTGGGTAAACACGCTACTACCTGTGATTTCATTGAGCAGGAGCAAGCCGTTGCTTTTCAAAACCGCTTTTGCATTACGTAATGCCTGACGGATATCTTTTGCGGTATGAAGCACATTAGCGGCAATGACAATATCATATTTCCCCGTCTCAATACCTTGCCCGGCAATAGGTTCTTCAACATTAAAAATCTGATAGCTGAGATACGGATTATGCGGCCCATACTCTTTTTCCGCGTGCATCAAAAAGGCTTTGGAAATATCGGTATAGCAATATTCCTGAATGTGTTTGCGATATGGGCGTAATTTCAGGAATAGCGTAGCACTGGTCCCTCCGGTGCCCGCGCCGATTTCCAGAATTCTGATTTCCGCAGCGGCGTCGGCCATAATCCTCTCCTGGATATAAGCGGCAGTAGTATCGGCAAGTACCTCATTAAAGTAGTCCACAACCAGATTATTCTTATAAATTCCTTCCACTAGTTCCATTGAGGAATTGGGGAAGATGATTTCGGTCGCAGGCGATTTTCCGGTAAGCACTTCCGGTAAAGCTCGTAGCGTTGTCTCAACCAAATTGACCCTTGCTCTCATCTGCGGATATTGCAGCCAAGTACGCTTGCGCTCTTCCCATTCCTGCCAGACATCATCTCGATCCGTCAAGCTGGAGTTTCTACCTGATAGGTCGTTATCCATCTGTGCCAAAATCTCCATGCTCTCTTTCAGCCATTTGCCATATAGCTCAGGAAGTCCGAGTTTATTTTTGAACTCGTCGACAGACTGACGATCTGTCCCTGATAACCCCATGGACAAGAGCTGCTCCCGCAACAACCTGTGTAGGAGATGTTCCATCTCCCTTTCCTGGAGATCGCCCATATCGTCTGCGGCATAATTTTCGATAAAATGGCTTCTTGATTGTATTGCTGTAGCAATATTTTCCTGTATATCCCTGAGGTTCGGATCCGAATTAGGCGGGTAGAGATCAATCTCTTCTGTCGGATTAGTCCCTTCCATCTCCAGATGTCTTGTTGTTTTCATAAGCCCCATTTGGTCGATCGGTGAGGCAAGAAGCGTCTCAAGCGCCTCCATCCCCTCCTGCGGGTCAATGAGCCCAACACCTATTTGCGCAAGTCTGGAGTAGTTTTCTACCTCCTGCCGTCCATTTTCGGAGGCATTGTTTTCGCCGCTCCCCCAATATCCCCAGTTCATGACCTTCACCGGACAACGCCATTCCTGCGAAAGACGATGCGCAAACGCGTCTTTAAAGGTACTTCCGGCAGCATAGCTACTTTGTCCCGGATTCTTTACATAGGTAATCATGGAAGAGAAGAACAATACGAAATCCAACGGCTCATTTTGGAAGACCTGAGCCATGCGTACACTGACATCAACCTTTGCTGAAAGCCCTGACCGGAGCTCTTCCTCCGTCAAATCTTCCAAGCCCTTCTCCAAAAATGAAATGGCTGAGTGGACTACTCCGTTTATGTTGGAGTACCGCTGTTTTATTTCCTCATATGCCCGCTGCAGCTCCCTTTCGTCTGCTACATCCGCCGTGATATAGCATGGAACAGGTCCCAGGCCTTCAAATCCGTCCAGTTTGGCCTGGATAGAGGCATCCTTTTGCCTTCTGCCTAGCCACACCATCTGGGCCTGGTAGGTACAGGCCATATACTTGCTCCAAGCCTCTCCGATAGTGCCGGCGCCCCCGATGACTACATAGACGCCTCTGGCTTTGTATAGCGTCTGTCCTTTTAAACCTGAAGTCTGTTTGAATGGAATCAATTGCTGCCGATACCACTGTCCATTTCTGAAAACCCACATCCGTCCTTGCCGGTCCGAAGGCAGCGTAAATATATCGGATAGCGGCCAGTCATCATCGGATTGCAGGTCAAGGATACGGATTTTCCAGTTCGGATATTCTTTGGCCATGGTGCCTACCAGCCCATGAAGACTTGCGTGAGTCGGGTTGACTGTATCGTTCTGATCCATCGGCTGAGCTTGATTGGTTATCGTTGTCCAGCCTAGCTTTTTCGTCCCGTATCCCAATAAAAGCATCGCTTTGACCATTCTAAAGAAGAGTAGGACTCCCTGCTCCTGTTCCTTGATCAAGGATTCGGCAATCACCGATTCGACGGGAGCACAGGGTGCAATCCACAGAATATGGTCAACGGCTCCATATTCTTCTATCTTTGAGGCAACTGTTTCAATGGAATCGTGCGCTTGAAGCTCCAAGAAATGCGCCCTAGGATAATACTCCCGGATGGCCTGTCTGTCTTTGACAGTACCACCTGCAATGACCAATCGGTCTGTCGATGACGGGGAAACGACATCTTTTTTTATAGCAGCTGGGTCCCATTTCGGGATGAGCATTACAGATCCCACAAGCGGATCGGCGGCACTTTCTCCTGCCGCTGCGCCTTGTGCATTTTCAATGACGACTTCTCCGTCCAGCGCCCGGGTGGATAATCCTGTTATTCTGACGAAAATAGTTCCTTCCTCATCACACAAGTCAATATTAAGCTTCTGTACCTTGTCTTCTTTCTTGCTGCCCTCGCTGTATTGAATCAACGACCACATGGTCGGGGTGCATGCCCCATAAATCTCAATCTCTTGGAGGGCAAACGGCATATGAGGCGTAGCTGGTACAGCGCTACCCGGTAGCCCTCCGTTCTCTTGGCCCATGATTAACCCGATGGATGCATGCAAGGCCGAATCCAGCAAGCTGGGGTGAAGGACCAAGCTGTCCGCCATATTAGAAATGAAGGAAGGCAATGCCAGCTCGGCTAGCACCCTGCCCGGATGTGTATATACCTTCTCCACACATCTGTATGCCGGGCCATAATCCATTCCCATTTCCTCGAAGATTTCGTAACATTGCGATCCGTTAAACCTGTGTTGACCAAAATCTGTCTGTAACGCCTTAAGGTTTAGTCTCGGTTTTTGCTCTACGCAAACCTGCACCGCATCACCTTGGCTATGCACGGTATGCCCTCTTTCGCTTCCTACTTGCCCGCTATACACTTCAAAGCTGATTTTTCCGGTGTCTTCCAGGGATAGCCTGGTGTGTACAGGAACTGGCTGGTTGTCCACCACAATGGGCCGAATCCAGTTTACATTTTTCAAACGGATTCCTGTTGTGCTGTTGTCCATATCGCCTGTGGAACGTTCTACAGCCGCCCGTACCATCTCAAGATAGGCTACGCCAGGCAGAACCTTTTGGCCTTTCACAACATGATCCTTGAGGAAAAATTCCTCGCCTGTAAACGTTGAACTGAACCGCTGCTCCAGAAAGTCTGAAGTGTTCTGATGCAATAAAGGTGTCAAAAAGGAAGATTGGGACGAAGCGGCTTCTGTTATTGCGGCGCTCTTTCCCTCATGTACGGGTATCCAATAGCTTTCCCTAGCAAAAGGATAGGTTGGCAGACTCATCCTACGAGGCTTCACATCCTCATAAAGCTTGTTCCAATCCAAAATCAGTCCCGTAACCCAAAGTTCAGCGAGCTTTCCATACTTCCCTTTGTCCACCCATGCATCAATCATTTTAGCCATATCTTCATCGACTTCCTGAGTGACAAGCCCTCCTCTATTACGCTTTACCTGTCCTCTATACAGTTCTTCTACGCCTTCCTTTTTTTGCAGGAAGCCTTCCAATTTCCAATCAAGTTCTTGGATGGATTTTGCAATGATCGCCAGACGTTCATCCATCGCTTCCCGCCCGATTTGCAGCGTATAGGCGATATCTGAGAGACTTGTATACGGGTCATTCAGTTCTCTGATTGCAGACAGCAATCTTTGCACCTGCTCGTCCAGCCTTTCCTTATTTTTGGCCGACAACACGACCATGACAGGATTCAGGGATGTAGGAGCAGCTTGCTGCTGACTAGCTTCTTCTGGAATATATTCTTCGATGACCACATGAGCGTTAGAGCCCCCAGCACCAAAAGCCGACACTCCTGCTGCCCTTGGGTATTCTCTGGTTTCACCGTTGATGGCAACTACAGGTCTTTTCCACTCTTCTAATCCCTGCTGAACTTTAAAGGGACTATCGCTGAAGTCGATATTGGGATTTAAGGTACTTGCATGTAGCGAGGGCACGATTTGTTTATATTTCAACTGCAAAAGCACCTTTGTCACCGCGGCGATACCAGCAGCGCTCTCACAATGCCCGATATTAGACTTCGCCGACCCGATTGAACAGAACTGCTTATCCCCGGTATATTTACGGAAAGCCTTTTGTAAGCCTGCAATTTCAATCGGATCTCCCAGTGGAGTTCCTGTACCATGAGCTTCTATATAGCTGATGGTTCTGGGGTTGATTCCTGCCTCCTTAATTGCCTGACCAATTACACTGGCCTGTGCGTTGGGGTTAGGTACGGTATAGCCGTTGGTTTTCCCCCCGTGGTTCACTGCAGTTCCTTTGATAACTCCATATATCCGGTCTCCGTCTGCTATAGCTTTGGCTAATGGCTTGAGCAGCAAAGCTCCGACTCCTTCTCCCGGTACATATCCGTCTCCCTGTCCGAAGCTTTCACATCTCCCATTGCTTGATGCAAAACTTCCCTGTCCCAACAATAGGTATTTGTTAGGATGGATGGAGACGTTGACCCCTCCTGCTACTGCCAGTTCGCATTCTCCATGCTGTAGTCCATGACAGGCCATATGAATGGATGTCAGTGACGAGGAGCACATGGTATCTACAGCGATACTTGGCCCTTGAAAATTACAAAAATATGATACCCGGTTGGCAACCGCCGAGGCATTCCCGAAAAGTCCAATCATCCTCCCCTTGGCTTGTTCCTGGGCTCCATAGAGTTGATACTCATGGTACATCACTCCAACGTAAACCCCGACATTGCCTTCTATGCCGCCAAGCTCCCGCTCTGCACAAAGGCTTTCTCTCGTATAACCTGCATCCTCTATCGTTTCATAAACGCATTCCAGGAATAAGCGCTCCTGCGGGTCCATCGTTTCCGCTTCCCTTGGCGAAATATTGAAAAACAACGGGTCAAACCAGTCCACTCCATCGATGAATCCTCCCCACTTGCTGTAGGTTTTCCCAGGCTTGCCTCTGGTTTCATTAAAGTACAGACTGTGATCCCAGCGCCCCTTGGGAATCTCTGTAATGCAATCCTTTCCATCCCTTAGGTTTTCCCAGAACTCTCGGATACCTAGTGCTCCCGGATATCTTCCTGACACGCCGATAACTGCAATGTCTAATGCCTTCTTCTCCTGATGTGGCTGTATACCTGTCGGGAGAAGCCATGGGCGTCTACGATTAGCCGATATCGAGGTCAAAGGCTCTATGGTTGCTTTTATAGGTGCTTTCGGGCCTGCATCAGGAGCCGTATTCTTCTCTGTCGCTTCTACAGCATCAATCAGCCGACCGCGATACGTTTCAAGGAAATAACCCGTCAATGACCGGAGATTTTGGTATTCAAAAAATAATGTTTTCGGTAGTGAGCCGAAAGTCTTTTCCAATTCATTGGTAAGCTGCATAACCAGTATGGAGTCAATCCCATACCTGTCCATTGGTGCATGTACATCTATACTTTCAGCGGGCAGCTTGATCACGGTTGAAAGTACCGTTTTCAAATAACCCTCCGCTTTTTCCCTTAGCCATTCTTCTCCGATAAGCGGTGCTCCCTCGCTTTCCATTACAGATCGGCCTGAGACATCAGTTTCCGAGAGCTGGCCTAAAATTGCCGCTTTAATCCTTTGGGGATATCCTTCGATCACCATAACCTGACTTCTGCCGGAAGACAGACTTTGATACAAAGCTTTGATTCCACTCTCCGTTTGCATGGCAATCATGCCTAGGCCCTGCATCGCCCTTTCCGTTTCCAGGTCGACATGCATACCTCCATCCTTCCACAGAGGCCAGTTTATCGACAGCGTTTGCCCCTGGCGCTGCTTTGCTGTCACCAAAGCATTTCGATAGGAGGCATAAGCATCCATAAAGCCATTAGCAGCGGAGTAGTCAACCTGTCCTACATTGCCAAGGCTTCCTGCGCCCGAAGAAAATAAGATAAAGAAATCCAGGGGCAGGTCTCTGCTGGCCTGGTCCAGATTCATCACCCCTGAGACCTTCGGAGTCAGCACTTCTCTAACCTCTTCTTTAGTCTTCTTGATGATGAAGTTGTCTCGAATCACTCCGGCTGTGTGCAAAATACCGTTAAGGCCGCCAAATTGCTCGACGATGCCATGAATTAGCCCGGTAACCGATTCGTTGTGGCCCACATCCGCCTGTTGGTACTCTATATGACCACCCAGCGCTCTCAGTTCGTTTAACAGAGCCTTTTGGTCCGCAGAAAGTGATGACCGACCCACCAATACGACGGTGGAGTTTTTCACATTGCGCACAATGTCTCTGGCAAAAATAAGCCCGAGGCCGCCTAAGCCACCAGTAATGAGATAAATCCCACCATCTCTCCACGGCAGGTCTGCATCTTCACGTAAGGCTTCAATTTCTTGCCATATTAAAGCCTGTCGTTTGTCCCCTTGGTACCGTATCCGTTCGTTATACCGGCCACTCCGGTTCCCTTGTAGTTTCTCAATGATTCCTTCGACATCATCCTCCACATCAAGCTCAAGCAACTGACCCATGACATTCGGATTTTCTTTTTGAGCGGTTTTCAGCATTGCAAAAAGCCCGGAATAAACCTGTTGGTCCTTCCGAGCGTGGGTTGCAAGCTGTATCAAAACTTTCTGTTTGGGTATGTCTAGCAGGATACTTTGCAATTCTTCAAATATCTGAATGGTATAATCTTCAAACCGACCGTCCATATCCGCGCTGGAGGACTGTAAAACAAGGCAGCGAGTACCATCCATGCGGGCTTCAATATCCTCCCCGGCGATACCATCCACTTCACACAGGATCACAACATACCGGATATCTTCGTTTGCGTTCACCCCTGCGGTGACAGGCATCTCCTGCCAGACAGGCTCAAGCATCAGTGTACCCATATCCTCAGTGATGCTGGCTTGCCCCATATCTCCTTCAAACGCTCTGGATAAAAGTCCTTTGAGCTGCACGCAAATCTTTCCGGTCTCATCGCACAGATCAATATCCACCTTACTTAATCCATTCGACGTCTCTTCACTGCCATCGTGAGAGATCCGGGCCCACATCTCTGGAGTGCATTTTTCGGATATCTTCAGTTCCTCCAAAGCAAAGGGTAACGCAGGCTTGCCTACAGGCAAATTTTCTTCCGAACTCATTACCAAGCCGATTGTGGCCTGCAAAGTTGAATCCATCAAAGCTGGATGCAGTACAAATTCACTTTGAGTATGGAGTACAGCGGATGGTAGGGACAGCTTGGCCAGCACGTAATCCTTTCCTCGAAAGATTGCCTCAATGCCACGGTGTGCGGGTCCATAGTCTATCCCCATGGCTCTGAAAGCTTCATAGCATTGGCTTGAAGAAAGTGGTGTGCGGGTACAGTCTGCCCGCAAGACATTCAGGTCCAGATACTGTAGCTCGCCAGCCCTCTCCAACACAGCCATTCCCTGACTGTGTATAATCCCTTCGGCGTCGGCTCCTTCCATGCCGCTACATATTTCAAACGCAATCTCTCCATTGTCTTGGGGATATAGACTGATGAGTACCCTCACCAGTTCGTCTGCTACAACCACAGGCCGAGCCCATACGATATTTTTCAGCCGAATATGAGTCTCACCTTCTACTACGGCCCCCACTGCCTCTTCTACAGCTGCTCGCACCATTTCGAGGTAAGCCACCCCGGGTAATGTTTGTTGACCCTTGATTCTGTGGTCTGACAGGAAAAATTCCCGGCCTGTAAAAGTAGAGCTATAACGTTGTCCGGAGAGGTCGGAAATATTCTGATGCAATAAAGGATGAATTTGGGCAGTCATAGCCAGATTTACACTGCCTTGTCCAGTGTCTGTTTCGGATAACCAATAGCGTGCCCTTTCAAAAGGATAGGTCGGCAGACTGATTCGTCTGGGCTTGGTATCTCCATAAAGTGCGTCCCATTCAATGCTTGCGCCATTGGCCCACAATTTGGCTACCTTATCAAGTCTTTTCTTCTCAGTCCAGGCCCGAACCAGGGTTCCGGTGTCTTCGTCCGAATCCAAGAGTTCGATTCCGCTACCTGCATAGTTCACACGGCCGATCAGCACTTTTTCCGACGAGCTTCCGTTAATAAAAAGTTCAAGTTCATCTATCAGATTTTCTCTTGAATCCGTCAAAAACGCGAGACGCCAGTCCATAGCCTCTCTTCCCACTTGCAAGGTATAGGTCAGGTCCGTCAGATTAACGCTTTCTTGCAACTTAACAAAATTCATCATATCTGCTGCATAGGTTTTCAAGGATTGTTCACTTTTAGCGGACAGCACAAATAGTCCCGGGTTGTCTTTACCCACTGGGGGTAGATTGACCGCAGAGACTACAGGAACATATTCTTCAATAACCATATGAGCGTTAGTGCCGCTAAATCCGAAGGAACTTACGCCCGCACGCCGGGGTACTCCCGGTTCGGGCTCCCAACTTTGTAGACCGGTGTTAATGTAGAACGGGCTATTCTCCAGAGAAATATGCTCATTTAAGGATTCGAAATGGATGGTAGGCGGCAATTGGCGGTGCTTCATGGCCAGCAGCACTTTCATCACACTGGCCACCCCGGCCGCAGTCATCATATGACCCATATTGCTTTTCAGTGACCCCAATGCGCAATAGCCCTTCTTGCTTGTATAGGATCGGAATGATTCCGTAAGTCCCTCCACCTCGATAGGATCACCCAGCTTTGTTCCTGTCCCGTGAGCCTCGATCATGGAGATGGTTTCGGGATGAATGTTAAACCGTCGATATACGTCTTTTTCCAGCGAGATTTGTGAATTTACACTTGGGGCAGTTATTCCGTTGGTTTTTCCATCCTGGTTCATTCCCCATCCCCGAATAACTCCATATATGGAGTCCTTGTCTCTGACTGCATCAGAGAGCCGTTTTAATAAAATGACCCCAACTCCTTCTCCGGGGACAAACCCGTTTGCACGGGCATCAAAGGTAAAGCACCGTCCATCCTTGGACAGCATTCCTGCCTTGCTAGTCATAACATGCATTCCCGGACCAGCCATAATCATGACTCCGCCTGCCAAAGCAAGGTCACTTGTTTCTAAAAGGAGACTGTTGCAGGCTTCAGCAATGGCCACCAGAGAGGAAGAGCACGCGGTATCAATAGCCAAAGAAGGACCTTTCAAATTTAGCAGATACGAAATCCGAGCGGATAGAATTGAAGGAGCCCCTCCCATGAGAACCTGCGCATTTAACCCCTGCCCACTCATGGACCTCCCATAATCACTGGCTGCACAACCTACAAAAACACCGCATCGGCTCTCCGACAGTGAGGCTGGATTCAATCCGGCATCTTCAATGCATTTCCAGCTGCTTTCAAGAAACAGGCGCTGTTGAGGGTCCATCATCTCTGCTTCAGCAGGGGATATATTAAAGAACAACGGGTCAAATTTATCTACATCCTCTAAAACACCCATCCATTTGCTATAGGTTTTTCCCTGAGCCTTGGGATCGGTATCGTAATATTCATCGATTGACCATCGCGTTGAAGGGATTTCCGATATACAATCCCTTCCCTGAGCCAGATTGTCCCAAAATTCAGCCAAAGTCTTGGATTCGGGGAATTGCCCTGCCATACCAATAATCGCGATAGACTCCTTATGTTCCTGACCGCGCGGCATATCTGGCATAGCTTTTTTAGAATCAATATGCTTGACCGTTTTGTGGGAATCATTGCTATTCGGCAGCTGTCCATAGGCGAATTGAATCCGTTCTTTAACTTCTTGCTGATTCACAAACGTTTTATCCTGCATTTTTATTTCTTTTTCAATAGTAGCCGCCAGCTTTTCTCTTATCGATTGAGCCATATGGTTTTTCAGCTCAATTAATGACTCCCTGGGAGACTCGGACAGTTTTCTTGCCAACTGCATGGCGTATGGCACTACTTCATTCCTCGGTACAACCGGAAAAGGAACCCCTTTGGTTTCCAGTTCCGAACCGCTATATCTAGTACCTGTAAATAAAATTTCCTGTGCCATACTAACCCCGAATTTCTCAGGGAAAATCAGGGTTGAACCCGCTCCGGGGGTAAAGCCGTACTTCATAAAGTTAGTAGTATAGATGCTTTCCCGACTCATCACGATAAAATCGCAAAACATCCCCATGCACCAGCCAGCACCAATCCCATGTCCCTGCATAGCAGCGATGACGGGCAGCTTGCAATCCAAAGCAATCTTGTAAACATTGGTATCGCTATATTTTGCCTTTCCCTCATGGATAGCCAGCAATCCCTCTTGGGTGCCTCCTGTGGCAAAGTAGGTGTCATATCCCGTCAGAATCACAACTTTATAATTCTCGTTAGCCTGCACTGTCTCAAACGCCTGATTCAGGCCAATAATCAGTTCATCGGAAAATGTATTTTTGTGCGCCGTGTCCTTCATTTTCAATAAGACAATCCCGTGCTCAAATTCCTGCAATTCAACCACAGACTGTACCTTTATTTTGGGGGGGCTTATCTCCTCCCCATCCTCCGGCGTGTGGAAGCTGTCCAATGGTTGCAACGTGAAAGCCATTCTTTCTGATAATTCCTGTGGACTGGCTTCCAATGATTCATCCGGGAGCTCGCCAATAAATTGAAGCAATTGTTTTTCAGCATCTTCATAATTTATTTCCCCTGCTTGCACCGCACGAAAAATATCTTTTGAATCCATAAACATGTCCTCCTAGCTGTATGAAATAGGACAAATATTGTGTTGGCTGTCTACGAGTGTAATTGGTTGAATAACTGGTCGGCCTGTTCAAAATCCAACTCACCCTGCAGTACTTTCTGTATCAAGGCTTGCATGGGCTGCTTAGGCTTCGGCTCTGTAGAAGCCTGATTTGTATCTCCCGCCGACTTGTTCAATTCCTTTGCCAAAAATTTGGAGAATTCTTTAATGTTAGGATAATCGTACACTCTGGTTGCTGGAATAGCTGTTCCAAAGCGTTTATTCACAGCCTGCACCCACTCTACACCTATAATAGAGTCCAGCCCCATATCAATAAATTGATCGTCCCGGCCAATATCCTTTTCATTCATACTCAGGGATTTCGCAAGACTTTCTACCAGTTCCTTCTCCAATGTTTCTATCCGTACAGCCGTTGGCGCATATGTCGACCGCTTTGCCTCATCCCTGGCAGCGGGCGGCGACGAAGAAGGCTTGGCCTCAGGTTGCGGCGGGGCAGGCTTGGATTCTGCCAGCGCGGCTGACTTCTCCGGCTTATCTGCTACCATCTGGATGTTGGAAACGGAGCTCAGCAAAATGCCCTGCGGTTTTTCAGGTACTTTCGCCAAAGTCTGTCTCTGCACATTATCGTTGCTATGGTTAACTGCAGGAGGGCTGGAAACGAGCTCTTGTACCGACACCTCGGCTACAGGAGATTCCGCCTCGACGTCCCGGGATTCGCCCCCACGCGCGAAGATCCAATAGCTCTCCTTGGCAAATGGATAAGTTGGCAGACTAATCCGACGAGGGCTGGTATTCTCATAAAGTCTAGTCCAATCGAAGAGCAGCCCCTTAACCCAAAGCTCCGCCAGCTTTGTATACTTACCCTTGCTTATCCAACTATCCACCATTTTTGCCATGTCTTCGTCCGCCTCAAGAACAGCTAGGATGTCTTTATTCTTCTTTGCCTGACCCCAATATAGCCCGTCAATATTCTCATCCCCCGCTAAAAAGCTCTCGAGCTTTCCTGTAAGTTCACGGGTAGACTTAACTATAACTGCTAACCGTTCTTCCATGGCTTCCCGTCCCACCTGCAGAGTAAATGCTATATCCTCCAGGCTGGTTTGCGAGTATTCCGGCTCTTTGAGTTCAGCCAGCAGCCTTTGTACCTGTTCATCCAGTCGCTCTTTATTCCTCGCCGACAGCACGATCATTAAAGGATTTTGCAGTGAAGTGGTAGCCTGTCTAGTCTCCTGTTCCTCAGGGATATATTCCTCAATAAGCACATGTGCGTTGGAGCCTCCGGCGCCAAAGGAGGAAATACCTGCGATTCTTGGGTATTCAACCGTCTTCCCATTCATTGTGACGACGGGTCTTTTCCACTCTCCCAGCTCCTGCTGAACTATAAAAGGACTATCGCTAAAATCGATATTCGGGTTTAGTGTTTTTGAATGCAGCGAGGGCACGATTTGTCCGTATTTGAGCTGAAGGAGCACCTTTGTAACTCCGGCAATCCCTGCCGCGCTCTCACAATGCCCAATATTTGATTTTGCTGATCCGATTGCGCAAAACTGCTTATCCTCCGTATATTCCTGGAACACTTTTTGCAATCCGGCGATTTCAATGGGGTCACCTAAGGATGTCCCAGTGCCATGCGCTTCGATGTAACTGATGGTTCTGGGGTTAATTCCTGCTTTCTTAAATGCCCTTCCAATGACACTGGCCTGCGCATGGGGATTCGGAACTGAGAATCCGTTTGTCTTCCCTCCATGATTCACCGAGGTCCCCTTTACGACCCCATATATATGATCGCCATTTGCAATAGCTTTGGCCAGTGGTTTGAGCAGTACAGCTCCTACGCCTTCTCCCGGCACATATCCATCTCCGCCTTGTCCAAAGCTTTCGCACCGTCCTTTACTCGATACAAACCTGCCTTGCCCAAGCATCAGGTATTTGTTCGGATGAATGGATACATTGACGCCGCCAGCAATGGCAAGCTCACACTCGCCTTGTTGCAAGCTTTGGCAGGCCAGATGAATGGTCGTCAATGAAGAAGAGCACATGGTGTCCACAGCCATGCTCGGACCGTGGAAGTTACAGAAATAAGATACCCGGTTTGCAATGGAAGCCGGATTGCCAGGAACGGCAATCATTCTGCCCCTAGCTTGTTCCTGTGCTCCATAAAGTTGGTATTCTTCATACATGACCCCGACAAAAACACCTACATTCCTATCCTGCCCCAGGCCCCGCTCCAGTCCAAGCGCTTCCCGGGTATAGCCTGCATCCTCTATCGTTTCATAGACGCATTTTAGGAATAGGCGCTCCTGAGGATCGATGATCTGTGCTTCTCTAGGAGAGATATTGAAAAACATGGGGTCAAACTGATCCACACCTTTAATAAAGCCTCCCCACTTGCTGTAAGTTTTTCCGGACTGGTCCCTGTCCTCGTCAAAGTGCATACTGTGATCCCAGCGATCTTTGGGGATTTCCGTAATGCAATCCTTCCCATCGCGCAGATTGTTCCAGAATTCCCGGATATTTTCTGCATCGGGATACATGCCCGACAAACCGATAATGGCAATTTCCTCCGATCCGCCTGCTCTTTCCGGTTGCGGTTGGAAACTTGCCTGAACTGGCATGAAACGCGATTGCTTCCGACTATTAGAAAGTGACCTTACCGGGTCGTTTTCCACCGTAGAAGGCTTGAAATCTTTCGTAGCGTCCTCTGTCTCGATTCCAAGTAATTTAATCAGCTGCTTCTGGTGGACTTTGAGGAAATATTGGGTCAATTCCTGGATATTCTGGTATTCAAAAAATAAGGTTTTGGGCAGTGTTCCAAACGTTTTCTCCAACTCACGGGTTAGCTGTTTAATCATAATGGAATCAATGCCATACTTCTCCATAGGGGCATCAGTTTCAATCTGCCTTGCCGGTAGCCTGATGGATGTAGCGAGCAATTGCTTTAAATAATTTGCCGCTTTTTCGGCAAGCAGGTCTTGTCCGATGACCGAACCCATCTCGCTTTCCCTTATCATAGAGGAGGCATCTCCAGTCTGATTCAGGGACGGTTGCTGTAGGAGCGTTTCTCTTAGCTGACTGGCATGCCCTTCCAACACCATGACTTGATTCTTTTCGGAAGCCAGGCTCTGATACAAAGCCCGAATTCCTGCACCCGTCTCCATTGCAAACATCCCCATCCCTTCCATGATCTTTTCTGTTTCCCCATCAATACGCATTCCGCCTTCTTTCCAGAGCGGCCAATTGACTGAAATCGTCCGCCCCTGGCGTTGTGCTCGCTCTACCAGCGTACTGCGGTACTTGGCATAGGCGTCCATAAAGGCATTGGCAGCAGCATAGTCAGCCTGTCCTATATTCCCGAGGCTCCCTGCAACGGATGAAAAAAGGATGAAGAAGTCCAGCGGAATTTCCTTACAAGCCTGATCCAGATTCACCAAGCCCGTAACCTTTGGTGCCAAAACGTTTTGCAATTCCTCCCGTGTTTTTTTAATAATGAAATTATCGCTAACCATTCCTGCGCTGTGCACAATTCCGTCCAGTTTCCCAAACTCTTCTTGAATATCCCGAATCAAATCTTCAACCACCCTTTTATTGGCGACATCGGCTTGCCGGAATACTACTCTTGCACCTAAAGCCTCTATCTCCTCAATCCTTGCTTTGGTGTCACCACGAAGCGGGGAGCGTCCGACAAGAATTAAAGCAATATCCCTGGCCTGTCGTGTAATTTCTTCGGCAAGAATCAAACCGAGACTTCCAGTTCCGCCGGTAATCAAATATACTCCCCTGTCCTTCCACGGAATGCTGATCACTTCGCCGGAGGCTTTAATTTCCGTCCATACGGCAACATGCCGTCTACCCGATTGATAGCGGATATGTGGTTCTATAGAGCTGCGACTGTTTTCTTGCAGGATATTTATCATACCTGCTGAATCCTGCTCCACATCCATTTCTATCAGCTGGCCAACCAGTACTGGATTCTCCAGCCATGCTGTTTTTAAGAGTCCGGAAAGTCCCGAGAATACCTGTTGGTGATCCTGCACCGGAACGACAAGCTGAACCAATGTTTTGCCTTTTGATTCCGTTTTAAGAATATGTTGAATTGCCTCAAACACCTGTGTCGCATAAGTCCTAAACCGTGCATCAATGCTCTTCTCTTCGGATTGGAGAATGAGGCACTGCACCCCGTTCATTTGCGATTCAATAATTTCCCCGGAAATATATCCCGGTTCGCATAAAATTACCAGATGCTGTTGATAGTCAGGTGCTGTTCCTTCCAGAGCAATCGCTTGTTCTTCCCACACAGGCTCAAGCATCAAAGTCTCAGGTGCAGTCCATTCATCTGGGCCCCCTGTTCCTCCTTCAACAACTCGTGATGAGAATCCCTTCATTCTCACACAAACATTCCCCTGCTCGTCACACAAATCGATATCTAACTTTTGCAGCGAGCCATTTTGCCTGCTGTCTTCACTATTACGGATCCAGGCCCACATCTCTGATGTACATTTGTTAAACACCACCAATTCTTCCAATGCAAATGGTAAAGCTGGCTTAATGGAAGCTTTGCGATCACCCGCACTCATAATCAAGCCTATCGTCGCCTGAAGAGCGGAATCCATCAAACTGGGGTGCATCACAAAATGTTCCATCGTAGGGTAAACGGAAGAAGGCAAGGACAACTTGGCAAGCGCTTGACCAACCCCGATATATATTTTCTCAATTCCCTGGTGTCCCGGCCCATAGGACACCTGCATCGTCGCAAACGCCTCATAGCACTGACGGGATGAAAAGGAGCCCAAACTGCACTGCTCCAGCAAGGTTTTAATATCTATAGCAGGGATCTCTGCCACCGGAACAATTACTGCCCTGCCTTCACTATGCACCACCAGCTCCGTGTCCGTTGCTCCAGACTTGCTGTAAATTTCATAGGCGATCTCCCCGCCATCTTGAGGATAGAGCCCAATACTGACGTCTACCGACTCCTCCCCAACCACAACAGGCCGGATCCAATCCACATCTTTTAACCGGATGGACGTCCACTTGTCTTCTGGAGATCCTGCAACCTGCTCTACTGCCGCCCGCGCCATTTCAAGGTAGGCCACTCCAGGCAAGAGCTTCTGCCCCCTTATCACATGGTCAGACAGGAAAAATTCCTTCCCCGTAAAAATGGAGCTGAACTGCAGTCCATAAATATTGGACGTATTGCGCTGAAGTAGGGGATGAATGCCGACTGCTGTCTCCCTTTCCAGCACAACACCGCTTGCTCCCGTCCGTTTATTGATATCGGTTATGCAATATCGTTCTTTGGCAAAGGGATAGGTTGGCAGACTGATACGGTTTGGTTTAGCCTCTCCGTACAACAGGGCCCAGTCAATAACGACTCCTTTTACCCAAAGGTCAGCGATTTTGCCATAGTTGCCTTCGCTAACTAACATATCAATCGCCGTGCCCGCACCCTCTCCGTCTTCACGAGCTCTATTTTCTTCTCTATGGCGTTTGGCGTGTCCCACGTATAAGCCGTGGATACCATCCCGGCCTTCCACAAATCCTTTTAATTTTTCTTCTAGCTCCCGGAGAGAGCCTGCAACGAAAGCCACACGTTCTTCCATCGCTTCGCGCCCCACCTGAAGGGTATACGCTATATCTACCAGACTGCTGTCTGTGAACGGATGCTCCCCGATTGCAGCTAGTAATAGCTGCGCTTGCTCTTGCAGTTGTCCTTCACTCTTGGCTGACAGCACCACAATAGCCGATTTTGGGGTGGTACGGGTAATAGAATTCTGCTCCTGCTTTCCAGGAATATATTCTTCGATTACCAAATGGGCATTGGCACCCCCGAATCCAAAGGAGCTAACACCTGCTCTCCGAGGAATATTTTCCCCTAGAGTATCCCGCTGTGGCTTCCACTCCTGCGCCTCCTGAACGATATAGAACGGACTGCCTTCAAGTTTTATATAAGGATTAATTGCATCACAATGAAGGCTTTTGACCAGCTTTTTATGCTTTAACTGAAGCAGTACTTTTATGACGCCTGCGATTCCAGAAGCCAGTTCCAGATGTCCGATATTGGTCTTCACCGAGCCCAATCCGCAATGGGATTCTGTGATTCCGGGCCCTTCTGTATTCTCATAAAGCTCTTTGAAAGCTGCTTTCAGTCCGTTAATTTCAATCGGATCGCCCAGCTCGGTGCCTGTCCCGTGGGCCTCAATGTAGGAGACAGTCCTTGGGTCGATTCCGGCCTTTGTATATGCATTTACCAACACATCCGCCTGAGCCCTCGGATTAGGAGCTGTCAGGGAATTGGCCCGGCCTCCGTGATTGACGGCAGTACCCCGAATCACACCGTAAATATGGTCTCCATCCTTCTCTGCATCCTTCAGCTTTTTCAGAAAAAGCATGCCGGCCCCTTCACCACGCACGTAGCCATTGGCCTTATTGGAGAAGGTTTTGCATCGACCGTCCTCACACAGCATCCCTGCTTTGTTAAAGCTGATATGGAGTTCAGGTGTGATAATCACATTAACACCACCCGCAATCGCCATCTCGCAGCTTCCATCCTCTATGGCCCTAACGGCCCGGTGAATGGCCACCAGTGAACTGGAGCAAGCCGTTTCGACAGGCTCGCTCGGACCATGAATATTAAGGAAATAGCTCATTCGATTGGGCCCAACAGACGGTGCCATACCGCTGGAGGAATACGCCTCGACACCCACATTTCCCTGATAGATCATACCGCTGTAGCCGCTGTTCGCGGTACCTACAAAGATTCCTGTGCGGGTTCCCGATAGACTCCCTGCCTGAATGCCTGCATCTTCAATCGCCTTCCAGATATAGGTCATCAACAGACGTTGCTGCGGGTCCATGAGTGCGGCTTCCCGCGGTGAAATTCCAAAGAATAGCGGGTCAAACTCATAGATCCCGTCAATAAACCCGCCCCACTTGATGTTTGTTTTATTGGCCTCCTGCTCAGGGTCACCGTAATACGTCTTCCAATCCCAGCGATCTTCAGGGATTTCAGTGATACAGTCCCTGCCTTCCTCAAGATTTTTCCAAAACTCATCCACATCCCGGGCCATGGGAAATACACCGCTCATTCCCACGATGGCAATGGGTTCAGGAGCAGCCTGAGTCAGTTGCGGATTGGACAACACATTCCCGCCTGCAAACCGGAAACGCTGCCGTCTACCGCGGGTACTGTCTTCCCTACCATCCTCCACGGCCTGCACAGCAGGCTCAGTCCGGGCATGCACGGCAAACTGCTCGCCAAGCACGGCATCATATTCGTCCACCAAATATCTGGTGAAGTCATGAATCGTTGTGTATTCAAAAAATATGTCCGGCGTCAGCTCAAGCCGGTATGAGTGATTGATGTTGTTGGTAAATTGTGTGAGCAGGATGGAATCGAAGCCATACTCACTCATTTCTACATGTGCATCAATATCTTCAAGTTTGACTTTCAGCAATTTTGACACAGCCTGTATCATCGCGGCCTGCACTTTGTCCAGCAGATCTGGTACGACATTGCTTTCAGAGGAAGCTTCTGAAATTCCTGTCACCTTTTCAGGCTGCCTAGTCTCTGGAGTCGTGATTAACCCCATGGTTTTCTTCATTTTTGCAAGATTGCCTTCCATCACCATAACCTGATCAACGCCTGCGATCATGCCACGGTACAAGGCCTGAATGCCGGAAGAGGTTGACATGCCGCTCATGCCTGTACGCTGCCTTACCAGCTTCTCCGTCTCCTCATCAATACGCATCCCACCCTCTTTCCATAGCGGCCAATTGATGGATAGCGTTTGACCCTGTCGCTGCTTAGATGCTATCAGAGTGTTCCGGTATCCGGCATAAGCATCCATAAACGCATTAGCTGCAGAATAGTCTGCCTGTCCCTGATTACCTAATCCTCCGGCTACAGACGAAAATAGAATAAAGAAGTCAAGCGGCAGGTTCTTGCTCGCCTGATCCAGATTCACTGTCCCTAATACTTTGGGAGCGAGAACCTCCAGCATCTCCTCGCTATTTTTTTGGAGTATGCGGTTGTCGCGAATGACACCTGCACTGTGAATGATGCCATTGATGTTTCCGAATTCCTCCTGAATTTCCTGGATTAAATCGGTCACCGCCTGCTCCTGAGTCACATCGACCTGTCTGTATATGATTCGTGCCCCTAATGCCTCCATTTTCTTTATCTCAGCCCGTTTGCCCTCATCCAGCGCGAAACGCCCCGTTAAAATCAAGACAGCTTTATGGACTTTATCCGTAATCTCTCTGGAAAAAATGAGTCCCAATCCACCGGCACCGCCGGTAATCAGGTACACTCCGCCCTCCTTCCACGGGTTACCCGCCGCTTCCTGAGAGATGTGAACTTCGTTCCAGCAGGAAACCCACCGTGTTCCTTTCTCGTACCGAATCTGGATATCCTCGAGGCTACGGCTGTTTTCTTTTAAAATGTCTATGATTGCTTCCCAGTCCTCATCCTGCCCCAGTTCTATTAACTGACCTACCAGTTTTGAATGCTCAAGCCGGGCCGTTTTTAAAAGACCGGAAAGTCCCGTGAAAAGCTGCTGCTCCTCCTGTCTACTTATGGCAATCTGGATCAGCACCTTACCATTGGGTTTTTCCCTGAAAATGCTTTGAATCTCTTCAACCACCTGGACGGCGTAACGCTGGAACTGTTCCGCGATTCCGTTTCGGTCGGGTTGCAGTACAATGCATTGCACGCCGTCCATCCGAGCTTCAACTTGTTCACGGGAAATCCCGGACGGCTGGCAGAGTAACACGACATGGCGATCATATGCAGGCATTTCGGCCTCTAGAGCAATCCCTTGCTCTTTCCACACGGGTTCAAGCATCAAGTTACTAGAATTAGACTGAACATCCGAGGAAATCGAGTCCCTATTCAAGATTCTTGATGAATATCCTTTTATCCTGACACAGATGGCTCCGGTTTCGTCGCTCAGGTCAATATCCAGCTTCTGTGCCTTTTCCTCAGCTATACCGTCTGCATTATAACGAATCAACGCCCACATGATGGAGCTGCAATTTTTTATAATTTCAACTTCTTGAATGGCGTAAGGCAGAGAAGGTTTGATCTCGCCAGACCCCAGCGTCAAGCCTATGGTTGCCTGCAAGGCCGAATCTATCATAGTTGGATGCAGGACAAATTGGCTTTGGTTGTCAGAAACGGAAGACGGCAAGCATAACTTAGCCAGCACTTGACCCTCTCCCGCATACACCATCTCAATCCCTTGATGTCCAGGGCCATAATCCATTCCCATATCCCTGAAAACTCTATACAGTTGTGTGGGATCGAAGTTCCGACTACATACATTCTGCAAGTCTTTAATATTCAGTGCTGGGACTTCCGCAGCCGATCTTCGTGCAGCACTGCCGTAGCTATATATCACAATCCCTGCATCAGCTTCTTCGCTCTCCCCATATATTTCATAGGAAATCTCTTGATGATCATCTAGGAAAAGTCCGATGTGTAACTGCAGTGGCCCATGCTCTACGATAATAGGCCGTGCCCAAACCACGTTTTTAAGGCAAATTCCGGTTGGCCCGCCCTCATCAGATCCTGTTGCCTGATCCACGGCCGCCCGGACCATTTCAAGGCAAGCAGCCCCGGATAGAACCTTGCGTCCATTCACCACATGATCCTTCAAGAAAAACTCCTGGCCTGTAAAAGTCGAACTGAACCGCTGTTCCGAGAAATCGGAGGTGTTTTGATGCAGTAAAGGATGGAGCGAAGCAGCAGTGACAGAAGTCATGCCTTTGCCTGCCTTGCTGTCAAGCTCAGGCGCCCAACAGCGTTCTCTCGCAAAAGGATAGGTCGGTAGACTGATCCGGTAAGGTTTGATGTCCCCGTACAGCTTGTTCCAGTCAATAGTTAGCCCCTTTACCCACAACTCCGCTATTTTTTTTAGTTTTCTCTTCTTGATCCAGGTTTCAAGCAACGATTTGGCATCTTCATCCGCCTCAAACATCACAATCCCGTCTTTGCTCTTTTTCACCTGAGCCGTTAGGACGCCAGCAAGCGGATCATGATTCACAAATCCTTCCAACGCTTTTAGCATTGCCTCTTTTGAATCTGCCACAAAAGCCAGCCGGTAATCCATCGGCTCGCGGCTCACTTGCAGCGTATATCCCATATCCGAGAGGTTAAGATTTTCCTGGGATGCAATAAAGCTTCTCATTCTTTCGGCATACGTTTTTAGTTGCTTTTCACCTTTGGCAGACAAAACGAAGAGAACGGGATTATGGATATCGGCGGCTGTTGGTGATGTCGCAGATGTTCCCGTCCCGGGACGATATTCTTCAATAATAAGATGGGCGTTCGTACCGCTAAAACCGAAAGAGCTCACAGCGGCGCGCCTTTTGTCCCCGCGGGAAGGTTCCCACGCGTTCAATTCTGTATTGACATAAAAAGGAGAATTATCAAAATCAAAATGCTCATTCGGGTTCTTGAAATTCAGTGTCGGTACTAGTTTTCTATGCTTCATGCATAGCAACACCTTTTGCACGCTTGCTATGCCCGCTGCTGCAGAAGTATGCCCGATATTGCTTTTTACCGAACCTATGGCACAGTAGTTCTTCTGATCGGTTTTTTCTTTAAAAGCGGTTGATAAAGCTTCCAATTCAATAGGGTCGCCCAGCTTGGTTCCTGTCCCATGCATTTCAACATAGCTAATGCTTTCAGGCTCAATCTGATATTTGTTGTATATTTCCCGCTCCAGCTCAATTTGGCTGTTTGTGCTTGGAGCGGTAATCCCGTTGGTTTTTCCATCTTGATTGATTCCGGACCCGATAATAACTCCGTATATATGATCCCGATCAGCTTCAGCATCCTTCAGCCGCTTCAGAACCAGCGCCCCTACTCCTTCCCCTGGAACAAAGCCGTTGGCGCTATTGTCAAACGCTTTACACCGGCCATCTGGTGACAACATTCCGGATGCAGACATGCCTACATACGATTCAGGAGTCAGATATAACGACACCCCGCCAACCAACGCCATTTCTATCTCTCCGTTAGATAACGCCTGGCATGCCAGATGGGTTGCAACCAGCGATGAGGAGCATGCCGTATCTACGGATATGGCTGGACCTTTCAGATTGAGAAAATAAGAGATTCGAGCCGCCGCAATAGCGTTGCTGTTCCCAGTAGTATTGGTGAACTGCGCTTGATGCTTGTACCGCAGCATACTATATTCATTATTTAAAATTCCAAGGTAAACCCCGCATTTTTTATTTCCCAACTGTGAGCCACTATAGCCTGCATCCTCAATTGCCTTATATGCTTCCTGCATAAAGATGCGCTGCTGGGGATCCATCCCTTCCGCCTCGGTAGGAGAAATATTGAAAAATAACGGATCAAAATATTCCATATCCTCTAAAGCACCCAGCCACTTGCAATTGATTTTCCCCTCTTGCGCTGGACGAGGATCATAATATTGGCTTACATCCCAACGGTCCTTCGGGATTTCAATAATGGAATTTTTGCCTAGAGCGAGGTTATCCCAGTATTGCTGCACATCTTCCGCACCAGGATATCTTCCCGAAATCCCGACAATTGCAATTACGTCTTTATTTTCCGAAGGCAAAGGCGATGAATCCTCTGCTACCTTTACCAGGTGGAATGGCTCTGAATCCTCCTTGGGCGATAGCCTTGGAGAGCATTGCATCATGTCAGGTCCCTTCGAATGGACTTCCGCAATAGGCTTGTCTGTGTCCGGGACTGTGCTCAAGAACTGTTGATTGAAGCTTCCTCCATGCTTATTGATTTCTTGTGCCAAAAATGTAGCGAATTGGCGAATGGTCGGATAGTCGTAGACCTTGGTCGCTGCTATGGATGTGCCAAATCGTTTATTTATGTTTCGAACCCACTCTACGCCTATAATGGAATCTAGTCCGGTATCTATAAAGTTTTTATCCGCCTCGATCTCGCTCCGTTCCATGTACAAAGCCTCTGCCAGGCTTACCGTCAGTTCTTCCTGCAACAGCTCTGCAGAGGCGCTGCACTCAGCCATGCTGGCCTGCGCCTGCTTTTCAAACGAAATCGGCATCAAATTCACCTGAATGGAAGCCTCTGCCGATTTCTCCGGCTCTAATGCAACGGATGACGGTGAATACTCTGCTGGAGAATGATCCGAAATAGACTGGGCAGAGAATGGCGCAATTGATTTGCTCAACAATTCCTTCTCTACAAATTTGCTAAAATCCCGGATGGTTGGATAATCGTAGACTTTTGTCGCTGTTATGGATGTATTGTAATGCTTATTAATGCTACGAACCCACTCTACGCCTATAATGGAATCCAATCCAAGATCAACAAAGTTTCTATCCGAATCGATATCGCTCCGATCTATATATAAAGCCTGCGCCAGGCTTGTTGTCAGCTCCTCCTGCAATATTTCCGCTGATATTATAGAAGGAATAGACGACAGCGCTTCCGTCTTCTTCTCATCCTCTAATGTGTGCGATGTCTCCTCCAGTGAAGTTAACATGATCGTTGTCCCCTCCTGGTTGGCAGACTTGCTTAGGTGCGGCTGACGGTCCAACAAATTCGGTAAGGATATGGCGCTTGGTTTTTCAGAACTATTCAAAAACCCGGATTGTATTAGGGCTGTTGGCTGCAACGCATGAGTCTGGACGGGAACTGCCTTTTTCTGAGCTTCCGTAACGGCTCTTTCTACAGAAGAGACTCTTTCTACAGAGGGACTCATAATATCCGTGATCCAGTACCGCTCCCTCGCAAAAGGATAGGCCGGCAGGCTAATTCGCCGCGGCTTGGCATCCCCATAAAGCAGGTTCCAATCCATCGACAATCCCTTGACCCAGAGATCAACAACCTTCGAATATTTCCTTTTCCCTATCCAGGCAGCAATCATTCTCTCCATGTCTTCATCTTCTACCAGCGCCGTCAGCGCCTCCTTATTCCGTTTGACCTGGCCCCGGTACAACTCAGGGATTCCGTCTCGTCCTTCCAGGAATCCCTCCAGCTTATCCACCAGCTCCTGCATAGACCCTGCAATCACTGCCAAGCGCTCTTCCATGGCTTCGCGTCCCACCTGCAACGTGTAGGCCACATCGGCCAGACTGCTTTCGCTGAGCTGTCCTTCCCGCATAACGGCTAGCATTCTCTCGGTCTGCTTTTTCAGTCGTTCTTCATTTTTGGCTGACAATACGATGATCGCAGGCTTTTGAGCCGTAACGCTCATGGGCACCTTCTCTTCCGCAATGTACTCTTCGATGATGACATGTGCATTGGAGCCTCCCGCTCCAAACGATGAAATCCCGGCAATCCTCGGATATTCCCGCGTCTCTCCATCGATCTCAACCACCGGCCGTCTCCATTCCCCCAGCTCCTGCTGGACGACGAACGGCGTCTGACCGAAATGGATGTTCGGATTCAATTCTTGGGCATGCAGGCTGGGAACCAGCGTCCGGTTTTTCATCTGCAAGATGATTTTTCCCACCCCGGCGATGCCCGCTGCTGCCTCCAGATGTCCGATGTTGGACTTCACAGAGCCTATGGCGCAGAATCCCGTATCCGGCGTATCCTTCCTGAATGCCTGGGTCAGACCCGTCACTTCAATCGGGTCTCCCAGCTCCGTGCCTGTCCCGTGGGCTTCAATATAGCTGACCGTCCGCGCATGTACCCCCGCTCGCTCTAGGGCCGCCCGGATCAGTTCCCCTTGGGCTGTCGGGTTCGGCACCGTATAGCCGTTGGTCTTACCTCCATGGTTAATGCTTGTCCCCCGGATCACCGCATGGATGAGGTCCCCATCAGCGATCGCCTTGGACAGCGGCTTTAATAGGACGACCCCCGCGCCTTCTCCAGGGACAAACCCATTGCCTCCTTTGCCGAAGCTCTTGCACTGCCCGTCTGCTGACAGCATGTGGTTGGCGCAAAGTCCCACATAACTGAGCGGATGGAGATACAGATTTACTCCGCCTGCAATAGCCATTTCGCATTCTCCGCGGTACAGATGCTCACAGGCTTCATGAATCGCGGTCAACGAGGACGAACACATCGTATCGATCGGCATGCTTGGCCCTTGCAAATTAAAGAGATACGAAATCCTGTTGGCCACTGAACTAAAGGATGTATGAGGGTATATTTGCGTTCCTTTTCTCCATAAATCCAGTCCGTATAGATCGAAACCCGTTTTGGTAATTCCGGCAAATACGCCTACCCGGCGGTTATGCCGCACCGCAAGCTGTTCCCGGGTGTAACCCGCGTCCTCCAACGCTTCCCAACAGGCTTCAATGAACAGCCTTTCCTGCGGGTCCATACCGAGTGCTTCCCGTGGCGCAATATTGAAAAAGCGCGGATCGAAATCCGCAAATCCTTCGATAAAGCCACCCCACTTGCTGTAGCTTTTTCCATTCGCCACCGCTTCCTGTGAATCAGGATGGAAGAACCCTTCCAGCGTCCAACGCTCACTTGGGATTTCGGTGATACAGTCCTTCCCTGCTTTTAGATTTTCCCAATATTCGTTCATGTCCCTGGACCAGGGATACTTTCCAGCCATCCCAATGATCGCTATCGGTTCACGCATTTCCGCAGGAGCAGACCCCGCCAAGCTTCGGACAGGCTTCGCTTCCTCCTTTGCCACAGCCGGCACGGCTTCTTCCTCGGCGCACAACGGTGCTGCAAGTATTTCCTCTACAGGCTGCATGTCATGGCTTATTCCGGTCCACTGCATGCACTCCTGCGGGTATTCCGCCACAAAATATTCCGTCAAGGCGTGCAAGGTCTGGTACTCATAAAACAACGTCTGGGACAGCTCTCCAAAGAAGCCCGCCAGCTTGGCATTCAGCTGGGTAATCATGATCGAGTCGATTCCATACCTCTCTAGCGGCTCATGGGCTTCGATGCTGCTGACGCTCAGCCGAGTCACCTCTCCCAAAAGCACCTTGAGTCGATATAAGGTTTTATCGTAGAGCTGGCCTGCATCCAGCTTAGGGGTTGCCTGATTAGAAATAGCTACTTGGATGGCACGGACGCCGACTTGTGAGACGCCTTTCGCCAAGTAGGCCTCGATTTTCTCAGGCTCCCCTTCCATGACCATTACCTGCTCCTTGCCGGAGGCCAAGCTTTGGTATAAGGCCCTCATTCCCGACCGGGTCTGCATGGTTGTAATACCCATGTTTTGCGTCATGATCTGTTCCGTGTCCGCATCGATCCGCATTCCGCCCTCTTTCCATAGCGGCCAGCGGATGGATAACGTCTGTCCCCGCCGTTGCTTGGCCCCTACCAGGGCATTCCGGTATTCGGCGTATGCGTCCATAAAGGCATTGGCCGTCGAATAGTCAGCCTGTCCAGGATTGCCCAGGCTGCCCGATATGGAAGAAAAGAGCACAAAGAAGTCTAGGTTCTGGCCGCTGCTTGCCTCATCCAGATGGACCAGTCCGCTCACCTTCGGTCCCAGCACCTCCAAAAATTCTTCACTAGTTTTTTTAATGATGAAATTATCTTGAATCACCCCTGCGCAGTGGATGATCCCATGGACACGTCCAAATTCCTGCTGCATGCTGTCCAATAAACCGATAACCGTCTTCCTGTCGGTGATATCAGCTTGCCTGTACACCACGCTGGCGCCTGAAGACTCCAGCTCCTGCAGCTTCGTCTGCTTGTCTCGGTCCAGCGGCGACCGCCCCGTTAAAATGAAGGTCGCTGCTTGCGTCTGCCGGGCAATCTCTTCTGCAACCAGCAGTCCCAGACTGCCGGAGCCGCCGGTAATCAGATAGACCCCACCGTCTCTCCATGGAAGCCCCTCTTCTTGCCCAGATGTTTCAAGCCTGCTCCAGCAAGCGATTGTCCGTTGTCCGTTCTCATAGCGAATCCAGCCATCCATCGGGCTACGGCTGTTATCCTCCAGCTTCGCCAGGATGCCTTCCGCCTGTTCTCCCTGTTCCACTTCGATCAGCTGCCCGATGAATTTCGGGTTTTCCAGCCGGGCTGTCTTCAACAGTCCCGAAAGTCCCGAAAAGAGCCGTCCTTCCCCAGAGTTCCGCACCACAATCTGGACCAGTACTCTTCCCTTCGGCTTGTCTTTGAGCATACTTTGGATGCTCTCAAAGGCCTGAATAGCATAGGCCTGGAACCGCTCATCAATCCGGCTCTTCCCGGATCGAAAGGCAAGCACCTGCACAGCTCCGTTCAAACTCGCTTCGAGTCGCTCGTGCAAAGCTTCGTCTGGCTCACAAAGCAAGACCATTCGCCGATCATAGACAGGGACTTCGGCTTCCAGCGGTACATCCTGATTTTCCCATGTAGGCTCAAATAGCAGTGTACGGCTACTCGTAACGGCAGGCGCTTCCGCGGCTCTGGCGACCGTAAATTTTGGTTCACGCTCTGCCGCTCTGCTGCCTGTAATTTCGTCCTCACTCCTAGGCGCCCAATACTGCTCTTTTGCAAAAGGATAAGTTGGCAACGGAATCCTAGAATACTGTTCATTTGAAAACAAGCACTCAAAGTCTAACGAATATCCCTGAACATACAGATCTGCAATCGTAGTCAGAAGCTCCAAATACTCGCGGGTATCGCTTGCGTTTTGACAATTGTAAATACATTCATCCCCGTATCTTTTCAAAGATGTTTGTATGCGTTGATCTTTTTCGTGCAGTTCAGAATGATAAACTTGAGAAGCACTGCCCTTTTCCAGCCACTTTTTAAGGGACATGACAAGCTCGCCTTGATTACGAGCAACACATGCAAGCCGATGATTACAGTGCTTTCTCCCAAGCAATAATGTATAGCTCATATTACCGCAATCCGCCTTAGGCTCCTGTTCACAATAAGCGAGCAGTTGCTCTACCTGCTGGCGTAATTGTTTTGAAGTCCGTGCCGACAGCGGAATGAAATAACCTGGCTTTTCGGAATGTCTCCGTTCCGTCTGTGGAGCCTCTTCTATGACCATATGAGCATTCGTACCGCTAGCACCAAAGGAGCTGACCGCAGCACAGCGTCTGACTCCAGGCTCAACCTCCCAGTCCTGCAGATACGTATTGACATAAAAAGGACTATCCGCAAACTGAATGTTTGAATTGCCCGACCGGAAATGAAGTGTAGGAGGAATTTGCTTATTCTTTAATGACAATAACAGTTTGATCATTCCCGTAATTCCTGCCGCAATTTGCGTATGGCCAATATTCGTCTTAATGGACCCTATGGCGCAATATTCCTTCTTGTCGGTATACTTTCTAAAGGTTCGAGTCAGTGCCTGATATTCAATGGGATCTCCTAATTTGGTGCCAGTTCCATGTGCTTCCACCATCTGGATTTGCTCTGGGTGGATATGAAATGTATCGTATACATTTTGCTCGAGTCGCTCCTGAGATTTCTGACTTGGCGCAGTAAGTCCATTCGTGGTGCCGTCCTGGTTGATTGCTGAGCCTAAAATCACTCCATAGATGTGGTCTCCATCAGCAACAGCTTCATGAAGTCGCTTGAGTACAATCGCGCCAAGCGCTTCTCCCGGAACCATTCCATCTGCCCTATCATCAAAGGTATAGCAGCGTCCCGAGCGAGACAGCATTCCTGCCCGGTCACCATATAAATAGCAGCGAGGAGTCGTATGAATATAGACACCACCAGCTAAAGCCATATCCGTTTCTCCGGTCCATAAGCTTTGGCAGGCCAGATGAACTGCAACTAACGAACTGGAACAAGCTGTATTTACAGCTATTGCTGGTCCGTGAAGATTCAAGTAGTAGGAGATTCTAGCGGGTATCACGGAACCCATATGACCCCAAAGCGCTTGTGGAGGCAGGTCTTCACCCAGCAATTGTTGGTAATCTCCCTCGGCACAGCCCACATACACTCCACAACGGCGACCCTCCATCCCTGTCCCCGCATAGCCGGCATCTTCCAGAGCATGCCACGCTTCCTCCAGGAACAATCGCTGCTGCGGATCCATATAGGTCGCTTCCAATCCTGAGATATTGAAAAAAAGTGGATCAAACTTATCAATATCCCCCAAAAAACTGCCGTGATTGCAGTAGCTTGCATGTTTTTCCTGGTATTTCGAAAGATCCCACCGGGTTACCTCTTCCACTAAATCGTCACCGTTCTTAAGGTGATTCCAAAGCTCATGTACATTATCAGATCCAGCAAACCGCCCGCTCATTCCAATAATCGCAATGGGCTCCCTTGGTGTTAAAGCTTTCTCTTTATCCTTCTTATTGGATCTGTCCAGCTCAAAGGATATACTTGCCGTTTCAACGGGATGAAGAATATGATCCGTGTCTTTAGTTTTTTGGATGTCGCGACTTGCATCTTCCATGTTGTCTATTGGATTAGCGCTCTGGTCCAAGACTTGTGAAACTTTATCTCCATATTGGCTTAAAATGTATAGCGTCAGTTGTTTTACCGAACTGTAATCGAAGATGTCGGTAGTTTGTAAATAAATCCCCAGCCCCTGATTGACAGCCTGCACAAAGTTGACGCCAAGAATGGAGTCCAGCCCATAATCTGCGAATGACTCATGAATATCAATCATAGTAAAGTCCACATTCAAAGCCTCTACCAGCTTCCCTACAATAAGCTCCTTGACATACTCTTCAGCCATCTCGCTTGTTACATCAATATCTGATCGAATTCCTTCGTCACGCTGTTTCATTTGAGATTTGTCGTGTTCAGGCTCCTGTTTGTTCCGAATCATACCATCGCTCTCCGCCACAATAATTTGTTGACCTATATCATGCGCTTCCTGAGCAGGGAAGAAAACGGACCGGAAACCCTCCATTTCCAATACCTTTTGCCAACTTTCGGGATATAACCCGGGAGAGCCTGGAATGCGCAGCTCCGGGTCATTATAAAGCCACCATCCCTCTAAAAGGCCAAAGGATAGATGGTTTAACAGAGAGTTACCGCTGATTTCATTTATAAGAATCAGACCGTTTTCTCGCAGCGCCGCTTTGACATTGCGTAACGTTTGGCGAATGTTCCGTGTGGCGTGCAATACATTGGTGGCAATCGCAATATCATATCCACCTGTATCAATATCTTGTCCCTGAGCCGACTCTTCCACATTAAAAATCTGATAAGTCAGGTAAGGATTTTTCGGACCGTACTCTTTTTGTGCATGTAATAAAAATGCTCTGGATTTGTCGGTATAGCAATATTCTTGAATATGCTCCCGATAAGGTTCGAGCTTCTGGAAGACCAAAGCGCTAGTACCTCCAGTGCCTGCACCAATTTCAATGATTCGAATCGGTACCGACGGGTTATGCTTGATCCGCTCATTTAGATAGGAAACTACGATATCTCCCAGCACTTCATTAAAGTAATCCGCTGCAGGACTGTTCTTATATATACCTTCTACCAGTTTCATGGAGGAATTAGGAAAAATGATATCGGTGGCTGGTATCTTCCCGGTTAAAATTTCCGGCAGCTTGCGCAAGATCGATTCTACCAAAAATACCCAAGCTGAGAGATCCGGATTTTTCAGCCATGCCCCTTTCTTCCATTCCCACTCCTTCCATACAGCCTGCAAATCGACCGAAGCAGTACCCGCTACGCTATATGACTCTCCATTGCAGTACAAATACTGATTCCGTACCAAAATCTCTATGCTTTCTTCAAGCCAACGATCGTATAAATTCAGTAAGCCGTTTTTTGTTTTAAAATCCGCGATCATAGCTTTCTTTTCCATTTGCGCATATGGACATAATCCCATCAAGCGCAAATGGCTCCATAACAGTCTGCATAAGATATCATTCATTTCCTTCATCTGTAAGCCTCCATTCCCGTTCAGTCCCTCGTGTCGCTCCATCCTGTTGCGAGTAAGCTTTGCTGTCGACTGTAGTCGAGGACATTGTCTCGTATGCAGCCGCTAGATAAGAAAGATCTGGCATCTTCTTTATTTTTACACTGGCAGAAATATGACTCTGGATGTTTTGGATATACGAAGGAATAGCTTCGGGATTTGAAGCATCGATGTCTTCCTTATTCATTTCCGAAACATTTGCCGTTTTGGCAAGTGCCTTTTGGGCAATGAACGAATCTGTTGGCTTTACAGCATCTGCAGATTCAATGGAAGCCGATTTAGTTTTAATATCCGTGATCCAGTACCGCTCCCTCGCAAAAGGATAGGCCGGCAGGCTAATTCGCCGCGGCTTGGCATCCCCATAAAGCATGTTCCAATCCATTGCCAGTCCCTTGACCCAGAGATCAACTACCTTCGAATATTTCCTTTTCCCTATCCAGGCAGCAATCATTTTCTCCATGTCTTCATCTTCTATCAGCGCCGTCAGCGCCTCCTTATTCCGTTTGACCTGGCCCCGGTACAACTCAGGGATTCCGTCCCGTCCTTCCAGGAATCCTTCCAGCTTGTCCACCAGCTCCTGCATAGACCCTGCAATCACTGCCAGCCGCTCTTCCATGGCTTCGCGTCCCACCTGCAGCGTGTAGGCCACATCGGCCAGACTACTTTCGCTGAGCTGTCCTTCCCGCATAACGGCTAGCATTCTCTCGGCCTGCTTTTTCAGTCGTTCTTCATTTTTGGCTGACAATACGATGATCGCAGGCTTTTGAGCTGTAACGCTCATTGGCACCTTCTCTTCCGCAATGTACTCTTCGATGATGACATGTGCATTGGAGCCTCCCGCTCCAAACGATGAAATCCCAGCAATCCTCGGATATTCCCGCGTCTCTCCATCGATCTCAACCACCGGCCGTCTCCATTCCCCCAGCTCCTGCTGGACGACGAACGGCGTCTGACCGAAATGGATGTTCGGATTCAATTCTTGGGCATGCAGGCTGGGAACCAGCGTCCGGTTTTTCATCTGCAAGATGATTTTCCCGACCCCGGCGATGCCCGCTGCCGCCTCCAGATGTCCGATGTTGGACTTCACAGAGCCTATGGCGCAGAATCCCGTATCCGGCGTATCCTTCCTGAATGCCTGGGTCAGACCCGTCACTTCAATCGGGTCTCCCAGCTCCGTGCCTGTCCCGTGGGCTTCAATATAGCTGACCGTCCGCGCATGGACCCCCGCTCGCTCCAGGGCCGCCCGGATCAGTTCTCCTTGGGCTATCGGGTTCGGCACCGTATAGCCGTTGGTCTTGCCTCCATGGTTAATGCTTGTCCCCCGGATCACCGCATGGATGAGGTCCCCATCAGCGATCGCCTTGGACAGCGGCTTTAATAGGACGATCCCCGCGCCTTCTCCAGGGACAAACCCATTGCCTCCTTTGCCGAAGCTCTTGCACTGCCCGTCTGCTGACAGCATGTGGTTGGCGCAAAGTCCCACATAACTGAGCGGATGGAGATACAAATTTACTCCGCCTGCAATAGCCATTTCGCATTCTCCGCGGTACAGATGCTCACAGGCTTCATGAATCGCAGTCAACGAGGACGAACACATCGTATCGATCGGCATGCTTGGCCCTTGCAAATTAAAAAGGTACGAAATCCTATTCGCTACCGAACTAAAGGATATTTGGGGAAATATTTGCGCTCCCTTTTTCCATAATTCCGGCCCATAGAGTTCGTAGCCCGTCTTAGTAATTCCGGCAAATACGCCTACCCGGCGGTTATGCCGCACCGCAAGCTGTTCCCGGGTGTAACCCGCGTCCTCCAACGCTTCCCAACAGGCTTCAATGAACAGCCTTTCCTGCGGGTCCATACCGAGTGCTTCCCGTGGCGAAATATTGAAAAACAGCGGATCGAATTCTGCAAATCCTTCGATAAAGCTCCCCCATTTGCTGTAGCTTTTTGCATTCACCATTGCTTCCTGTGGATCAGGATGGAAGAACCCTTCCAGCGTCCAACGCTCACGCGGGATTTCGGTGACACAGTCCTTCCCTGCTTTTAGATTTTCCCAATATTCGTTCATGTCCCTGGACCAGGGATACTTTCCAGCCATTCCAATGATCGCTATCGGTTCACGCATTTCCGCAGGAGCAGACCCCGCCAAGCTTCGGACGGGCTTCGCTGCCGCCTTTGCCGCAGCCGGCACGGCTTCTTCCTCGGCATACAGCGGTGCCGCAAGTATTTCCTCTACAGGCTGCATGTCACGGCTCATCCCGGTCCACTGCATACACTCCTGCGGGTATTCCGCCACAAAATATTCCGTCAAAGCACGCAAGGTTTGGTACTCATAAAACAGCGTCTGGGACAGTTCTCCAAAGAAGCCCGCCAGCTTGGAATTGAGCTGGGTAATCATGATCGAGTCGATTCCATAGGTTTCCAGCGGTTCATTGGTTTCAATGCTGCCGACGCTCAGCCGGGTCACCTCTCCAAACAGCACCTTGAGACAATGCAAAGTTTTGTCGTAGAGCAAGTCTGCATCCAGCATAGGTACGCTTGCCTGGTTAGGTACAGCTGCCTGGATGGCACGGACGCCGGCCTGTGAGAAGGCTTTCGTCAGGTAGGCCTCAATTTTCTCAGGTTCTCCTTCCATGACCATTACCTGCTCCTTGCCGGAGGCCAAGCTTTGGTACAACGCCCTCATTCCCGACCGAGTCTGCATGGCTGTAATGCCCATGTTTTGCGTCATGATCTGTTCCGAATCCGCATCGATCCGCATACCGCCCTCTTTCCATAGCGGCCAGCGGATAGATAATGTCTGCCCCCGTCGTTGCCTGGCCCCTACCAGGGCATTCCGATATTCGGCGTATGCGTCCATAAAGGCATTGGCGGTCGCATAATCAGCCTGTCCCGGATTGCCCAGGCTGCCCGATATGGAAGAAAAGAGCACAAAGAAGTCCAGGTCCTGACCGCTGCTCGCCTCATCCAGATGGGCTAGTCCGCTCACCTTCGGTCCCAGCACCTCTATAAATTCTTCCCTTGTTTTCTTGATGATGAAGTTATCTTGAATCACCCCTGCACAGTGGATAATCCCATGGACACGTCCATATTCCTGCTCGATGCTGTCCAGTAAATCGATAACCGTCTTCCTGTCGGTGATATCGCCTTGCCTGTACACCACGCTGGCCCCTGAAGCTTCCAGCTCCTGCAGCTTCGTCTGCTTGTCTCGGTCCAGCGGCGACCGCCCCGTCAAAATGAAGGTCGCTGCTTGCGTCTGCCGCGTAATCTCTTCTGCAACCAGCAGCCCCAGACTGCCGGAGCCGCCGGTGATCAAATAGACCCCACTATCTCTCCATGGAAGCTCCTCTTTTTGCCCAGATGTTACAAGCCTGCTCCAGCAAGCGGTTTTCCGTTGAGCTTCCTCATAGCGAATCCAGCCATCCATCGGGCTTCGACTGTTGTCTTCCAGCTTCGCCAGGATGCCTTCCGCCTGTTCTCCCTGATCCACTTCAATCAGCTGCCCGATGAATTTTGGATTTTCCAGCCGGGCTGTCTTCAACAGTCCCGAAAGCCCCGAAAAGAGCCGTCCTTCTCCAGAGTTCCGCACCACAATCTGGACCAGTACTCTTCCCTTCGGCTTGTCTTTGAGCATACTTTGGATGCTCTCAAAGGCTTGAACAGCATAGGCCTGGAACCGCTCATCGACCCGGCCTCTTCCAGATTGAAAGGCAAGCACCTGCGCAGCTCCATTCAAGCTCGCTTCGAGTTTCTCGTGCAAAACTTCTTCCGGCTCACAAAGTAAGACCATTCGCCGATCATAGGCAGGGACTTCAGCTTCCAGCGGTACATCCTGATTTTTCCATGTAGGCTCAAATAGCAGTGTACGACTACTCGTAACCGCTGGCGCTTTCGCTGTTTCGGTTCCTACTGCTCTGGCCTCAACCTCTGGAGCCCAACAACGCTCCTGTGCAAAAGGATACGTAGGTAGACTTATTCTTTTCGGTATGACATTGGAATATAGCAATCGCCAATCTATATAGAAACCTTTGGCCCATAACTCTGCCAGCTTGTTTATTTCACAATTTGCAATCCATTTGTTCATTAATTCCTTGAAAACTTCTTCCTGTTCAAATAATTGCACTGAATCTTTTGACTGATTGTTTTCTCCCCTCCAGCACTTCTCGATATGTGCTTGTTCATTCGTGAACGATTGGAGCTTTTGTACCAGCTCGCTCGTATTCTTTACGATAAAAGCTACCCGGTTTTTCATTGCCATTCGTCCTGTCTGAAGCGTGAAGGATACATCCGACAAATTAATGTCTTCAGAAGCTATCAAAAAATCTGAAAGCTCTTGTGCATACACTTTAAGCCGATGATGATGCCTTGCAGATAATGGAATCAGATAGACAGCATCTTCGTTCACAGAATGATCTTTAAATCGTTCTAATTCAGCATTGGCTACAAATTGTTCAAATATGGCATGAGCGTTAGTTCCGCCTATTCCAAAGGAGCTTAACGCCGCCCGGTGAGGAGCCGACGCCTTCTCCCATTTTTGGAGACGATCCACAACATAAAAGGGTGAATCGGGCAAATGGATATCAGAGTTTGGTTTTTCGTAATTTAGCGAAGGAGGAATCTCATTATGGTATAGGCTTAAAGCAACTTTAATGCACCCCGCCAAACCTGCTGCAGTATCCAGATGCCCGATATTGGTTTTGACCGATCCAATACCGCAAAATTGTTTTTTGGTCGTATACTGCCTGTACGTTTCATTTAAGGCAGCAAATTCAACAGGATCGCCCAATTTTGTTCCGGTTCCATGCGTCTCGATATAACTGATAGATTCGGGATGAATTCGGGTTGATTCTATCGTCTTCTGAATAACTTCAGCCTGACCTTTGACACTTGGGGCATAAAACCCTAATTTGTCGGTTCCATCGTTGTTCACACCTACTCCCCGTAAAAGCGCATAAATATGGTCACCGTCTCTAACGGCATCTGTCGCTTTCTTCAGTAGAACAACCCCGACCCCTTCTCCGCCAATCATCCCATCTGCCGACTCGTCAAAGGCTTTAATATGTCCATCACTGGAGAAATTCAAGCCGGGTTGATGCACATAGCCTAAACTGGTGAAAGGAAAGATCGTGGATGCTCCGACTAAAGCGTACTTGGCTTCACCGGATAGCAGGCTTTGCGAAGCCAGACGCAATCCGACTATTGAGGAAGAGCAGTTCGAGTGCACAAACAGACTCGGACCTTTAAATCCTAATTTATGAGAGATCATAGTAGGAATTGTCCCACCCTGTGCTAAGATCCAGGTTACATATTCATCCGCGTTCTTCAGGACATTAGGCGATTGCGATGCCAAATTGGGAATAAATGCTTGATAGAAGCTGCTGCTTGCCGACATAAACACACTGGTATCAGGAATTTCTTTGCTAATATAGCCAGCATCCTCAACGGCTTTCCATGAATGCTGCAACAGCAATTTCATTTGAGGATCCATAAACTCTGCATTTTTCTGTGATAAACTGAAAAACTCAGGGTCGAAATACTCTTTTCCTTCAATCGTGCATCGTCCGGGAACATAGCCTCGATTACCGACGATTTCTTTTTCCAGCCCTAATCCAACCAATTCTTCCTCGGAAAAGAAGCGAACACTCTCTACCCCTGCCCTCAAATTGCTCCAAAACTCGGCATGGTTTTTGGCCCCTGGAAAATGACATGAAATCCCTATAATTGCGAGACTATCCTCAAAATAATCTGGGTAGGGTGGCTTGAGATCATCTTCGCCTGAATCCATTTTCGGTAGGGATGTCTCAGCTGTATCTGTTTGTTCCGGTGTATGTGATTGTTCCGTTTGAGAATCAACATTCTCGCTTCTTGTTTCTGTAATATAGGCACTGAGTTCCTTAACTGTCGGATACTTGAACAATGCTGTCACCGAAATATCGCATTCCAACAATTCCTTGACCCTTCCGATCATCTCTGCTGCTGAAAAAGAATTCCCACCTACGTCAAAGAAAGCATCATCTGTACTTAGATCATCAACATTCAGAAGTTTTTTCCATACCGTTAGAACTTGATGTTCAACATCCGATTGCGGTAAGTGAATCTTTCTTGTTGGTGCTAACTCGATCCTGCGATTCATTAATTCTTTTCGATCTATTTTCCCATTAGGGGTCAAAGGCAGCCTATCTAGCTCTATAAAAAATGCGGGTATCATATAATACGGCAAGAAAGTTTTTAAATAGTTTCGCACTTCCTTCGGATCGAGAGGAGGCTTACCAGACTCGGAATTGTTCAGCAAACAGTAGGCAACAAGCTGCTTATTCCCCCCCTGTTCCTTGGCAATCACGACACAATCATCGATTCCTGGATATGTTCTGACCTGACCTTCAATTTCACTTAGCTCGATCCGAAACCCGCGAATTTTCACTTGATAATCCATCCGTCCCACATACTCAATAGAGCCGTCCGAAAGCCACCTGCATAAATCTCCAGTTCTGTAGAGCTTAGTTTCCGGATTGAATGGGTTGTCTATGAACTTTTCAGCCGTAAGCTCTGGCTGGTTCCAATAGCCTCTGGCCAATCCGCTGCCCGAAATAAAAAGCTCTCCCGGAAGACCGACAGGCACAGGTCTAAGATGTTTGTCCAAAATGTAAATCTGGGTATTTGCGATAGGCTTACCGATCGAAATAGGCTTATCTGCGTCGATCTTTTGAATTGTAGACCAAATTGTGGTTTCAGTCGGACCGAACATATTCCATGCGTCACAGCTGTTATGAACAAAATAAGATTTCAACGTTTCCGAAAGGGCTTCCCCTCCGCAGAGAACTTTCATATTCTCTTCGTTCTTCCAGCCGGCTTGAAAGAGCAGGGTCCAAGTCACAGGAGTGGCTTGCATGATTGTGGGTTTTATTCTTTGAATTTCCCGCTTAAGTCTTTCGGTATCCTTTATGTTTTTGGAGCTGCAAATATAGCATTGAGCCCCCTTAATCAAAGGCAGATATAATTCCAGTCCCGCTATATCAAAGCAATACGTTGTCACTGCAAGTAGTTTGTCTTGCTCTGTTAAACCGGGCTGCTCTCCCATGGAAATAAGAAAGTTGGTCAACGCTTTATGTGGAATCATGACCCCCTTGGGTTTCCCTGTACTTCCAGAGGTATATATCACATATGCCAAATGGTGAGGTTGTACTTCCCGTTTGATTGTCTTTCTACCCTTCACATCACTTTTCAGATGATCCCAATCTTTATCAAGGACAATACAGCTAACGTTGTTCCCTTCCAAACGTGACACTTTCTCCAACAACCCCGATTGCGTAATGACCAGTGAAACTTTGGAATCCTGTAGCATATACTCCAATCGGTCCTCCGGATATTCCGGATCGAGCGGCACGTAGGCTCCACCGGCCATCAGGATTCCCAACAGCCCAATCACCATATCTAAAGAACGTTCCATGCAAATCCCCACAAGAGTATCAGGAGTTACCCCATGTTTCTGCAAATATAAGGCCAGCAAAGTGCTCTTTTCTTTTAGTTCCCCATAGGTAAGCGATTCCTTTTCATATACAACTGCAATAGCCTCAGGTGTTTTTCTTGCCTGTTTTGCGAATAATTCAGGGAAGCACTTATCAGGATAACTTGTTCCGGTAGCATTCCAGTCATTAAGGATGATGTCCTTTTCCTCTGGTAAAAGTAACGAATGCTCCTCCAAGGGCCAAGTGGGATTCTCTATAAGTGCTTCCGCTAATTCTATATAACGCTCTGCCATCTGTATGATGATTGAATGATCGAACAAATTGGAGCGATATTTGATATTTAATATCATTTCCTCTTCCTGCTCTTGCATTTCCAATACCAACTCGTATTCGCCTTCCTGGTGAATTTCTTCAACCAATTCGACGAAAAAGATATCTTTATATGGCTTGCAAAGCTGCCGAAAGCTTGAAGTTGGAAGGAAGTTTTGATAAGAAAAGGCTGCTTGGAAAACAGGTGAGCTCGTCTGTATCCGCGGCACATTCAATTCTCGGACCAGAGCCGGAAAAGGATACGAGGCATGATCCATTCCATCGACTACTGTCAGCTGCAATTTTTTCATGAAATCCAGGAATGTCTCTGTTTCCGATACCTGACTCCGGATTGGAAGCATATTGACAAAATAGCCGATTAAATTATCAAAACGCTGCTCCGGGCGCACCATAACTGGCATTCCAACAATGATATCTTCCTGTCCCGAATACTGGTTAAGCAATACCGTATACATACCTAACAAGACTGTAGATAAGCTCGTATATTGCGCTTGGGCAAAAGACTTTACCCGTTTGACCCATTTAAGCGGAAGCGGCTTGGAATATGTTTGTGCTTCCATGCTTTGAGCCGGAAAACCAGAGCGGTCATATGGCAGCTCCAGGGTCGGTAAAGCACCTGACAGCTGTTGTGTCCAGTAGGAACGATACTTCTCCCCTTCTGCACTCGCTAACATCGTTTGCTCCCATTTAACAAAATCGCCGTAGCTCGCTGCGGGTGGCAACACTGTCGATGTCTTTCCCTGTACCACGTTCTTATAGGCATCTAAAAAGCTTTGTATAAACATGCCGAAAGAACTTCCATCAAAAATAATATGGTGGATGACAACCAGTATGAAATGTTCCTGTTCAGATCTGGACATAACATAAATACGCATCAAAGGATCCTGTTCCAGCATGAATGGTTGCTTTGTTTTATTGCTAATAAATGGAATAATCTTATCTACTTCCAAGGCTGAAATATCCTCCACTTGCACATGAAGCGGCTGCGTGGGCTGCAGCTTTTGATAAGGTATCCCATTTTCCTCTTCAATCACACTTTTTAAAATAGGATACTGTTCTAAAACGATGTGAAAAGCCCGTTTAATGCTCTCAATCTCAATCTTCGTATTAAACCGGAGGCATATTGGTATATTGTAAGCATTCATCTCAGGGGACATTTTATGTAATAGCCACAACCCTTTCTGAACTTCAGAAAGCGGATTCCTTCGGAAACTGAGCGAATTTTTCTCAGTATTGACCTGTACAGTGGATTTATCTTCTTCAACCTTTTGGGCTAAATATGCCGATAATAGTTGAATCGTCGGGTTCTCTAAAATTTCTCTTGCTTTAACCTTGATCGGATAGGACTTCTCAAGGCCGCGTATAAGCTTCATGACAAGAATAGAATCGATGCCATAAGCATGAAGATTTGTATTCAAATTCATTTCCTCGTGCTTGAGATTCAGTTCCCAACACAAAAATTGCACTATATACTCCTGAATCTTCGACTGAACCAACGAAATGGCATTTATGGTAGCATCATGGTTTTCTGCGGCGGTTTCTTCCATATTCGAATGTGATGGTGAAAACCCACTCCGATATTGATAAAGTGCTTGAAGCTCTTGTTTGATATAAGCATTGCGGCAGATCTTTCTTTGGATTTTCCCACTTCCCGTTTTGGGTATACTTCCCTTAAGCAGCAAATAGATATCGTAAATTTCAAGTTGATGCGTATTGGATACGGCATTCAGTATGTTTTCGACCAACCGTTTATATTCCTGCTCATGAAGGGGCGCTTCAATTTCCTGTACGACGATTACTTTTTCCTGACCATTGATTTCAGAGGAAAATACAGCGATGGGCAAGGTCAACTCTGGCATATTCTTTTGGATGGTCCATTCAATATCGACGGGATGATGATTTTTGCCGCGAATAATGATGACTTCCTTCTCTCTGCCGATGACATAGATATGATTATCCGCAATGAAGCCAAGGTCCCCGGAACGAAAAAAGCCGCCTTCTTTTGTATCGGAAAGGGCTACCTCAAAAGTGCTATTCGTTTCTTCCTTCCTGTTTAAATATCCCTCTGCCATCCGTGCGGATTTAATCCAAATCTCGCCGACTTCCTCCGGTAAGCATTGTGTATGTCTCTCAGGATGAACAATTCGTATTTGCGTCGGATCTTCAATCTCCCCACAGCTCACTACGGACTTCGATTTGTTCTTCTCATCCGTGTATTGGACTCTTCGTTGCTCCAAGCTAGGGATATCTAAATTAAGGAATCTCATCGACTGACCTGGTTTTATACTGGCGACAGGGCACAGCTCCGATAAGCCAAGGAGGGGACAAAATATATCCTCTCGTAGCCCTAATGCCCGGAATTTATGGATGAAGTTCTCGTAAGTTTCCTTCCGGATAGGCTCACCTGCACATATAATCGCTTGGAGATGGCGAAGTGAATATTGCTTAATTGAAGCGATGTCCAGTGTGGAGCAGCAATAATCGAACGCAAAATTTGGCGCTGCCGTATGGGTAGCCTGATACTTGTCCATCATATGAATCCAATTTTCCGGATTTTTAGCGAAGCTTTCTGGCGGGAGAATAATGCTCGATGCCCCGTTTAAAAGTGGGACTAAAATATTGTTATGCAGTCCAAAAGCATGAAATTGCGGCGTCCAGGAAACAACACGACTATTCCGGTCAATTCTCCATTGCTCAGCCTTGGCCTGATTCATCAAGCAGCTGTGACTAAGGATTACACCTTTTGGTAAGGATGTTGAGCCCGATGTATACATCAAAAGAGCAGTATCCTGCGGCACTGGCATTCTCATTTCTATGTCAACGTTAACGGCGTCTTCTTGAAAGATTTCATCAATATTCAGGATACGGATTGAATTAAACTCCTCCCGTGTTTGGAGAAATGCTTTGAAGTCCGTATTAGTTATGATACATACGGCTTGGGAATCCTTATAAATAGGCATCATCTTCTCAAAGATTTTTTCATCCGGCTCCGAATCTGTAATAGGTGTAGGTATGGCCACGATATTTGCATAAAAACATGCCAGCATGCTGCTGATATATTCCAGGCCCTGAGGAAATACAAGAAGTGCCCGTTCCTGCTCAGCCAGTTCTTTCAATAGGATGCTGCCCAAAGCCTGTATTTGATGTAGAAGCGTATTTCCGGAAAGAATTTGAGGACTCTGGCCTTCTTTCTCAAACGTAAATAACTCTTTTTCAGGAAATTTCCGGCAAGTTTCAATAAAAGAAGCGATCGGAATATCAAGGTTCCATGTTTGGTCATGTTTTCGCATCATTCTCCACCAACTCCTCAAAACACAAAGTTTATATAACATGAGCTAAAGGCTTATCACCCTGTCCATTTTGAGCTATTATTCACGTTTGAAGCATTGCCGGGAGTTGCCTGCTAAAAATATCAAAGAAAAAACGAGTGATGAGGAAGGCTATATGCTTCTTTCACATTCGTTGCTGGTTCGCATGAACAACCACAAAGGCATTCAAGGAATCTCTATTTGGTTATTTTCCAAACAAGTTGATAATTCGTTCTTTAACCTCCTCTTGATGAAAGGTCTTCTCATGCATGATAAGCTCTTGTTCTACGATTTTGGGAAGCTGTTCCCGGAGTGGAGCAACCAAATGATCCTTTAGCGTGATTAAAGAAAATCTGGGTTTCTCGGCTAGCTGCCGGGCAAGATCCATTACATAGCCCATCACTTCTTTGCGGGGCAGGGTCGGAAACGGAACTCCCCGTTTCTCCAGTTCAACGCCTCGATAATTGCCCCCATTTAACAATAGTTCTTCTCCCAAGCTGAACCCTAGCTTTTTAGGAATAATATACGTGGCACCCATTCCCGGTGTGAATCCGTATCTCATAAAATTAGTCGTGTACACACTTTCCCTGCTTAGGACTACAAAATCAGCAAATAGCCCCATTACAAAGCCTCCGCCCACCGCATGTCCCTGCATGGCAGCTATCACTGGAACTTTGCAGCCCAATGCAAGAGAGTAAATATTTTCATCAGTAAACCTCGAGATTCCTTCATGTAAAGCCAACAGTCCCTCTTGCGTCCCACCCGTGGCAAAGTAATTATCGTATCCTGTTAGAATTACGACTTTGCAGGTTGAATCTTCTTGGATCGTCTTGAACGCTTGTCTTAGTCCATGGGTCATTTCAAGCGTAAATGTATTTTTATGAACTCTATCTTGCATTTTCACTTGAATAATACCTCGTTCGATTTCAAGTAATTCAACCACGGATTGTGACATTATGATCTTCTTCCCTCCTACATCCCCATCTTGTGGCGTACGTCATCAGTCCATCCAAGGAAATTGCCCCGTTTCAACGTACCGGAAAATCCCTTTAAGATTTTGAGAATCTGAAAACACCTCTTGATTGGACGCCAACGCTAGTGGTTTACATTGACGCAAATCGTTGAGTTCATCCATAAAGCGCTTGTAGCGTAAGATCCCCTTCTTGGTCAATCGTCTGAGGCGTAATAAATGTTTGCGTAGCACCATCTCGCTCTGAGCATCGTACGCATCAACCAATCCCCATACATGGGCCTGTTGAACCGAAACGGGCTGCGTCATTAGTGTTAAATAATGCGCTTTTTGGAATCCAATCCTGCGGACTAAAAATGGTAGAACGCAAGCAGGGAAAAGTCCGAATAGCAATTCTGATAAGCTGAACTGTGCCGTCTCGTCAGCTATCACAATATCGCTGGCAGCAATAAATCCGACGCCACCAGCGTTTGCTTTTCCTCGCACATGAGAAATCGTGATATAAGGCCCAGTTGCTAGTTTTAACCACAGATCATACATAGGCTCTGGACTCATTGCATGTTCTTGTCCACTTTCCACTTTTTCACGCATTCCCTCAAAATCCGCCCCAAAACAGAACACCTCTGGCAGACCCTCCAAAACTACGATCGTAACCGACTCTTCACACAGTGCCAGCACATGCAAGCACTCCTCGATGAGGGTATTATTAATCGTATTGTTTGCCTCAGGTCGGTAAAACCGAATATAACAAATCGATTCTTGAAAGCGAACCTGAATCGTTTGATAACTCATGATTCCCACCTGTATTTACGGTGGAATTCATAGATTTCTTCCAAATACAACCGCTGTCTCCCTTTCCCGGAAGCTATGACCCCCGGAATCAATTGAAAATCCAGCTTGGCGTTGCGGGTTCCAAATCGTACGGCGCCACTGCCTTTTAGCAGGGATTCATATTCGTCCATAGATAACTGATAGCGATCATTCAAATTACGCTCGATTTCAAAACGCCGCAGATGTTCCTGGCTTTGCGGCATAACAACCCCGCTATAAAATTCAGAGCAGCAGCCTGACCCGTAGGAAAAACAGCCTATTCGCTTTGGAGCATCGAATGTACCCTGATCAATCGTACCTGCCAAGGAGAGGTACAAAGTTGCCCCCATAATATTTCCGACCCGTTGGCAATACGCTAATCCAGGCTTAACACGTTGTAAATAATCTGCCTCAATCTCATTTGGTTTGGATTGAGTCAACCTTCGCATCATCGTGCGATGCGCCCCTTTTACCATTCCGCCAAAAGGAGTATGAAAGGCAAGATACTGAAAGGTATCTTTATAATCCACTCCTTTCACCCGTTTTTGATATTCCAAAAACGCTTGCTCGCAACAATCCAGATAGGACATTAAAGACAAGTCTGCATCCCCAGCCTCGCTATCTGGAATCGGCCGACAAGTATCCATCACCTCATAGCCGTAATATCCATTAGCGCCTGCATCGATTTGAAAAACATGAGGATTTTCACTAATGAGCATTGCCACGGCCCCTGCGCCTCCACTTGGCTCAGCATAAGACCAATCCTCACTCAAGACATCCCCGCCTTCAGCAGCAATAAATCGTGAAATATCACTGGCAATTACAAGCGCTTTTGCTCCTGGCGAGACCTGAGAAAGAATAAAATTCACCGCCATTTGGAGTCCTGCAGTACCGGAATAGCAGGCTTGCTTGAGCTCAAATAATCTGCAATTCCGATTCAACCCCAAGTAGTGGTGAATATATGTACTGATTGATTTCCCAAAATCAATACCTGATTCTGTACAGGTGATAAGCATTTCAATTCGGTTTTTTTCCGCTTCTGAAAGAGCGTCCACCAGCGGTTTTGCCGCATTTACTCCAAAGGTAACTGGATCTTCATAAGGCAGGGCAACCGCCTTTTCCTTCATTAATAAATTTTCGAACCTTGCAGGATCCAATTGCCTGTGTTGGGCTAATTGCATAACATCCAGATAGGCAGAGCCACCAAAAACGTTCATTGCCTCAATTCCCACGACAACCATAATCGTCCCCCTCTCTCAAATACGCGACTCACATTTTTGCATACAAATGGCAGTATTGATTCCACCAAATCCCATGCTCAGATTCATGGTATTGTGAATAATTGCTGGTACAGACTCATTCTTCACCCAATTGCAGTCCAAATGGATAGGCTCCTCCAAATTACGGGTAGGGTGAAGTCTCGACTCTTTCATTTGTAAAAGAGTAGCCACAATTTCAACCGTTCCTGCCGCGCTCAAGCCATGACCGATAATGGATTTGGTTGCATTGATATAGGCATGTGACAATTTACAATCCTGTAGTGCCTTTATTTCTATCTCGTCTCCAACGACCGAGCCTGTCCCATGGGGATTAATATAATCAATCTCTTCCGGTATTAGCTTTGCTTTCTCCAAAGCTCTTCTAATCACTCGGGCTTCGCCTTCGTAAGAGGGATTGGGATTCCGGTTTCGATCCATTCCCATATCCCATCCTGCAAGTTTGGCATAAGGTTTCTCCCGATGCCTCACGGCAGAATCGGCCCGTTCTATGACTACAACCCCGCAAGATTCCCCATAGATGAACCCGTCCCGCGACTGATCAAATGGTCGACACGCCATTGCAGGTTCATCGGCATATCGGTCGCTTCCCATCGCTCCCAAGGACCGCAATGCCTGGCATTCCATATATGAAATATCCATCAATGCCCCCATTGCAATACAAACATCAACACGATCTGCTTGAATGGCCTCAATTGCTTGAATGATTGCGACTTGTCCACTCGCGGATGCACCACCGACGGTATAAGCTAATCCCTGAATGCCGAACTGTTCGGTACATAGTCCGCACAAATCAGTATCCATAAAGGAAACCCCATAGGTCGGCGGTACAAAGCACATTTTTTCCCGATAGGCCTCATAGGTCTGAAATAGCTCCCGTTGCTGAAAATTGGAGCCTCCAACCACCAGTCCAATACGGCTAGGATCAACGTTATCCAATTGGGCATCATCCCAGGCTTCTTGAAGGGTTACCATGGCTACCTGCCCCGAAAATGATGCTGTACGTAACATTCGTTTGGATAATGCCTTCGGATAAGACAAGGTTGGCAGCTCCGCACCTATAAATGAAACTTCGCCTCTTCTGCCAGGGCGCTGCATGAAGCCAAATGCATGCTGCCCTTTGAACAACGCGGAGGCAAAAGCAGCCTTCCCCTGCCCAATCGCCGAAGTCACGCCAATCCCCGTAACGACTAACTCAGACTTTTCATAATTTTTCATAATTTCGCATAAAGTGCATCTGTCAATTCTCCTATATTTTTCACGCCAGACAATTCGACACGCGGAATATGAAGAGATAATGTTTCCATCGTCTTGTTTACAATTTCGGCCCGATCTACTGAATCTGCACCCAAATCCACCAATCTATCGCTATACTCGAACGTGTGATCTTGTAATTCAGGAAGCACTTCACGAATACAACGTTTAACAATATCGAATACTTCTTCCTTATGCATGGGTATCCTCCTAAAAGATAAATGTTTTAAAACTCAACAACCCGGTATTCAATAAGCATGACCTACAAACGGATTTCGATGAAAAATTGTATTGAATTTCTCATAAATCCGAGAAGTATTCATACTCCATTCCGTCTTCCTTGGTGCTACAATCGTGCAGATATAGTCACCTAACCGGTAAGACTGGGCAGCATATTGTGGAAAATGTGAAAATGTACTTTGGAAGTATCCATCCACCAATCTGGTCTCATTCATTTCAAGTACATGCAGCGATGTTGTAAAACCTGTGCGCAATATTTTCGACAAGGCCTCCTTCACTGTCCAAAAAACCGTCAATAAAGCTGAATACTCCCCTACTCCCCGCACGACAGAGATTCTTTCCATTTCTTCCGTCGTCAGTTGGCTTTCAATTGTCTTATTTCGCTTAGAATCAATCCTCTCAATATCAATGCCCATGGGATGAGCTTCGGGAAAAACAACAGCCGCTCCGATATAGTCGCAATGGGCAATGCTCACCTGGTAACTGTGGACACCATTGATTCGAAGCATGGGCTGGCCAAAGACACCTGTCTCCACACTTACGTTGCGCAGGTTTGGCTCGCTTAACAGCACCGAAACCGCTTGTTTCGCACTTAGCCTGCCAAGCACAAAGTTGGTTTTCCGCCGATGGAATACCAAACTCTCGAAGTAATTACACTCATCCGAATGAAAAACTTCCCGATCAAGGGGAGCGTCTGCGTTATAATCTGCATGGACAAAACTGACGGCCGCCTTCATCACGGCATCTTCCCGCTTCAATATTAGTTGTTCTGCATACGAGGCTACGCATATCCCCCCTAGTAAACTACTAACTTAGCAGTCCAAATCAAAAAAGGCCTTCAAATCCCTTAAGGGTTCTGAAAGCTTCCTCATGGAGTATGAACTCGTCATAAGTTCTCCACTTTAAACCTTACTTATAATTTCCAACGCTACCCTCACTAACCTAATATCACCCATAAATTCCAACTGAATGACCGCTTGTCGTTTATGTCTATCTATTTTCTTGACTATACTCCCCCTTCCTTTAAGTGGGCCATCTAGAATACGTATATTGTCTCCTTCAATAATTCCAGTTGATGATTCTATACAATAGCTATCATTGCATAGACTCTCTAACATTTGTTTCTCTGAATCTCTCATTGAAGCTTCAAACTTCGAGTATCTCAATAAACGAATGATATCACTAGAAGTGCAAATCATTGAATTTGTACTGGTTACGAACTGCAAGTCAGGTAAATTCGACTCAATAAATACATAGCTTGGGAACAAAGGAGCCCATTCTTTCTTTACTATTCCTGCTACTTTAAAAAGTCTCTCTTGGAGAGGTATAAAGGGTTTGTAGACTTCAGAATCCAACCACTCATTAATAAGCTGCTTGACCTGTTCTTCCCTACCCGTTCGCACAAAAAACACGTACCAGCTCACTTAACTCATCTCCTATAAAAACGTACTGCCAAATCATCTTCTATAATGTCTACTACCCATATACATAGCTTCGCCCTTTCACTTATCCTACTTGATAAGCTACAATCTCTCACGATATATCCCTCATTAATGGTTAACGTGACCCGCCAGCGATTAACCACAGACAAGTTCCTTTATTTTTCATATAATCATATAATTGGAATAATGTTTTTCCATTATAATCCTCTACTCAAACCCTGTCAATTCACAGTTGATTGGGAACGGCAAGTTCATCATTGGATTCGCAAACCTTTCTGAAAATGGCTCAATTTGAGGTCATTATTATCTTTCGAGTACAGATTTTGTGTTTCTAGCGGCTCATAAAAAAACTGATCTGGGTGTTTTATACTAGTGAACTTGAGCATCTGAGGCATACACAAGCGATAGATCGTTATGTACTATTTTTTATATTCAATATTTTTTCTCACCATTAGAACTGGGCCACAATACAGACTCATTTGAAATCGAACAGTCCCTTTTGGTTCGGACGCATTCTAAATTTAATAAAAGATTCCTTACTCGTAAATTGAAAATAAATATTTTCATCCATGAGGTGATTGAGTGTAAAACCAGGCGCTTTACCAAATGAATGAGCAGGATAAATTTGAATAGAGTCATCAATTTCTCGCTTTATTTTTTGAACGCTATTATATAATTCTACCGGATCTCCTCCATTTGGGTCACAAAAGCCACAACCTTCAATGAAAATTGTATCCCCAGTAAATAAGCGATCTGACAACAGGTAGCATACACTTCCCACGGTATGTCCGGGGGTCAAAAGACTTTTGATTTCCGTTTCACCAACCTGGATTGAATCCTTGTCTTTAATTGAATGTAAATTTCTACATCTAAAATTATAAAAATCGATTTCGTTTATTGACATGAATACTTGCGGGTTATATTTTTCCAGGAGTGGATTTACCAAATTAATATGATCCCAATGTGAGTGAGTTAATAGTATCGCTTTGAGATCGCCATTCAATTGTTGAAGATAGGATTCTACATTCAATAAATCCCATGATGGGTCAACAATAGCTATGTCTCTTGTTTTCTCATCCATTACAAAATATACATAGTTAATGAAATTCATAAAACAAACTCTTAACTGTTCCATATGATAAGTCAGATTCATATCAGCTTCACTGAACCACCTTCCCAATGATTAATTAAAAACAACAAAATTCTGTTTGAAGGATTTATACCTCTTCATTTTTGGAGATAATTTACACTCAATTATAAAGCCCCCATTTCGTGGTACCTACGATTATAACCATTGATGCAATAGAAAGGCTCCGACTCTCTGTTACAAGATCGCTTAATCTTGCCAAAAAACATGAGTTTTCAATATACTGTACTGGCATACAGTTCCAAAATCCAGCATCCTCAAGGCTTTTGTGTGTTCGTATATGTTCTCATTTGGACTGTATTCTACACAAAATACTACAGTCTGTTCCCAATAAAAAGAGCAGAAGGGATTAATTCCTTACTGCTCTTTTTGCCTTCTACTAAATACAAAATCATTATCCGCCGACCACTAGGTTAGCGGGTAGTATCTTTTGCCGTATGTGTTGTCTTACCTCATGCCACTATCGTTTATTACACTGTAATCTAATTTCTATCCTCCAACGCATCCTGGAAAAAAGCTATTATGAACCGTGATAATTATTCCGAAATTAAAAAATGATACACGGTATACATTCTTAATGACTCTCTTGGTTCTGAATAAGCTTGAACTACTTTTTTATGAGTAGTAACTTTAGGCTTAGACTGTCTCCATCCGTTCCCGCTCCGCACTATGAATTAACAGGACATGGTTATGAAGAAAAATTCGTGATAATATCTATGTCATAGTAAGTAGATATGAATTAATTGTTTGGAGGGATAATTTTGACTAAAATTCACCAAAAGTTGACAGAGTTAATTGGAAACACTCCTTTGTTAGCACTGTTGAACTACAGCCAAATCCAAAATATTGAGGCAAACGTGGTAGCAAAGTTGGAATATTTTAATCCGGCTGGTAGCGTTAAGGACCGCATTGGATATGCTATGATTAAAGACGCTGAGGAGAAGGGCTTAATCAATAAAGACTCCGTTATTATCGAGCCGACAAGTGGAAATACTGGAATCGGACTTGCATTTGCAGCTGCGTCTCTTGGATATAAACTTATAATTACACTTCCTGAAACGTTTAGTATCGAACGTCGTAAGCTTTTGACTGCGTTCGGTGCTGAGCTTGTGTTAACATCGGGATCCGAGGGGATGAGAGGCGCTATCAAGCGTGCTGAGCTCTTGGCTGCCGAAATACCAAACTCTTTCATACCACAGCAATTTAGCAATCCTGCCAATCCAGAAATTCATCGCAAAACTACAGCGGAGGAAATCTGGCAGGATACAGACGGCGGTGTAGATATTTTTATCGCGGGAGTAGGTACAGGTGGAACTATTTCGGGCGTTGGCCAAGTATTGAAGGAACGAAAACCTTCTGTAAAAGTGATAGCCGTCGAACCGTTCGATTCACCAGTGCTGTCTGGCGGTACTCCAGGTTCACATCAACTACAAGGACTCGGTGCTGGTTTCATTCCAAATAACTTTAATGAGGAATATGTGGATGAGGTTTTCAAAGTTAAAAACGAAGATGCGTTTGAAACTGCACGCCTGCTTGCCCAAACAGAAGGGCTACTTGTTGGTATTTCTTCTGGGGCTGCGGTTTATGCAGCAACACAAATTGCGAAACTTCCAGAAAACAAAGGCAAGATGATCGTGGTCATATTACCTGATACAGGTGAGCGTTATTTGTCCACTCCGCTTTTCACAGACGTAGGATTATAAAACGCCGAAGGCAGGGATCCCCCTGCCTCTTTTGTTAATTTTCCAGCCACGATAAGCAAGAACCTATAGAATTATTTCATTAACTTAAATTGATGCTTTTCTTCGCTAGCGGTCCATTTTTCGCACAACGAATGGACCGCTAGCGAAGAAAAAGTTACCTTGGCCCAGCGCGATGTCGTTGTAGCTCATCAGGCTTTTTCTGTAAAAGTGAGCTTCTCCGTAATAGTCTTGTACCACTCTGTAAGCCTCTTTCTTTAACTTGATGCGGGTGTAACGCATCATCATCAGGAAGTCTTCGATTACGATATGAGGATCTGCTTTTTTAGTTAATCAGCTAAAACACTAGCGTCAAATGCTCCTAGAAAGACTTCGACTTGAAATGTCGTAGGTAAGGCGGTTGAAAATATTTCTTGTTTGTTGGATAACGTCAGTAGAATATTTACTCCCCTTAGATTTTTGCTAGATACTTGCTGAAATAATATCCTCCAACTTAATCCAGCTAAAATCATCCTCATCACGAAACAGTTTTACCTCCCTGCGAGCAGTATTTATAGACATGATTACACCTGTGAGTTCTTCGTCATCGAACGGGCTAAAAACCACTATCGATATAGGTTGACGTGTGTTGTAAGAGACTATGAGCGCCTGCTCAATTAGCTGCACTTCTTGATCATCCAGTCCATCCATGCTTATCACGCCGTCGGTGATCCTTCATAAGCTTCAGGCATGCTTCCTTATGTTCAGGGATGATTATCCGACTTCTTTCCCATAATCCACTGCCCTCAAGTTTCTTTCCCATGTATACAGCCTATGTGTTATGTAGAAATCATATTCCGAACATACGTTCTAGAAAGGCTTTTTGTATGCCGAATCCAAAACTTTTGTCCTAGAAAAATATTCCTAGGTCTGATAGACTATACGAAAATACAAAATCAGGGGGATAATATGAAAATTGTAACAGGTATATTGGTGGCTGCCGCGTTTCTAACGCTTGCAGCTTGCTCGCCTAAACAAACTGCCACAACAAATGACACTAAACCAGCTACTACGCCAACGAATACTGCCGCACCAGCAGCACCAGTGGAACAAAAGCAAGAAGATACGGTTACACCTATTAAAAAGGGCGAGACAGTTACAATACAAGATTTCGCTGATATAACAGTAACGGGAAATAAGATTTCCAAAAAAATCGAACCCTCTAAACCGGGAGACTTCCACACACTATACGAATCCAAAGAAACAGACTCCACCTTCTTTGCTCTAATCATTAAAGCCAAAAATCTTGGGGCAGAAGGTATTAAAGCGGATAAAATAGCGGAAGTAAACCTAAAATTTGATAACAAATATGATTATGATACATTCAGTACTATTGAGGAACGTGGTGGTGAAGACTTTACTTACACCAACATAACTAGCGTAGACCCACTTAAAACGGGAACACTGTACTATCTTTCAGAGATCCCCAATGAGGTGGCTAAAAGTGATAAGCCATTAAAAGCAGAGATAAAGATTCAGGATAAAGTTTACGAATATACGATCAGATAAAAAACAACCCCGGAGCAATCCGGGGGTTTAATATTCTGTGAAATACTTATTCGCATTGCTCATAGGTCTACTCTGTCCGCACTCCAGTCCTCTATTATGACAATATCTCGCAATTAGACTTATCAGCCCATAAAATTTAGTTATCCTTCTTTGACAGCAATCCAGCTCGTATGTCTGCTGTAAAGGAAATGACGGAAAATACCGATACATACATTACAGATGAAAAAGCAAATACCGTAGCCGATGCGGATTTATTGGAGATTATATATGATCGTTACATCAGACATTTTTTGGAATTTACTTACTTGGATTTTTTCGCTTCTAATTGTTTATCCTTTCAAGGTATTAGTGCGATGGTTGGTAGGATTTTTAAAATTAAGAAATTCCAATACTTCTTTTATTACTTTTATTGTACTTACTTTGTCGTATCTTATATTTACTACACTTAATTCACAAACAATAGTAGATATAATTAAAAGAGTTTTATTTACTACTCCTATTTTCGTAGTATATTTAGTAATTGATCTTCAAAAAAGTAATGAACATAGTAAATTTATAAAGTTTGTTTATCATCCTGCAGTACAAATAATTGTTTCCGTCCTTATGTTTATTGCTGTTCTAGCTTTCTACTCTCAACAATTACATGACATTTTCTATATAAAGTCATTGTTGATTGCTACAGTTTATATGTTTGTCATTCTTAGACGGAGAACTAAGAAAACAAGAAAAGTTAAAAATAACGAAAATAAGGGGACTTCATCATCTGTGTAAACAGATATGATAACATATGAATAGAGTAAAGCATTAATTAAAGTGATTCGAAACAAAGTTTTAATACAGCAGTTATACCATGGTATCGGGCTAAGAAGAGATAAAAATGTAAATCCCCACTGACCAATTAAAGGTTAGCGGGGATTTGCTTTTATTTAGAGTATTCACTTACTTCAAACGTTAGAATACGATCATACAGCATGTAGTCTTTACGGCTACTGAATGGGCCTTTATTATTGTCATGTTTATTGATTACATAGGATGCTGATCCAGAACCAGCCTGTTTGCCTTCGTACCATGCAATAAAGTCATTGACCTCTTTCATACTCAAATCGAATTCTTTCTCCAAGCCTGTTGTCATGGTGACTACTAGAATAGCATGATCCCCGCTTGAAGTTTGGTCCGGGTCCTCTGTTCCTGGATTAGGAGTAGAGCTCGATACTTTAGACATCATCTCTAGTTCACCAATAGCTAAAATCTGATTTCCATTGTTGGCTGTTATATTGATTCTATAATCCTTGTATGAATTAGAATTAGAGAAAGTGAATTTTTTGGGAGTGCTATCTAGCCATTCAGTGATATTTGACTGAGTGTCTAGAATGTTCCAAGTAACCCCATCATTGGAGCCTTCTAAAGTCCAATCTTTAGGGGCTCGGTCACTTGCCGTTGTTTGTGGATATATAACATACTGACCTATAACCACAGGAGTAGGAAAGTCATATCTTAACCATGCTGCATTTACATTTGAGCCCCAAGCGCTAGAAATAGTAGCAAAATCTCCGTCGAAAGCTCTATTTGCGGATGAAAATTCATTACTTGCGCTTGCCACACCAGATGGAAAGGTGTTAGATGTCATATTTGGAATTAAATTTTCTGAATACTCTGCCTCGGCTGCAAAAGCATTCGATAAGGGAAGGGATAAAAGAACTAAAAATAAAATCGTTATACATGCTTTCTTCATTAAGGTAATCCTCCAATATGTTTAATAGACTAAGAATAATTTAATTGAGGAACTGTGTCTAAACATAAACTTGCTGATCTATAAATATAATCTATATATTTGCATATTTATTTTTTATTGGATATAAAAAAAGACTCATACCAGCTATTATACTGGTTGAGTCTTCGCTTTTATTTCACGATAAATCTTACTTTTGTTCAATCAGCATACTTATCTAGTATCACTCGGAGTTATGTATCGGATATCGACACCTACACCGCCTTCAGCCCACATTGCCATTGGCTAGGGAGCATCCTATCAAGGAGATTCAACATCGATTGCGACATTCCACATCTCAAGTGACTTCAGACACCTATGCTCACGTCACCAAGAAGCTTAGTCGTAAAACGACAGCACACCTCGATGTCTTCGATCCAAAAGCTCGTCCCCAATCCGTCCCCAAGAGCGAAAAAGGCACTCGCTCCCTGTGATATGGAAGTCATGATTTCAATCAGTAAAAAATAAAGAATCCCTTGATAATCAAGGGATTCAAGAGAAAAACCATAGTGCCGAGGACCGGGATCGAACCGGTACGGTAGTCACCTACCGCAGGATTTTAAGTCCTGTGCGTCTGCCAATTCCGCCACCCCGGCATAAATTTAGGAACGCTAATCTTTACACTTACTTGTCTTACAAGTATCTGAGAAACATGCATCTGATTAAGAAGTGTTCTCGTTATGTAAATGTCGTTCAATTGGGCACCAACATATAATACGATAATTTTATCGAATTGTAAAGTGTTTTTTAAAAAAAATAATAAAATTCTCTGTTTTGTATAACTTGTGCACATTTGAATCACACTAATAAACGTCTTTCCAAACTACCAGAAGGGGTGTTACGAATGCGTGAAGGTATGATTCCAGCTGTTCTTGGAACGGTAGTATCGGCTTCAGGCGCTGTGTTGCTGAGCAGTAAGTACAAACTTGCAGCTACAGGCATTCTCGGTTTCGGACTGGCTCATGTTGTTCTGGGAGCGATTGATCTGATTGAGCATCGCTAGTTGTTTGGGAAGTGCCGGGTGGGATTTAGTCCCTCCCGGTTTTATTTTTATCAACGTTTAGTCTGGAGCACAAGCGTTTATGTAAAGTATAGAAGCTGAATGTACCTAATAAAAGGAGCTGTGATGTGCTATGAGAGATAATAACTCTGAAAAAAATCGTACTGACGATCAAATCGAACATAAACAATCCCTCGACAAGCGCGAGCCAGGATTTAATCGCATTCCTGACACCGATGCAGATACACCTGCTGCTACCGATATGATTGATGAAGCCATAGGTCGCGGGATAGACAAGTTACGTAACGATTTCACAAAATAAAGCATGGGTAATAGGACACGGGTTTGTGAGCAGCCCTTAATTTTATTTGTTTTGATATGTACAGTGATTTCGTAAAATCACTTAAAGATCAGCATAATCCAGCCAATGATCGAGATCCACAGCACGATGCTGATTAAAAGTCCACACATGATACCAAAAGAGAAATTACCTTCATTCTTCGGCATAGTACTGCCAAATTTCAATCTAAGCTTCATTTGATTCCAGTTCATAGAACCCCCTCCTTAAGTTCTATTTCGGAATATGAAGCTTATTTTTTTAGACCTATAGTCATGTTTTCGAAAATAAAAAAGGGTTTTTCGTCCTATCACCCTGATCGCGGAAACAGGATTACAGTTATACCGACCAAACAAATCAATCCACCAATGAAATCGTACAAGTCGGGTGTCTTTTTATCAATCCACCAGCCCCATACGATGGAAAGAACAATAAAGACACCTCCGTATGCTGCATACACACGCCCAAAGGAGGAAAAAACCTGAAAGGTAGCGATGATTCCATACACAGCCAAAATTACTCCGCCGCAAAGTCCGACATACCATGTCTTCCCTTCACGCAGCCACTGCCAAATCAAATATCCTCCTCCAATTTCAGCGATGCCAGCCAATATAAAAAGTAAAGCTGCCTTTAACACCATTTCACATCCCTAATTCTTCAAATTCTTTTCGTTTTTTTGGATATTTCAATTAGAGCACTCGAGCTAAAATGATAATCAATGCAATCACACCAACCAGAATCAGCAGGTTGCTGACCTGACGCCATAAGCTAGGCACTCCCTCGGAGTGGAGCTTCCGCTGATTGGCATCAAAGTTCGCTTTTGCTCCTTCAGCATCTGCCGATCTAGAGAATGGTCTGTTTTCTTCATTCATAAGAGTACCTCCTTTTCAATCCACTTTAATCATACCAAACTTTTCCGTCGATTTCGCGGTGCTTTTATGTATATACTTACCACATATTTCTGATTGCATCTTCATATATATGAAGTGCATATCCATATGTCAATATTTCGCTGAATATAAAGTATGATGTCGAATCAAGGTAGAGTGGGTATTTAGACGTCTTTCATTGCAGGACGGTAGTTATGGTATAATTTAGTCAACTTGTTCAAGATCGTAACCAGCGCTCAATTGTTTACTGCAATTGTAATTAAATTCACATCTAAGAATCCACATCCCGGTTACAACCTGCATATTCTGTTTGTAAACCCAGGAGGAGGATACCGATGTCCCCAATCTTTATAGCAAGTTTAATGATGATGGGCATATTTTTATTTCAGGCAGCCATCGTTTTCGGCATCATACATTGGATTTCGAAACGCACTCAACGTCCAGCACAAACCAAAATGTATCTCACAATGAGTTTGCTCGTTGTAATTTTAGGCTTCCTTGTATGGGACAACTGGACACACTCACAGGAATTCAATGGATGGGCCATGATTAGTCTGCTGGTGATTATTATTATTGCCTATATACAGCTTAGAAAGCAAAAAGAAAAATACTAATCCCATTACCATGCATCAAAGGAGGAGCGCCATGAAATCTCACTCAACACGCTTTTGGTTACAGAGGGTGCTACTGCTAATGCTTGTTTTACTCTTCAGCGGCTCTCAGCAATCTTTCATTGTTGCCGATGCCGCTCCGCCAATTAATGTTCAAGCCTCTGCCAAAGCGAAGCAATTACTTGCCTACCTATCTAATGTACCGGATGATATGCTAATTTCCGGGCAGCATGATTACTTAGAGGCACCGGATGAACAAAATAACAAGCTACAACAAATCAGCGGACAATACGCAGGACTTCACGGCTATGAGTTTGGAGGATTAGCTAATCAGTCCCGTACGGCCCTACAAGAGCAACGTCAGCATGTTGTGAATAGTGCTATCCAATGGAGTCAGGACGGCGGAATCGTAGCTATTACCTTCCATCAGGCGCTACCGGGCACACCCAAAACGTGGAAAAATGTACAAGCAAAAATAACTCAAGCTGAATTTAATCGTTACATCACGCCGGGTACCCCGCAATATAAACAACTGATCGCCGATCTGGATGAGGTGGCTCTGTCCCTTAAGACTTTACGAGACGCGGATGTACCTGTTTTATGGAGACCCTATCATGAGATGAACGGCAACTGGTTTTGGTGGGGGAACAAGCAAAATTACGCTAAGTTGTGGAATCTAATGTATGATCGGTTCACTCATGTCCATCATCTGGATAACCTGTTGTGGGTGTGGAGTCCCAATGCTCCAAACGCATATAGCACTCCCTATAATCTGTCCTTCCCAGGTATTAACCGGGTAGATATTCTTGCAGCTGATATCTATAATAACGATTATAAATCCTCCTACTACACTGAATTGCTAAAGCTTGCGCAGGGCAAGCCTATGGGTATCGGAGAAAGTGATATTCTGCCGAGTGCGAAGGTGCTGCAAAACCAGCCAGCCTGGGCCTATGCCATGACATGGGGAAAGGAACTGTCTGCAACCAATTCACAAGCAGCAATCAGACATTTTATGAACCAAAATAATATCATCACACGAGACCTTCTTCATGAGTCCCTCCGCTGAAAGAAAAAAGCTTCCACTTCGCTCTAAGAGCAAAGTGGAAGCTTTTTTTATACTAAATCCAAATAAAGCTCTCTAACTATTTCTGATAACCTCTTCTAGATCAATATCGGCATACGCCTCTTCACCAAGATGTACGGATACAATGGTGTAGATCCGCTTGGACAGTCTAGACATCAGCCGATCACCTGGTGCTACAGAATATTCTTCCCGATAATCTCCAATTTTGTGAAAACCGCTGGACATATGGATGTACAAGTTACCCCTACGTGTTTTACCATGCACCAACATCAAATCTCCTCCTGCTGTGTAACCAACCTAATTTCCCTGTTACATGTATATCGGTCAGAACAAGATAGGATATAAGTCCCTGGTACCCTACTTTCGTTTCACAAGTTAGTGCACGTAAACGAAACGGGTCTGCCAGTGATGTGACAGACCCGTTTTTGTAAACCCATTTTCGTGATTTAGGAAGAAACTATTCTTGATAGGATTCTGCTATTGCATTCGCTGCAATGATTGCATTGTACACGTCAGCAGGACTAACCGGGAACGGCATGTTGACCATTGTATCATTCGATGCACAAGCAGCTTCAGCCACTTGGCGCCATTCAGCCTCAACAAATTCCTCTACACCCAAGTCACGAAGCGTCAACGGAAGGCCTACATCCTTCACCAGTTTAATCACGGTTTCCAGTTCCTCTTTCGGTGCATTTTCCAGCACTAGCTGGGTTAACAAGCCGAATGTAACTTTCTCACCATGCTGTGCTTTATGGAGCGAAGGAACAGCCGTCATGCCATTATGAATGGCATGTGCTGCTGCCAATCCACCTGATTCTGCACCAACACCGCTCAGATAAATAGTAGCTTCAATCGTATCCTCAACCGCACGAGTATATACTTTACGATCCACAGCACGTTTGGCCTTCACAGCATTTTCCAGCAACGTATCATAACAAAGACGAGCAAGTCCCAGCCCTGTAGTGGAAGGCTTGTTCAGAACCAGGTTATCTCCATTGGCCTGATAGCAGGCACGAGCTTCAAAATAAGTGGCCAGTGCATCACCGATTCCAGCTGCAAAGAAACGTGCAGGCGCTGCTGCCAGGATGCCTGTATCCGCCAGTACAACGTCTGGATTAGTAGGCAGGAACAGATATTCATCAAAAGAGCCATCTTTTTTGTATATAACCGCAAGCGCGGTACAAGGAGCATCTGTAGAAGCAATCGTTGGGAAAATAACAACAGGCAGCTTTTCATAATAAGCCGTTGCCTTGGCGGTATCCAATGTTTTTCCCCCGCCAATCCCTATGATAATGTTCGAACCATGTTTACGCACCAATTCGCGGTTACGATCAATCTCTTCTTTTGTACATTCATATTGAAATTTCTCGAAGACCACCTGGTTACCAGCTGCTTTAATCGAAGCACCTGCCTCCTTTTGGGCCCTTTCAAGTATGAACTCATCACAAATGACAAAGGCTTTATCGCCATAATCCTTAATATAGTCATTTAACGACGAGAGTAGATTTTGTCCAGAAATAAATTTCTTGGGTGAAGTAACGGACCTTACGACGTTTGCCATGTAAATTCCTCCTCAGCTTTGACTCATACTCAAATTAATAATGATTTGGGCATGTGACCCTTTAACTATAAACCTCTTTTCACATTATTAAAAGGCTTATTATGGAATATTTTATGAACAAATTGTGTATCTATTATATTTGAACAGTCGAGCTCCATTCAGAATACAGGATACCCATCATGATACGATCATAACTGTTACCATCACGAAGAACAGCGGAACGAACTCTACCCTCAAGCTGGAACCCCGCCTTCTCATAAGTTCGGATCGCTTGTGTATTGTACTCAATCACATCCAAGCCGACCCGATTCAAATTGAGCTCATAAAACGCATAACGAAGAATCAGCCGTACCGCTTCTGCCCCAAAGCCCTTGCCGCGGTAGTCCGTATTACCTATACCTATTGCCAGCTGTCCGCTGCGATTATTCCACTCAATCCCGTGGATAGCGACAAATCCGATCAAGACATCATCTGCCAATGTTCTTAATCGAAAATAGACCTCGTTAGAGCGGGGAGATCCTTCTGACTCCATCTGTTTCAACGTGTAGGGGAGCGCCAAATCCGTATCTACATTTCGCAGATACTTCGCATCCTCACCCCATTTGAACATCACTTCGGCATCTTCTTCCCTGACTGCGGCCAATTTTATTCGTTCCCCATAAAATAAATTTTCGATCTTAATGACTCTTCAGCTCCTATAATGAATTGTGTGCCATGTTTTCCGTCATAATTGTCATGCTATCCGATGTCCGCACTATAAGCTCTCCCTTTTAATTCAATGTTTAAATTTTACAAAATAAACAAACATAGCACAACCAAATCATTACAATTGTCATTGTGTGACACACAAAAAAGACCTTACAGCTGCAAGGTCTTCGCATAACTAATATTTAAACAACATAGCAACCAGCTGATATCCAGCTCCAATCGTCCAGAACAGCACATAATCACCGCGCCGGATACGACCCGATTCAATACCTTCATATAGCGCAATGAACGGGCTACTGGTACCTGTGTAACCATATCGATCACCCACATAAATCATTTGGGCATCCTCTAGCTCCAAGTGATTCTGAATCTTCAATACATTTGCTAACGAGAACTGAGACAGACAATAAGCCCGTACATCCTGAGGCGTCAGCCCATTCTTTTTTAAAATGCGTTCAAGCAGATCAAATGTAGGAGGCAAGGCCATATTGGCATCGAACGGAAGCCACTGAATATATTTTCCGGGAGCATTCCTTTGGAGTGTTGCCGCTAACCCCTGAGCCGGGTACAAAATTTTATCTATATTGACTGGGTCCGTAAAATACATTGAATCTATAAAACCGGTGTCTTCTTCTGTACGCTCCAAAATAGCCGCACATGCAGCATCTCCATAGTTCGCATAAGTAATCTCATCCTCCGGATCGGAAATGAGTGAATTATAATCTGAACCGATAATAAGCGCTGTCCGCACGTCAGGATTAGATAGCATCGACCGACTGGCTTGATCGACAGCGACTGTCATCCCTGCACAATTCGCGTTGGAATCCATCACGGCCACATCATGTCTCGCCCCAATCGCCTGGTGAACAAACAAAGCATTCATCGGAAACAGTGACTCAGGAACTTGAGTGGAGAACACGATCATATCCACATCACGGCCTGTCATACCGGCCTGTTCCAGAGCTTTTTGCGCAGCTGCAATTCCCATGGTTAGGCCGTTTTCGTTCGGATCATCAATGATATAACGCTGTTTTCTACCCATATGCTCCATGAAGCGTCGAATATCTTTGCCCCGCTCGTCAAAATGGCGAACATAGTATTCGTTATCCAACGAATGGGGCGGATGGTACACACCCAGTGCTTTTATTTTGATATGGCTCATCAGGTTTCCCCCTTACACATACGTCAGCGCATTATTGTACGACAATATCTACGTTGTTTAATCCTGCTTCACGTGCTACTCGACCAAGCTGCATTTTAATAATGGTTTGTTGTAGACTGATACCAAAGATTACTTTGGCAAATCCAGTTTCTTTATAACGTACAAATGAGCCCTTCAATTTTTCCACTTCTCCCGGACCCAAAAGTGCCATCTGGGTACAATCTACCTTGAGTGTAAAGCTGGACGCCTGAATGGATGAAGTTTTGGCTACATAATCTTTTACAAAGCTATCATACTCCTCCTGGCTAAAAACTCCATTCACCGCCATATGTACCGTTTTCATGGCTTGATCTACTTCGATAGTGTAAGGATGTTGACTCATTTAGAAAGACTCCTTTGATTTCATTTTTTTGTCTATTAAGAGTATCGGAATAATAGGTAGAATTTTTAATATTAAATCAGATAAATCACCACTAAAATATTACAAATTTGTGAATATAAAAAACCGTCACTGCTCCTAGAAGAAGCAACTGACGGCTGGAAATTTGCGTATTCTCATGTGCAATTAATTCGTAAACGTATGGCGACCGAGTGAGATGACAGCCGGGCGACTTTTACTCCATTTGGCTGTGGCAATGGCCGGGTTGTAATAAAACAAGGACCCATTAGTCGGATCAGCACCATTAAGTGCCTGCCTGGCTGCACGGTATGCCGTCTTGTTTGGTTTCAGGCGGTATTGACCATCCTGTACAGCGGTGAATTGGCCAGGCTGCAAAATAACGTCCGGGATCGAGCTTGGAAACTCGCCGGACTGCACACGGTTTAATACGACAGCGCCAACAGCCACTTGACCTTCAAACGATTCTCCGCGCGCCTCAGAATAAATGATACGAGCCAGTTGATCCAGCGCGGTTACGCGCACCTCTCCGAAGGATTTCAGCTTGGCTTGTGTTGCCGCTCCGGCTACTCCATCAGGTGTCAGACCGTTATCTCGTTGAAAACGAGCCACCGCTTTACTGGTCAGAGAACCATAGTACCCAGTAAACCCAGCCTTGAAATAACCGAGCGAATGAAGCTGCTGTTGAAGCTCCAGCACCCGTTCGCTTTGAATCCCTTTCTTCAAAGCTGACGTTTGTGCTTGTGCTTGTCCTGGTGCGACTGACAATACAGTACCTAGCATACATGCGCAGGACAGGATTAAAATAGATAATTTTTTCATATTCCAGACAACCTCCTCTTTCATGTTCTGTCCGGTGCAACCATTCCGGCCTGTACAACTCAGGGACGTTTATCCGATGATGTTTCTTATGACATAACTTATGCCTAGCTGCAGAAGTGACGCGTGGCTACATACGGAATGGGACAATCATACTTTCACACGTCCGTTGCAGTATACCACAAGCCGCATTTACGTATCATCCGGCTCTGGTCCTAAGACTACCCAAGCAAATAAAACGCCATCCCTAAAGGGGTGACGTGTATTAAAAGCAATGGATCATGTTCTAACCGCACTTGAATACGTGACTTTTTTCGCTATTTTTCGCTTCAACTTGCCCGGGATCGGAGCCTGATTTCTACTAATTCAAACCACATTTGCGCGCACACATATATGGGCGTATGCATAGAGTAGCGTACGATCATCAAATCTTGAATAACAGAAAGGCTGGAAACGACGCGTGAATTCATATATGGATTACACCTCTCCTACTGTACAATTCACCTATGATTTAAGCGACAATGTTTTGTTTCAGAAGGATGCTCAAAATTCGATCAACGAGCTGTCGATCCAGCAGCTGAATACATTGGCAAATGTATCGCTGCTGGATATTCGCCTCAGCACTGCTAATGTTGTGGAGCCTCACTATCACCAAAATGCCACAGAACTGGTCTACTGCATCTCTGGAGCAGTAACCGTGTCACTGATTAACCCATTTACCCGTGAGTTACGACATTTTCCGATCACACCTGGCCAAGTGGCTAACGTCCCTCAAGGATGGTGGCATTATCTGGTCGCCACGATGGATAACACTCATTTGTTGACGATGTTTGATGCCCCGACCCCTGAATTCATACTGGGATCTGACATTTTGCGCCTAACGCCAAATAACATTCTGGCTCATACTTACTGCCTGGATGAGAATAAGGTTCAGGAAGCGCTCGCCCCTATTAAAAAACCTGTCATCATCGGTCCTCCCAATGACTGCAAGCAGCAGCCCCCCCGAAAACCAGGGATACATGTAAGGCTTGCTGATGCTTCATCACACCATCAAGCCGTCCCCCAAAGAGATTACGCCTATACTAACGGATATCCTGGCTTCTCTTTTAATCCCTATCAAGAATAGGCTAACTCTAGTCAGGTCTTAAGTTGGAGAGAATACCTTTTCCCTGTATGTTCGCCGTTACCATAAGACCGTCCCTCTCATAAAATGCCAATGTATAAGAGGGGGTGATGGAATGGACGCTTACTACAACTGTTTGAACTGCATGAATAAAAAGGTGCGTATTCTCACCATTGACGGAAAACAGTACGAAGGAACTATTATGGATGTAGATCGTAATAATGTGTACTTAAAAACAGAACGGAACGGACGTGTACAAACGTCTGCCTTTTATCCTGGCTACGGGTATGGGAATCAAATCTTAACTTTGAGCCTATTCACCCTGCTGGCGATTGCGTTAATTTAATCCTGATCCATTGTCCGTTCCTGTCTATAGATGCCAGTGTAACTCAAATGACAGCTGCCCAGCCCAGCACAGTTTGTGTAGGGCTTGTACGCTGTTATTTGAGGTGTTTTACATACGTTCCATCCTCTAAAACACTTAACCCCCCATCGGTTATATACCAATGAGGGGTTAAGCTACTCAGTTCATTTTAAACCCATAAAGACTTCGTAATGATAACGAGCAGAATGAACAGTACCAGAATAGCTCCTGTCGATGTCCATACTCCTGGGTAGCCCCCTACTGAACCGCCACCACAACCTCTTTCACATTCACTCATGGTCATTGCCTCCTTCAATTCAAGGTACAACATAGCTTATGTATTGAGCTTTCCCACGGACCGGGCTTTTCGGCAATGTTATGAATGTTTTTGCTGATGGGCATTAGCCTACACCTTTCCTAGGCAGGAGCATAGGATAACACAACTAATCTTGAAGGAGTGAAGCAATTGAATTCAAATCAAATGCTCAATTACAACGTTAATCAACCTTTCCCCCACCATCCTACCTCTCACCACGTCGTGGTGCACCCTGTAGATCCGTACGTCGTAGAAACATTAAAATCGGTGATCGGCAAGTACGTTGTACTTGAGACAACACGTGGCAGAATTGATGGATGTGTAGTGGACTGTAAGCCTGATCATGTCATTTTAGATGTATACGGAAAAAAATTCTTTGTTCGAATCAGCGAAATCGTATGGATTATGCCCAACTAAACAAATTAGACATTAAAAATCCTCGCAGATCCTATTCCGGATTCGCGAGGATTGATTATAACGTTGATTATGCTAATCACGCTCTCCTGCCAGTGAAGCCCGGAGTTCATCTATCGTTCCGTTGTATTCATCCAAATCGACTTGGCCTTGAATACCCGGAACACTGCCTGTGCTACTGTACTGCCAAGCCCACCAGCTATTCCAAGCTGGGACTGCGGTCGGCTTTTGCGTAGTGCTGTATCGGGCTACCCACAGCTTATACATAGAAAATGTAGGATCAAACTTGGAAGCAAAGACATTGCCCGTGTATACGATCGGCTGACGCCCGGTAAGCCTCTCCATTTCATCCAAAAAAGCATGCGCCACTTCACTAATCTGTGCAGGAGTAAGACCTTTGGGGTTATTTTCATAGTCCATCACAGGGGGGAGATCCAGCCTGCCTCCTGCTGAATCTATAGCCCTGGCAAAATTAGCTGCTTCCTGACGAGCTCCCTCCGCAGTAGTAGCGTTCAAAAAGTGGTAAGCGCCAACCAGGATGTTAGCATCTCTGGCACCCTGCACATTTACTAAAAATTGATTATCTTGATATTTTGTGCCCTCTGTAGCTTTAATAAAAGCAAATGTCTTGCCTGCCGCCGCCACTTGCTGCCAATCAATATTGCCATTATAGTGTGAGACGTCAATCCCTTGCGCGTGTCCATCAGAAGAAATCTCAGGTACAACAGGTATGGTAGGTATAACGTTCTCGGTAGTTGATGGCTCCTCTGTTTCCTGATCCAACGCTATAACCACCTTACCATCATCCGCATTGAGTACATGAAAGGATGTACTCTGATTAAGATCGACCACGATGCGTACCGAGGCTGGGTTTGTACTAGCCATGGAGTATCTTACTTGAGAAACATCTGGATCTTCTGTGACTGGAAAACTTCCTTGTCCACCATTGTTAAATGATTGCGATGCTGGAAATTCCTCAGCAAACTTTGTATCCGGTATGTCTACAACAATACGGTCTGCATGAGTCAACGTGGTTACTTTTGGGGTTACTTTTCCATTAACAGTTATAGTTAATTGGTGATTATCGAAGCTAATTTGGTTTATAGCCGTGCGCGCACTCTCTTTAGGATTACTTACAGCTGGAGTAGCAGGATGATCATGAGTGGACTCGCTATTGCCGCTTGAAGTAGGAGGAGTCGTCAGGAACACGGTTTTAAGCTCGTTGTTCCAGGTCACATTCATTCCTGTCTGCTCCGATACAAAGCGAAGCGGAACATAAGTCGTCCCCTCTTTAAGCAAAGGAGCTACAGCCAATCCCATTTGATGATCATTGACAGAGGCTATGGGATTGTTGACCTGAAGACTGAGGTTAAGATTTTGCTTATGTATAGTTATGGTCCCTGTCTTGGACTCCCAATTCACGCTATAACCCAATTCCTCTACAATGAGACGGAGTGGAACCAGTACATTCCCCTTTACTTCTTGAATCTGAACACCTTTGCCAACACTTATATCTTTACCATCCAACTGAAGATGTGAACTCGAAGATGCAGCATGACTTTCTCTTGGAAATGCTAGTAGAAACAGAAACAAAAAAGCAAATAAACAAATTTTCTTCATTATGTACCCTACCAATCTCTATATTTTTGCTTATGAAATTCTTGCACACTATAATTCTCAGGACCTCTATTTTGATAGACGCGTATCATATGGTAAAAGTTACGATTGATTCAGTACATATTTCAGTCTTATCATACAAAAGTACTAAAAAACTCTGCCAGCTATACAGCGAGCAGAGCTTTTTTCAGTTTTATTAACCTAGTTTACTAGCAATCTTATCACCAAACGAATACTTCATGTTCACACTGTTAAAAATGTTAACCCTATAAGAATGATCGAGGTAACAGATAGTACCAGTAAGGGAAGCATTGCTTTCTCCCGCAAAGCCTTAAAGCTCACATTCAGCCCCATGCCTACCATAGCCATTGTTAACATAAAGGTGGTAACTTGAGAAATTCCGTTCGTCAGACTAGATGGAACTACAATATATTTTCCAAAAACATAGCTGCCCACAATACTTGTAGCTATAAAGCCGATGAGGAACCAGGGGAACTCCACTTTAGCGTCTGTACGAATTTTTCCAGTTCGTTTCATCCAAACCATTAAAACAAAGCTGAGCGGTATGAGTAAGAAAACACGCCCCAGTTTAGCTAATAAGCCCATTGCAAGAGCATCCTGTCCGGCAGGCGCTGCAGCTAAGGCCACATGTGCAATTTCATGTAAACTGATGCCCGACCAGATTCCATATTGCATATCCGCCAAAGGAAGCCAGGGCCGAAGCACAGTAAACAAAATGGCAAATACCGTTCCAACCAAGGCAATGAGTCCTACTCCTATGGCTGTATCCTCATCTTTGGATTTTAACAAGGGAGAAACCGCTGCAATCGCTGCTGCACCGCAAACTCCTGTTCCAATACCAAGAAGAAGCGAAAGCGAAGCATCTGCCTTGAAACGTTTTGCCAGCCAAACCGTAAAAAAGATGGAAAATACAACGGTGCCCACATCACGCAAAAGTAAACCCAACCCATGATGAATGACAACATCCATGTTCAGCTTCAGCCCAAATAACACAATCGCTCCACGTAGTATTTTCTTTGCTGAAAACTCAACCCCCGAGCGCACAGCTTCAGGGTATCCCCACAACTGTCGGTACAGAATAGCGAGAAACATGGCACAGGCCAATGGACCTACATAATGAAAACCTGGCAATTCGTTCAGGCCGTAGCCTGCCAAAGCAAATAACAGCGTGAGGATAATGCCAAATATACGCTGGAATAATCGCCCTCTGTTCGAAAATAATTTGGTGTGTTGTGTATGACTGTTCATGGTGAACCCCTCCAATTCTACATGCATCCAGCTTAATATGTTTTTTTTCATAAGAAAAATAAATCATTATAATAATGATAATAAGTAAATAGATATGATGAATTTGGAGGAATGGGCTTTGGACCAATCTTTAATCGTATTTGTTAGGGTCGCGGAGAAACAAAACTTCACACGAGCTGCCGAGGAGTTACACATGACCCAACCTGCGGTAAGTCAATATATTCAAACGCTGGAACGTAGCGTAGGGACCCGCCTCCTGGAGCGTAGTAATAAATATGTGCGCTTAACCAAAGCAGGTGAAATTGTGTATCATCATGCTCAGGAGATTATCCGTCTCCATACACGGATGCAGTATTTGGTGGACGAGCTGATGCATACAGCAAAAGGAAACCTGTCGATCGGCGCAAGCTACACGTATGGCGAATATGTACTGCCGCATGTGATCGCGAAAATGAGAATCCAGTATCCACTCATTCAGCCCTCCATTACCATCGGTAACACCCAGGAAATTGAAAAACTCATGATCCATAATCAACTGGATGTAGGCATTATCGAAGGAGAATTTCAGCATGACCATTTACACATTGAATCATTTGCTGATGATCGAATGTATATCGTCGTTCCGCAAAATCATCGTTTGGTTGGTAAATCTCAAGTGGATTTAAGTGAGCTGCAAGAGGACATCTGGATTCTGAGGGAAGAAGGTTCTGGAACCCGGGAAGCGGCTGAAAATATGTTTGCACGGTTCCGGTTCTCCCCTTCTCATATGATGAATTTTGGCAGTACACAGATCATCAAAGAGTCTGTAGAAGCAGGCTTGGGGATTTCTTTGCTGTCCCAATGGGTCATTCAGAAGGAACTTGCTCTGGGCACATTAAAAGTACTGGATATTCATAATCTTCCGGTCATTCGAAAATTCTCCTTCCTAACTCCTTCATCGACATTTGAAACGAAAGCAAGCACCGCTTTTTTGGAGATTTTGCGAAGTTATAATGTGAAAAGGTAAAGTGCAGAAACCACGAAAAAAAGCACCCATTAAGGTGCTTTCAACATATTCATTATCATGTTTTTTATGAGGAAAGATGATCCTTACCATGATATAAGAAATGAGAAAAATCAGCGTAGCTTCCTTGGAATTGTTGCATATCATGAGCAGCAATACCTACAAAATTCCCTGTAAAACCACCGGATAAAAAGCTGATATCCTGCATTTCAAAAAGCCGCTTCCAAGCAGGTTTGTCTCCGACTCCATAATAAAATTGCCCGTGGGATGCATGGACTTCCACAGCTAAATGTATAGGAAGATCGTCCTGAAGCGTAATCGCTTGGGGAACTAAGGTAAATGTGTTGGCTTCACATCGCATCATGCGCAGCACCTTCCCTTGTCCCTCCTCATAGCTAATATAGGCGTACAAATAATCTTCTTCATTAAGGTACAGTAGAAGCCCCGCCATTTGCAAATAGCTTGTTGGCTGATACTCCAATGCTGTTTCCACCCGGAAATGATGATCCGTTTGCCGAATGGCAAGCACATGATGCTGGAACAGACTTTGAATGGATTCTCCAGCTAGAATCCGAAGATAACCGGGGCGCTGGCTTAATGAACACCAGCTATCATCCGCCAGGATACGCAATGTGTTCCACGTTTTATCTAATGTGGGTCCCTCGAAAAAATCCTCGAAAATATAACCCTGCTGCTCTTGTTTAACCGAGAACTTCCCTTGAGGTGCGGGCACCTCCAATTGAGGTGTATGGCCCCCGGCGGTTAATCGCAGCCAGCCTTCATCATTCCAGTACACTTGCTGCAAGGCTGTTTCCCGTCCTAAAATGGCATATTTCCCCTCTACTGGACGTGTGCATAAATGAGCCATGTACCATTCGCCGTCCGGTGTTTGTACAAGACTGCCATGTCCTGCGCATTGTAACGGGAAATCCAGTCGATCACGTGACGTAAGCATGGGGTTGTGCGGGTCTACTTCATATGGCCCGGATATCTGCTTCGACCGTGCTACGGTAACGGCATGTCCCGTACCCGTTCCGCCTTCCGCTGTAACAAGATAGTAATAACCGTTTTGCTTGTAGATGTGAGGCGCTTCTGTTTTCTTCAAAGGAGTACAATCAAAGATTTTAACAGGCTCGCCAATGAGTTGTTGTTGCTTGCTGTCATACTCCTGCATGACGATACCGGAAGATTTATTACTTTCCAACATGCGGTAATCCCACAATGCGTTCAACAGCCATTTGCGTCCGTCCTCATCGTGAAATAAAGACGGATCAAATCCGCTACTGTTAAGATAGACGGGTTCCGACCAAGGTCCTTGGATCGTAGGCGCCGTCATTACAAAATTATGGACGTCCTTGAACGGACGCTTGGTGCTTTTCACATCCGTATAGAGCAGATAAAAAAGGTCATCCGCATAGCTAAGCTGCGGTGCCCAAATGCTGCAATTTTTCGGGTTTCCTCTTAAATCAACCTGATCGGTCAAAATATCTGTGCAATGCTCCCAGTTGGCCAAATCTTTGGACTGGTAAACCCGTACTCCAGGCAACCACTCAAACGATGACACCACAATATAGTAAGTATCCTCGACTCGTGTAATACACGGATCGGGATTAAAGCCTTTTAATATGGGATTTTGGATCATCATGAGACCTCACTTCTCCTTACTTCCAAAATGTGACTTCATCAAAAACCTGTTCCTTGCTCCATACTTCTGTTCCCGTTTCAAAACAATCTGCCCACGGAACACGCTGCTTACGTAACGTAGCAACTTCATCGGGTCCGTTATATTCCTGATAACAGACCGTTTTCTCGTTCGCGACATTATCCCAATTGTTCCAGCCACGTGGGTCAATATGATCGCCCATTTTACAATCGACAAATACGGTCTTGGCATACTCCCGCCACGGACGTCCCAAAAAAACCGGGGTAATATCAGCTTCTGCGGTTAAGTAGCAATGGTTGAATACATAACCATACGCTTGTCCTTGCGGCGTAGAGGCGGCTGTGACGTAGCTCGTTTGGTTGTCATGATGGCGTAAACTGCGAATTTCGCAATCTTCAAAATACGCGGTAGCCCCACCAAAAATAAAGTCCACCGTACCCTCTATATAACAATGCTGATAAAGCTGCCGATAGTGCCTATGATGCTCCTTCAAATGGATTCCACCAAACTGGAGTCGTTCTTTCGGTGCAGGAGGTAGAGGGCCTGTAAATAAAGTATCCTGGTGCCCTTTAAAGGTACAGTTTCTAAAGACCGTTTCATCACAATGAGCGTATACCGCAACGGCCTGCCCAATGGCTTCTCCCTGTCCTGCCGTGTTGGAAATCGTGAGATTTTCCAAGATCAGATGGCTACCGCCTAAAAATAAAGTAGGTGTCGCAAAGGTCCCTATTTCCTCTCCCGCTTCATCCCGTTCCTTGGCATACCGATCCATTCGAATCTCTACCTGTCCGATGCCTATAATATGAAGATATGAACGGTAAATTCGTACCTCTTCCTCATAAGTACCTGATAAAATAGTTAACGTTTCCATTTCGTTGGAATCCGACTGCTCCAATACAGCAATCGCCTCCTGAATCGTATGGAAATCACAAAAGGATTCTTTTCCAACTAGCATGGTTACCCCGATCCTTTCATTTGATTTACAGGTGTTCAGCTAAAAATAACTGCCACGCCATTCGCATTTCCAACGTCTCCATATGTCCACCGCCCGCAATCACAGGCTGCCAATGCTCAGGGTGACCTGCTTCCTGGTAAGCTTCCAGCAGACCTTTTGCCAAATGCTCGACTCCTTCAATAGGACACATCCGATCATTTTGACCTGTTATACTCATCCGTGGACGAGGTACGATCCGCTTTTGAATATCCAAGGTGGTAAAATGCTTCAACAAGCCAGGGACATAGGAATAGAAACCATGATGATCCAACCCCCTTTTGGCGATTAGCGTATGGGCATCTACCTGTCCACAAATATCAACCGTCACCTGTATCCGTTCATCTAACGCAGCCATCCACCATGCCATGAGTCCGCCCATCGACATACCGATTGTTGCGATACGGGAAGCATCGATATCTTCACGCTGGCACATATAATCCACCAAGCGACGGTTATCATACAGCATCATGCCCCACAGCACTTGGCCCTGCCAGAGCATTTCCTTTACCAGCTCGCTCTCAGTTTTGCCCCCACGTTCATTGAAACCCCACATGTCAATGCAGCATACACAGTACCCCATGTCTGTCAGGGTAGTAGCAAACGAGGGCTGCTGCAAGTAAGGGCTACTATGGATCAGTTCCTTGCGCCCGTTCGTATAATTGCCTCCATGCGAATGGTTAAAAACGACCAATGGGAACGGACCGTTCCCTTGTAAGGGTGTAGCTACATAAGCGGGTACAGACTCGATCCCGTTCAAGTCGAGCAGGAGACACTCCAGTTTGTATCCCTCGCGCTCTTCTTGATTCAGCAGAGTTGCCGTTACAGGGCGATCTGCCGGAAGGTCGCCCAACAATGCTTGCAACTTATCCACGTTGTACCTCCTTTCATGCCCTCCTAATTCATCTTATTTCGTTCAGAAGGTTGTATCGTTACTTGTTCTATCAGCTTTTCGGGCTGATCTGTATTCTTTGAATGACAACGATTGATTTCAACGTCTTCTCCATTTTCAATGTAAAAGGCAGGACCTTCATGATTCTCAATCGTCACATGTTGAAAACGAATATCCTTCACATTACCTAGATAAAAACCACGGTTGTTCATATCTTCAATCCCTGTCATCATGGCCGGACGACCGGGAATTGCATTTTTAGCCATAGAAATATCAATATTGGAAAATGTAATTTCAGCAATATATTGCTCTGCAAGTCCGTATAAGAATCCAGCAGCCGCATGAACCTGTCGTGCCGTAATATCGGAAAAATGGATTCGTCTAAAGCACGGGGTTTCATTGGTAATGGGATAGGGATTTTTATCCCACACATATTTGTCTTTGCCCCGAGGGCCGCAGAAATAATAAAGGTTCAGAATAAATGGACAAATTACATCTTCCATCACAATGTTGCTGACGCGAATATCCTCGATGGTTCCGCCACGTCCTCGTCTGGATTTCAGACGTATACCCCGATCCGTTTGCTTGAACACGCAATTACTGATCGTAACATTACGAATATCACCACTCATTTCGCTTCCCAGTACGACTGCGCCATGTCCATGCACCATCGTACAATTTGTAATCGTAATATTTTCACATGGAATTCGCTCTTGTGTATCTTCGGTTCCTGCTTTGATCGCAATACAATCATCGCCCACATCTATATTGCAGTTGCTAATACGAACATTGGAACAGGATTCAGGATTAATACCGTCCGTATTGGGGGAGTCCGCCGGGTTAAGAATGGACAAATTATCAATCGTAACGTTATAGCAAGCGATGGGGTTTACAGTCCAACTGGGGGAATTTTTTAACATAACATCTTTAATGGTAACCCGCTGACAACGGTCAAAGCTGATTAATTTGGGTCTCGGATATTGTAACTCCTCTGGATGATTCCGGTGCTTTTCCCACCACGGTTGACCATTTCCGTCCAGCGTTCCGCTACCTGTAACTGAAATATTCTCAAGGTTCTGTCCATAAATGCATGACGCATGTACTTCTCGCTGAACGCCTTCCCATCTGGATTCTACTACAGGGTAATCAGCCAGTTCCGTACTGAAGGACAGAGTTGCGCCAGGGCTTACATGCAGCTCAATGTTACTTTTCAGAAAGATAGCTCCTGTCAGATACGTCCCAGACGGAACATAAACGGTTCCTCCTCCATCATTGCTGGCCGCTTCAATGGCAGCCGCAATCGCTTCCGTAGCCAACGTCGTACCATCCTGAACTGCTCCATAATCTACAATGTTATACAATTGCATTTCGTTCTCTCCTGTCTTTATATTTTGTGGATGTTAGATCCATTTTGTATTGGGAAAGCATAAGCTGCCCCCGGGTTTCAACATCCAAGAAATCATTCAAGGAGTCTGGGGGCAACAGCCATGCTCAGCTATTATTTTTTCGTTTTCTTATACGCTTCCTCGTACTCAGCAGTAATCCGTGATCCACCGGAGTTTTTCCAGTTTTCTACGGCTGCTTTAAACCCGGCTTCGTCAAGCTCACCCATAATAAATTTGAAGGAGGCGTCGGTAATGATTTTCTCCAGCTCTGTTCCTTGCTCATTAGCGGTGACTGAATCCAGTGGCACGGTTGGGTCCAGAACAGCAAATTCATTATTTTCTCGGACTAATTCATTAGCCAGTTCCTTTTCTGGATTGGCATCTTTTAAGTTATAGGTCACTTCACTTGGTCTGGAGCTTGAAAACGGCTGAACATCTGCTTGCCACAAATCTGTATTCGTAATTTTGAAGGCTCCATCTTTTTCGATTTTATAATGAGTGCCTTCAATACCGCCGGTCATATACATATATACATCTTTGTCAATTAAATCATCTACAAATTGCAGCAGTCTCTTCAACTCAGCTTCCGTTTTCACTTCGGATTTTGGAAATGCCAGCAAACCTCCTACCCCGCTTCCTTCAGACCATACGTGGTATTTGCCATCTCCATTCGAAATCTTGTTAACCGGTACCAGCTTCAGTCCCTTTTGTAGGCCTTGGGACAAGGTTCTGAGGTTAGAGATATCGATCATGCCCGTATAAATACCTGCTTTACCTTGTGCAAATTGTTGCTGCTGATCCGTTTTAGCGGTTACAGCAAAGTCTTTAGAGAGATATCCATTTTTGTATAATTTATTGGAATACTTTAAGGTCTCCAAATATTGAGGAGTATCAAATTCTGGCGTAAACTTTCCGCTTTCATCTACTTTCCAGCCATTAGGTGTGCCAAAGTAGGAACTTAAAGTTTTGAAGCTGCTGTAGCGTAGATCCGATCTGTCAACAAACCCAGTCGTATCATTTTTTCCATTTCCATCCGGATCATCTTCTGTAAACGCTCTCGCAACTTCATACAACTCATCCAGTGTCGTCGGCACCTTCAGTCCTAAGCGATCCAGCCAATCCTGACGAATGACCAGACCCGCCCGAGCCAGATTCTTCTGGAACGGAACGCCATACAGTACCCCTTCAATGGATGCGGCTTCCCGAACTTCAGGCGGGATCTTCTTCAAATTTTCATAATCATCCAAATACTTTCCTACATCCCAGAATAGCCCTGATTTCAAAGAGCTTCGTACTGAAGAATTTGTCATCATCGTCAGTGTCACCATATCGGCCAATTCGCCGGACGCAAGCGCGGTAGTGATTCTCTCTTCTTTGGAAGCGTCAGGCACCCAATTGAACGTGATTTTAGAATTGGTGTATTCTTCAATTTTGCTTTTGATCGTTTCTGTAGGCGGAGAAGCTGTATGCAATACGTTTAACCAGGTAAATTCCAGTTTGGACTTCGGATCATAGGTTTGGCCGCTTTGATCCTCAGCTCCCTTGTCACCGCAAGCAGCTAAAAAAACACTCATGACCATTAGTACAGCAAGAAGACCTGATACTCCCTTTTTCGTCGTGATTCCCTTTTTCATTGTGTTTGCTCCTCTTCTGTTTATATATTTATGCCATATCTTCCTCTTTCACCAGAACCTCTCGTTCTATTTTGCTGAACACCTGATGCGTCATCCACATCACGAGATAACCCATAATACTTGCTCCGGCAAAAGTTAGAATTCCTGGGTACAAGCCTAGAATCAATGCAAAAAGCACGACAATGGCTACAAAAAGAACAAGCGTATATTGTAAATACGAAAATCCAATCACTATCGACATTTTGACCTTCAGTCTGATACCTTTCCAATCATAGTGAGCCAGTAGCGGGAAAATGTAGGCCAAAGAGATGAGATACAAAAAGGCTCCAATAAGCGTCACCACACGAACATACCAGGACGAGACATTGACTATATCCACGTAGAGTACGTAACCCACAAGGCTGTAAAGCCCGCCAATGATTGCTGCTTCTTTAAAGCTTTCTCTAAAGTAACGTACAAACGTCGAGAAAATGGCGACTTCCTCATTGCCCCGAATCCACTGCCTTAAAATACTAAGCATAGCAACGGTCGCAGGTCCGACACCTATAAAACCCAAGCCCAGAATCGTCGCAACCGTCCAAAGCAAATTAAGGTAGACCAGACGCAGCAGGCGCATGCACCATTTGTTCATGTTTTCTACAAACCGTACCATTTTGCATCCTTCCCGTCGTCATTAGTAAACGCCGTCTTCACCAAATTTCTTGGCCAGTCGATTGGAGCCCATAATCAGGATTAAACCTACCACACCTTTAAAAAGTCCTACCGTCGTACTGAAACTTAATTGTCCATTCTTTAAACCCGCAGTATAAATGTAGGTGTCAAAGATTTCGGCAACCTCGCGATTTAATGAGTTCAATAACAGATACATATGCTCAAAGCCCAAATCCAACGTGCTACCGATTTTCAAAATTAACAATGTAATAATGACTGGGCGGATCGCAGGCAAGGTAACGTGCCATGTCTTTCTCAGGCGTCCAGCTCCGTCCATCTCTGCTGCCTCATACAATTGCGTATCTACCACTGTAATCGCAGATAAATAAATGATGGTAGACCAGCCGAGTTCCTTCCAAATCACTTGCCCGATGTAGACGGTTCGCAGCCATTGGGGAGAAGTTAAGAAGCTGATCTTCTCACCGCCTAGCGCGGCAATCATTTCATTCAGCACCCCACCGTCTACGGTTAGGAATACATAAGAAATCGAAACAATGATAACCCATGACATAAAGTGCGGGATGTAGATGATGGTTTGAATAATGTTCTTAAAAAACATCTTCCTAACCTCGTTCAGCATGAGTGCCAAAATGATGGGCAATGGAAAAAAGATTACAATGTTCAATGCGAACAAAACCAGCGTATTGCGAAGCAGCATAAAAAACGTAGGCTCGGTAAACAAACGAATAAAATGCTTCATTCCTACCCATGGACTGCCCGTGATTCCCTGAAAAGCTTGATAATCCTGAAATGCAATCACCAATCCTCCCATAGGAAAATACTTAAAAATAATGAAGTACACCAGTCCGGGTAAAACCATTAAATAGAGCAACTTGTGTTTCTGCATTCGTAAAAGGCTTTCCGTCGTTCTTTTGTTCTTTTTCATTTTCATGTTTGGTGCGGGGACACTGGAAACTTTCATTAGTTCGACCTCCTTCAAACGTTCCTGTATACGTTTTCAAGAGTATGCGATTTTCGGCATTCCGCATATAATCATCAAATGATAGCGTTTACAAAACTGGGTGTGCAGCCTACTTTTCAACATTATCACCTTAGCTAATGATTACTACACAACCTAATGAGCATCCGCTTATTTCCATGATTAGAGAACACCTCAAGATTTGATTATATACGGAATTCTTTCCTGTTGATAAGGTTGACATGTAAACGATTACGAGGAGGTCAACCACATTGACACAGCCATTACGAAAACAAAAATTACGAAAAAAAGAATCGCTGGGCAGCCGTATTTTCAACATTGTAAACAGTACACTATTGATTCTCATTGCCCTCACTTGTCTCTTACCTTTTTTGAATATCATCGCCAGCTCTTTTGCCTCAACCGAAGAAGTGATAGCCAAGAAGTTCATTTTATTCCCAGTTACTTTTTCCTTGGATGCCTACCGCTATATTCTGTCGACTCCCACCATTTTTAGAGGTCTCGGGGTTTCGGTCGGAGTAACGATCGTCGGTACAGTTGTAAGCATGATATTTACTGCTTTTATGGCTTATGGATTATCCCGAAGATATCTACTAGGCCGCAATACGATTAACTTCATTGTCGTGTTTTCTATGTTGTTTAGTGGGGGGATGATTCCGACATTCCTGGTTGTAAAAAGCATGGGGCTTATCAATTCGTATTGGTCCTTGATTCTTCCCGTGGCCATTAATGCGTTTAACCTGATTATCATGCGTAACTTTTTTCAAGCGCTGCCAGATGATCTGGAGGAATCAGCCAAGATGGACGGGTGCAACGATTTTGGTATCTTCTTTAAAATTATGTTGCCATTAGCCCTGCCTTCTATTGCAACCATCTCTCTGTTCTACGCTGTTGCCTACTGGAATACGTATATGCACGCCATTCTCTATATTAATGATTCTGCCAAATGGCCGATTCAAGTCTTGCTACGTCAAATTGTAATCGTTTCCAGTGGTATGCAGGCAGAAGGAACTGCTGTAGATGTCATCCCGCCTGCGCAGACGATTAAGATGGCGGTCATTGTCATTGCGACCGTTCCGATGTTAATCGTGTATCCATTTGTACAAAAGCACTTTGTCAAAGGAGCTTTGTTAGGAGCGGTTAAAGGTTAATTGGCTTGCTTCATCTTTCGGTAAGCTCCCGGTGTAACCTGTTCCTTTTTCCGAAAAGAGCGGATAAAGTTTTGTGAATTATGATATTGCAGTCGCTCGGCGATTTCTTTAATCGTCATATCTGTCTCAACGAGCCACTTTTTGCCCATTTGTAAACGGTAGCCCATCAGATATTCACTAAACGTCGTTCCGTATTCTTTTTTGAAAATACTGCTTAAATAATTCGGATTGTAATGAAGTCGGTCTCCAATGAGTTCTAATGATAATTCCTGGTCATATTCAGCACGGATAATAGCAGCAATTTTCTCCGAGAGACAACGGAATTGCTGGTTGGTCTTCTCTTTCATGCTTTTTACCATGGGGAAAATAACTTGCTCTATCAGCATACGTTCTATCTCTTCCGGGTTACGGATGTCCAGCAAACGATGATACAAGGCATGATTGTCTTGCGTCAGCAACACTTCAATCCCTAATAGTTGCTCCAATTGGATGAGGTTATTCACAAATCGTACCAACAGCACTTCAAAGTTCATGGAATGATTATTTTTTATCATCATTTCCTCTAATAAAGAGTGCACGGTATGATATACCTGCTCTTCGTCCCCTATTCGGATGGCATCAAACAGTTTTGATTCCAATTCCGTAGGATAATGAAGCAGCACCGGACCTGAAATGACCATGGAAATATCTTCATAAAAAATAATCGACTCTTTGCCTAAATTTAAACGGTGATGCAAAGCTTGCTTGCTCATCTCACAGGCTTCTTTACTTTCTAATAAGTTATCATACACCGTACTAATGCCGATGCTGATGGATACATTCAAATACTCTTTTACGTTTCGAACCAAAAGGGTCGCATCATCCAGGACTTGCTTTCTCGTTTCCTGTTCGCTCTTACCTGTCAAAATTAATATGGTGGCCTGAGTGTTATCGTTCAAAATGATGGGAAGCATTCGCTGCTGCTCTGGAATCGTTTCTTCTACGATTTTGTTAATAGCCAGCAGCAAAACGTCTTTATCCGAGGGATCTCGATCTCCCAGATTATCCAGTTGGACTAACAAGGTAATATACATTTGATTCTCGATCTGCGGATAACCCAAGCGTGGCATTTTTCGTGCCAATTCCTCTGCAGAAATACGTTTGCGGAACAGGTTGAGAATCAATTGGGTTTCCAACTGTGGCATTTCGGACTGAATGAGACTTTCCAAGCTTTCCTTCTCGGTTACAATGTTGTCGATGGAATTAATAATCCATTCAATTTCATTTTTAGAAGGTTCATTTTTGAAAGCGAAATTAGGATTTTTAGGCAAGCTTCGTTTTATTTGCTGAAATGGCTTGGTAAAGTAAATGGCAATGAAGTACGCTACTACCACCATTAAGAGCGTTAATACAAGTCCCATCATGATGATTCCAAATTTGGTCGTTTGAAAGGCATCCGCAATTTCTTTCTTATCCAATACCGTTAAGTAAGTCCAATTGTTATAGGCAGATTTGGCGTAAATGACTTGTCGTGCAGGCTGCTGATCCGTTTTCTCCAAAGTTAACATACCTGTGTTGTTCGGCTTCGCTTCTGAAATGTGCTGAAGCTGCTGGGTGGACAATAATTGTTCAGCAGGCTGGGTTTCATACATTAAATCGCCTTGTTTATTCAAAATAAAAACAGCCATATGATCCTCGGTTTGAATCGTATGATTTAACGTTTGCAGCGAAATATCCGACAAAGCAATGGCTTGCTTCTTCTTAGAGAATACAGGCAAGGTATTCACAAAACGAATTCCTTTATCTGTTTTAACCCAGAATAGCCCCTTCTCTTGGTGGTCGATATAGGTATTAATCAGCTTTTCTCGTTCCGTTTTCGTCAAATAGGACAGGCTACCATTGGAGATTCTCCAATTCTGATCCAGACTGATTAGTGAATATTCCGTTCCTTCTAATCCCATCGTAGCAATATAATTGAGCTGAGTATTCACATTCCGATACGCTATAAAATCTTTTTCTGTAATGGGATTTTTCACAACATCATTAAAGGAACTGGTCGTGCTATACGTATTAAAAGCATATTCAATCGTTTGAATTTTTTGCTCCAGACTATTTCTGATCTGTGCCATGTAGCTTTGCTTGGTATTGGAAACTCTCTCCACAACGGAGCTAATTGTTGTAAAATAGATGTAGCTGCCAAAACTGGCCACCAATCCTACTCCCAAAACCAGAATCGTAATAAAAATAGTGTAGAACATTCTTCCTTTTTTCATTGCGCTCCCCCTCTGGCTCTTTGCTTCACATCAAAATTATAGCGCTTTCATAACAAGGTTTAAATCATTTTTTTCACGTGTGCATTATTTTTTACATCCGTATCATTCCAATTTAAGTCGATTTTGTTTGGTTTGCGGCAGTTAAAAAGAAATTTGGAGGAGTTACTTATGTTACATGTTGTTAGTCCTAAAGAACCGATTATAAAAGAAGAATTTCCGTCAGACACTTCTTTTCTCTCCCTCTATCCCGTAGCAGTTCGTGAAGCTCGTCCTTTTATATTGGTATTACCTGGCGGTGGCTACGAGCATTTGGCCTCACATGAAGGAGATCCTATAGCCCTATGGTTGAATGATCTAGGTATTCATGCGGGTGTGCTGAAGTATCAAGTCGGCGATTTCGAGATTACTTCCTTGTTGGAGGATGTAGAACATGCTCTGCAATGGATTCGCCAAACACCGCATGACTGGCTAGTCATTCCTGATCAAGTGGGGCTCATCGGTTTTTCTGCAGGCGGTCACTTGGCCTCCATTGTCTCCACTATAGGGACAGTAAAGCCAGATCTTCTGTTGTTGGGATACCCTGTAATTTCATTTCATGAGCCTTATACACATATCGGAAGCCGTACGCATTTTTTAGGGGAACAGCCGACGCTGGAGCAGCTTCAAGCCTTTTCATCCGATCAGCAAGTAACTTCACAGACACCTCCAACTTTGATGTGGACTACAGCTAATGATGGCGCTGTACCAGTAGAAAATAGTCTGTTGTTCGCTTTTTCATTATCCAGAGAACATATTCCGTTTGAACTGCATGTATTTGAGGAAGGAAGACACGGCTTGGGATTGTCAGAGGGCAACCATGAATGCCATCAATGGCTTGATCTGGCGGAAACTTGGCTTCAAAAACATGGATATGCTCAGGCAAGGCAACAGATGACAACTCGACTGTTTATCGCTGGGGACTCCACTGCAGCTCAAAAAGGGGCTACCGAAAAACCGATGACAGGCTGGGGCGAACACTTGCAAAGCTACTTGGCACCGTCTGTTCATGTCGACAATCGTGCTGTCAATGGACGAAGCACCAAATCTTTTATAGCAGAAGGCCGGTTAGCTGATATTGAAAAAGATATTCAAGCTGGAGATTATCTGTTTATTCAATTTGGACACAACGATGAGAAACAAGAAGACCCCACTCGCTATACCGATCCTGATGGAGAGTATCGTCAAAACTTAATTCAATACATTCAGTCCGCTCGGGAGCGTGATGGAATTCCAGTGCTATTGACCTCTGTAAGCCGCCGCCGATTCACCGCAGACGGTGAACCTGATCCGTTGGCTGTAGGAGCCTATCCTGCTGCCATGAGAAAAGTAGCCGCGGAAACCAAGACACCCCTGCTCGATATTTTTGAAGCTTCTCAGCAGCTTTATCGTTCAATGGGTGAAAAAGAGTCACAGCAGCTATTTATGCATTTGCCTGAAAAAGCGCATCCTAATTACCCCGCTGGTGTAACGGATAATACCCATTTTTCTGACGAAGGAGCCAAACAGGTCGCCCAGCTTGTAGCGGAAGCCATTCGACAGTGTGCGGAACTGTCTGCATTAAAACAGCGTATCGTAGAAAAGAATCTAGACAGCGATGAGAAGCTTGCACACCAACTTGTAAACTGATATCAAGAACTAAATAGATACAAACACAAAACGGACTTGGAGCTAATCACTCTGACGTCCGTTTTTTATTCCGTGTGGATCAAAGACTATACAGCTAGGAGAATAGTTCAAAAGTACAGTAAAGACTTATTGGGAGTATTATCGTCCCTAGCGCGTCCGCATCTGTAGGCCCTTCTCCGGTAATTACGCCTGTCGTAGAAGTTAACGGAGTATACTACAGAACGGCTACGTTGCCACGTAATTATTCCTATGCGTTGTCAAATTACCCAGGGGATACTTATAAAGTGGCGAGCGGAAATGTCACCGTCTCCGCTTCCGGGGTGGTAACCACCACTACTGCAACGAATGCAAGAGTTGAGATTTACGGCGGTAACGGTAAATTGAGAATGGTATACACTGTTAAGGTATCTTAAGATAAAAACGGTAAAAATAGCACTGTCCGTTTATTGGGCAGTGCTATTTTTATGGACGGGCTGATGTCAACCCCTATTCTCATAGCTATTCAATGTCCTGTTCTTTGAACTCTAAAGATCATGTTTAAACCGAATCCAATTAAAACGAGGCCCATAGCTTTATCAATAACATTTTGTACTCTCGGAGACATTAACCATTTCCTTACATAACTCAACAATAATACGATTGTGGCAAACCAAACAATGGAAACAGCTGCACAAAGTAAAAAATGAAGGCTTGATTGTAGCCAGGCATAATAAATTTCGGTAAAAACGTGAGAAAAAATAGTGAAATTAGTTATTTGTAAATATTTATAGAAAAATAGATCTAGTTCTGATAGACTATTGCTACTATATTATTATGCTGGAGGATATTGGGTTCATGAAAAATAAAGCTTTTTTCTCTCTTTTGTGTGCTTTTATATTTTTATAATGGGATTAACAGCATGTGGAGTATCATCAAGTAAAGATCATTCATTATTATCTAAAGAAGAATTTGAACAAATGTACGTCAATGCTGATCAGTTTGAAGACCGCTCTATTGATTTTTATGGACAAATCACTAATGGTCCTAAGGAGGATAGAGATGGGATTTATGTTCAAGTAAATGCTGATCCGAAAAATAATGAAAAAAACACTTTTGTCTACGGCAATAGTTTTTCCAGCTTCTCTAATGCAAAAGAGAATGATTTTATCCACGTAACCGGTACTGTCATTGATAAATATCGCTATAGAACGACCTACGGCACCTACACCTCAGCTCCTGCCATCTCGGCAAATAAAATAGAAAAATCTATGTTTATTGATCCTACATTGAGCACTATAGAAGTAAATAAGTCAATAAAACAAAAGGGCTATATCATGACTCTTCAAAAAGTCGAGTTTGCTGAAGAGGAAACACGGATTTATATGGCAATCGAAAACAAATCTAAAAACACGATAAATTATTATGACTTTTATACTAAATTGGTTCAAGGAAACAAACAATACGAACCAACGACTGATAGTGTAAGTTATACTTATCCTGCGTTACAGTCTGAAATACTACCTGGTATGAAGACAGAAGGAATTCTGACATTCTCAAAAGTTGACCCTTCTACGGACTTAACCTTAATTGCAAAGGGGTCTGCGGAGGATTTTTCCATTGAATATAATCCGTTCAAGTTTAAAATCTCAAAAAATAGCCTTTTGGGAGCTTCTCCTAGCCTATAGATTGCATCCCCTAGAATAGATATTGATCCCCACTGGGTAGTTTAATATATTCTAAGGGGGCATTCTTCATGGCAATGAAAGATTAAAAAAATTAAATCACATTTAGAAAAAGTGAAGAAAGAGAAGGTTCGCAGCAAATTATAATCGCTCCCTAATAAAGGGGCTATTCCCCTCCATTTTCTCACCCTCTATAAACAACAAAAAAACCCTTGCTACGCAAGGGTTTTTGAGGAAATGGGCCCTGAGGGACTCGAACCCCCGACCAATCGGTTATGAGCCGACCGCTCTAACCAACTGAGCTAAGGGCCCTCAAAAAAATTTGTATATTCACGTTACATATTCATAACAGCAACGTTAATTAATATACAACATTTTCTTGTGTTTCGTCAATAGTCTTTCGAAAATTTTCTTTTATAAAATTATTTTTATGGACTTACGGAATAAATCGGACACCATAACGACCTTTGCGCGAGCGGTACACCTCCACTGCGCGGGGATCATTGTAGCCATACATCCAGCCGTCGTGCTCCAACCTTTTTGCCAGACATCCTGCCTGAAATTTAGTCGTGTACAGTCTGCCATAGTAAATCCAATACATCCGAGCTCCCTCTTTTCACATGATGGTAGGAGTAGTGTAACCGGATCGAATTCGATTTACACGGCCCGAGCCATAACAATCTACAATAGTTAGCAACGAGTACGAATCGTTCTAATCATTAGCTCTGTTGTTCCCTATAGCTCATCTTATTTGCCAAAGGAAGCCGGGTCCTGACGCCAAGAACGCAGCAGTTCCATCTCTTCTTCCTGAATGGTTCCTTCACGCAAGGCAACATTCATCAGAGCTGTATAATTGGACAAGCTTTGCAGCTCCACACCTGCTTCTTCAAAAGCTTGAGTCGCTTTGTCTAGCTGGTAGCTGAAAATGGCTAGTACCGCTAACGGCTGAGCGCCTGCTTGTGCTACAGCCTGTGCTGCTTTAATGGAGCTGCCTCCTGTAGAAATGAGATCCTCGATGACCATAACCTTTTGTCCTGGGCTGATGCGGCCTTCAATTTGGTTCTCTTTCCCATGTCCTTTAGCTTTGTCCCTTACATAGGCCATTGGCAGATTTAGCTTTTGCGCCACCCAGGCCGCATGAGGAATCCCTGCTGTAGCTGTCCCTGCAATGACTTCGGTTTCGGGATATTGCTCACGAATGAGGGCAGCAAATGAGTCTGCGATCAGCTCGCGTACCTCCGGGTAGGACATGGTCAGGCGATTGTCGCAGTAAATTGGCGATTTAATGCCCGATGTCCATGTAAAAGGCTGCTGCGGGCGCAATGCCACCGCCTGAATACGTAACAGATGGGATGCAATTTGCTCGGGTATACTATTCAATGTAGTCATACTTGTATCATCTCCTCAATAATGTGTTCCGCTGCGGCGCGTGGGTCTGCTGCTGCGGTGATAGGACGTCCAACGACAATGTAGCTGCTGCCTTGGTCAATGGCTTGTCCAGGAGTAAGCACACGTGATTGATCGCCTGTAGCACTACCTGCCGGGCGTATGCCAGGGGTTATCGTCTTAAATTCTGCTCCACACACAGCACGAATGGCAGGCACTTCCAAAGGGGATGCTACCACACCATCCAGTCCCGCCTCACGGGTCAGTTGTGCGTAACGAACCACTGCATCCTGTACCGTACCAGGAATACCTAACTCCTTATTCATGGTCATCTGATCCGTGCTGGTCAGCTGTGTGACTGCAATAATGAGCGGCATGGAAAGCGAGCTGTCTGCCGAAATAGCTGCTTCTGCACCAGCTTTAGCGGCTGACATCATATTAACGCCCCCAGCAGCATGTACGTTGAACATATCCACACCTAGGCGTGTAATGCTCTCTGCCCCTCCCCGCACCGTGTTAGGGATATCATGCATTTTCAAATCCAGAAATACGGAGTATCCTCTGGACTTTAGCTGTTCTACAAAAGCTGGCCCTGCACTATAAAACAGTTGCATACCTACTTTTATATAACAAGGAATCCCCTCTAGCTGCCGAATTAACTGCTCAGCCTGTTGTGCATTGGGATAATCTAACGCAACCATCAGCCGTCCTGCCATCTGCTGAAATGCTCCATTCACCGTTCTACATCCCCTTTTCACGTCAATTCGGGTACATTTGCCCGTGATAAAGGACATCCGTCAGCCGAAGCTGATGAATGTCCTTCCCTGTGCTACTTATTTCCTCACATCTATTCGTAACGCATTATTTGCTCAGGACTGGCATGGATTCGGATGTGAAATTGATTGTTTCCAGCATTCTTAGCAAAGCGCGTACTGTATCCAATGAGGTCATGCAGACGATGCCATTCTCAACTGCTTCACGGCGGATACGGAATCCATCACGCTCTGGCGTTTTGCCTTTGGTCAGCGTATTGAAGACAAAGTTGGCTTCACCCGTACGGATCATATCCAGGATGTTCGGGTTCCCTTCGCTCAGCTTATTGATCGTGTTCACTGGAATGTTGGCTTGCTCCATAGCAGCCGCTGTTCCACCTGTTGCAATAATTTTATAGCCCAGTCTGTAAAAGCCCTGCATCAACTCGACAGCTTCTTCCTTGTCCTTATCCGCCACTGTAATGATGATCGCCCCAGTGGATGGAATTTTCATACCAGCCCCCACAAGTCCTTTGTACAGGGCTTTGGCATACTGAATGTCGCGTCCCATAACTTCACCTGTGGATTTCATTTCCGGGCCCAGCGTCGGCTCTACACGGCGTAGTTTGGCAAAGGAGAATACCGGAACCTTAACCGAGACATAATTACTTTCAGGCCATAGACCTTCTGAATAACCTGCATCTTTAAGCTTACCGCCCAAAATAGCCTGTGTAGCCAGATTCGCCATTGGGATATTTGTTACTTTACTCAAGAAAGGAACTGTCCGCGAGGAGCGAGGATTAACCTCGATCACGTACACCTCGTCTTGATGAATAACAAACTGGATATTTACCAGACCGATCGTTTTCAATTCCTTAGCGATGCTGATTGTAATTTCCACAATTTTTTGTTTCAACTCGGCAGACAAGTGCTGTGGTGGATACACCGCGATAGAGTCACCTGAGTGAACCCCGGCCCGTTCTACATGCTCCATAATGCCTGGTACCAATACTGTCTCGCCGTCGCAGATGGCGTCGACCTCAACTTCTTTACCCAGCATATAACGGTCGATGAGCACCGGATGCTCTGGATTGATTTTAACCGCTTCTTCCATGTACCGCAGCAATTCCGTATCTGAGTACACGATTTCCATAGCGCGCCCACCCAAGACGTAGGATGGCCGTACCAGGACCGGATAGCCTAGCGCCTGTGCGGTTCCTACTGCTTCATCTACCGATGTGACCGTGTTGCCTTTAGGCTGTGCGATAGCCAGACGAGACAAAAGTTGCTCGAACTTTTTCCGGTCTTCCGCTTCATCGATACTTTCCAGACTCGTACCCAAAATATTCACGCCTGCCGCACTCAGCGGAGCTGCGAGATTAATGGCCGTTTGACCACCGAACTGGACGATAACCCCAATCGGTTTTTCCTGCTCGATGACATTCATGACATCTTCGAAGAAGAGCGGTTCAAAGTAGAGGCGGTCGGATGTGTTAAAGTCCGTAGATACCGTCTCCGGGTTGTTATTGATAATCACTGCTTCGTAGCCCGCTTTTTGAATAGCCCATACCGCATGTACGGTGGAGTAATCAAATTCAATCCCTTGCCCGATCCGAATCGGTCCAGAGCCGAGTACGATAACTTTCTCTTTGCTAGATGGAATTACTTCATTTTCCACCTCGTAAGAGGAGTAGTAGTACGGAGTTGTGGCTTCAAACTCGGCTGCACACGTATCTACCATTTTGTAGACCGGACGCAGGTTTTGAGCTAGACGGAATTCACGTACCTCACGCTCGGTTATCATACTGTTGTTTTGGCCCATACTGCGAATCTCGGCGATCGAACGGTCAGTAAAACCTTTACGTTTGGCCTGATAGAGTGTTTCGGAGGTCAGCTCAGACTCTCCAGCGATGATGGCTTCGAACTTGACGATTCCCTCTACCTTATCGAGGAACCACCAGTCAATTTTCGTCAAATCTTGAATCTCCTGCTGCTGCCAGCCGCGACGGAACGCCTCGGCTACCAAGAACAACCGCTCATCATCTGCTTTAATCAGGCGATCCTGGAGTACGTCATCAGACAGCTGTTCGGCTCCCTTAAGATGCAGACGGTGTACACCGATTTCCAACGACCGTACCGCTTTATGGATGGATTCCTCGAATGTGCGTCCGATGGCCATGACTTCACCCGTTGCTTTCATTTGCGTGCCCAGCTTGCGGTTGGCAGAAATGAATTTGTCAAATGGCCAGCGTGGTATTTTGCTCACGATGTAATCCAGTGTTGGCTCAAAGCAAGCATACGTTTGTCCCGTTACCGGATTCACAATTTCATCCAACGTGTAGCCCAGTGCGATTTTGGCAGCCATTTTAGCAATCGGATATCCGGTTGCCTTGGAAGCCAGCGCCGAGGAGCGGCTTACGCGTGGGTTTACTTCAATTACATAGTATTGATAGCTGTGCGGATCAAGCGCAAACTGTACATTACAGCCACCTTCGATATTGAGGGCGCGGATAATTTTCAGAGAAGCGGAGCGCAGCATCTGGTATTCGCGATCTGACAGCGTCTGACTCGGAGCTACTACGATACTGTCGCCAGTATGCACGCCGACTGGATCAAAGTTCTCCATATTACAGACAACGATGCAGTTATCATTGCCGTCACGCATGACCTCATATTCGACTTCCTTCATACCTGCGATACTTTTTTCCACCAAACATTGTCCGATTGGACTGTATCTCAAGCCAGAGCTGACGGTTTCACGCAGTTCTTCTTCTGTGGAACAGATACCACCGCCTGTTCCCCCTAGCGTATAAGCCGGGCGAACGATAATTGGATAACCGATTTCGTTAGCAAATTCCAACGATTCTTCCAAGGTTGTTACAATTACACTCTCCGGTACAGGTTGTTCCAACTCGCGCATCAAATCACGGAACAGATCACGATCTTCGGCTTTTTCTATCGAATTCAGTTGAGTTCCCAGCAGCTTGACGTTTTCACGCTCCAGCACTCCGGCGCGAGCCAGTTCCACTGCCATATTCAGACCTGTCTGTCCTCCCAGCGTAGGAAGCAGCCCATCTGGACGCTCTTGACGGATAATCTGTGTTACAAAATCAAGTGTAATCGGCTCGATGTATACTTTGTCTGCCATGTTGGTGTCTGTCATGATGGTTGCCGGATTACTGTTGATCAGTACTACCTCGACGCCTTCTTCTTTGAGCGCTTGACAAGCTTGTGTACCAGCGTAATCAAATTCTGCTGCCTGACCAATGACGATAGGACCGGAACCGATCACAAGTATTTTTTTAAGTTCTGTATTTTTCGGCATATTAGCGCTCTCCTCTCACTGCGGCGGCGATAGCAGCCTGACGCGGTTGCTTTGGATAATTTCTTTTGTGCTCACGGATCATGTCCAGAAAGCGGTCAAACAGGTATCCATTATCGTAAGGTCCTGGTGCAGCCTCTGGATGATATTGCACCGAAAACGCGGGATATTTGGTATGTTTAAGACCTTCAATCGTTTTATCGTTGTTATTAATATGTGTCACTTCAAGCTCAGTACCTTGGATCGAATCCTCATTCACCGTGTAGCCATGATTTTGCGATGTGATAAAGCAGCGTCCGCTCTCCAGTTCTTTCACCGGATGGTTACCACCGCGATGTCCGAATTTCAGCTTTTCCGTATCCGCTCCCGAAGCTAAAGCGAACAACTGGTGTCCCAAGCAAATTCCGAAAATCGGATATTCCCCTAACAGTTCAGCTACCGTACGAACGGCATGGGGTACGTCTTTTGGATCTCCAGGGCCGTTAGACAGCTGGATACCGTCCGGGTCCAAGCGGCGAATTTCCTCAGCCGTCGTATCATGTGGAACGACAACTACATCGCAGTCCCGTTTATTCAGTTCGCGCAAAATGCCGCTTTTTGCACCGTAGTCAATCAATACGATCCGCTCTCCGTTGCCAGGACTACTGTACGGATGAGGTGTGGAAGTCATAGGAACCTGATTGCGCAGTTCTTCAATGGTCAAGTCAGACATCATTTCTTTCAGTTCTTCCAGCGGCTGGGAACCAGTCGTCAAAATGCCCTTCATCGTGCCGTGATGGCGAATAATCCGGGTAAGCATGCGGGTGTCGATGTCGCTAATGCCAATGATGCCATATTCCTTCAGCAAATCGCCCACGCTGTATTGAGCACGCCAGTTACTTGGCGCTGGCTCGTAATGTCTAACAGCAAAGCCATGGACATAAGGCCGTACCGATTCAAAGTCATCACGAGTAATTCCATAGTTGCCAATCAGCGGGTAAGTCATCGTTACGATTTGTCCGCAGTAAGAGGGATCAGTAAGCACCTCTTGATAGCCTGTAATCCCTGTGTTGAAAACGACCTCGCCTGTTTTATCACCTTCCGCACCAAATGATGTGCCTGTAAACAGCGTGCCGTCCTGAAGTAACAATCTTGCCTGCATCCCGTCTCACTCCTCTATATTGTTTCCTGCTATAAGGTTCTATTTTTTTAGTGGTTTCTATTTATTTTGCTTCGTCAGCAGACCATACCAGTTTGCCGTCTACCCAAGTTTTCACAGGCCAGCCTTTGAGCTTCCAGCCTGTAAAAGGAGTGTTGCGTCCTTTGCTGGCAAACGTTTGCGGATCAACTGCCTGCTCCTGCTCCAGATCAATCATGGTCAGGTCAGCTGGAGCTCCTTCTTCCAGGCGTCCCGTATCCAGGCGGAAGACACGCGCTGGATCAGCAGTCATACGACGCACCAGAAAGTCCAGCGTCCACTGTCCGGTAGCTACGAATTTCGTGTACAACAGCGGGAAGGCCGTCTCAAATCCAACGATCCCGAATGGCGCCAGCTCCATACCTCTTGCCTTCTCTTCCTCACTGTGCGCTGCATGGTCGGTTACGACGATGTCAATCGTACCGTCTTCCAGTCCCTCGATGCATGCCTGCACATCACGTGGGGAGCGGAGCGGAGGATTCATTTTCCAATTCGCATCCAGCCCAGGGATGTCCTCATCTGACAATACCAAGTGGTGTGGGCATACCTCAGCCGTTACCTTGATACCAAAAGATTTCGCGTGGCGGATTAACCGCACTGACTGCTCTGTGCTGACATGGCATACATGATAGTGCGCCCCGGTTGCCTCGGATAACAAAATGTCTCGTCCGACGTGAATGGCTTCGGATTCGTTCGGAATGCCTTTAAGTCCGTGGCGCTTGGCAAATTCGCCGTCCGTCACAGCCGCTCCTTCAACAAGCGTGTTATCTTCACAGTGTGCAATAACCGGCATATCCAGTGCTTTGGCCCACGCCATGGCGTCCTTCATCATTTGCGCGCTTTGCACCCCGACACCATCGTCAGTAAAGCCGATTGCACCTGCTGCTTTGAGCGCTTCAAAATCTGTCAGCTCACGACCCAGTTCGTTTTTCGTAATGGCTGCGTAAGGAAGAACCTTGGCAAGCCCGGCTTCCTGTCCCTTTTTCAATACCAGCTGGACTGTGTCGACATTGTCAGTCACTGGGCGTGTGTTTGGCATGCAGGCAATCGTGGTAAATCCACCTTTCACCGCCGCGCGGCTACCCGTTTCAATCGTTTCTTTATATTCAAAGCCAGGTTCTCTCAGATGCACATGCATGTCGATTAAACCGGGGATGACCAGTTTTCCCTGGGCGTCGATCTTTTCGATTTCGCGCTCCTGCCCAGATGCCCCTTCTTCCATAAGTAGGCTGACTCCAGCATCCGCATTTTCAATAGCCAAAATCTTTCCGTCGGCGATTAGGATGGATTTCAATTCAGCCTCGCCCTGCTCGTTCAATACGCTTGCATTCATAATTAATTGTTTCATCTGAAATATTCCTCCGCTCAGTTTTCTGCAACTTTTCCTACGATCCTACTGACAGCTTCTACAGCTTCATTGCCCGTTCCATAACCGCCATGCGGATCGGAACCCCGTTTGCCATTTGTGGAAAAATTCGTGATTGTTCGCTTTCCACAACCGCACTATCAATTTCCACGTTCCGATTCACTGGAGCTGGATGCATGATAATTGTTCCGGGCTTCAGGTTCGCTGCTCTTTTCTCTGTCAAACCGTACTGCTCTCGGTACTCATCCGCTGAGCGCAACATCCCTTCGGCATGCCGTTCCAGCTGTACCCGAAGCATCATGACCACGTCCGCCTGTAGTGCCTCTTGCATCGGAACATAAGGCGCGTACGCCGCAAGATCAGGTGCTTGCATATTATCAGGAGCGCAGAAGCTAACCTTGGCTCCGAATTTTTGCAAGGCCCACAGATTCGAGCGAGCGACACGGCTGTGCAGAATGTCTCCTATGATGGATACTCTCAAGCCTTTAAGCTCACCGAAAGTTTTGCGCATGGTGTACAGGTCCAGCAGAGCCTGTGTCGGATGCTCATTGTTGCCGTCCCCTGCATTAACCAGTGGAACACTGACCTTCTCAGCAAGCTCTTGCAGCACCCCGGCTGGCTTTAACCGGATGACTCCTGCATCAATGCCCATGGATTCGAGCGTACGTACTGTATCGTAAATGGACTCCCCTTTTTCCACACTGGAAGCCGCAGCGGAAAAGTTCAAAACCTGAGCGCCCAGCCGCTTCTCTGCCATCTCAAAAGAAAAGCGGGTGCGAGTGCTGTTTTCAAAAAACATGTTGGCCGCAAAGCGTGATTGCAGTACTGGAACCAGTTTTTCTGGTTGATATTCCCAATAATGAGCACGATCCAGAATGGACTCGATTTCATTTCGGCTAAGTTCCTTTAACCCGAGCAGGCTACGTTCTTTAAGTTGACTGGCTGTTGTGATCATAGCTGTTCCCCCCGGTTCTGAATGATTGTCACTTCGTCCTTACCGTCCGTCTCTTGAAGGGCTACTACGATTTCCTCAGATTTGGAGGTCGGGATGTTCTTGCCGATGTAATCCGGACGAATCGGAAGCTCACGGTGTCCGCGATCTGCTAGCACTGCCAGCTGAATCATTTGCGGTCGTCCGCAGTGCATCAATGCATCCATCGCCGCGCGGATGGTGCGGCCTGTGTACAGCACATCGTCAAAGAGAATGACTTTCTTATCATGAACCGATACGTCAGCAGGATTCATCAAAAGCTCTTTTCCATTTCCTTTAGCTTCGGCTACACTGCTTCGGTCATCCCGGTAGGCTGTGACATCCAGCTCTCCCCATGGAATTGGTGCGCCTTCAATCTCAGCAATTTTTTCAGCCAGTCGTTGCGCCAGATGAACTCCGCGTGTTCGAATACCTACTAGCACACAATCGTCAATACCTTTGTTTTTCTCCAAAATTTCATGTGCAATCCGTGTCAATGCCCGACGAATCGCAATTTCATCCATTAGTACATGTGTTTCATTACTCATGCTTCCAGCCTCCTCAGGTGATGTTCCCTTCAGACCTGGTCCCGTGTTCGGATACAAAAAAGACTCCTTGCCCAAGTTTGGCAAGGAGTCTCGTATGAACAGTCTTCCACTGTTCTCCGATCTCTCGGACACACTGAAGACATACCGCCGCAGCGGATGCACTGATCAGTGATCCATTCACGTTACCTTGCCAGCCTCACGGGACTGATTTAAAGGTGCTATTCAGGATTTCCTTTGTCCTGCTTCTCATAGTGTGAGATGGTTAGCCATCTCTTGGACAAAGTTCATCGCAACTACAAGAAGTATGACAGATTGAAAATCGTGTGTCAACACCCGTTCAACCGGAACCACCGGAAGCACTCTAATAATTATACAACTTCATTGTATAATTATCCATAGTTGTTTTTACCCATACCTTATCCCACAATAAAAAAACCGCCATTTAGGCGGTTTAACTTAATAATTTATTCAGGTTTGTGAATAGGAATGCAAATTGTCATTGTTTTAGCGACTACGCAGGGACGCTAAAACATCCTCCATATCAGGAGGGATCGGTCTGTTGAATTCCATGTACTCTCCAGTGGATGGATGCTTAAAGCCCAGTACCGCCGCATGCAGCGCCTGACCATCCATACGAACCCCTTTGCTGCGCCCATACATAGGGTCGCCAACCAATGGGTGTCCAATAAATTTCATGTGAACACGAATTTGGTGTGTGCGTCCTGTTTCCAATTGAAGTTCAAGCAGGGTATAATCCCCCAATCGTTCAATGACGAGAAAATGGGTGACTGCATGCTTGCTGTTACGTTCCGTCACTGTGAACAATTTACGATCACCGGAATCGCGGCCAATCGGAGCATCTACCGTTCCCTGATCGTGGCTCAAATGACCGTGAACTAAAGCTATATATTTCCGAGTCACACTATGGTCCTTAAGCTGTGCTGCAAGTGATGCGTGAGCCTGATCATTTTTAGCCGCCATCAGCAGTCCTGATGTATCCTTATCAATACGGTGAACAATACCAGGACGTAATTCCCCGTTGATGCCGGAAAGATCGTGACAGTGGTACATCAGTGCGTTAACCAATGTTCCCGAAGAGTGTCCCGGTGCAGGATGCACGACCAGACCACGTTGCTTGTTAATAACAATAACGTCCGAGTCCTCGTAAACGACATCCAACGGAATATTTTCCGGTACAATATCTACACTTTCTGGCTCCGGTACCGATAATACAATACGATCTCCTTCAGCCAGCTTGTAGTTCGCCTTGATCGCCGTACCGTTCACCAGCACGCGACCATTTCCGATCCACAGCTGTATCTGAGAACGAGACACTTCCTTCATTTCTTCGGCGATATATTTGTCTATACGCGTTTTGGCATCCCCGGAATCGGCCGTCCATTCCAGAGATTCACCCTCCAGTTCGTCCTCATAAGACAGACCTGCGGCTTCGCCGTTTTCATTCACTTCGCTCATGCTATGACTTCCCTTCAATGCTATCATTGCCATTTCCTTTTTCCCGACGCGATTCCAGCAATGTATCCAAAATAATCAGTGCTACACCGATGACAATCGCCGAATCTGCCACATTAAAAATGGGAAACGTATAGCTCCCAAAATTAAATTGTGCAAAATCAACTACTTCCCCTGAAATAGCTCGATCCAAAAAGTTACCGACTGCTCCCCCCAGCACCAAACTTAGCGCAACAGGAAGTAGCTTTTGTCCAGCCTTGACTGTTTTTCGCAGGTACCAGACGATACCAATCACCACTACAATTGTAATCACGATAAAAAGCCAACGTTGACCTTCCAAAATTCCAAAAGCGGCTCCACGATTTCGATGGGAGGTGATTAAAAAGAAATTGCCGATGACTGGTATTTGTTCGTACAATTCCATCCGCGTAGCCACCAAATATTTGACTCCCTGATCAATCAAAAAAATAATTAGCGCAATACCAAAATAAATCACAGTCCTTCGTCACTCCGATCCGCTTATATCCGTTGTTGAACCCATTTATTGTAGCATAAGCATTCTCAGATCGTCCACGAATCCCGCAAGCTTCAAGTACAGATCATCCATAAAATCAACTCCTTCGCATTTGATTAGAATTTCCTATGTAAAAGAGGTCTTCCCGGTGCAAACTACATGGAGCATACTCGACACAACGCATGCGCATGTAAACCTAGAACAAGGAGAGGATTCCATGTCCCCATTGACGGAGCAACAATTGCAGGGCTTGCGTAACGAACTGCTGGAACGCAAAAAAGAAATTGAGCATCGTTTGCAAGACAACGACCATTACGGACTCGGCGATTCCCAACGCGACCAAACCGGCGAGCTTTCTCCTATTGATAACCACCCAGGAGACCTGGCTACCGAAACCTACGAGCGAGCCAAGGATATTTCCTTACTGGAACACGACGAATTCCAATTAGAACGCATCGAATCAGCTCTGATGGCTATGGAAAAGGGGACGTATGGCATTTGTGCCGCCAGCGGTAAACCCATTCCCTATGAGCGCCTACTGGCTGTTCCCTATACCATTTACTGTAAAGAGTACAGTCCCGAAACAGAAGTGTCTAACCGCCGCCCAGTAGAGGAAGAATTTCTCGCTCCCTCGTTCGGCAGAACGAGTCTGGATGAGCGTGATGATCAAAACGGCTTCGACGGTGAAGATGCTTGGCAGATCGTCGAAAATTGGGGTACCTCTAACACACCAGCCATGGCCGAAAGTGGAGAAATCCACAGTTATGATGATATGGAAATTGAAGCAGGCGACGATAATATGGGCTTCGTAGAGCCATACGAAAGCTTTATTGCTACTGACATTTATGGACAAAATGTATCTGTTATTCGCAGCTCCATTTATCAGCGTTATATCGAAGATGGCGAGGGCGAAGGTCTACTGGAGCCGGATACGCACGAAGACGAATCGTGAACTTCAAAGTGGAGATCGCTGCCTAATAGGTGGTAAGCTCCAATTGTCGCTGTACGATCCGTACAATATCAGCGATATAATCACCGATAATCGGCAAATTCAACGCTCCGAGCACTTGCAGCACATAAATAATGGTAGCAGCAAAAAAAGTAAAACCTAGCGCGATGCCGATTCCCCGGGAAACGCCTGATATTAGATTTAGCCAGAGTAATCGCCAAGGCTTGTTCAGCAGCAAAGCGTAATCTGCAATACGTGTCCGTTCCATCTGCTCTGACACAGCACGTATCAGCTTTTCAACACGACTTAATCGTTCAACCTGATTACCTGTTTTGCTTTTATCTGCGGCTATGGCAGCCCCTTCTCCGTTCATCCCTCGGAGACTCCTCCCCTGTCTACGCCTTGATCGTGCCGTCATATGCACAATCCCCCTTTTCCATGGCTGCCCTGAACGCAGCAAACGAGCCGAAGCACGTAACGGAGAAAACCCGTTTCCGATGCTTAGGCTCGTTTTTATATGCTGCCTGTTATTGTATTATGGGACAGGGGGCTTGTAATTATTCCCCAATATGAACGCCGATGGTTTTACCGTTCACTTCCACATGTTCTGCCGGTTCGGCTTGACCAAATGTCACAGTAGTAACCAATACGTTCTCACGCAACACAGAGTCGAAGCTTTCGATGGCCAGACGCAGCTCATTATCTACATCCAACGTCAACGCCACATACTTTTCAATCGGCAGATCCAGTTTTTTACGATAATCCTGTACCGCACGAACCACTTCACGTACCCAGCCCTCTTGCTCCAGCTCCGGTGTAATGTCTGTGTTCAACGCTACCGTTAAGCCATAACCGGAAGCAGAAGCGAAGCCTTCTTTCGCTTTTTTCTCCACCAGCAATTCTTCGGCCGTAACTTGCAGTTCTTCACCTTCTGGAGAAGCGACGTTTAACACTCCTTTTTCTACAACAGAACGGGTATCCTCAGCAGACATTCCTTTGAAAAAGTTTTGTAGGAAACCGACATTTTTGCCGTATTTCTTGCCTGCTACTTTCAAATTCAGTTTCAGTGTAAAATCTACAAAGCCGCTATCGTCCGTCTCCACATGAATATGCTTCACGTTAATCTCATCTTTGATGATTTCCTCATAGCCACTCAGTTCAAAATCCTGATCCATGGACAGAATCAACTCGGACAACGGTTGACGCGTTTTCAAACCCGTTTCGTTGCGGACGTTACGCGCCAATTCGACGACACGGCGTGCCGTTTCCATATCTCGTTCCAGTTCCGGATCGATCAAGGATTCATTGGCAGTCGGATAATCATCCAGATGAACACTTTCCCCGTTGCTTAGGTTGAGGTAAATATCCTCTGCAAGCAGTGGTGTAAACGGCGCAAGCAGTTTGGCAGTCGTTAACAGCACTTCGGTCAGTGTACGGTATGCATCCAGCTTATCTTCTGTAAGACCATTGCCCCAGAATCGGTCGCGTGAACGACGGATATACCAGTTGCTCAGCTCATCCACAAACGATTCAATTGCTTTAGATGAGTTCAGGAAGTCATTTACAGCCAGCGCTTTGTCCACTACCAAAATGAGGCTGTTCAAACGGGACAAAATCCAACGATCCAACTTATGAGCCGATGGTTTGAACGGATGCTGTGCCGGATCAAATCCGTCGATATCCGCATACAAGGTCAGAAAAGCGTGTGTATTGACAAGCGTATCGACCAGCTTCGATTTAGCCTCGCCTACAATGCCTTTGGAGAAACGTTTGCTATTCCATGGTGCACTATCGGACAGCAATGCCCAACGGAAAGCATCTGTACCGTACTCGTCAATCACTTCCCACGGATCAATAACATTGCCCTTGGATTTAGACATTTTCTGCCCTTGCTCATCCAGTACATGGCCTGTCGCCATGACAGCTTTATAAGGAGCTTTGCCAGTCAGCATAGTCGAAACCGCAAGCAAGCTATAGAACCAGCCACGAGTCTGGTCAATTCCTTCACAGATCATATCTGCCGGAAATTGCTGCTCAAACGTTTCATTATTCTCAAAAGGATAATGATGCTGCGCAAACGGCATGGAGCCGCTATCGAACCATACGTCGATTACTTCCGGTGTACGAGTCATTTCGTATTTACCGCATTGGCTACGAACCTTGATATCATCTACATATGGTTTGTGCAGCTCGATATCCGCTGGTACGTCGCCGATCGCACGTTCCCTCAACTCAGCAATACTATGCGGAGCGAACTGTTCTCCAGTTTCCTCACAAACCCAGATGTTTAGTGGTGTACCCCAATAGCGATCGCGACTGATGTTCCAATCCACCAGTTCCTCCAAAAACTTGCCAAAACGTCCTTCACGTATATGCCCCGGGTACCATTCGACTTCGCTGTTGTTGGCAATCAATTGATCCTTGATCGCAGTTGTTTTGATAAACCAGCTGTCCATAGCATAGTACAATAATGGAGTGTCGCAGCGCCAGCAGAACGGATAGCTATGCTCGTATTTTTCCTTGCTGTACAGCAAGCCTTTTTCGGACAGCATTTTAACAATATCTACATCACAGTCTTTCACAAAACGGCCTGCAAAATCAGTGATTTCCTCTACATAGTTACCTTGAAGATCCACCACGTTGATAAATTCAACACCATTTTCACGGCATACCCGGTAATCATCCTCACCATGCGCCGGAGCCATATGAACGATACCTGTACCGCTGGAGTCTGTTACGAACTTCGCACCCAGAATCTGATTACCCTTCTCAACCTGAAAATACGTAAATGGCGGGGTATACATTTGGCCAACCAGTTCTGAACCGGATAGCGTGCCAATCACTTCATGTTCGCCTTTAATTACGTCCTCAACCAGATTTTTAGCAACGATGTACACACCGTCTTCCTGCTTCACACGTGCATATTCCAGTTCAGGGTTGACGGCGAGCGCCACGTGACTCGGCAAGGTCCAAGGCGTTGTCGTCCAAGCCAGTACATATTCACCACTGCTATGCAGCTTGAATTTGGCCGTGGCGCTCAGATCCTTCACATCTTTGTAGCCCTGCGCTACTTCATGAGAACTTAGCGTCGTTTGACAATCCGGGCAATATGGACTCACACGATGACCACGATACAGCAGATCTTTTTCATGAATCGTCGCCAAAATGTTCCATACACTCTCGATATAGTTATTATCCAATGTAATGTACGGGTTATCGAGGTCTGTCCAATATCCGATTGCTTCGGTTAAATCACGCCATTGTTGCTCATACTCAAACACGCTCGCCTTACATTTTTTAATAAACTTTTCAACACCGTATTCTTCAATTTCAGGTTTGTGGGAGATTCCCAGCTGCTTTTGTACACCCAATTCTACCGGCAAGCCATGCGTGTCCCAGCCTGCCTTACGTACGACGCGGTATCCCTTCATTGTCTGATAGCGACCGACGAAATCCTTAATTACACGGCCCAGCACGTGACCGATATGCGGTTTACCGTTAGCTGTTGGTGGGCCTTCATAAAACACAAAATTTGGCTTTCCTTCACGATTTGTGATGGATTTACGGAATGTGTCCTCCTGCTTCCATTTGCTCAGGATGCGTAGGTCACGAGACCGTGCTTTTTCTTTAACATCCACTCTGTTCATACTGTCATACTCCCTCTCTGCTCATCATTGATTTCTCTAGCATTTCCTAAAAAAAGCAACAAAAAAAGCCCCATCCCTGTAAAGGGACGAGACTGTGCTCGCGTTACCACCCTGATTCCGTAAAAACAGACCATTAAAAATACAGTCTCATTACGGCTCTCTGAGCCCCACTCAACTACAGCAGGGCGCCATTATAACGCATGGCAAACGGTGATTGCTTACACACGCCATAAATCTTAAGCGCTTCAGCTCACTTCTCCGGGAGGATCTTCGGTCATGTTCTGAACGTTGGCTTGCACCGGAAGGCCAACTCTCTGAGGGACAAATCATGACGTACTCGTTCCCATCAACGAATTAAACATGTTAAATTCATCGAAATCAGCAACATCGTTGCCTTGAATAACAATCATCAGCCGACAGACGGATAATCATTGAATTCAGTATAGTATTTACAGTTATAGCCTGTTTAAAGATAAAAGTCAACCCTAACTAAGCCTAATAAAAGCTTGTCAGAAATGAAATTAGTAAATTTCTTTCATCTCACGCTCGCGCTCCAGTACTTCGCGTTCCCGGTTTTCAAGTGCTTCCCAGCCGTCTTGGCTTAACAAGTCAAGCTGTGCTTCCACCAGTGTACGAAACCGTGCTCGGTAAATCGATGCCTGCTTCTTCAGTTCTTCAACCTCCAACGCAATCTTGCGGGATTTGGACAATGCTTCATTCACAATACGGTCCGCATTTTTTTCCGCTTCCTTCACGATCAGTTGGGATTCTTTCTTGGCGTTGTTACGAACTTCATCAGCCGCTTCCTGCGCTACGATAATCGTCTTACTCAGCGTATCCTCAATCGTCGCGAAATGATCGAGCTTCTCCTGTACGTTCAACAACTCGGTGCTCAGTTCTTTATTTTCACGAATAACGCCCTCGTAATCTTTGATCACCTGATCCAAAAATTCATTAACCTGATCCTCATCATAACCGCGAAGCCGGCGGGCAAATTCCTTGTTATGTATATCCAATGGCGTTAATGGCATGCCGTCCACCTCCTATAAGATTGACAAAAAATACATTTTCCGCGTCACGACGCTCACTATCATCTATCGGTCATCATACCCCGTTTTGTGAATACTGTACAGAGCAAAATCGTTCCAGTTCTTCGCTATAGCTTAATTCTTTCGACAGAAAGCTCGTAATTCCTGCCTACAGCTATACAAACTTACCAATTTTGACACGGAATCTTCCCTTTTTTGTCATCCCGTCTGTTTCAAGCACTTTGAAACGCCCAAAACCCTGCATGGAAATAACGTCCCCCGCTTTAAGTGGAGTGGATGGATTCTCCTCCACCTTCCAATTTACCCGGCACCGCCCCGCCCGAATCGGTGTTAATATTTTACTTCGGCTTAGCTTGTACACGTCGCTGGCAATACCGTCTAGGCGCAAAGAAGAGACCGTCAGATCTAGCGCATCTAATGCAACTTCCTTCGTTCGCAGACTCGCGACAGGCAACAGTTCTGTCCATACATGAACACGATGTACCTGCTGTAAATGCATCGTCATAAAATCACCAATCTCTGAAGCTACCAATACATGGCACCCATCATCCAGTACATGAATATCCCCGATTTTCCCACGTTTGATTCCAAGTCCCAGTAGGGCACCTAGATAATCACCATGCTCAAGGGTACCTATTTTATGATCGTCAGATGTGATGGAAAGGACCTGAATCCCCATCTCCTCACCGTCCAAATACGAATAATCGGGCGCAATTAGCGCCCGCTTTCGTTCTGAAGCCATATATCCGCCATCTACCCTAATCGTGACCTTATCTTCCTTCGAAGCAAGTGTCTCCAATATGTACTGTTGGCGCGGGTCCAAAAAATCAGTCAGCTTCTGCTCATGATAAGCTCCCGCATGACTGATCCATTCGGAAGCGCGATCCACATAGTCCCGTTCATCCGGGTGAAAATGCTCATAAATCTCAGTTCGCATAACTCCTCCTAGACGAAATTACCAATTAAAGAAATCAAGCCGTATGACGCAAAACGCAGAGCAATCAGCGCAACGATGGGCGAAATATCAATCATCCCGAAGATTGGCGGTATAAATCTGCGAAAAGGAGACAAATACGGCTCCACAAACTTGGCAAGTAAATCACCAATTACACTCTCTCTGGCATTAGGAAGCCAAGATAGCAGAACATATGCAATGATCATGTACGAATAAATCTGAAATAGCCAGTAAATTACCTCGATCAAGAAAAGTTCACCTCATTCTGTTAAGTTCTTGTTCAGTGTCAGCCAGTATTTCCGTAATAGAGCCTTGAATCTCAACCGTATCTGGTGTACACAGAAAAATATTATTCCCGACCTTGGAAATACCACCACCCAGTGCATACACAGTACCACTCAAAAAATCAATAATACGCAGCGCCTGATCCTTGCGAATTCGTTGCAAATTAACTACGACGGTACGATGGGAACGGATATGGTCGGCAATTTCCTGTGCTTCATCATAAGAACGCGGCTCATACAGGACAACTTTCACATTTTTCTGTGAATGGATGCTGACAACATTAGCGCCCTTCTGGTTCTTACGTTTATCAAAGCTTGGGGTTTCAATTTCTTGATCTTCCGGCGTATTCATAACCTCTCGCTCTATAACTTCCTCTTCTTCCTGAAGCCCCAGAAAGTTCATGAACTTATTCATTACGCCCAATGGAAATCCTCCTCTCGTCCGACCAGTACGGAACCAAGCCGCAGCCAGGTCGCTCCTTCTTCAACTGCTACTTCAAAATCATTGGACATCCCCATTGACAAGTGAACGATGGGTTCTCTGGTCAAGGCTTGTCCATTTAACGTATCCCGTAATTCACGCAATCCCCGAAACACAGGCCGAGTTTTTTCCGGTTCTTCTTCATGAGGAGCCATCGTCATCAAGCCAATCACGTCCACATGCTCCAACTCGCGAATTTGTTCCAAGAAGGGGGCAACCGCCTCAGAGGACAAGCCATATTTGGACATTTCTCCAGAAATATTGACTTGCACAAAAGCTTTAACTCGCAGTCCCAGAGCGGATGCCTTCTTGTCCAATTCCTGAGCGAGCGATAAGCGGTCAAGCGAATGTATAAATTTAAATTTTCCAATTACATCTTTAACCTTATTCGTTTGGAGATGACCAATAAAATGCCACGTTCCCCGGTCACCCAACTTGCTCCATTTATCCGCAGCATCCTGCCAGCGATTTTCGCCCACATGCTCCAAGTTGCTATCCAATACAGATGTCATTGCCACTGCCGAAACATATTTCGTGACAGCGATCACATTAACTTCATCACGCGAACGTCCGCTTCGGGCACATGCCGCTTCTACACGGGCATTCACTTCTTTAATTCGTTCCTCCAAAGACACGGGAGGACTCACCTCTCTTCCAGACCAATCCAACTCGCCATTCTTCCTGTGACGCCGCCTTCTTTGCGATATGAAAAAAACAAATCGCTACGACTACTCGTGCATAAGGTAGTACATTCGATATGGCTCGGCAATATTCCTGCTTTCATCATAATGTGTCGATTGCATTGTTTCAAGTCAAGTAGTGTTTTTCCGTCGGTTAAGGGGAAGTAAACAGAACCTTCCCATTTATCATTACCCGGGCAATCATGCTCCAAAACCTGAATTTGGCTCATCACGTACTCATCCACCTCATAGGATTCAGAACCAATAGAAGGACCGATAGCTGCTAGTATATCAGACGGCTGAGATCCATATTCGTTCTGCATGGTCTGTACCATTTTCAATGCAATTTCCGCAACGGTTCCCTTCCAGCCTGCATGCGCCAACCCAATCACACGGCGCACTGGATCACAAAAATATAATGGTACACAGTCTGCATAAAAGGATGTCAGCAAAATGCCAGGTACATTCGTCAAAAGTCCATCTGTGTCCTGAAAAGCGGATGCACGATCCCTAAAGCCCCGCCCGCGATCAGCAGCCTTGACGACAGCAACATGATGACCATGAACCTGCTCACCGCACGTCCATGCTTCAGCAGCAAAACCAAGCTGCTCAGCAATGAGCTGCCGATTACGAATGACTTTCTCGGGGTCATCCCCTACATGAAACGCACAGTTCAGACTAGCGTAGGGCACCTCACTGACACCGCCATGACGACCTGTAAAACCCGCTGTTAATCCCTGAACCTGTCGCTCCCAAGATTGAATATATAACAACTCCGGTACGGGACGTCCACCATCTTGCATTGGCTTTGCCCCCGTAGCCTCGGTATTCACTACAAATGGTTCCATTCATTCTCACCTCTACTGCCCAGTGTACCAAAAAGCCGCCGCCGTGTCTTCACAACACACTAAAATACGTAGATCTGCAAGTTCAGAAGCCCCTTCGGTCACTCCGCTCTTGACGTTCGATATACAACTTTTCTTCCCCTTCACCCGGCGGCTCTTGCAATCCTTCCAGTCGTACAAGCACAACATCCGAACCAATTTTCACAATGTTGCGCCACGGAATGACCAACTCGCTTCCGCCTCCAAACCAGCCCATAAAACGACTGCTGCCTGGAACCACAATGGCTTCAATTTTCCCCTGCCGCACGTCAATCTCCAAATCACTGATTTGTCCGAGGCGTCGTCCATCTACAATGTTAATGACATCCTTGGTTTGAAACTCGGAAATTTTCATTGCTCTTACTGACGTTTCCGGTGCACTCACACGCATCACATCCTTTATTTCACTATATGAGCGGAAGAGCCCAAAAAATGTCCTGTAAACGCAAAAACGATCCGAGTAGGATCGTTTTTATCGCTGGATCATTCAAGCATTCATTTCATTAGGACTTTACATGTTTTTGCATTTGCTGTATAGCCGACTTCTCTAATCTTGAAACCTGGGCTTGAGAGATACCGATTTCGTCGGCAACCTCCATTTGCGTCTTTCCTTCATAAAAACGCATAGACAATATCATCTTTTCACGCTGGCCCAGGCGATGCATCGCTTCCCGCAGAGCGATTTCCTCAATCCATGAGACGTCTTTATTTCTGTCATCACTGATCTGATCCATCACATAGATTGGGTCGCCCCCGTCGTGATATATCGGCTCGAACAGCGAAACCGGATCCTGAATCGCATCCAACGCGAACACAACGTCTTCTTTAGGCACATTCAGTGCCTCTGAAATTTCAAAAATCGTTGGTTCCCGCGAGTTCAGATTCGTCAGACTGTCCCGCACCTGAAGCGCCTTATATGCAATATCCCGTAACGAACGAGACACACGGATCGGATTGTTATCCCGCAAATAACGGCGGATCTCTCCGATAATCATCGGCACCGCATAAGTGGAGAACTTTACGTTTTGCGAAAGGTCAAAATTATCAATCGCCTTCATTAGGCCGATACATCCTACCTGAAACAAATCGTCCACAAACTCTCCCCGATTGTTAAATCGTTGAATCACACTCAGGACGAGCCGGAGATTGCCATTGACCAATTTTTCTCTGGCTGATCGTTCATTATTTTGCTGAAGTGATGTGAACAACTCGCGCATTTCTGCATTGGTTAATACCGGCAGTTTGGCGGTATCCACACCGCAAATTTCCACTTTGTTTCGGGTCATCGTGTCTTACCTCCCAAGGAGCAACATTAATGTACATTATCTCCTGAGGGCATTTTTTTATTCGCCGTTTCCATCGCTTCCGGATATACCCATGCACTATACCATTTTATTAAATTCTTTTCGTAAGCGCTTTATAATCCGCTTTTCCAGACGCGAAATATACGATTGCGAGATACCCAACAGGTCAGCAACATCCTTCTGTGTCTTCTCCTCTCCGTCTTGTAAGCCGAAGCGCAACTCCATAATCAAACGCTCTCGATCCGTCAATTTATCCAGTGCCTTATGCAATAATTTACGGTCCACCTGCTCCTCAATATTACGGTAAATGGTATCATTTTCCGTGCCCATCACATCAGAAAGCAACAACTCATTACCATCCCAATCTATATTCAGAGGCTCATCAAAAGAAACTTCCGTTCTTGTTTTACTATTGCGACGCAAATACATCAGAATCTCATTCTCAATGCATCGAGAGGCGTATGTGGCAAGTTTGATTTTCTTCTCCGGATCAAAAGTGTTAACCGCTTTGATTAGTCCAATAGCACCGATGGATACGAGATCCTCAATGTTGATGCCCGTATTCTCAAATTTACGGGCAATATATACGACTAACCGCAAATTTCTTTCGATTAGCATCGACCGTACTGCTGCATCTCCAGAAGAAAGTTTTCCCAGCAAATATTCTTCTTCGTCTCTCGTCAGCGGTGGGGGGAGCGCCTCGCTGCCGCCAATATAATAAATTTCTTCATTTTTCAGCCCAAATAAAAATAAAATACGATAATATTGCAATTGCAATGCTAACCTAATTTTCATCTTCAATTTCATCTGTTCCCGCATATCATTCTCCCCCTTTTAAAAATAGTGCTATTGCAGCTGTGCTCCGCCCATTTCACCATTGGATATTTCTCGTCGCCTTCAAACATCATTTTGTGTTTATGCTCCGTCATCCTGATTCTGTAAAATGCTCACCAATATGTGCATCTTGTTTCTGGTTGGTATCAGCACTGCCCTCTTCTTGTGCCGTCACATCCGGGTGGATGATGGCGCGATACTTACCCTCTGCCGACAATGTCCCCCCATCCAAGCCAATCAACACTCGATGATGTACAAAATGAACCCCATTCATCACCACCTCTACCCGGTCTGGTTTAAGGGCCAGCATAAAGGAATGATTGCGGTTAATTCCACGATAGGGGACGAGGCGAACACGATCCTGCCAGCTAAACGATTCGTCCCCCAGTTCCATCACCAGTTGGTCAGCATTACCCTCAGAACATTTTCGGAGCCAGGAGGCGGGCAAATGCGATTCCCACAAGGCCGCCTCCATGACCATCACCGGGGTTCGGGTCAAAGGATCATAGAGCTGATTACCTGTATCCAACAAGCCTGTACACTCAATATGATCCTGCCCAATCCATACCTGCACTTGTCCCAAAAACCCACTCATCCTTTCTGTGCGCTGCTTTGAGGACTGCACAATACGAAAGAAAAGCATCACTCCGCCAAATGCGCATAAAATAAACCAGAATGCGATTTTGAGTTCAAAGGACATTCCGCCCGAAGCGGTGTACCAGATGCCGTTAAACAATTCCCCCGTATTTTGGAGAAAATAATGCATCCCCAAAATGCCACCTGCAGCTACAAAATTGATCATGTAAAAAGCACCCATTGTACGAAGATACTTTTGCATGCTGCCAAATCCAAAAGCCACCAGCAGCATTATGACCGATAAAGCCAGTTTGATCAGGAACGTAAATAAAAAGGACAGTTCCGGCACAAACATCATGACCACATACATTGCGCCGATTCCAGCTGAAGTCATCAACCTCCACCACACTGGACGGATTTTTCTCATCCAAGCGGTGACCATCAGCAACACAGCATCAATGAACAAATTGGCCAAAAAAATCAAGTCGATATAAACAACCAAGGCTTCACCCGCCCAGCGTTTGCAGGATAGGATTAAGTATAGTAGTCATGCTGTTCAAAGTCTGTCTAACGGTGGGAACGGTGACCGACTAATTTTGTCGGAAAGAGGAGAAGCGCCTGAACTGCAGGACACGGAAAACAGAAAGAAGCCCGCATCTCCAGGGAGAATGCGGGCAATCCGAATTGAAACTAGTTATCGTTATTATTATTGCGCGAACGGTTACGTAAGAATGTAGGAATGTCTAATTGGTCACTGCTTTGAGTATTACCAAATGGACGCAAGTTAGGAGAGCCTTTCTCCGCCGATTCGGAAGTAGCCGGGTTGGCTGCCGGTTTACGTCCCGGTGCCGGTTGACTTGGCTTGCCTTCAAAGCCAGTGGCAATGACGGTAACCTTGATCTCTTCTTTCAACTCTTCGTCAATGATAGCACCGAAAATCATGTTTACTTCCGGATCGGAAGCCGATGTTACAATTTCAGCTGCCTCATTAACCTCATACAAGGACAGGTTGTTGCCGCCAGTGATGTTCATAATCACACCACGAGCACCTTCAATGGATGTCTCCAACAACGGGCTCATGATAGCCTTGCGTGCTGCTTCAGCCGCACGATTTTCACCAGTTGCTTCGCCAATCCCCATCAAAGCGGAGCCACGCTCCGTCATGATCGTCTTAACGTCAGCAAAGTCGAGGTTAATTAGACCCGGTACAGCGATCAAATCTGAAATACCTTGAACCGCCTGACGCAGAACATTGTCTGCTTCACGGAATGCTTCCAACATTGGGGTTTTCTTGTCCACAATTTCAAGCAAACGGTCATTCGGGATTACAATCAAAGTGTCTACTTTTTCTTTTAATCCCTCAATACCAAGTTCAGCTTGATTGGAACGCTTACGCCCTTCAAACGTGAATGGTCGGGTTACCACGCCTACAGTCAGCGCGCCGCATTCCTTGGCAATTTCAGCAATGACAGGAGCCGCTCCGGTTCCAGTACCGCCACCCATTCCCGCCGTTACGAATACCATATCCGCACCTTTGAGCGTATTCATAATGAGCTCACGCGACTCTTCAGCCGCTTTTTTACCCACATCAGGGTTAGCGCCGGCACCCAGACCGCGGGTCAGCTTATCCCCAATTTGAAGCTTATGCTCAGACTTTGCTAAATGAAGTGCCTGGGCATCTGTATTGACTGTAATGAACTCCACACCCTGAACACCATTTTCGATCATTCGGTTAACCGCATTGCTGCCGCCGCCTCCGACGCCGATCACTTTAATTTGAGCCAAGCTCTCCATTTCAAAATCAAATTCCAACATACTATTCCATCTCCCCCTCAATGTGCATGGATGGCCCGTCCATGATTGGCATAATTAGCAATGAACGTTATATAAATTCACTGAACATATTTTTTAAGCGTTCAATCAACCCCTGCTTTTGCTCGCCTTCCGCAGCGGGACTACTACTACTTTTGGTTCGGTTAGTCGGCTTCTTGGTACTTCCGCCACTGTTGCTAACGCTAGTCGATCTTCCGCGATAGTAACGAATAGCATTATGCAAGATTCCAACTCCGCTCGTGTAGCCCGGATCCCTTACACCGATAAAATCAGGTACGGCGATCCTTACGGAAGCGGCCAGTTCGCTTTGTGCCACCTGAAGTACACCAGGCATGGAGACGGTGCCTCCGGTAAGTATATAACCTCCCGGAAGCTCTGTGTAACCCAAGCGCTTAACTTCCGCCTGAATGAGTTGAAAAATTTCCTGCACTCTCGGCTCAATAATAGCAGCCAAATCCTGCTGGTTGAATTCCTTATCCACATTACTGCCGATACGCGTCACTTTAAAGACGACATCGGCTGCCGCATCATCATACCATGCGCAGCCGTATTTAAGCTTTACTTTTTCGGCTTGATCGGTAAGGGTTCTCAGTCCGTAGGCAATATCATTGGTTACAAATTCTCCACCAATCGGAAGTGTTGATGTGGCAACAATCGTTCCTTCCTGGAAAATGGCAACATTCGTAGATCCTGCACCAATATCCACCAGCACTGAACCCATCACCTTTTCATCCTTCGAAAGAGACAATTGTCCGGCTCCAAGAGGCAGCAAGACCAGATCTTTAATCCTCAAGCCGGCTTTCTCAACGCAGCGCAACAGATTATGTATCGGGGTCTTGCCTCCAGTAACAATCGTAGCCTCTACTTCGAGACGAACTCCAATCATACCGCGAGGGTCCTGAATGCCTTCAAGGCCATCCACGACATACTGCTTGGCTACCACGTCAATAATTTCTCTCTCCGGTGGTACGGCAATAACCTCAGCTGCCTTCAGTACACGCTCAATGTCCTCCTCACCGATTTCACGGTCCTCGTTGGACACGGCTACTACGCCATGACTATTTTGCAGGCCAATATGATTGCCTGAAATCCCCACATACACTTCTGTTATTTGAATACCAACCATGCGTTCTGCGTGATCCACGGCGTTACGGATTGATTGCACGGTTTGATCAATGTCTACAATTGCACCTTTGCGAATCCCTTCCGAGTCGGCAGATCCAACTCCAATAATATTAAAGGTTCCATTATTCATTTCCCCAATAATAGCCCGAACTTTGGATGTACCGATGTCCAAACTAACAATGATGTCATTGTTGCTCAAGTCTGTGGCACCTCCTGACTCCAAAATGAATTTCGTTCTTTAAACACACTCTGTACATATTCAACAAACTCCATGCTTTCCCTCTTTTTTCTACAAATTTTTTAGAAGCCAATTTATGGTTGCAGTCACATAAAAATTTGAAGAAAAAAGAAGGAGGCAAGTCTATTACCCATAAAATCAATTCTAGCATTTTTTCACATCACTGAGTAGTATCTTTTTCTTGGCCCTCTTCACTCGTATCCGGTTTGAACGGAACGTAGGAATCCGCCTCCAACATGGTGATCAAACCTGGATCTTCTGTTTCTAGCACCTGGTTCAAATAGCTGATTTTAGAATTCAGTAGAGAAACAGTTGTAATAACCTCAAACTGGGAACGTGTGTACATTTTGATGCGATCCGGAAAAGAAGGAATCGGTGCGGGAATGATTTCCGAAATATCGGCTGTCCATTCCCCCGGAATGCGCGATAAAGCATCACACAGCTTCGCTTTGTACGGATCATCAGATTTCCATTTAGTCAAAATAGGCTTCTCAACAGCTATTCCGCTACTTCCCACGCTCACGCTTGTCCCATTCGCTAGAATAGCACGAAGGCTCCCATCACTCTGCAGCTCGTAAGCGACCGTAGCAAACTCTTTAATGTGAATAGCAATAATACCCGGAAACTGCTTGTCCACTGTGACTTGCTGTATCGATTGAATTTCCCGCAGCTTCTCAGAGATGTCGGATGAACTGACTCCGAAATACTGGTCTCCAACAGCCAGACCGCTTCGATTAAGAAGCTGATCTCGGGTCGAAAATACATTACCATCAAAACGAATTTCAGAAACCCGACTCAACGAAGAACGGAAAAAGAGAACAGCGAGCAGTACGATAAACAACAAAATGAGAAGAATAGCAATCTTCCGGCTTGTTCTTTTTTTCGTTCTGTTCTTTTTAAGAACAGGTATTTGAGCATTTGGCATAGCTTCTCTCCACAAAAGCCTTTTGTCCCCCCGTTAACGGAGGGACATTACAGGCATTAATTTACGAAATCCAGGTGCTCCGGCACCGGAGACTGACGGCTCATTCGGGCACCCAGTCCCTGGAAAAGACGTTCGATCCGGTCATACCCTCTGTCAATATGATGAACCTGCTCGACAATAGTACGTCCTTGAGCCGCTAGACCCGCTATGACCAGCGCTGCCCCTGCCCGCAGATCGGTAGCCTCTACCGTAGCCCCGTACAGACGAGAAACTCCTCTTATAAAAGCAGCATTTGCATCAACCGTAATATCAGCACCCATTACATTTAGTTCATCCACATGTTTGAATCGGCTTTCGAAGACGGTCTCTTTCATGACACTAAATCCGTCCGCCAAAGAAAGCAGAACCATGACCTGAGATTGCAAATCTGTCGGAAAAGACGGGTAAGGGGAGGTAACGATCCTCTCCACTGCTTTGGGACGACTCATACAACTTACGGTCATTATATCATTCAAGATGCCGATTTGAACACCAGCCCGCCTGAGGACGTGAATCAGAGCAGACAAGTGGGATGGATTGCAGTGGGTCAGCGACACACTTCCTCGTGTAGCTGCAGCTGCAATCATAACCGTTCCAGCTACTATGCGGTCAGGAATGACCTCATACGTACACGGATTGAGGCGGCTGACCCCCGTGATTGTAATCGTGTCGGTTCCAGCACCAATAATACGGGCTCCCATGGCATTCAAGAAGTTTTGCAGATCCTGAATCTCCGGTTCCCTCGCTGCATTGGTGATCGTTGTTCGTCCTTCAGCCAACGCAGCGGCCATCATAATATTTTCCGTTGCACCTACACTCGGGAAATCCATGTGGATGTCCGAGCCGATTAGCTTGTGGGCTCGAAACGTAATTTGCTCGTCTTTTTCCTCTATCTCTGCGCCAAGAGCTTTTAAGCCCTCTAGGTGAAGATCAATTTTGCGCTCGCCTATGGCGCAGCCTCCGGGCTGGTAAATGGAAACTTCTCCATATCTGGCGAGCAGCGGTCCCATCAGAAAGATAGATGAGCGCATTTGCTTCATCAAATCTTCCGGAATTTGGAACGTTCGGACGGACGACGTATCCACGTATACCGTTTCCTCTTCATGTCGGCATGTACAGCCGAGTCTTTCAAGGATGTGCAGCATGACCTTAATGTCTAAAAGATGGGGCACATTCCGAATTTCTACCTTACCTTGTGCAAGTAAGCTCGCTGCAAGAATAGGTAGTGCCGCATTTTTTGCCCCATGGATACGTATGGTGCCTGACAGGGGACGGCCTCCCTCAATCACCAATTTGTCCAATGTATCACCTCCGAGTTTACCGCTCACCCACTACGAAAACCTCCGGAACTAGCTTGATGCCGGTTTGAGATGATATTGTACTTTGAATATGCTTCATTAGGGTAAGCACGTCCTCTGCTGTCGCTTGACCGGTATTTACAATGAAATTGGCATGCTGTACAGATACCTCAGCGCCTCCCGCCTTCAAGCCCTTGAGACCTGCGCTCTCAATAAGACGAGCAGCATAGTCACCTGGAGGATTACGGAACACGCTTCCTGCACAAGCTAACTGTAGCGGCTGGGTCAGCCGACGGCGGTCTTTAAAAGCCGCAAGCGCTGATGAAATTTCCTCCCGATCGCCCCGCTTCATCCGAAACACTGCCTCTGTCACCATTCCACGTTGCTCATGCAACACGGAGTGACGATAGCTGAAATGCATATTGTCAGCATCGTACACAGCCAATTCCCCTGTATCCAGCACAATCTCAGCGGACTGGAATATTTGTGACACATCAGACCCATGGGCACCGGCGTTCATGTAGACAGCCCCACCGACTGATCCTGGGATACCACCAGCAAATTCAAGACCGGACAGGCCCTGCTTGCTGGCCATAACGCACAGTTTGACCAGTGAAACGCCTCCTCCAGCAACGATCTGTTCATTCTCAAAATGAACATAATCAAATCCTGGCCCCAGCTTGATCACAAGTCCCCGTATCCCTTTGTCAGAGACGAGCATGTTGGAGCCCCGCCCCAACTGCATCCAGGGAATTCCGTGCTCGCTAGCCAGCTTCAAAACTCTTGCCAGCTGCTCTTTGGTATCCGGGATGACAAGTGCATCCGCAGGGCCTCCAATCTTCCATGTCGTATATTTGGACAGCGGCTCATGCTCCAGCACTTTTCCGATATCATGCTCCGCTAATAATGGCATCCATTGCTGCATTGTACTGAAACCTCCTTGTTGCTTGCCCCGCATGGTTGTAAGGCTCTCACCTGACAACCGGCAGCCTGAGTGATGGTCACAATCTATAGGGTATCCTATGTAAATACCATCCGGTGTGTGACAACCGCCCAATTCTGCGCTGCAGACTACCTTTTATGGGCAAGACGTTCCATTTCTTTTACTAAAATATCTGCTGAGTCAGGCTTGCCGAGCGCAGACGCCGACTCTGCCATGCGACTTCGCCGTGCCTCATCCTTCATAATTCCCGCTATAGATTGAAACAGAGCCGGACCACTCAGTTCCTTTTCTACAATCATGACGGATGCGCCTGCCTTTTCAAGTGTACGAGCATTAGCCTCCTGATGGTTATTCGTCACATTAGGTGATGGGATCAGAATAGACGGAATGCCCAACGATGTGATCTCTGCCAAGAAGGAAGCACCTGCGCGATTAACAATTAATGAGGTACAAGCCAGCACCTCTGGCATATTGTGAATATAGGGAAGCACATGTAGATGATTGGGCAATGAGCCGATCTGATTCCGTATGCTATCCAGCGTTTGCTCATAATAAGATTCACCGGTTACATATACAAAATGGACGTCTTTCAGTTGTGAAAGTTGCGGAGCCATTGCAATCATGGCGTCATTAATGGCCTTCGCTCCCCTGCTGCCACCGACCACAAGGACGACCGAACTGTTCATCGGAACCCCAATTGTAGCAAATCCCCGATCCCGGTTAGCCAAACGAACTGTTGTAGCACGCGGGTTCCCAGTGTACAGTACATTTTTAGCTTTGGGGAAAGCTCCTTCTGAGCCTTCAAAGCTAACAGCCACTGTATCCACATAGCGACTCAGAAATGTATTAGTCAACCCTGGAATTGCATTTTGCTCATGAATAATGCTGGGAATTCCCAACTTGGAAGCTGCATAAACGACGGGTCCGCATACATATCCCCCAGTGCCAATAACGACATCTGGCTTAAATTTCTTTAATAATGCTTTGGATCTGCGAACCCCTTTGAAAAAGCGCATGATCGTTTTTATATTTTCCACAGACAAGCTGCGGCGAAATCCTGTGATATCAATAGCCTCAAATGGAATTTTTTCCTGAGGAACCAACTTGCTTTCGAGTCCTCGTTGACCGCCAATGTATAAAAATTCAGCGTCCGGATCAATCTCTTCGCACTGTCTGGCTACGGCCAGCGCCGGATAAATATGCCCTCCGGTACCGCCGCCGCTCAACACGACGCGCATAAACGTTCACCTCGCATAACGTGATAAATTTAGTAAAATGCCCAGAGCTGTTAGCATTAAGGTCAGAGAAGAACCTCCATAGCTGATTAAGGGCAGTGTTATTCCTGTCACCGGCATTAAACCGATAACGACACCAATATTAATGACGACCTGTACGGCGACCATTGCGACAATACCCACCGCAAGCAAACTGCCATAGGTATCCGGAATAGTTATAGCGACACGCATTCCTCTCCATACGAGGACCAAAAAGAGCCCCAGCACCGTCATTCCACCGATAAAGCCAAGCTCCTCCGCCAAAATGGAAAAAATAAAATCAGTTTGCGGCTCAGGAACGTAGCTATATTTTTGTCGACTCATGCCGAGTCCCAAGCCCGCCAGCCCGCCAGGACCAATCGCATATAGCGATTGAATAATTTGATAGCCTGCGCCAAGCGGATCGGACCAAGGGTCCAGAAAAGCGGTGATGCGCTGGAGTCGATAAGGCGCAGCTGCAATCAGTGCAGCAAACCCTGCTGCTCCCGACAAAGCCAGCAGACCGAGATGCTTCATACGCGCGCCTGCCGTAAATACGATGAGCATGGACGCTCCCATCATTACCGTGCCTGTGCCCAAATCGGGCTGGAGCATAATAAGCCCAAAAGCCAGTCCCATGAGTCCAAGCGGGGGCAACAGGCCGCGCGTAAAAGAGCTAATATCATAGTCAGGACGACTGAGCCAACGAGCGAGAAAAAGAATCATACCCAGCTTCATAAACTCGGAAGGCTGAATGCCGAAAGAGCTAATACCGAGCCAGCTTCGTGCCCCGCCTCTTACTACACCAATGCCGGGAATTAATACGGCAACCAGTAGCGCTAGACAGATCAACAACACGACCTTGGCATATTTCTGCCAGATCCGGTAGTCCGTTCTGGCAGTAAAGTACATCGCTACAAGGCCGAGCCCTGCAAACAGCAATTGCCGCTTTACAAAATAGTAGGAGTCCCCGTACTCGTGAAAAGCGAGGACGGCGCCCGCACTGTATACCATAACCATGCCGATGGCTAATAAGCTTACAATACAAACGAAAAGCCATAGATCCGGCGCTGGACGAGATTGCTTCATCAGGAGGCCACCCCTTGCATAAAAGTAGGGGCTTATCCAACCCCCCTACTTACAATTTATGCGCCGCCTCTTTAAAAATACGTCCACGCTCTTCATAGGATCGGAACATATCCCAGCTTGCACAGGCGGGTGAGAGTAATACTACATCTCCCGTCTCAGCAAATTCAGCAGCCTTGTTCACAGCCTCCACGAGCGTAGCGGCGGCATCCTCCCCATTATCGACGACCTTGACATGCTCTATTCCAGCCTGATGGGCCCGCTCAGCCAGCTTATGCCGTGTCTCACCCAAGAGCACAACGGCTTTCACACCTTCCTGCAAGGAAGGTACGAGCTCTGTATAATCAGAGCCGCGATCCAATCCTCCGGCAATGAGTACAATGGGTTGCTTAAAGGAAGATAAAGCCATCATTGTTGCTTTCGAATTGGTTGCTTTGGAATTATTGTAATAAGCTACACCAGCGTGTTCTAAAACATATTCAAGCCGATGTTCGACGCCGCGAAAAGTACTTAATGGTTCCGCCAAATTTGCTGGTTCTGCGCCTGCAGCAATGGCGATTGCGCAAGCAGCAAGAGCATTTTCTACGTTAAAACGACCCGGAAGTCCAATCTCAGCTACGCCTATAATGGGATGCAGCACACCATTTCCATCGCGGTATACGATGCTACGTTCAATATCGTCCTTCACATCCGGTATGTATGGCGGGTCAGCGAACAACCCTTCCTGCAAACGTTCTGTCATAGAGAACGGAAGCAGCTTCGCTTTTATATAGGGTACGAGCTCCCCGCAGACGGGGTCATCCCAGTTCACCACCGCAGTATCCGCTGCCGTTTGATTGGCAAATAGACGCGCCTTGGATGCAACGTAGTCCTCCATGCCTCCGTGGTAGTCCAAATGGGTCTCAGCTACATTGAGCAGGCAGGCCACAGTGGGCTTGAAATCTTTTGTTCCTTTTAACTGAAAGCTGCTCAGCTCCACAACCATCCACTCGTCCGACTTGGCATCCACAGCCGCCTCACATACGGGCGTACCGATATTACCAGCCACGATTGGATTCATGCCGGATGCTTCCAACAGCTTGCCTACCCAAGTGGTCGTGGTCGTCTTTCCGTTGGAGCCAGTAATTCCGATGATCGGAGCTTTACATAGATGGTAGGCGACCTCAACCTCGGTCACGACCTCAATGCCGAGCTCGACAGCTTTCTGTACGGGAGGGGCCGTATAAGGAATCCCTGGATTTTTGACAACCAGCTTCACTCCAGGATGAATTAGCCCTTCTGGGTGACTCCCACATAAAACGGAAATTCCCAAAGCCTCTAATTCAGAAGCTTCGGGACATTGTTCCCTATCCTTTTTATCATTGACTGTCAGCTTGGCTCCGGCCTGGTGCAGCACCTTGGCAACTTGCACGCCGCTTTTAGCCAGACCGATAATGACGACTTCCTGATCTCTGTATGCGTCTGGATGGTTCATTTGTCTACAACCCCTTGTTGAGATAAAGTCCGAGTCCTGCCAACAGCAGTCCTACAGCCCAGAATGTAATGACTACGCGCCATTCGGACCAGCCGGACAGCTCGAAATGATGATGAATCGGGCTCATTTTAAAAATACGCTTGCCACGTGTTTTAAAGGAAGCTACTTGCAAGACTACGGACAGCATTTCAATTACGAATACACCACCGATAATGAGAAACAAAATTTCGCTTTTCGTAACGATGGCAATGGCACCTATGGCGCCTCCGATTCCCAGCGAGCCTGTATCACCCATAAACACCTTGGCAGGATGAGCATTATATACAAGAAATCCGAGTACAGCGCCAATCATAGCCGCTGAGCATACTGCTGCCGGAAGCGAGGTCGCCTGAATCGCGACAATGGCATAAGCAGCAAAAGCAATGGCACTTGTACCGGACAGCAGCCCGTCCAGCCCATCCGTGAAATTGACAGCATTGCTAATCGCCAGCATCATGATAATGATGAACGGATAATAAAACCAGCCGCCCCAATCAAATGACCATGACGTTCCAGGGATGCCGATCGCAGTACTATGATCATTGCTAAGCAGAAGCCAGCACATAATTGCGCCGAACAATAATTGCCCAAACAGCTTTTGACGCGCCGTCAGACCTAACGAGCGTTTGAATACAATTTTGATATAGTCGTCCAAAAAGCCGATCAGCCCAAAACCGAGCGTAGCAACCAACAGAACGTAAAAGTCCGTATTTTTGATAGCTGAAAACTTAAGAAAGGTCAGCGTAAAAGCCACCAGAATCACGATACCGCCCATTGTAGGCGTACCTATCTTTTTAAGATGGCTTTGTGGCCCGTCATCCCGGACCTGCTGGCCGAATTTCATTCGCCGCAGCAGCGGAATGAGCAGTGGAGCGGCAATGACCGCCAGTATAAACGATACGACGATCGTCAGCAGTAATAATTGAATATCCATGGGAGTCTCCCTCTCGTCAACATCAGTTCTGTAGCGGACCGTTTTTCAGCGCATCCACAATTTCTTCTAGTCGCATCCCTCTGGATGCCTTAACCAGCACAATATCATTGGCGTGGAGATGAACCTGCAAATGCTGGATCAGCTCTTGCTTATCTGTATAAGCGTGCACGTTAGCAGTTGGCATCAACCCTTGCGCACCCTGCGCAATCGAAGTGCCTAACGCACCGTAGGTATACAGTACCTCTACGTCGTGCTTTGCCGCGAAAATTCCAATCTCCTCATGGAATTGCTTTTCCTCAGGTCCCAGCTCCAGCATGTCACCAAGCACGGCGACTTTACGTCCGTCCGTTTTATACGCAGACAACGTCTGAATAGCAGCCTTCATTGAAGCCGGGCTGGCATTATAAGCGTCGTTTAGCACGGTAAGTGCATTAGGACATTTCACGACCTCAATGCGCATGCCCGTCAGTTTTAAAGACGACAACCCTTTACGTATATGGTCTGCATCGACATTGAAATGACGCGCTACCGCCAGTGCTGCCAAACCATTTACAACATTGTGCTGTCCAAGCAAGGGAAGCCGGAAAGCCTCTTTGCCAGATTGGGCTGTTATGAATAAGCTACCTTCTTCATCCGAAGTGATTTCAGTCGGATAGTCATCGTTGCCTGTAGCTAGCCCGAACGTAAACAATTTTAAACCTTCAGGCTTGACCGTTTCAGACTCCGCCAACACTTGTGAAAGCAGTGGTTCATCCCCATTGTAGATCAGCAAGCCACCAGGCTTAAGACCACTTGTAATCTCCAACTTTGCACGAGCGATTTCCGTTCGAGAACCAAGCTGCAGCAAGTGCGATTCGCCTATGTTCGTTATGATAGCTACATCTGGTTGGGCGATATTAGCCAGCAGACGAATCTCTCCGCGCCCACTCATGCCCATCTCCAGAATGAGAATATCTGTATCCTGCGGCATGGAAAGTACAGTTAAAGGCAAACCAATATGATTGTTATAATTTCCTTCGGTTTTGTGTACTTTAAAAGTCGTGCCCAGCAGAGCGTTTACGATGTCTTTCGTTGTCGTCTTGCCATTGCTTCCCGTGATCCCAACGACAGAAACGCCAATTTCGCGTAAGTATGCAGCTGCTAGATGCTGAAGGGCTTCTAGCGTATCCTCTACCTCAATAGCGTTCTCAGCCGGAGGTGCTCCATGATCCTTTTGCCATAAAAATGCAGCTGCACCTGCCTCGCTTACGATCTGCTGCACATAATTATGTCCATCAAACCGTTCGCCCACGAGTGGAACAAACAACCCTTGGCTCTGCAGCCTGCGAGAATCTGTAAAAACGCCTTCGACCATCTGTTCGGCGTCCGCTTCTCCGTGAAGTGTTCCTCCACACATAGATGCAATCTGACCGATTGTTCTTTTCATCACTTGGATAAACCCCTTATCGCTTCTTTGGCTACGATGCGGTCATCAAATTCATGCACCGTTTTTCCGATCAACTGGTAAGTCTCATGACCTTTTCCCGCAATCAATACTACATCGTCAGGGCTTGCCATTTCAACAGCTTTATGAATTGCAGTTCTGCGATCCACGATCAATTCGTATCGTTCTGCGGGTACACCTTCGTCAATCAACCCTTGTTCGATGTCTTTCAAAATCACTTTCGGGTCCTCTGTTCGCGGATTATCGGAAGTAATAAACGAATGATCGCTGTAACGCGCAGCAATTTTCCCCATCAACGGACGTTTTGTACGATCTCGGTCACCGCCGCATCCAAATACACACCATACTTTACCGACCGCAAATTCCTTTACGGTGCGAAGGACATTTTCCAATCCGTCCGGTGTATGGGCATAATCTACAATAACAGCAAAGGGCTGACCCGCATCTACAGGCTCTACCCGCCCATCTACGCCTGCGATAGACTCTAGACTGCGCTTGATATCCACTAGCGAGATTCCTTCCAGTAAAGCAGCGGTAATGGCCGCCAGTGCGTTGTACACATTGAACTTGCCCACCATTCGAAGTTCAATATCGGTATCTCCTTTAAAAGTAGACACATGGAAGGAGGTTCCCTTGGAACCTATAGTGATACGAGATGCCTGCACATCAGACTCCTTTTCCACGCCGTATGTAATCACTTGGGCCGCAGTTTGAGCCTGCAAATAGGAAGAAGCCGGATCGTCTGCATTCAGAACAGCATATTTGCTATCTGATGCATCCCGCGAGAAAGCATTTCCCAACCTAGAGAACAAAAGTCCTTTTGCAGCACGGTACTCCTCCATTGTGTTGTGGTAGTCCAGGTGGTCCTGCGTCAGGTTTGTAAATATAGCGGTGCGAAAATCAGTTCCTTTGACGCGGCCCTGCTCCAACGCATGTGAGGATACTTCCATGACACAGCATTGAACCCCCTGCTCTGCCATATTTCCGAGATAACGTTGCAGTTCCACCGCTTCGGGCGTAGTGCCAGACATTGGGTAAGACTGACCTCCGTAACGCATTTGAATCGTACCAATCAGTCCGGTGTTCACCCCGGCATCCTTCATGATCTTTTCAATCAGATAAGTTATCGTTGTTTTACCGTTGGTTCCGGTTATGCCGATCATGCGCATACGTCGGCTCGGTGAATCAAACATATAATCCGCCAAAACCGCCATGGCATGTCGTGCATCCTTAACTACAAGCTGCGGAACAGGTACATCCAGTTCCCGTTCAACGACCAAAGCTGCCGCCCCGGACGCAATTGCCTGCTCAGCATAGTCATGTCCGTCCACTGTAAAACCTGGCAAACATAGAAATAAATCTCCCTGTTGCACTCGACGTGAATCCGCCCCGATTCCTCGGCAATCCACTGTACCGTCACCCACCACACGGGAGACGGCCAGCAGTGAAGCCAATTGTTGAAGCTGCATCTTTCATTCCTCCATTGCTCTCTCGTTATTCATAGTATGGTATAAAATGAACCTATCAATCCCCCATGTAAATACGGATCGTTGATCCCCGCTCCAATCTGGAGCCCGGCTTCGGCGCCTGACTCACGACCGTCTTGCCTGACCCAGATTTCACGAGCATAAAGTTCATATTCATATCTTCGTACAAATCAGCTGCAGTAGCACCTACCAGATCAGGTACCGTTTCGATCGGATTTTCTCCATACTTGTACTCTTTGGCAATTTGATTGGTGCGAGGCGGTATTTTCAAGGCAATCAGCGCGTCCTTTAAAATATTTTGCACGATTGGCGCAGCAACCACCCCGCCGAATTGAATGCCCTTCGGGTTATCGACAGCGGTATAAACGACGATTTGCGGATCATCCGCCGGTGCAAAACCAATAAAGGATACAATATGCTCCGAGGAAGAATAACGCCCGTTAATCACCTTTTGTGCTGTCCCCGTTTTACCTCCCACCCGGTAGCCTTCAATAAAAGCAGGACGACCTGTACCTTTAGCAACGACGCTTTCCAGCGCTTCCCTTACCTGTCGGGAGGTTTCCTCTGAAATAACCCTACGTACCAGTTCTGGCTCTACTTTTTCCAGCACTTTTCCGGTTCCCGGCTGAACCCAACCTTTTGTAATGTGAGGCTTATAAAGATTACCGCCATTGATTGCCGCTGATACAGCCGTAACCTGCTGGATCGGAGTAACAGACACCCCTTGACCAAAAGCGGTTGTCGCCAGCTCTACAGGACCGACCTGAGGTAGTTTGAACAAAATACCGTTGCCCTCACCAATCATGTCGATCCCCGTTTTGCTGCCGAAGCCAAAATTGCGAATGTATTTGAACAGTGTTTCTTTACCTAATCGCTGCCCCAATGTTACAAAACCGGGGTTGCAAGAATTCTCCACCACTTGAAGAAAAGTTTGGCTTCCATGTCCGCCTTTCTTCCAGCAACGCAGTCGTGCTCCACCGACTTCAATATATCCCGGATCAAAAAAACGGTCATTTTTGAGATTGACCTTCTTTTCTTCCAAGGCAGCCGCCAGTGTAATAATTTTGAAAGTAGACCCAGGTTCATATGTCATCCAGATAGGCAGATTTCGATTATAGATTTCAGGCGCATATTGCTTGTATTGCGCTGGCTCATAGCTTGGTCGTCCAGCCATGCCTAATATTTCACCCGTCTTAGGGTTCATAGCTATAGACAATGCGGACTTCGCCTGAAATTTGACCATGGCTTGGTCAAGCTCCCGTTCCATAATGGACTGCACAGACTTATCAATGGTTAATTGTAAATTTAGTCCATCCTTCGGTTCAATGTATTTTTCAGAAGAACCAGGCATTAGACGACCACCTGCATCCGATAAATACGCAATGCTTCCGTCGATTCCCCGAAGCTTACTGTTTTGCTGCTTCTCTACGCCTGTCAGCCCTTGATTATCAATTCCTGTAAACCCAAGAATATGAGCCGCTAGATCACCATAAGGATAATAACGTTTGTTGTCTTCAGCAACAACGATACCCGGCAGCTTCAAATCACGAATTTGCTGCGCTTTCTCCATCGTAATTTTTCGTCCGCCGGGCTGAAGTTTTTGGCTTGCTGTTCGTTTGGTAATCAGCTTGAGTACTTTATCCTCACTCATATCCAGCAAGGGCGCTAGCCTGCGTGCCGTTTCTTCCGGCTTCTTAATTTGTACTGGTATCGCCATGACTGTCGGCGAACTGACATTATAGGTGAGCGCCGTACCCTGCCTATCCAAAATTTCGCCACGCTTGGCGGCAAATGGAATATTGCGGCGCCACGAATCCTCAGCCTTGGCCGAGAGCTCGCCTCCTTTACCCAATTGAACATAGGCGAGCCGGATCGACAAGGCTGCAAACAGTACAAATAATCCCATTAGCCCCCATACTAGCCTCCGCCGCATGGTCACGTTAGATTTTTTCAAACGCGCTCCCTCCGTTCCTCAAATACTCATGACATGTCTTACCTCATGAATATTCAAAAGAACGGACATTAGAACAAGCTATCAGTTATCCTCGCCTTTAATCGCAGCAGCACTTTCCTCATCTGCAACAGCAGATATTCCTCCCTTAGGAGCTTCCGAGTCTGTTCCAGCATCAGCAGTAGTACCGGAATCGGTTTTAGTATCGACCTCCGTTTTTGTTGCGCTGCCGGTCTGGTTAGCTGCAACTCCATTGGTCGAGTCCTGTGTTTCCTCCGGTTTCACTCCGGTCACCGTTTCTTTGGCCGGCTGAAGCGTCACGCTGACGATCCGCTTTCCATTTACCATTTGCGCCTTTTGAGAGACAACATAACCTTCGCCACTTACCTGCACACCAACCTTCATAAGGGTCAGAACTTGAAGTGTGTCACGCAACGAAACACCTGTAAAATCAGGAATAGTCATGTTGGCACTATCCTCAGTCAGCAAGTAAATGCGTTGTCCGGGTTTCATTTTGACGCCTGCTTCAGGATACTGGCGAACAATTTTGGAGCCTTTGCCTACCGTTTCATAGGCAATTCCCTGTTTGAGCAATGCATTTTGCGCATCCTTCTTCACCTGACCAGTTAATGTTGGTACCGTTGGCAAATTCACTGTTTTTACAACAGTGGCACCTGATTTATTCGTTTTAGTTCCCGTTTTTGGAACCCCCATATATTGCAACGATTGGGATACAATTTTTTTAAATACAGGTGCTGCTGCTGTACCGCCGCCTACCGATTTGTTAGGTTCGTCCATAACAACCAAAACAGCTATTTTCGGATCATTTACCGGTGCAAAACCTATAAAGGACACGACATCCTTCGAATGGTCATATACTTTTCCGACGACCTTCGTCGCTGTACCTGTTTTACCAGCTACACGATATCCGTCAATATAAGCAAGGCGTCCCGTACCAATTTCTTGGTCAGATACGACCTGCTCTAGATAGCTGCTTGTCTGGACTGCCGATTCCCGAGTAATCACTTGACGGACTTCCTTCGGTTGAATCGTCTGAACTTCGCCTGTATCTGGGTTGATGATTTCCTTCACCAGATGAGGCTGCATCAGCTTCCCCCCGTTAGCAATTGCCGAGATGGCAGCTACCTGCTGGATTGGCGTCACCTGAACACGTCCGTGTCCATATGAAGCGGTTGCGACCTCGGATTTGTACTGGGTATGGAACGTAATAGCCCCGGTAGACTCACTTGGAAGATCAATGCCCGTTTTCACGCCGAATCCAAAGTTATTAATATATTTCTTCAGTCTCTCGCCACCCAACTTATCCAAACCCAGATGGACGAAACCAACGTTACTTGAGCGCTTGACTCCCTGAAGATAGGTTAACGTTCCCCAGTTGCGGCTTACATCACGAATATCCCAGCCTCCGACCCGAATCATACCAGATTGGTAAGATTCATTTGGATTGAACACCTTTTCTTGAACCGCAGCTGCCAAGGTTACAATCTTAAACGTGGAGCCAGGCTCGTAGATAGATTGAGTAGCATTATTACGGAAATATTCCAAGGGTGTACTCCCATATGTATTGGGATTAAAATTCGGATAAGTTGCCATACCAAGAACATCCATCGTCTGGGGATCAGCAGCTACTACAGTCATCGTTTTCGGGTTGTATTTTGCAATAGCTTCCTGCATGGCATCCTCTATATAATACTGAATCGTATCGTCAATCGTCAGCTTTAAATTTTTACCATTTTGTGCCGGCTCATAGACACTTTCCGATCCTTGAAGAGGAACTCCCTTCCGATCCCGCTGATACAGAAGCTTTCCAGCCGTCCCCGAGAGCTCTTTATTATAATAAGCTTCCAACCCCATACCTGCTGTGCCATCTTTTCTTTGATAGCCAAGAACATGGGAAGCCAGCTTATTTTCCGGATAATAGCGTTTGGATTCTTGAACGGTGTCCACAGCTCCAATTACTTCATACTTATCCTTCAAATACTCTTTGAACGTATCCACTTGTGCCTTGATCTCAGGATCTACCTTCCAGCCCCCATTACGAATCTCGCGATTTTTTAAGTAGTTCCCCTTTTTATCCTTTGCAGAAAGATGTCCTCTCAGCTCATCCTCAGGCGTTTTGAGTAACTGGTGCAGCTTAGCTACAACCTCATTCTCCAAATCATACTCCTGAATGATGCTAGGATTGACAACTACCGTATAAGCCGGTGCATCCGTAGCCAATACGTTTCCTTTACGGTCCGTAATGGTTCCACGCTTGGGCTGAATCACCTGATCTCTTTCTACTTGATTAACTACCAGGTTATGCCAGTACTCCCCGCTCACAACTTGAATCCAAAATACCTTAAGTAGCAGAACAAGAAAAAAGAGGGTAATACATCCCCCTATTAGCAGTGTGCGAAGCTTTATTCTTTTGACCATAGCTCAAACCTCTCTGCAAAAAAATGTACGTCAGAGCATAGCTTGATGCTATGCCCTTAACTATTTGGCAGCCTGCTTTTCCACACGAATGGGCTCTCTTGTTGGTTCGATATATCCCTGTTGCTTTGCAGTCGGCACGATCTGATTTTCCAGACGCTCCTTTTGCATCTTCAGTTGGGCGATATTGGTCTGTAATTTGGAAATGTCCTTGCTTGCCGTATTAATCGAATAATTGATTTGATAAATGTGAGCGTACCTGCTAATCAACATACCAGCAATGACAATGCACGCTACAAGTGTCAATAGATACAGCAGCTTTTCTCGAATCGGCAGCTCTCTGCGGCGTGTAACGACTTTGGTGGTCTCACGATACCGTTGTTGCTGAACCTGTTCCTGACGGGCTCTTTCTTTTACAGCCAAATTACCGCGTGTATAAGCCATGTCGCCTCTCCTTCTCCATTAAATTTACAATTTCTCGGCAACTCTCAGCTTCGCTGACCGGGACCGAGGATTAAGCTCCAGTTCCTGCTCTGACGCCACAATCGGCTTACGGTTCACCAGCTTCAGATCGCCTTCCATTTTGTCTTCCAAAATAGGCAAATCAGATGGATAGATGCTTTTCGCCAAATACTCCTTGAAAATATGCTTGCATATCCGATCCTCCAGAGAATGGAATGTAATGACCGAAATTCTGCCTCCTGGAGCCAGACATCTTACTGCCTGATGCAAAGTATCTTCCAGTGCACCCAACTCATCATTCACAGCAATCCGCAAAGCCTGGAAACTGCGTTTAGCCGGATGTCCCCCGGTTCTGCGTGCCGCAGCCGGAATTCCTTCTTTGATAATATCGACAAGTTCCCCAGTTGTGTGAATAGGCTTGTTCAATCGACGTTCAATCATGATCTTTGCGATCCGCCGTGAAAACTTCTCTTCTCCGTAATGAAACAAAATACGCGCAATCTCTGCTTCCGACCATTTATTGACAATTTCGTAAGCCGTAAGCGAGCTACTCTGATCCATCCGCATATCAAGCGGCGCATCATGATTGTAGCTAAATCCCCGTTCCCCCTCATCGAACTGGGGCGAGGACACACCCAGATCGAACAAAATACCCTGGACCTGCGGGACGCCGTCTTTCTCGGGCAATCCCAATTCGGTCAGCTTGTCCTGCAAGTGGCGGAAGTTGGATTTCACTAATGAAATCTTGCCTTCATAGGCTGACAGCTTCTCTCGCGCATTGTTCAATGCCCAGTCGTCCTGATCAAAGGCAATGAGCCTTCCCTCAGGGCCAAGCTGTGATGCAATGACGGAACTGTGTCCTGCCCCTCCCAACGTGCAGTCCACATAAATCCCGTCCTGCCTGATGTTTAGTGCCTGTGTTGCTTCTTCTTTGAGTACGGTAATGTGGTGAAACAAACGGCTGACCTCCTAAATTACAATTCAAAGTTGAAATCAACCAATTTCTCAGCAATGTCGTTAAATGCTTCTTCTGATTGGTTGAAATATTGCTCCCAAGTGTGCTTGCTCCAAATCTCTACACGGGTGGACACTCCCAATACGACGCACTCTTTAGTGAGCTTGGCGTATTCGCACAAATTCCCCGGTAAATTTACCCTGCCCTGTTTGTCCAATTCGCATTCAGTCGCCCCCGAGAAAAAAAAACGGGTAAACGCCCGCGCATCGGCCTTCATCAGAGGCAGTGCTTTAAGTTTTTTCTCCATGACAGCCCACTCATCCATGGGATACACGAAGAGGCATTGGTCCAACCCGCGGGTAACCACGAACGAGGCACCAAGAAGTTCACGAAACTTGGCCGGTACAGTAAGCCGACCCTTCTCATCAATGCTATGTTGGAACTCCCCCATAAACATTGGTTTCGTCACCCCTTACCCCATTCTCCCACTTTGGCCCACTTTCCACCACCTAAGCATAATAGATTCGCTTTAAAAAATCAAAGACCTCTTTTTCATTACCAAAAAGTGATAGAAGCCGGATCCATACCATTATGTCTGTTATTGTAGCCCCGCGTCACAAGATGCAAAAAAGCCCCTTATCCCATGAAGCCGGCCCCCGACAATATGCATCAGGTTTCGAAACAACACGGAATAAAGGGCTTACTCTCTGTCCATTATGTCAACCTAAACAAATACTTGCATTAAAAACGCAACACTTTGCAGCGAAAATCGTGATGGAAAATCCGATTACGCGTTCCAGCTGTCCAAATAGATCTTTTGGTCTTCAGTTAACGTGTCAATTTGGATTCCCAGACTATCAAGCTTGAATCGAGCTACCTGCTCATCAATTTCATAAGGTACATTAATAACGGCTTTGCCTAGTTCATTGTAACGATCATTCACATATTTCAAGCCAAGCGCCTGAAGCGCAAATGTCGTATCCATAATTTCCGCAGGATGTCCATCAGCAGCAGCCAGATTCACGAGGCGTCCTTCTGCCAGCAAATACATTTTACGTCCATCTTTAAAACGATATTCCTCGATATTGCGACGCACCGTACGAATGGATTCGGAACGTTTAGCAAGCTCAGGCTTACTAACCTCCACATCAAAATGCCCTGCGTTACACAGCACAGCTCCATCCTTCATCACATCAAAGTGTTCTCCTGTAATTACAGCCTTGTTTCCAGTTACTGTAATAAAGAAGTCGCCCAGTTTGGCAGCCTCTACCATCGGCAAGACATGGAAACCATCCATATGGGCTTCTACTGCCTTGATCGGATCAACTTCGGTTACAACAACGTTGGCTCCCAGCCCTTTCGCACGCATTGCAACTCCTTTGCCACACCAGCCATAACCTACCACAACCACTGTACTTCCTGCTACAACCAGATTAGTCGTACGAATAATGCCGTCGAAAGCTGACTGTCCTGTACCATAGCGGTTATCAAACAAATATTTGCAGTAAGCATCATTAACAGCGACCATCGGAAAGTGAAGTTGCCCTTCTTTTTCCAAAGCCTTCAAACGAATAATGCCAGTAGTTGTCTCCTCTGCTCCCCCACGGATCGTAGAAATCAGATCAGGCCGTTCGGATTGCAACAGAGTAACCAAGTCACCACCATCATCTATAATGAGATCCGGCTTTGTTTCCAGTGCCTTAATTTGCAAATTCTTGAATTCTTCTGGGTCTGGATTGTATTTAGCTAATACCGTAACGCCATCTTCAACTAATGCGGCACAAACATCATCTTGTGTAGACAATGGATTACTCCCCGTAATAGTTACCTGCGCTCCACCTGCTTGTACCACTTTAGCTAGGTAAGCCGTTTTGGCCTCCAAATGTAGACAGATGGTTACCTTCAGACCAGCAAAAGGTTGCTCTTGCTCGAATTGTTGACGTATACGGTTCAATACCGGCATATGGGCTTCTACCCAATCAATTTTCAAATGACCTTCAGGGGCCAATTTAAGATCGTGAACTATGCTATTTTGTAGAGAATGGGAAGTCATACTTTGTTTCCTCCTTCATATTGGTTGAATTTGCACCATGATAAATCCTATATAAAATAACAATCATACATAAATAACACGATGCGTACCTGTCAGATCCAATGGTACATTCATAATCGTATCAATCAAGCTGAGACCATGACGATTTAGAAAATGATAGACCGTATACGCCCGCTCCTGCGGCTGTCCAAATGGAAAAAGCGACCATTCAATACGATCCCACTGGCGAAGTGCTGTTTCATTTTGCCGAAGCAACGCTTCCTGAACTTTTGCCTCCAGATAGGCGATCTGTGCCAGAATCTTCTCGCGGTTGGTTTCTCCGAGCCGTAGCAAACCTTTTTCAATCAAACCTGTCTGCTGCACAAGTGGTTCGTACATGCGGACAAAAACTTCCTTAGCCCCGGAAAACTGATCCTGCATTCCAAGCTGATCTTGAGTGGCAATCCATTGCTTTTTCCGTTTCTCAAGTCCGTCTCTAACTTGACCAAAACTTAATTCATACTTAAGCATATGCTTCTCCACACCTGGCTCTACCAACGTAAAAGACATCCGTGGCAGCAGTATCGGCATCTGTATCTCCAACACCCCGAAAGCATCCCGTGTAATCGCCCAGTAAGCAATCTCTCCTAGACCCAGCACAGATGCCAGCACCGGAAACAGTGAATCCTGCATTAGAGGACGAGTTAGCACATTGTTACTAAAACGTTCGGGATGTCTATCTATCTCTTCAAGCAGTTCATCCACAGTAAACGCCACCAGACCGTGTCGATCCGTGAATAGTCCAGCTTTTTTGAAAAGCAGCAAGCGTTCATCTTCATGGATATAAAAGAGATTCGCGCCACCTTCATGCACATCGGCTTGTAAATGATATCCATAATCTACGATTCGTGTGGCAGCCGTCCGATAAGCCTGCTCCAACTCATCATTGTGCTGAACCAGCCGCTTAAAAACGGATGCTTCCAGCTTGCGTAGCGAAGGATCTGCTGAATCCAAGAGTACTAATCCATAGGTACCGAACAAAAGGCCCAGCAACTTGGCAAAGGCTTCACTCAGTCCATATGAATCCGTTATCCCGTTCTCAATCATGCGCATTATATCAGCCTTATGTTCTGAATCTGGCAAGCTTTGCTCTATATCCGCTATCACTTGCTTCCATTCAAAAGAGTCAACTTTAATGGCACTAACCGAAGAACGGCGTTCAGGTTGCTTATTCAGCTTGATTTTGACGGCTTGTGGGTCATTTGCCATTACGTATGTATGATTGACCTCGTCCCAGTCATGATCTTCGCCAGCAATCCAGAAGACGGGAATAACCGGACGTCCAAGCCGTTCCTCTGCTTCTCTCGCCGCCTTAATGAGGGTAGCGGCTTTGTAAATGACCAACATCGGACCTGTGAACAGTCCGCTTTGCTGACCGCCAGCTACTACCAGAGCATCTGGACTTTCCAGACGGTCCAATGAAGCACGAACCGCCTCATACGAATTGTATTTCTCATTGTATATACGAAGACATGCTACGACATCCTTACGGTTTAATCGCAGATGCCCCGTCTTATCCAGCCACTTCGCCCGTTGGGCATAAGCATCGGCTTGCAGCACATTATATTCATACAAGTCGCTTGCGCGTCCTGTACCCTGTATATAATCTTCTGCCAAAGCCGACCCTCCGCGAAGCGTTTCCGGAATTATTTTCATGGGTCTGCCTCCTGTCTCCACCAAAACCTTACTGCTTGATTGTACCGAAAGCCTATGTCCACGTCAAAGCTTCCTACAAAAAAAAACCGCCGAATAACTCGGCGGTTGGTGCATAAAACAAGATCAGGCGTAAGGCTCAGCTACAAAATGTCCTTTAGACACTTCGATGAGCGTGGCATTTTCCAGGTTATAAGCCCCTGTCTTACTGCCAGATGCATCATGAATCGGGCCTGCTTGGTCGCCTGGCATAATAATCCGTTTTTTGTTGGCTTCTACTTCTGGATCAGGAAGTGGGATCGCCGACAAAAGCATTTTCGTATAAGGATGGATCGGATTTGCATACAACTCAGCACTTTCTGCAAGCTCAACCATTCTACCCATATACATTACAGCTACCCGATCACTGATGTGCTTGACCATCGACAGATCATGCGCAATGAATAGGTATGTCAGACCCAAACGTTCTTGAAGCTCTTTTAACAGGTTGACAACCTGAGCCTGAATAGATACGTCAAGAGCTGAAATCGGCTCATCACAAATGATGAATTTAGGATTAACAGCCAGTGCACGTGCAATACCGATCCGTTGACGTTGACCACCAGAAAACTCATGCGGATAGCGTGTTGCATGGTCAGGGTTCAAACCAACCAGATCAAGTAACTCTTCAATCCGTTTCTTGCGTTCTGCACGGCTACCCGCCATATTGTGAATATCCAGTGCCTCACCAATAATATCAGAAACGGTAAAACGCGGGTTCAATGATGCATACGGATCTTGAAAGATCATCTGCATATCACGGCGCATTGCTTTCATTTTACTTGGTGATAATTTGTAAATATCCGTACCGTTAAAACGTACGCTACCTGCTGTAGGTTCATACAAACGCAAAATCGTACGACCCGCTGTAGACTTACCACAGCCGGATTCGCCAACCATACCCAGCGTTTCACCCTCGCGAATATAGAAATTCAGGTTGTCCACCGCTTTGAGCACACGGTTTTTGCCAACATTAAAATACTTTTTAAGACCTTCAACCTCAATTAAATTGTTGCTACTCACCATGATCTCACCTCCTATTTCTTCAACTTCGGATCAAGCGCATCACGCAAGCCGTCGCCAAAAAGGTTGAACGCAAGCATAATCAAACTGATCAAACCTGCTGGGAAAAGCATCCGCCACGGGTAATACATCCACCCAGTCAGAGCTGATTCAATCATTGAACCCAGCGACGCCTGAGGAGCCTGTACCCCTAATCCAAGGAAACTCAGGAATGCCTCAGAGAAAATAGCACTTGGAACTGTCAAAGTCAGTGTGACAATGATCGGTCCTACCGCATTAGGCAACAAGTGACGGAACAGCAAACGACCAGCACCTGCACCCATTGAACGGGAAGCGAGTACGAATTCTCGGTTTTTAAGTTGTAACATCTCACCACGTACAATCCACGACATGTTAATCCACCCTGTTACACAGAGCGCAATAATAATTGTAGTGATACTTGGCTCCAGTACAACCAGCAACAGGATCGTAACAAGCAAGTAAGGAATGGAGTACAAGATTTCAGAAAATTTATTCATGATTTCATCAACGCGGCCACCAAAGTAACCCATAATTCCACCATAAATAACTCCAATCATCAAGTCAATCATTGCAGCAGCCAAACCAATAATCAAGGAAATCCGAGCGCCCATCCAAGTACGTACAAACATATCACGCCCCAGATCATCTGTTCCGAACCAATGTTCCGCCGAAGGAGGAAGATTGGTGCTCAACAAATCATTCGTGCGGTCATCGTATGGGGACAGCATCGGACCAACGATTGAAGCAAGCACAATGAGAACCAAAACACTCAAGCTTGTCATAGCCAGTTTGTTTTTACGAAGTCGCTCCCAAGCATCTCGCCAAGCGGATAAGCTTTCGCGCTGAATAACTTCAGACTGCTTTTCATCCGCCCCGACCTTCTGGAAATCTTCCGGTTTCACCTGAAGCTTATCCAAGTTCACAGCATTATCTTTAACAGACATAAAGTTATCCCTCCTTCCCGCCAGTAAGCTTAATCCGCGGATCAATAAATCCATATGCAATATCTGTAATAAAACGCGCCACCATCAGCAAAATACCGTAAAAAATAGTAACTCCCATAATCATGGTATAATCGCGGGTTGTAATACTATCTACGAATACCTTACCAATACCGCCAATCCCGAAGATACGTTCAATAACAACTGAACCCGTAATAATATTGGCCGTCATTGGTCCCACATAGGTAACAACCGGCAGAATAGCATTACGAACAACGTGTTTGAACATAATAGTAATGGATTTCAAGCCTTTAGCCTTGGCAGTCTTAATGTAATCTGCATGAAGCACTTCCAGCATACTAGAACGCGTTAGTCGAGCGATAAACGCAATAGGGGAAGCAGATAGAGCTGCAACAGGCAGAACGTAGTCCATCGGACCGTCAAAGCCCATAACATTAAACCAACCTAACTGTTGAGCGAAGAAAAATTGAATCAACGATGCCAGAACGAAGCTGGGAACCGCAATCCCCATGATAGCTAATACCATTGCAACGTTATCTATTAGCCTACGATGATACAAAGCTGCTAGCATACCTAGCAAGAGACCGACAATTATCGACACGATTATGGCAACAAAACCCAGTTTAAGGGAAACCGTAAACGTTTGTCCGATAATGTCAGTTACACTTTGATTCAGCTTTTTCATAGAAATACCAAAATCACCTGAAGCAATATCACCTAAGTATTTAAAATATTGGACATATACAGGCTTATCCAGCCCATATTGCTCCATTAACCGGGCTTGAATCTCAGGAGAAGTCGCTTTTTCACTCATGAAGGGGTTACCCGGAATTGCTTTCATGAGAAAAAACGTCGCAGAGATCAGAATGAACAAAGATAGCAGCATGTAGAAAAATTTACTGATCAAATAACGCGTCATTGCCCGTTTACACCCCCCATAAATTTTTTTCGACACCATTCGATTTTATCGAAATAGAATTGGACTGTCCAATCTACTTATTTGCATGGTTACATGATGATGGAAAAGACCATGACACACAAAAAAAACGGGATATATATGGTTCTATCCACATATATATCCCGAAGTAACTATGAAACTTCAGAATCGAGCTTTAGTTACTGTGTAATATACGCTCTTGTGAAATCAACTGCTCCACTAAAGTCAAGCCCAATGTCTTTTACATTCGGTTTTGTTAAAGAAACATTTGAGTAGTAGTAGATCGGAAGCATTACCATATCATCTTGAACCAGAATTTTCTCCGCTTTCGCAAAATCTTCCATGCGTTTTGCTGGATCAGTTTCTTTCTTAGCTGCTTCAATCAAAGCATCATATGCCGGGTTAGCATAACCTGCATTGTTGTTGCCATTGCCTGTTGTCCACATATCCAGGAATGTCATTGGATCATTATAGTCAGCAGACCATCCACCACGAGCGATTTGGAAATTCAGCTTGTTACGTGTTTGGATAAATACGCCCCACTCTTGGTTTTGGGTTTTGATGTCAACGCCAAGGTTTTTCTTCCACATATCAGCAACTGCCAAAGCAATCTTTTGGTGACTCTCACTGGAGTTATACAGCAATGTTACCGGAGGAAGTGTAGTTACGCCTTCTTCCTTCATACCTTCTTGAAGCAATTTTTTCGCTTCAGTGAAGTCTTCTTTGAAGTAATCATCTTTATTCTCAGTGCGGAATTCTTGAGATACTCCTTTGATACCTGGAGGTACAAAGCCGTATGCAGGAATTTGACCGCCCAATGTTACTCTTTCAACGATTGGTTGGCGTTGAATAGCCATTGCAAACGCTTTACGGATTTTAACATTGTTAAATGGTTTTTCAGTTACATTAAACAGATAGTAGTACGTACTTGCAATCCCTTTTGCCTTAAATTCGTTAGGCAGTTCTTTTTTCACAGCCGGAATTTGGTCGGTAGGAATTTCACCGTTTGGCATACCTGCGTAATCGAGTTGTCCACTTCTATAAGAAGCCAGCTCTGTTGCACCGCTATTTACAAGGGACATCGTAATTTTGTTCAGCTTGATATCATCTTTACCCCAATAGTTTTCACTCTTGGTTACTTCGATCTTTTGACCGCTGTCCCAAGTCGTTAATGTGAAAGGTCCGTTAGTGATCATGCTATCTTTCTTAACAGCCCACTTATCATTACCTTTAACAGAAGGATTTACAGGATAGAAAGTGTAGAAAGAAGTCAATCCCAAGAAGTAAGGAGTTGGGTGCTCCAACTCTACTTGCAATGTATGATCGTCAACAGCTTTAACACCTACATCTTTAAAGTCTGTAACTTTAGTGCCTTTAAAAGATTTCGAAGTGCTCAGGTTGTAACCCTCAGCATTTTTGATATAGTACAATTGGTAAGCATATGGAGGTGCAGGAGCCGTGGAAGGATCCAATACCCGTTGCCAAGCAAATACGAAGTCGCTTGCTTTGACTGGGTCGCCATTACTCCATTTTGCAGTATCACGAAGCTTGAACGTATAGGTTTTGCCGTCATCGGAAATTTTCCAAGATTCAGCTACGCCAGGGATTTCTTTGCCGTCAGGACCCATACGTACGAGACCTTCATACAAAGTTTTCAGAACCGTGTTAGTTTGACTATCCTGAGCTTGTGCCGGATCGAACGTTGGCGGCTCGGATGCAAGGTTAATGCGCAAAATTTGCTTGTCGGCCGCAGCCGGCGTAGTCGAAGTGTTTTCTTGTGCGCCCTTACCATTGTTATCGTTCTTGCCGCCGCAACCTGCGAGCAGTGCGCCAACTGCAAGAATGAGTGTCAAAAGGACTAAAAAGCTTTTCCTTTTCATCTAGCGTTTTCCCCCTAGTTCTAAAGTGGTATATGTTTATAGATTATACAACCAGCGGTCAAAAAAATCTACATTACATTTCTTCAAATTGAGCTTTTTTTTCAAAAAAACATGATTAATTCATATTTTTTCACCTTTTCATGTCACCTTATATCACACGGTATTGAATATATTCTTAAATATACCAACTACAGTCAACAAAATATACGCCAATGTCATCGCCATAAAAGTTAATCTCCAGACCGCTCTACATAATCTTTTACCATCAACCTTCCCTTTTATTCGATTTTGAGCTCCTCCAATTAAACCCAAGGCCAGTAATAGGAGCAGTAGAATCAAATAAAAACCGAATCGAGATGTAAAAATGACGTTAAAGAGTGCTGCGACGGAAAATATCAGAAAAAACGTGGTAATATCCATAGAAGTAAGTAACGATTTCTTTTTTTCCATTTTAAGAATGTAGCGACAAACCGCAAACACGATCAAAAACGGAAAAAAGGGAAGAATACTGAAAGTGATAATAGTACCTTGTATAAGACTCAACTGATCACCCCTCTTTTAGCCGCATGCCTTCAATTAATTGCCACAATAACTCATGAGTTGGTGCAGTAACTCCAGCCCGATCTGCCATCTGCACCAGTTGTCCGTTAATCGAAGCAACTTCCGTCATGGACTGTGCAAGTACATCAGCTAGCATGGACGAGTGATTCTCTGCCGTTGCCCGGCATACACTCTTAATTTGCTCCCACCATGCGTTTTCCCAGTGGATACCATGAGCTTCATACACTTGAATGCCTTCATCGTACAGCCTGCGCATCATATGTATTCGAATAGGGTCCGAAAGCAGCTCGCCATTACGAACTCGCCATAACGCCGTCAGCGGATTGATCACAGCATTGATCAACAACTTGCGATACATACCGTTCTCGATTTCTTTCGACAAGCAAGCGTCAAATCCTGCTGCAACCAGCCGATTTAGCACACATTGATTAAAATTATTGTTCTTCGGCTCCTCCTCTTCCTCCGAACATCCTATTTCAGTAACACCCGATCCTGCATGTACAATAGATGCTACTCCCTGCCTCTTGGCTCCTTCAGTCGTCACAGCAGGGTATACTACAGCTTTAGGCCAAGCCTTTCTAATGCGTTCTATATGGCCGATTCCATTCTGCAAGCAAACAATTCCTGTAAATCTATCCTTTTGAGCTGCAGGCTGGATCTGTTCTAATACTTCCTCAATCGCCCCCTGTTTGGTCATAAGCATTATCCATCGTGCCGGAGCCTGTGAATTTAACAGTTGCCAATCTGCCAATGGCGCTACCTTCAATTTATTCCCGGACACATGTACTGCCGTCTGTCCCTCCTTATCAAACACAGTAATCCCTTCACGAGCAATGATGCGTGCCTGCTCAAGTGTACGCGTCCACAGCCTTACTTTTGTACCTGAGGCAGACAACCTCCCGGCAAACAACAATCCAAGCGAACCCGCTCCAATAATATCAATCACCTTTGTATCGTCTCGCTTCCATCTTTTTTTCTACTATATCATATGCACTCTAAAGAAATACAAAAAACGCCAACTACAGCAAAGCGCTAGTTGACGTTTTATTTCAATATTGCAGAAGTAATCTTGTTACTCAATGCGCTCCAGATTCCCATTGGCGTCCATTTTGAATCTGGATTTAAGCTCTTCCTCATCATCAGTGATTAAAGCCAAGCGCCGAGCCCGGTCCATAATCTGAATCAGAGCTTTATAATCATCATTCACAACACGATAGTCGGTTTGCACCTCATTCACTTCTTTGGACAGCCGGTCATTAATGGAGCGAAGCTGATTCAATTCTTCTTCCTTTTCCCGTAAATCTTTCTCCAGCATCTTAATCTGCCGATTCGTTTCCTGGACGGATCCCTTCCATTGACGCAAGAAGCGAATTACTGCATCAATAGATAACGTATCCTCACTCGTACCATCCGTTCTGTACCCACCTTCGACTGCATCAAGCGAGGCAAAAGCCGCAACCTGTGATACACCTACCGGGTTCTGCTTACGGATATAACTGCGCTTCTGGCGCTGTGCTTTGGCAATGCTAATCGCTTCATCATAACGTTTGCGCACGCAGCTGTTCCAACGAAAGCCACATGCTGCAGAGGTTCTTCCGATTTTTTGACCAACCTCCTCAAACGCAGCGAGCTGCGTCCCACCTTCACGGATATGCCGCAATGTCACCTCCGCCAATATCAAGTCATCTTCCACACTCCATGCATCTTGTCTTATTGCAGTCATGCCTCTAGCCCTCCTAACAACATCCTGAAATAACCGTCTTCATGAACCGATCTTGCCGGTATTTGAATAGGGTATAAAAGCTGTTTATTCATTCCTATGCCTCTCGTAGAGTTCATAGAATCTATTTGATACTAAATTGTATTTCCATTTCTGCAAGAACTCATACGTGAACGTAAACAGTTTCGGGTTTCAAGCATGCTCAGACTGCTGTACAATAAAATGAATGGTTAAAGAAACAGAAAGGATCATATACATTACTATTAGTTTTTTTCGGGAATACATAAAAGGGGAAACCAAATGAATAAACGAATAAAAATCACAATCAGCACCCTGCTGACCACCATTATGTTGCTAACTTTCATATATGTAAGTCCTACTCTGGCCGCTCCCTCCCATGAAGAAAGTCAGATTTTACAAGATAGCCTGTCGATTGTAGAGATAGACCATGAAATTGAGCGAATCAGTCAAGAGCAGCAGACTCTTTTGCAGCGTCAGCGGGAATTGCGAAGTAATCTCACCGTTCAGCAAGAGCAAATGACCATACAACGGAAGCGTGCAGGTTCTGTGCTGCGATCGTATTATATGGGAGAAAGGGACAAGCTGTTGAGTGTAGTGCTAGGGGCGAAAAGTATAAGGCAGCTTCTCTCTCTGTACGATTACTACTTATTATTGATTAGTCACGATCAGGATGTGCTTCAAGAATACGAATCCAATTATCAATCTATGCGAAAAACAGAACAACAAGTCACCCAAGCCTCAATGGAATTGGAGACAGTCAAAACAAACTTACTGGCACAACGTAAACGAATTATCCTGCTTCAGTCGCGTGTAAATAACGGCGTTAACGCCAGTAATGACCCGGATACCCTACGCAAGCTTATTGGCGAAATGACAGCTTATTGGGAGAATGTAGGTGTCTACGAGGTAAATAAGCACTTTAAAGCATTAGCTCAAGCTATGCAGGATTTACCGCAATTCATTCAACAACAACAAGGTGCCATGGTTACAAATGGAAAAGTGATTACGATAAGCATTCGCGAAGAGGACTTTAACCGTTTTTTAAAGTCAGAAAATGAATTGTTTAATCACTTCAACTTTACATTTGCACAGGATCGAATTATGGTAGAAGGTCAGCAGGGAACGATGAAATTAAGAGTAGAAGGTCACTACACGGTAGAAAATGAACCGAAAAATGCAATTTTATTTCATGTAGATCGATTGGTATTTAATGGTCTGGAACTACCTGATACGACCCGCAACAAGCTAGAAAAAGATTTTGATCTAGGTTTCTACCCACAGCAGCTTATTTCCTATGTCAAAGCCACAGAAGTACGCACTTTAGCAGGAATGCTTGAAGTTAAGCTCGAATTAAACTTTAAGTAGACTTTTGCTCACCGTTCATTGTTCTGAATTTTACGTATACAAAACAAGAGACCCCGGGATACTCCCGAGGTCTTTATTATTGTCATAACGATAGGGATTTTATAGCAGATCGGCTGCCAACTGCGCGAGCTTGGAGCGTTCTCCTTTTTCCAACATAATATGCCCGCTAATTCCTTCTTGCTTAAACCGCTCCACCACATAGGTTAGACCGTTACTGGCTGCATCCAGATAAGGGTGATCAATCTGCTCCGGGTCTCCCATCAAAATAATCTTGCTTCCCTCACCCACCCGGGACACAATCGTTTTGATCTCATGTCGGGATAAGTTTTGCGCCTCATCGACTATAATAAATTGCCCAGGTATCGAACGCCCGCGAATATAAGTAAGTGCCTCCACCTGAATACTGCCCAAGCCCATCAAAATTTTGTCGATATCACCTGATTTTTTGGCATCAAACAGATACTCTAGATTGTCGTAGATTGGTTGCATCCACGGGCGAAGTTTTTCATCCTTTTCTCCCGGTAAATAACCAATATCCTTACCCATAGGAACAACAGGCCGAGCAATCAGCAGTTTCTTGAAGCGATGTTCATCCTCTACCTTAAGCAAACCTGCCGCCAGCGCCAGCAGCGTTTTGCCCGTACCCGCTTTTCCTGTAATGGTCACGAGGGGGATATCGTCATTAAGCAAAAGCTCCAATGCCATCCGCTGTTGAGCATTACGCGCGCTGATTCCCCATACCGATTCGTTACTTAAGTACAGCGGCTCTAATCGCTCTGCCTCCTGATTTACTTTCAGCAAAGCTGATTTTCCAGTTCCCATTTCATCTTTCAGAATGACAAATTCATGTGGATACAGCGTATAAGGTAGTTCCAGTGGCTTGATTGGTAAAAAACGGTTAGAGTAAAATTCATCTATGATGGACGGGTGCACCTGTATTGCCGAGTATCCGGGATATAGCTCACTTAGATCGCCTGTTCTATCGGATAGGTAGTCTTCGGTCAGCAGTCCCAATACATCTGCCTTGATCCTGACCAGCACATCTTTACTGACCAAAACGACCGAACGTGGTTCAGGCTGCTCCTGCTCTTCCAGATGATAATTTAAGGCAACCGCCAAAATCCGGTTATCGTTCGAAACCTCCCCGAACATCTCCTGAACTTTCAAAAAACTTCGGTGGTTTAACTCAACCTTAAGCCTTCCACCTTGGGGAAGTGGAACGCCACTATGCAGATGACCCACTTCTCTCAACCCGTCCAACAATCGCGATACATTGCGGGCATTCCGTCCAATCTCATCCGCGTTGCGTTTTTTGGAGTCGATTTCTTCCAGAACTACAGCTGGAATAACAACTTCATGTTCTTTGAAGGTAAATATGGCTTTCGGATCATGCAGCAGCACATTCGTATCCAGCACAAAAATTTTCTTCATTAAATCCCCTCCAAAGCGGCGTGGACAATCTCGTGTTTCATACCTATACCTATTCACCGGGTACCTAATACTTGCTGATTCCCTGAAAAAAGAACCCCAAAGCAGCATAAAACAACGAAAAGTTGTAAGTGAAGATAGCCTCTGAGCCTGTCCATTTTTGAAATTAGACACAAAAGGCCCAGTGATTGCTCACTGGACCTAGACTTGGTTCACTATAACTTTAGACATACCTCAACCCCCTTATGTTATATAAGAGCTTTACTCGCTGCGAGTATAACATAAGTGGGAAGAAAGATACATACTCAGGAATTGGAAGAAGCTGCGGTATTGTCGCTTGCTTTTTTAGCTAATTCCTCTTGTAGCGCTTGCTTGGCCAAATCGAGCTGTTGCTCATCAATGTACACATACGGGCTACGCCACGTTCCTGCTACAGGATTGTATTTCACATTTTGCTTGGAAATATTCCAATAGGTTTGTACGATATTTTTCATTTGCTGTGACTCGATATCTGTCATCATATTCTTATCAACCGATTTAATAATTGCACTAAACTTGGTCAAAGCGTTAAAGGATTGCATTTGGTCAATTAGGGAATGAAGCACCTGATTTTGTCGACGATTACGATCAAAATCGTCAGATTCAGCTGTTCTCGGACGACAATTCGATTTGCGGTAGCGAACAAAATCAAGAGCCTGATCACCGTTCAAATGCTTGGCTCCAACTGTCAGGTTAATATCGGTACCATCTGCACGGTCACGATAACACATGTTTTTATCAACCGTCACATCTACGCCACCCAAATTATCTACTACATCTCTAAAGCCCTGGAAGTTAATAACCGTCACATAATCAATATCAATGTTTAAATATTTGCCAATCATCTTCTTCATTTGTTCTTCAGCAACTTCGCCAGATTCTTTCTCTCTAGCCTTAAACACCGGATAATACTCATTCAACTTGCGAGGTTTATATCCATCCATTTCTAGACGCGTATCGCGCGGTAAGGACACGATGGTAGACGATTTGGTATTAGGGTTCAACGTAGCTACCATAATAACGTCGGACAAATAAGTCGGATGATCAGGGCGGTAATCGGTTCCTAGCAATAAGATAGTCAAAGGCTTAGCTTCTGCCAATTGTGTTTTGGGTACTTCCTTGTTGATCCCCGTATCCAAAACTTCTTCTACCTGATTGTAAATATAGTAGGTATAACCACCTGCTGCCAAAATACCTATAATAAGCAGAAACAAGACAAACTTCATAAACGATCTGAAAAAGCTTTTTTTCTTTTTCGTTTTTTTCGGTTTGGCGGATTTTTTCCCGCTTTGTGTCCGGGGAGGCAATCCGTTCGAAAGATTACTCATGCTTCAACACCTTTTCCTGCGTTTTGAGAAATATAGCTTTCTCCAAGTTTACAATCCTAAAACACACACAGCGGCGCATCCCGTTCCCGGGCGTCGCCGCTGTGGCCAAAGACCAATCCAATCAATTACATATTTGCTTGTGCTGTTTTACGTTGTTTCTCCGCACGCTCGCGTTCACCTTTGTTCAAGATCTTTTTACGCAAACGGATAGCGTTAGGTGTAATTTCGCAATACTCATCATCATTCAGATATTCTAGCGCCTGCTCCAAAGAGAAAATAACAGGTGTTTTCAGTTTAACTGTATCGTCTTTTGTTGCTGAACGAACGTTTGTCAGTTGTTTTTCTTTACAAATGTTAACGACAATGTCGTTATCACGTGTGTGCTCCCCAACGATCATACCCTCATAGATTTCAGTACCTGGCTCCAGGAACAAAATACCGCGGTCTTCCACGCCCAGCATACCATAAAAAGTAGAGCTGCCGTTTTCCGTTGACACGAGTACACCCTGATGACGTCCACCTACTTGACCGCCAACAAATGGTCCATAGCTGTCAAACGCATGGTTCATTACGCCATAACCACGAGTCAAAGTCAGGAAGTTTGTAGTGTAGCCGATCAGACCACGTGCAGGGATCAAGAATTCCAAGCGAACCTGTCCGGTGCCGTTATTAATCATGTTAACCATTTCGGCTTTACGGGAGCCCAAACTTTCCATAACCGCGCCCATGCTTTCTTCCGGAATATCAATAAGGAGACGTTCGATTGGCTCCATTTTCTTACCGTCAATTTCCTTGACGATAACTTCCGGCTTGGACACTTGCAGTTCGTAACCTTCACGACGCATGTTTTCAATCAGGATACCCAGATGCAACTCACCACGTCCGGATACAATAAAGGCGTCTGGGCTATCTGTTTCATCAACACGTAAGCTGACATCCGTTTCGAGTTCTTTCAGAAGACGCTCACGCAATTTACGTGATGTTACCCACTTACCATCGCGACCTGCGAATGGGCTGTTGTTAACCAGGAAGGTCATTTGCAGTGTTGGTTCATCAATCTTCAGTACAGGCAATGCTTCAGGATGATTTGGATCAGCAATGGTTTCACCGATGTTGATATCTTTAATTCCCGCAATCGCCACAATGTCACCAGCGCCCGCTTGGTCAGTTTCAATACGTTTCAGACCTTGGAAGCCAAACAGCTTCTCAATACGCGCTGATTTACTGCTACCATCACGCTGCATAACTGTGACTGCTTGCCCCTGCTTGATGATACCGCGGTTTACACGACCTACTGCAATTCGGCCAAGGTATTCGTTATAGTCCATCAGTGTTACGAGGAATTGAAGAGGCTCATCTACTTTCTCAGTTGGAGCCGGAATGTGCTCTACAACTGTTTCGTACAATGCTTGCATGTTATCGTCTTGCTTTTCAGCATCCATGCTGGATGTACCGTTCAGCGCCGAAGCGTACACAACAGGGAATTCCAATTGCTCGTCATTCGCACCCAGCTCGATGAACAGATCCAGTACTTCGTCAATAACTTCTGCCGGACGAGCTGCCGGACGGTCAATTTTGTTTACTACAACGATTGGCGTCAGATTTTGCTCCAACGCTTTACGCAGTACGAATTTCGTTTGCGGCATGCAACCTTCGTAAGCATCAACGACGAGCAAAACACCGTCAACCATTTTCATAATCCGTTCCACTTCGCCACCAAAGTCGGCGTGCCCCGGTGTATCTACAATGTTAATCAGATAATCTTTGTAAGTGATAGCTGTATTTTTAGCCAAAATCGTAATACCGCGTTCACGCTCCAGATCGTTGGAGTCCATGGCGCGCTCCTGAACAGCCTCGTGTTCTCTAAATGTTCCGGACTGTTGAAGCAGCTTGTCGACAAGCGTCGTTTTTCCGTGGTCGACGTGGGCAATAATCGCAATATTGCGAATGTTTTCTCTAGCATGCATGGTTTGTATCCATATCCTTTCCGTATATCAAAATAGTGTCTCTATCCTGAAGCAGTGCTGATTCAAGGCTAACAATCGTTCTTTAGGCCCACTCCCTGCCAGCCTTCTATATGTTTCAGGCTTTGTACAGACAGCTTCTCTCTCCGATTCGCGTGAAAACCTTAAAATAAGCGTCAGAAATCATTCCGACGCTCTTATCATATCCATTATATTATAGTTGAAATATGTCATAAAGCAAGACATTATTGCCTGTTCCGTAATTTACCGCCATAAAATCTCACAGCTTGTCGTTTACCTTTTGCGTTTGCCACGGTTGTCTAGGACCAACCAGATTCCAGCGCCAATCAGTAAAACTGCAATAACATATATGATACCCGTTCTTAGGGAGGTAATAACCAATAAAAGCACCGATACCAAGCCCAATATTACGCCCCCTGTATATACATTGCGAGAAAGCGAAATATCATTAATGGCGTACTCCCATAATCCAATCGCCACACCTAGAAGTAACAAGGGCCATAAATAGGCCATTAAATGCCAGCCCCAAATATTGCAGAGCAAAAATAAGAAGCCATAAACCGACAAAATCCCTGCCGGCAGCAACATAAAGGGTGAAACTTTACGCTTTATGTACATTGCATGCAGTACGATTCCAGGTATTAAAAACAGCAAAGGCCAAAAGTTTCGTCCCAAAAAGGAGAACGCCCCCAGTTTCCCCAACAAAATAATCAGTCCTACGGCAACAATGCCCACTCCGATCATACGCTCTTTTCCGGAATTCATCGTGGTCTCCTTTGTTTGCTGAATTTGTTTTTAGGTCTCTTAATGTGATTGTTTTTAAGTATATTTTTGTGAATATAGAGTCTTTACAAAAACCGAGTAAACCTGGCATTTGCAAAAACTCTATGTCTATTTTAGCCGATGTTTTCCAAAAAAACTACGTTCAAATATGGCGAGCTCGTAACTGACGATATATACCTGCAACGACAACTGCTGTTGCCAAGAGTCCCGGTAAACATGCATGTATAAGCTCTCCCGTACCTGCTAACCATACACCCAATCGGGGATCACGCAGTAGCATTTCTCCTGCCGTAAAAGCCAGGATTGCAGATCCGAGCAAAACAAGTACAGGGAACCGATGAAGCCAGATCGCAATCACGTTGCTGCCCCAGACGACAATTGGAATGCTAATCGCAATACCAATGACAATAATGGCGATATCCCCATCTGCTAGGGCTGCAATAGCTAATACATTATCTAGACTCATCACAAAGTCCGCTACCAGAATCACCTGTATAGCCTTCCATATGGTTGTTTCTGCTCTTACTCCCACATGATCCTCATTCTCATAAAGCAGCTTAAACGCAATCCATAACAGAAGTAGACCGCCTGCCGCCTGAATAAAGGGTACGCCCAGCAAAATGACAGCTACAAAAGTCAAAACACAGCGCAGGAGGACTGCTCCGACTGCCCCCCACCATATAGCTTGACTCCGCTGCCTTGCAGGCAAGTTTTTGCTCGCCATGGCTATAACAACTGCATTATCACCGCTTAACACCAAATTAATCATTAATATTTTCAACAGCAAAATGATATGCTCCATGTGTACAAACACCCCCATCCTACTTGTATGCGAAATAGGACGAGGCTATGCTTATAAGCCTTGTCAAATAAGTCATCATTTATTAAAAATTGATGTCAAATTTGTTGAGCAAAGACCTTGAAATCAATAACAAACAGCAATATAATGAATCGTATTTCCGAAAAACGGGTATTAAAATAAACAACATACAATGATTTTAGGATGTTTAATCAGGGAGATGAGAACGATTGATATGTCCGGACTTCAGTTCTTTTGGCTACTGCTTAATGTGATATTTATTGACCTTCTGCTCGCAGGAGATAATGCGATTGTAATTGGACTTGCCGCCAGAAAGCTGCCTCCTGCAACGCAAAAAAAAGCGATACTGTACGGTACCGGTGGTGCCCTTCTCATTCGCATAGCAGCCACCATTGTGGTACTCTGGTTGCTTCAAGTACCATGGTTGTTACTCATCGGGGGTGTCATGTTAGTCTGGATCGCGTATAAGTTGCTCGTAGACCAGGAGGACCATACCGAAGTCAAAGCGGGAACAACGTTATGGGGTGCTATCCGCACGATTGTTGTAGCCGATGCGGCTATGGGTCTGGACAACGTGATTGCTGTTGCTGGCGCGGCCCAGCAGCATTTGCTCCTTGTAGTGCTGGGACTATTAATCAGCGTACCGATCGTTGTATGGGGAAGCACTCTTTTTATCAAGTTGATCAATAAATTCCCTTGGATTATCTATTTAGGATCGGCTGTGCTTGGTTATACAGCCTCTAATATGATTACTGAAGAACGTAAGCTGGAACCCTACTTTACTGAGCACCCTGCGCTGCGTATCTTGTTTATTGCCGCAGTCATGGCAGGTATTTTGCTCACAGGATATCTTCAAAATCGCAGAGCAGTGTCCAGTCGAGAAAAAGCCGTCTAAAATCATTCAAAAACTGTTTTAATTAAAATAAAAAGGCAGACCCAAAATAGCTGGCGGGTCTGCCTTTTTGTTTAAAACCAATCTTCCTGTATAACTTCCTCTTTGCGCCCCTCTATAGCTCCGCCTGCCTCCAGGACAAGCGTCTCTGTTGTAGCCACAGCCTGTTCAATCAACACATTTAAATCCCGAATAGAGGCTTCAATTTTTTGAACAACCCACAAATTTGGATTGGTCGTTGGGGATTTAGGAACAAACAATGTGCAGCAATCCTCATAGGGGAGTATCGATAGATCGTAGGTGCCAATCTGCTTTGCGATTTCCGTGATCTCCTGTTTATCCATCATTACGAGAGGTCGTAGCAATGGTAATTCTGTCGAGCGGCCAATCACATTCATGCTGGATAACGTTTGACTAGCGACTTGCCCCAGACTGTCGCCTGTCACGAGTGCCAGTGCTCCTTCACGCTCAGCCAGCATCGTTGCAATTCGCAGCATAGACCGTCTCATTAGCGTAATAATCAGATTATCCTGTCCAGTGCGCGTAAAGGCCGTCTGCACCTCTGTAAACGGTACAAGGTGGATTTTGATCCGACCCGCATAGCCTGCTAATACCCTTGCCAAATCAATAACCTTTTCTTTCGCACGTTCACTTGTAAATGGATAGCTATAAAAATGTACACATTCGATTTCCAATCCTCTACGCATGGAAGACCATCCTGCTACCGGGCTGTCAATTCCACCAGACAGCAGCAGCATAGCTTTACCGTTCGTTCCTAACGGAAAGCCCCCTACAGCCATAATAACATCGCTGAATATATAGGCCGCCTGCTCTCTAACCTCCACACGTAACTCAATATCTGGCTGATGTACATCGACCCTCAACGCTTGAAACTCTCGTAATATAGGAGAACCAATTAAATGATTCATCTCTTGTGAGGAATGAGCAAACTCCTTCCATACTCTGCGGGCATTTACCTTGAACGTCGTTCCCTCGGTCACATTCAGCTCACGCATCAAAGCTACAGCGGTCTCAATGATAGCACCCAGCTCGACAGGAGCCATTTTGACAGGACTTATTGTCGTGATGCCAAACACTTTTTGTAACACCTGAATGATCTGTTCATAAGGCTCTCCTCCAAGAACCACATAAATCCGTCCAAATTCCTTCCGCAAAGAAGCACCGGGAAAGGGTTTGAGCAGCAGCTTCACGTGATTCAGTACTGCCTTTTCAAAACGAGTCCGATTCTTCCCTTTTAATGTAAATTCACCAAAGCGAAGTAACAGCATATCATAGTGCATTTTAACGTTTCCACCTTTCAAGGGATTCCAGCTTGGCTACAGCCTTTCGCAGTGCAAGTATAAGCTCATCGATATCCTGTTCCGTATGTTCATCACCGAAGCTGATACGAATGCCGCCAGACGCTTCTGCCTCATTGCATCCCATCGCCAGCAGCACCCGACTGGGTTCAGCCAATTTCGAAGAGCAAGCCGATTTGGTGGATACTACCACACCTAATTGCTCCAGCGTATGCAGCATTACCTCGGCTTTCATGCCCGGATACGAAAAGTGGACAATATGCGGCGCTTCTTCCCCGCTATTCAGCCGCAGTTGAGGGAGTGTCTTCACTTCTGCGACCACCCGTTCTCTCCACTCGGTCATACGGCGTGCTGTCTCTACTTGCCGTTCGCCCGCCAACCGTATCGCCTTAGACATACCGACAAGCACCGGTACATTTTCCGTACCTGCACGAAAACCCTGCTCCTGAGAGCCGCCACTATGCAGTGGGAAAAGCTCTACACCTTCCCGAACGAATAGTAGTCCAGCACCTTTGGGTCCACGCAACTTATGCGCAGAGAGGCTGTACAGATCAGCCTGCCATCCCCGGATATCAACCGGTAGCTTTCCAAACCCCTGTACACCGTCAATATGAAATAGTACACGGGGGAACTGTTTCTTCAGCGCAACTCCGATATCATGCAACGGTTGCACCCTTCCCGTCTCATTATTGACATGCATGATACTGACTAAAATCGTATCTTTACGGACAGCGGCACAAACCTGTTCGGCGCTCACATGCCCTTCTGCATCGACAGGTAAAAATGTAACCTCAAATCCCAGATTTGTCAGTTGTCTGCAAGCTTCATACACCGACGGGTGCTCTGTCGATACAGTAACAATATGCTTGCCTCTGGTCTGATACTGCAAAGCTGCTCCCTTGATAGCAAGATTGTTGCTTTCCGTTGCCCCAGATGTGAAGACAATCTCTGATGGATACACTTCCAAAGCCGCAGCACATACTTCGCGCGAACGCTTAAGTAACTTATCCGCATCCTCTCCATATCGATGCATCGAGGATGGATTCCCGTAGTGGCGTCTCATGATCTCGGCAACTGTTGTAATCACCTCTTCAAAAGGCGGAGTTGTCGCGGCATAATCAAAATATTTCATTGCACTCCCCTTTTCCGCTCTATAACTGCTGCAACAAAAAAAGACCAAAACAGGGAAAGGCCGCTACATTATAGCGACACCCTTTCCCCATATTGATCCTGTCTGCGGACCTAATCTAATTGAAATTACGCACTTTTTCGTTGTAAGCTATAGGGCTTAGATCGTATATTTTTCACGTGCATTTTGAATTTTGGTAATATATCTTTGCGTTTCCACCGGAAGCTTGTCCAGTACAGCCATTAACTGTTCATCACTATTTACACCAAGCCGCTGCACCCGTCCGGGACCTGCATTATATGCAGCCAGCGCCATATTTTCTTGTCCGTTAAATCGTTTAATCTGGTAGGACAAATAACGAACACCGGCATCAATATTTTGAACAGGATCATATGGGTCGCTGACTCCCAGGCCTTGAGCCGTAGCATCCATAAGCTGCATAAGCCCTTTGGCTCCGGCCGAAGAAGTGACCGACGGATTAAACGAAGATTCCGTATCAATAACCGCTTTAATCAACGCTACTGGAACGCCGTATTTCTGGCTAGCCTCGTTAATCAAATCATCATATGCTGTAGGTGTTGTGGGTCCGTCTGTTGCTGTGCTGGAAGGAGCGCGGTACAATGACGAAGCCGTTCCCCTCGAAGGTCCCAATTGAAGCCATAGCAAACCGTTTTCGTCTCTGGTAACATCACTTGAATTTTCTCGTGTCACAGCACCATCTGTTTCCAATTGACCTACTTGTTCCAGTAATCCGGAAAAAGCGTCCGTTGTACCCGTCTGGGTTGTAGCACTCATATTATTTAACAGCTGCATGTCTAACATGGACTTGGACACGCGCGGATCAATTTGCATGTGGTGTTCCCAACTTTCTATAGTTGTTATATCCCAAATAGCTTGTCATTACTGCTATGATACAACTTTTTACTATGTACTTCCATACCTTTTAATGAAAAAAAGCTCCGTTTCTGTCGAAAAGACAGCGGAGCTTTATAAATCAGCTTTAATGTAATTATATCACTAAGATGATTTTTCTCGGATATACAAAAGAAAACTGAGCTTGTTCTCCAGTAGGGTCAACGAACAAACGGGATAAAAGCAAAATAACTCAATGTCGCCAGCGCCCCAAGACCAATCGACCAAATGCCGGTCGTTTTGCTGCCATTCACATAAGCAAAAAAACCTAAAACTGCAGCAATAGGTCCCAGCACAATTGACCACATAAATAATGAGGCAATTCCTGCAGCCAGACCAATATAGCCAGAAATACGGCCACTATTGTTTATAACCTGCTCTTCACCCTTAACCTCATGTCGAGTCACAGCTGAGCCGGGAGCAACCTCTGCTGCATATTCCTCACGATCATTACGGCGCTTGGCAGATCGTTCATGAATGTGACGGGGGTAATCTACACGTTCGCGGCTAACATGCTCTTTACTCTGATGCTTGTCATTTTCATGATCTTCCATAATAAACTGCACCTCCAAATGCGAAATGAATCGCGCAATAAAATTTACACGGACTTCGGCTTAAAAGTGTGGCAACAGGTTGCGGCTGACGTGGCAGCCTTATCACGTTCTTCTGAACTGAAGCTTTCTCCCGCATATTCTTCTTTAAATTTCTTACCGGCATGACCATCAACTTCAATCATGATCAAATCTGCCTTGCAAAAGTTGTTTTCTCCCCAATAATGGCAATTGGCTACGCTACACTTAACGATTGGCTTGGCCTCTTGGCTCATGATTATCACCTCGGATACATTGTCCCCCCGCTACCCTGCACCTATGCGTTCATGGTATATGGCAGTTGGTGACATACGAAAAAAGCCGCTTCCTTCACCTCCTCCAAAATGGCAGGAAGCAAGTAGAAAACGGCTTGCTTGTCTTGTTTTAGTTTTTGATTAGAAATGATCTTCCCCGTTGAATGCTTTAGGCATGAGTACGTCGAGTCTGCATCCGGCGCTGAGTCAAATAGTCACTTTCATAATAAGTCAGATCATCACGCAATTCTTCAAAATTTTTCGTAATGTCCATGATCACTTCGCGAGCGGCTGGCACTGGCGTTTTACGGAAGCGAATAGCATCTTGTCCCGTATACGCATAGCGTCCATCCTCTGCGTAAGATTCATTTTTGGGATAAAAAAAGCTGTTCACGCAGTCATGGTAAACGTTATACAATGCCTTTTCCGCAAAATCGACGTCAAAATTGGCACGGCGTAAAGCCACACCCAGCTTTTCATAAGATACTTCGGAAAAAACAAGGACATGACGGAGATCCGACAAAAGGCCTTTGTAAAAAAGCACGGACTCCTCATTGCCATCTGCAGCAAGTTGCGGCAGAGCATGCTCATTGAGGAATGTTTCCACCCGTTTCACGGCAGTTTTCAGTCTCTCCTGCGCCGACTCACATAATTTTTGTACGTTGACTGCTGACATCAAGGCAGCTCCCCCTTATTTGTTGCTTGTTCATCAATTTGATTACCCGAAAATAGTCCCTTCTAACCGAAAGAGCTGTAATTTTCAGTATTTATCCTACCACAAATGAGCATTGAAAGGTATAAAAACATGCCAACCTCCTCACGCTAAACCATAAATTTATGAATACTCAAGGAGGACGGTCCCATGTCTCGGCGAAAATGGTTAAAACCCCTGCTCGGAGCAGCTGCCGGGGTGCTTCTCATCACACTGATGCTGCCTTCCCGTGATCACCGCCATACACCGCAGCCCGAATATACGGCCAAGATGGTGCCACAGCAAGAGAAGCAGCTCAAAAAAGGAATGTTGGCTTTGGACCTGTCCGCTACGGATACCCTCACACGCATGGATGCAAGGCAGGATATTCAATACGTGATGCGGGAGCTTGATGGTAAAACTGCTGATCAGAAAAGGCAGTTTACCCGCACGCTCCAGCAATCGCACAGTCATCTTCATACGTTACTGTGGATTCACACACGCGACGGGAACACGAGCACCTATACGGGCGGTAAATCACAAGCTCGTCTGCTGAGTCATCCTCAAATTAAAAGCAGTTTGGCCGCGGCTCGCCGTTCCGTTATGCAAAATAAATCCTACGAATCTGCTGCATTTCAGGCTGAAGGCGGTAAATATTTTGTCATGGCAGAACCATCGGCTGACGGAACATGTGGTGTTGCTGCCCTGGTTAGTCAGCAAGTATTGCGTGACGTGGAGAAGCATCAGCGTAAGAATTTGCGGTTGATTCCCTATCCAAAAGAAGGCAGCTACAAAATCGAATCCGTACATCCCGACACATTGCACGATATTACTGTCAAGACGGGCCACGACAACGAAAATGCAAGTCATTATTTTGAAAACGAAATTGTCGTTCGCTTCCGTCACAATCCTGATTCACGACAACTGCAGGAAATTGCAGCAGATTTACACTGTGCGCCAGGCCGCAAGCTTGGTTATACCTATGTATTTCATTCGGATAAGATGAACTTCAAGGAGCTAAAGCAATATTTTTCAAGAAAGTGGAACCCGCTTTATATCGAGCCTCACTATATGTATCTAACCAATGAGAAAACACCTATCCAAGCCGACAGCTCTATCCCCAATGATTTGCTCTTTTCCCGCTATCAATGGAATCTGCCGGCTACGGAAACCAACCGGGGTTGGAAATTAAGCAAAGGCAGCAAGGATGTAATTGTCGCTGTCGTAGATACGGGAGTAGATTTGGATCACCCCGACCTAAAAGGTCAAATCCTTTCAGGGCATAACGTGGTAAACCCGTCTGAAAAACCTTATGATGACGTCGGTCACGGAACGCACGTCGCCGGCATCATTTCTGCCCTCGTGAATAATGCTGAGGGGGTCGCTGGCATGACATGGTACAACAAAGTCATGCCGATTAAGGTACTTGACCAATCTGGCTCCGGTACGACTTACTCGGTTGCAGAAGGTATTATATGGGCAGCTGATCATGGGGCCAAGGTCATCAATTTGAGTCTGGGCAATTACGCACAAGCTGAATTTTTGCATGATGCGATCAAATACGCCTATGATAAAGATGTCGTATTAGTTGCAGCCACAGGTAATGACAATACGGAACGACCTGGCTATCCAGCAGCGTATCCAGAAGTATTTGCCGTTTCCGCTACAGATTCTTCTATGCACCGTGCTTCCTTTTCTAACTATGGAGATTATGTAGACGTCATGGCTCCAGGTGCAAGTATCGCCAGTACGTACCCAGGGAATCAATATGCTGCACTGTCGGGCACTTCCATGGCCAGTCCCCATGTATCAGCGCTTGCTGCACTGATTCGATCCATTAACCCCGATCTGACCAACAAAGAGGTAATGGAATTAATGAGAAGCAGCGTAATTGACTTGGGCACACCAGGGCATGACAAATATTTCGGGTATGGTCAAATTGACGTGTATAAAGCGTTGAAAGCAGCACAACGTCCATATGTTCCTTTGCAATTCTATCCACAGCATTTAAGTGACAAGTTAAAATCAATTTTAAAGAAACTGGAAACGTAAGATTTCTTATTGGAAAAAAGCAGCCATGTTGCTCCTGAACTGCACCCCATTTGTTAGACACGACTAACAATGGAGGTGCAGTTTTTTGCCTAAATTCAGTTTAGATGAGAAATTGGAGGCCATTCGTAGGTATCAAAG